>JBNLDK010000067.1:0-108251 GCA_050304295.1 Polyangiaceae bacterium
TCGCTCCGCCAGTCGGGTTCGCTCCGCCAGTCGGGTTCGCTCCGCCAGTCGGGTTCGCTCCACCCATGGGGTTCGCTCCGCCAGTCGGGTTCGCTCCGCCGGTAGCGAACCCACCGACGCCAGAGAGACCACCCGTGGGGAGGCCGCCGGTACCCGGCAGGGAACCCGTTCCTACCGCGCCCCCCGTCATCGCGGCTCCCATCCCACCGGTCGAGGCTGGCTCGTTGCCATCCGTCTCGCTTCCGCAAGCCCAAACGCCAATCCCAGTACCAAGCACGAGTATTCCCGCGAGCTGTCTGCGCATCACAATCTCCTGACAAATGGTTTCCCGCAAGGGACTCCCGATGCTGGTCTTGACACCCCGAACCGGGAAGCGGGAGGCATGTTAGCCTCTCGCATCGTCAGTTGGGGGGGGAGAAGAGTCGCCCCATCGACCTGCAAATTTTCCTTTGACAGTGCACCCCCCCAGGAATTCCGTGCCCCGTCCATCCCGGACCCGTCGAATCCCGGATTGGGTCCTTCCACGGTTGCCTGTATTGCGACCAACCACGACCGCCAAACCGCGTCAGGCACGTCCAGACGGACCATCTCGGACCACAGTACACCCCCGCGCACGCAGCGGCGCGACAGCCGCAGGGCACGTCACCCGAAGTCCCGCGCTTGGTCGCCGAGGCTCCTAGAGGGAGTGTCTTCAAAGGAGCGCCGAGCCCGAGCCCGAGCCCGAGCCCGAAATCTTCAAGACCATGACCACGGAAAGCAAGAGCGCAGCGGGCACACATCGATCCTGTCCAGGCAATGGTGGCAGGTATCGACGTCGGAAGCACGGAACACTGGGTTTGCGCACCGGAGGGTGCTGACGGAGAACGCGAGGTAGAGGTCTTCGTGGCGACGACGCCGGAGCTGCAGAGCATGGCCGCTTGGCTTCTGGAGCGAGGCGTCGAATCCGTCGCGATGGAGAGCACCTACATCTACTGGATTCCAGTGTACGAGTTGCTCGAAGCTGCGGGGCTCGACGTCGTGCTAGTCAACGCCCGCACGCTGAAGAACGTACCTGGACGCAAACTTGAGCGGCAGTGGTGCTGATGCCAGTTGCCGCTGCGCTGGAGCGTGCCGGCGGATTAGTCAGACAATCGAACGAGCCCGGATCCCACTCCCGGGCGCTTCTCGTCGCGCAGCGTCGGCACAGGCTCGCTCGCCAGCGCCGCTCCTTCGCGCCGGGAGCCCGGGCTCGAGTCGGGGACGCAGCTGCGACTCGTAGCGCAGACCTGGGTCCCGTCTCGGCCAGACTTCGG
Organism: Polyangiaceae bacterium; assembly: GCA_050304295.1. Classification (GTDB taxonomy): domain Bacteria; phylum Myxococcota_A; class Polyangia; order Polyangiales; family Polyangiaceae; genus JAFGBI01. The sequence continues at coordinate 1,293 of JBNLDK010000067.1, forward strand.
CACCCGTCCAACGCAAAAAGGTAGTGAGAAGAAATTCGCCTCGTCGACCACGATTGTACTGATCAAGGTCAACAGTGGGGGACCTGGACAACGTGAATGCGGCCCGCAGCCACGTTCAGCTCCACCTGCAAGGTCGAACCCTTCGTGACGCGGGCATTGGTCTCGGTCGTCATCTGATCCGCTGGCTGCGGCAAGACTGGCCGCTCCGCGGACACGGTAGCTTCACAAGCCCTCAGAAGGGAGCTCGCTAGACATGCGTCACCCCCATCGCATCGCACCCACGGTCACGGCCACCGCGACGCTCGCCCTGTTGGTCGGCTGCGGGCATCGCCCCAGCTTCAAGGAATACGCGGACCAGGTCTTTGAAGGCGGGCAAGTGGGAACGGGCACCTCTACCTCCACGGACACCAGTGTCACTGGGTCGGGCTGCACCATTGGGGAGCCACTCGAGCACGTGATCAACGGCCACAACATGGTTCCCCGCTACGATGAACCTGCGGATCCCCTGGTCGACACGCTGCTGGGTCAGATGACTCTCGACCAGAAGATCGTCCAGATGTCTGGGGTACCGCGCACGGATTCGCCGAACTACCAGGACATCGAACGCAGCCCGGATTCACCGGACACCGCTGGCCTCGACATTCGGGGCTACCGGTATCGTGACGCCGGCCGGGGTGTGAACCTCGACGCAGGGCAGGACAATCGCCCACTCGACAACGAAAACTACGCGACGGCCTTCCCAGCACCGTCGCTCCGGGCAGCCTCGTGGGACATGGACCTGGAGTGGCGCGTGGGCTACGCGCTGGGCGACGAGACTGCGGCATCCGAGAACAACATGCTGCTGGCCCCGTGCATGAACATCGTGCGCCATCCGTTCTGGGGCCGCACGCAGGAAACCTACGGGGAAGACAGCTACCACATCGGCCGCATGGCATCGGCGTTCACTGCCGGTCTTCAGCAGGTGGTGGTGGGCTGTGCCAAGCACTTCGCCGCCAACAACGTCGAGAAGAATCGCTCCAACCAGGACGCTCTCATGACAGAGCAAACCCTGCGGGAGATCTACGGCCGCCACTTCGAGATGGTGATCCGGGACGGCGGTGTCGGCTGCATCATGGCTTCCTACAACAAGATCAACGGAGTGAAGTCGACGCAGAACGCCCACCTCCTCACCACCATCCTCCGCGACCCCTACGAACAGGGCGGGATGGGCTACCGGGGACTCGTGATCTCCGACTGGTGGGCGATGCCTGGTGACAAGGGCCCCATCGAGACCTCGACGGCGCTGGCACAGGCCGACGAGGCCGCCCGCGCCGGCATGGACATCGAGGTCCCCTGGACCCTCAACTATGGCCAGCTTGCCGGCGCAGTCGCCAACGCGCCGGACCTGGCCAACTACATCAACGCCTCCACGCGCCGCGTGCTGGAGCAGAAGTTCCGATTCAACACCGCGCTCATGACCGACCCCTGGGGTCTCGGAATCCGCACCACACGGCTCGAAGGCGCCTCCATCGTGGACAACGACCAGCACATCGACTTGGCCGAGGAGGCCGCGATCAAGTCGGCGGTGCTACTGGACAACGGAACGCCCGAGGCTCCCGTCCTGCCTCTCGGAACCCCCGCCAGCATCGCGGTGATCGGCGCCGAGCTACCCTTCGCACTCGACGAGAGCCTGCCCCCGACTTCGGCCGATGGCGTCCTGCGCTTCGCCACCGACGTGTCGATTGGTGATCGTGGCAGTAGTCGCGTGAACGCGGACCCTGCCAGGTCCGTGGGTCCCTTCGCGGGCATGCAGACAGTGTCCGCCAACCATGGCGCACCGATGGTCACCAGCGGCACCACCGCGGCCGATGCCGCGACCGCAGACGTGATCGTCGTCGTCGTCGGCCTGACACCGGCCGACGAGGGAGAAGAGTACGCGATCCCCGCCAAGGGCGATCGGACGACTCTCGATCTGCCAGGCGGACAGAACCAACTCGTGAACGACGTTCTCGCGCTCAACAAGCCGACCATCGTCGTCGTCGAGTCGGGATGGATCGTCAACCTTCCTTGGCTGAATCACGCCAACCAAAACCAGGCGACGGTCTGGCTGGGGTACGCCGGTCAGCGTGGTGGTCTCGCGCTTGCTCGCCTGCTCTACGGGGAAGCCAACTTCTCCGGCAAGATGCCGATGGCCTGGCCACTCGAGGCGGACCTGCTCCCCTTCAAGGACCAGGAGAACACCACCACCATGGGCTACTTCTTCGGATATCGGGACTACGATCGTCGCGTCGCCGCCGGAACGCCCGTCAACCTCGTGTTCCCGTTCGGCTGGGGCATGAGCTACACTTCGTTCGCCTACTCCAACCTGCAGGTGCCATGCGTGGACACCCCGGAGGACGGCGTCGTGTACGCGACCGTCGACATCGAGAACACCGGTTCCGTCGATGGCGAAGAGGTCGCCATGCTCTTCGTCGAGGGACCGCCCCCGCCGGCTGGTATCACTGGCGAGCGCAACGTGAAGGAGCTGAAGAGCTTCGCCAAGGTCATGGTACCCGCCGGCTCCAAGGTCACTGCCACCCTGCCGGTCCGCGTTCAGGACCTGCGCCACTGGGAGGGCGGGCCTGACGGCAGCTGGGTCATCGATCCGGGCGACTACACGCTTCGGGTCGGCTCCAACGCGGCTGCGTTGACGGAGAGCGCGATTCTCAGCGTCCACCCCTGATCCCCCAGTTCGGTCGCACTGACCCGACCTGGCGGCAATGGATGATGATCCCGCGAACGGATTGAGCCGGGAGAGAAGGCTTGCGGGGCTCTCACCCAGGATGAGCCTCGCCAGGCGACGAGTTCGCCACGAGCAAGCCTTGAGATTTGTCTGCTTCTTCTACTTTGCCCCATCACCGAGCACGAAAGAAATGAGAAACCGACTTGGTTCGTTGTACGCAGCGGCGTTCGGGTCGCTAGCCCTTGTCATCACGCCGGCCGCTTTCGCCCAGGTTGACGAAGATCCCGAGGGCACGACCGCCGAGACCCCGGCCAACCCCGGGGACGTCGAGGACACTTCTGACGAGGCGCTCTCGGAAGAAGCAGATGCCGAGACGGAACCCACCGCGCCCGAAGCCGAGGTGGCCACGGAGGCCGAGGCGTCTGGCTCCACTGCCGCCTCGACCGCATCCGCGGCCACGGTCGGTGACGCTTCGACGGCGCCCCCCCCAGGGTCTGCACCCGAGGACGAGCCCTCCGAGGGAGAGGGCCTGCGCGTGACGCTCGAGGTGGTCCCCGCCTCCGGCTACCCCTCGTGGAAGGTGCGAGGCATTCCTGGCGGCTCCCTCGCCACCACGATGCATGGCATGCAGTGGCCCTACCTGCCGGCGAAGGGCGACGAGGAGACCCTGCGCCTCGGTGTGTCGGGTTTCGTGTGGACCGACCTCAGCTATGTCCGCATCGAGTCCGGCTTGGAGGACAGCTATCCCAACCAGAAGCGGCTCGCCACGCAGGCGCGCGGCGTGCTGCGCATCTCGCCAACGTTCAGCACGCCGGAAGGTTGGTTCGCCCAGGGGCAGTGGGAAGCCGTGGGTCACGGCGATATGCTGATCCAAAACAGCAACCTCGCCTCCACCGATGACCTGTACGTTCGAGTCGGCAAGTGGAAGGTCTTCGACTTCACGGCGGGGCGCTTCCAGGGCTGGGAGATCGCCAACCACTACGGCATGGGCCTCGACCTCAACACGCTCGAACGCAACGGTGCCGCTATCGAGGCGCAGGCTGCCAAGCCCGTTCCGGCGTATGGACTCACCTACTACTGGGACCGCAAGGACGGGCGGCTGGGTCACTACGCGCTTCACCTGTATCCGACGGACTTCCTCCGCTTCGAGATGCTGGCCGAACTGGGAACGGGCACGGAAGGCATCCTGCGCCAGACCAACCTGCGACCCGTCGGGGTCCTCGACCTGGGCTTCCTCAAGGTGAAGGGCGGCCTCGAATACGGTGTGGCGCTCCCCCAAGGCGACGACGAGAAACGTCGCATCTTCAAGAACGGCTTCGGTGTCGCCGTGCAGGGTGTGTTCGATCCCTGGCTGGAAGGGGGCATCAGCTTCGCTCGCGGCTACGAGGACCTGATCGACATCCAAGGCAACCGCGACATCCAAGGCAGCAATACCGTCACCAGCTACGGCGCGTTCCTCAACGCGCGCCCCTTCGACAAGTTCGTCATCGGCGTTGGTGTCCTGCGATCGCAGTGGGAGAATCTGTTCAAGAGCGCCGTCCCCGGTGAGCACTACGGTGACCACGACACGAACGAGCAACTCCAACAGTTCATCGCGGTGCAGTACTCCTTCTGGAATCAATTCACGGCAAAGCTCGTGGGATCGCACGCCAAGTTCGACTTCTACGAATCGAGCTCGACCCCGTTCACGAACGAGCTGTACGGGTTGCGATTCCGCATGGCGGTGGCCTTCTGACCAGGAGATCCGGGGCCACCCATAGCGCCCTATTGTCGGAACGCATCGGAGTGGGGCGTTGCCGTCTACGGCGTCGCCGGGAGCAACGACTCGATCACGTCGTAGAACGACTGCCCCAACACCGCGTAGCCCGCGCTGTTGGGATGCAAGCCGTCTGCCATGAGCGCACTCTTGTAGTCGGGGTACTGCTCGAAGACCGCGTAGTTGTCGACGAACACCACATGCTTGCCCTCCGCCGCGGCTGCCTCGGCTTCGACCTGGATGGCAGCGTTGTAGGCCTGAACCCGCTGGTTGGTGCCATCGTTGGTCGTAGGGATGATAGCGGAAACGACCAGCAATGCTGATGGGACGTCGTTGGTGATCTGATCGATCAGGTTCGCGAGACGCGTGGGGGCGTTGGCGATGTCGTCATTGCCATTGATGTCGTTGGTGCCAATCTTGAGCAGCACGATGTGCGGGTTGGACACCGCGATGGCATTGTCGATGATGCCGGCAATCTGCGAGATCTTCCAGCCGCCGTGTCCTTCGTGCTGTTGGGGGAACGGCACGTTGTCAACCGTTGCGGGACCGTTCGTCAGTGTCCCAGCAAAGGTGATGTTCTGCTGGTGCTCCAGCGTCTGACGGAAGAGCTCGATGCGGTATCCTCCCCAGGGAGGAGAGCAGCACCCCTCGGTGATCGAGTCTCCGACTGGCATGATGACGCAGGCACTTCCTGGGGTCGTTGGGCAAGGTCTGAAGCCCGTATCAGCGCCCCCTGCGCCCCCCGCCTCGGCGCCACCATTGCTCCCCCCCACACCACCGGTCCCCGGATCCCCGCCGCTGGCCATCGCGCCCGTCCCCGCGTTGCCGCCCAGAACCGCAGAACCTCCAGTCGTCACCCCACCCCCGCCGGTCGGTGGCGCGCCTCCCGATGCCGGCAGTCCGCCCGTTCCACCAGTGACGGGCACGCCGCCAGTGACCGCTCCACCCGAACCGGGCAACCCACCAGTGACAGGCAATCCACCGGTTGCACCGCCAGTGGAGGTGACCCCGCCCGTTGGGAAGCCGCCCGTTGCCGGGAGGCCTCCCCCCCCGACTCCAGGACCGCCACCGGTGACGCTCGTCGAGCCTCCTGTCCCCGATGACGAGTCCGAGTCGTTGGAACAGGCCACGAGCGCCAGAACAATCGCCGCGGTTGCTGCACGAACCAGGGTGCCGCGCAGAGGGAGCGCCATTTGAAGCTGCATGTTTCTCGCTGGGTCTGACAGTGGTGTGCGACGCTGACGCCTCACCCTCGTTGCAGCGAGTGTGGTCCGCTCGCCTGGCGATGGGCAGGGATGGATTTTCTCCCCCCAGACCAGGAAAACCATCACTGGGAGCGGATTCTCGGGCAGCGCCGACCCCAGGTGGCGTGCTCAGCTCAGCCGGCCCGACGGAGAAGCCTCGTCAGCCTGTCGTGCGGCAGATCCTCACCCATCGATCACGGCAAAGGCGAACGGCCGGGGTCTCCCACTCCCATCCTCAGTAGGTGAGTCCATGCCCAAACCGGAACAGTGGTGGATCGGCATCGTAGTCGGCGTCCCCCACGTTGATGGGGATCTGGGCCATCGTTCGGGGCCAGCTGTGGCCCAAGCGCCCGGTTGGAGCCTGGACGCCGAACAGCACGTCCGCCACACCGTCACCCTCCGATCCGGGGAGCCACGCGGCCACCCAGGCATCCGCTAGGTCAAGATAGGGTTCGATGATGAGCGGCCGTCCGCTGACCAGGACAGCGACCACGGGGATCCCCGACGACTGCAACGCCCGCAGTGCCGCCACGTCCGGGGTTCGCGCGTCCAGATCGAGGTTCGTCTCGTCGCCGTTGCCTTCCGCGTAGGGGGCCTCGCTCAGGACGACGATGCCGAAGTCCGCATCGCTCGGTACCCCGCCACCATCCAACGAGAAGCTCACGTTCCCTGCGCCGACGAGGGCCTGGATGCCGTCGAGGATGGTCGTGCCCGAGGTGACACCTGGCGTACGCGTCTCGCTCGTGACGCCCAAGCCTTGCCAGTCGATCGTCCAACCACCGCACTGGCGCTGCAGTGAGTCCGCACCAGAGCCCGCCACGTGTACCCGAGCCGACGGCGGAATCGGCAGCACCCCTGCCGCGTTCTCGAGCAATACCAGGGACTCGCGCACGGCTTGGCGCGCCACGTCGCGATGCGCGCTCGAACCCACCTCCGACAGGAGCGGGGCGTCCGCCCCGGGATTGTATCCCGGCGCCAGCATGCCCAGTTCGCACTTGACGGTGAGGATCCTCAGCACGGCATCGTCAATTCGCGAAAGCGGAATGTTCGTCTCGCCGCCGGCCGCCGGTGCCGCTTCGATGAGGTCCACGACCTCCCGCGCCGAGTACGGCTCCATGAGCATGTCGAGTCCCGCATTGATGGCGCTCGCGACCTGCGTGGCGGTGGGCCCCCCCACCCCACCACCCGGCAACTGGGAAGACGCCGCCCAGTCCGAGACCAGGAACCCGCGGAACCCCATCTCGCCCTTCAGCACGTCCGTCAACCAGTAGGTGTGTCCGGTCATCTTGGCGCCGTTGACGCTGCTATACGACACCATGATCGAGCCCACTCCGGCATTGACGAGCGGCTGGTAGACCTCGACGGCCAGCGTGCGGAAGCCGGACTCATCGAGCAGCGCGTCGCCCTGATCCTCCCCCCCCTGTGTCGCGCCATCTCCCGCGAAGTGCTTGGCGCAGGCGAGCACCGACTCGCTGCCCCCGAGGGAGGTGCCCTGGAGCCCCTCGACGAGCGCGACCGCCAGCTCGGCGGTGAGCGCCGGGTCCTCCGAGTAGCTCTCGAAGGTCCTGCCCCAGCGCTCGTCTCGCGCAGGCGAGATAGCAGGGGCAAACGTCCAGTCGATGCTCGTTCCACGCATCTCCCGTGCCGTCACGCGACCGACCTCGCGCACCAGCGCCGGGTTGCGCGTCGCACCCAGTCCGATGTTGTGGGGGAAGATCACGGCATCGCTGACGTTGTTGTTTCCGTGCACGGCATCGATGCCGTAGATGAGCGGGATCCCGAACCCCGAGGCCTGCGCCTCGAAGCTCTCCACGTAGGTACGCCACGTCGCGGGCATGTCATCGCCCGCGGGATCAGCGCTACCGCCGCTGAACACCGACCCGAACTGATAGGTGGCGACGTCGGGCGGAGTCGCGTCCTCCGAGTTGATCTGGACCATCTGCCCCGCCTTCTGCCGCAGAGACAGCCCAGCGAGCACCTCGGCGGCCCGGTCGACACATGCTTGACTCGGCTGCCAAGGGGCCACCGGTGCGGGATAAACGAAGGTCGGAGGTGCGCCTCCCGTGGCGGTGCCTCCGGTGTTCAGCTCGCCCCCGGTGGCACCGCCACCACCGCCCCCAGTGGCGCCGCCCGCCGGAGCGCCTCCCGCGGGTGCGCCTCCCGTTTGACCTGATACGCCACCGCTCGGGCTTCCCCCGGTGGTTCCGGCGCCACCGGAAGTAGGGACTCCGCCGGAGACCTCGCTCCCCCCGGTGCTCCCGCCGAGGGCCCCCCCACCCGTCCCCGCCGACGCAGCGCCAGTCCCCCCGGTGAGCGGGGACGTGCCGCCCGCCACCGTGCCTCCGCCCCCCGTCATGAATCCGCCGCCACCCAGCGCCGACGAGCCACCAGCACCATTCGAACCGGTCGCATCCTCGGAACCACACGCCAGCGCGGCCCCCGCGACCAACAGGCTCAGGGCTCGAAAGTAACGCATACAAACTCCTGGAATTTGGGAGCCAACCTGATCGGGGATTGTGGCACAGCTCCTACTGGAACGCGAACGACAGCGCGAAGCGGCGCCGATTGCCGCTGGCGTTCTCGCACCAACCGAGGACTCCAGCTCGTCCCCGCTTCGTCGGAAGCTCCGCGGGCGCTGGTCGCTTGCCACCGACGAGCCGCGCAGCGGCAAGCCTCCTTGGAGTGGGTCTCCTGTACGGAGCCCGCGGGCTCCGCCACGGGTCGTGACGAGCCACCGGGGGTCGGTTTGGTGAGCCCCCGAAGACGCGGCCTAAGGCGTAACCTTGAGCGTGGCCCAGCCGTGAGCCGGGACCTCGAACTGGTAGAAGTCTCCGCCGATGCCCACCGTCGTCTGCTGCGGCGTGTCCGCCGAGTTGTAGACCTCGGTGATGACGTTGCCGTCGGGGTTCTGGAAGGCAACGGCATCATTGGTCCCCGTCACCCCGACCCGGATGGCCCCCGGCGCGATGTACTGGGAGTAGTGGCGGAAAACCCAGTAGGCGGCAGTCTCCGTGAGCGTTCCCGCTGCGCGGTTCACCACGAGTAGCGCGTTCTGCGGCCACCCATCCAGGCTCCGACCCTGGGTGTCGAGCACCATGTTCCAGGCAAGATAGGAGTTCACGCCACCCACGATCCAGTCGCGGATCAGCTGCCAGCTTTCCTCACCATAGAGGTGATCGTTCTGCGCCGTGCTCGAATCGTAGCGCGATCGATCCCAGTACTTGGCCTCGAAGTTGTAGTTGCCGCACCGGTGCTCGGTCTGCATGACCGGTCCCGCCGGCGCGAGGAGCGCGACCGTATCTTCGTGGTTCCACTGCAGGCCGAACCCGGTGACGTACTGCATCGACTCGGGGTCGTTCGCAACCGCAGTCGCGATGTTGGCATCGTCCGGATGGGACATGGTCCCGCACCAGATCTCAGCGGTCAGGTTGCGCTCGGCGAACTTCGGCCCGAGATAGGTCTTGAAGTAGTCGATGAGGACCGACTGCCCCCAGTTGACGCGAGCGTAGCCAGGCTCGTTCTGTGGGTGCACCGCCTCGATCGTCAGTCCCTCGGCGGCGTAGTCCTCGACGAAGCGGGCCAGGTAGAGCGCGTGGGCCTCGAGCGTCTGCGGGTCGTTGCGCAAATCCCGACCGTTCATCATCCAGTCGGGAACGACCCAGGGACTCCCCCAGAGGCGCAGGTCGGGTTTGATGGCGAGCGCCGCCTTGATGTAGGGGATGAGCATCTCGCGATCGCGCGCGATGGAGAAGTTCGCCATCTCGTAGTCGTTCGCCGTCTCGGCGAGCGTGTACCAGCTCATCGCATAGTCGCTCGCGCCGATCGGGATGCGCCCAAAGACGAAGTTGGCGCCCTCTTGCGCGTCGAAAAGCAGCGTCATGGCGCGCGTGATCTCGGAGCTGACCGCGGCCAGCGCGTCCCACCCCATCTCGTTGAACGTGCCGCCGAAACCGTCCCAAGTCTGGTGGGTGGTGCTCAGGTCGACCGTCACGGTGGCGGTGCCACTCGTGGAGGCCGTCACTGGCGCGTTGGTGTGCCAGTAGTCGCCGGGTCCGGAGGTCACGAGATCGGGCACGCTGGGTCCACCCCCGCTGGCGCCACCGGTCCCGTCACCCCCGGTACCGGGATCGCCCCCGGTCCCCACCTCGCCACCGGTGGCTCCCCCGCCGGTCCCCACGTCGCCACCGGTCGACGCTCCACCACTGCCTGCCGTCCCGCCCGTCGCTGCCGCCCCGCTGCCCCCAGCTCCGAGGCCACCGGTGGCGACGCCACCGGTGGGACTCCCACCGCCACCCACGGCCTCAGTCCCGCCCGTCACCAGCCCCCCAGATCCGCTCGCACCGCCGCTCGCCACCCCTCCCGTTCCGCCCGCGCCACCAGTGGGAGCCGCGCCCCCAGCTCCTTGACCACCGGTGGACTTCGATGAACTGTCGTCGGTCCCTCCGCAACCAGCAGCCAAGACGACCAACGAGAACAGCGCAGCTTTTGGCGAAACGGAACGCATCGGGCCTCCATCGCGAAACAGGGCAGCCATCGCCGATCGCGGCGCTCACTGGCGGCGGCCCACTACCAGCGTAGGCGACCGTCGGGGTGAAGCGCAGGGGAAAGTGTGCTCCCCCCCGACAGGGATTGCAGTAGTGGCGGACAGCCGCAGGGGGGCTGTTCACGCGGGAGCAATCCGCACGACAACGAGGTTCGCCACAACCCGTGCCACCCTGCCGCGCCCCGCGCTCACCCCCCCGCGGTCCCGCTGATTGCCCCGGCGTTGTCCGTCCCGCCAGCGCCGCCAACCGCCGCGTCACCGCCCCTCGCTCCCTCGGCCGAAATCCCGCCCGCACCCGATGTCCCCCCTGCCGACGCTCCCCCAGCGCCTTCCTGGACATGGGCCGACGTCAGGGTGACGAGCGAGAGGCCGAAGCGGGGCAACTCGAACTCGAGATGAAACGCTCCATCCGCGAGCTCGACCTCGCGCGGCAGCTCCAGCTGCGCTGGCTCCATGGCATCGCGCAGCTCCTCGAGCTGTTCCCCAGTCGGCTCTGCCGGACGCCCCTGCGCCACCCAGGCCGAGTGCGCGTCACCGTGCGCTTCGTCGACGCGCCAGTGAGTGACGCTGACCGGCGACACGATGTCGGGAGGGAGGGCGACGTCGAGGGAGACGCGCGCCGGCTCGGCGGCGACGAGATCGTCGTGATAGTGATAGACCAGCACATGCACGCTCCCCCCTTCCCGCGTCGCGATCACGTCGACGTCGGGGACGTCGCGGACGCCGATCGTGAGAATCCCGTCGAGCCCGAGAGCCCCCGTGCTGGTCGCGGGGAGGCGGTCCCCGCCGAGGCGTCCGAGCAGCTTGAACGCATTGAGCACCGGCAGGTGGATGCCGTTGGTCTCCAGCGCCCGATACCCGGCGAAGTAGGGCGCGTCCTCGAACAGAAACGCCCAGGTCAACACTCCACGCAACGCGACGCCAATCCGATCGGCTAGTTCGAGCGAGTGCTTCATCATCGCCACGACGTAGGCGCCATAGGCGGGAGAGGTGCGGTACCCGTTCGCCGGGTTGAAGGTCGCCGGGCACGCCGCACACCCGTCGGGATCCGCCTCGCTCACCACGATCGGGGTGTTCCGGAACGCCGGCACCGCAGCCACCGCGTTCATCCCGTTCTGATGCTGACGCAGCTGGCTGGCCAGGTTCATCTGCACGTGGTCGTCCTGGAAGATGACGCCACCCTTGGCGTGGAAGGTGATGAGGTCGAGCCGCGTTCCCTGCTCGCCGGTGACCGCGTTCGTGCCGGTTGAACAGTGCTCGAGGAATTGGGTCATGAACGGCCCTCCCGCGTTGGCCACCGCAGGGCCACCGAACTCCGCACGCGGCAGCACCTGGTGCAGAGCCGCCTCGGTGACGTCGTACAGACGAGCAAACTCCTCGAAGGTGCCCCGCCAGTAGCCGATGTCCGGTTCGTTCCAGAGTTCCCACTGCCACGTACTGTCCACCGCCTCGTACCGCTGACGGGTGTGCTCCACCCAGGCGCCAATCAGGGCCCCCCAGCGGTCGTAGTCATCGGGGGGATAGAAGCAGCCACCGTCTAGGGTGGTGGGGCCGAGGTTGCGGTAGGGATCGGGGTGCACCGACAGATCGCGAGGCATGAAGCCAATCTCGACGAAGGGACGCGTCCCCGTCCGGATCAGCGTATCCATGATGCGATCGATGGTGGTGAAGTCGTACTGGGGACTCCCGGTGGAGTCCTCCGTGTAGATGTTGGTCGACCCCCACTTGAGCCCCGGCTCGCCGTCGTCGCTGTTGAGGAGGAAGTGCGAGCGGACGTAAGGCGGAGCGCGGTGCAACTCGCTCAAGGTCGCGAGGAGCCCCTCGCCTGCGGGAGTGGTGGTGTAGTTGACCTCGTCGAATCCGTGATACTCCCAGACGCGCTGGAGCGGAGTGCCCGGCGCCCGTGCGTCGACGAAGATGGTAGCGGCAGGGCCCCGACCGTCGCGGCCACCGTCAGGGAGCGCACCACCCGGCGCGCCCCCTCGCGGACTCGAGTCGGTTCCTCCCTGTGCGCCGCCCGCGCCACCAGCACCCGCCGCCGCCGGGGCTGATTCGCTCTGACGTGGCCCCTGCTCCCCGCACCCCAGCGCCGCCAGTTCGACCACACCCAACATCGCGCAGAGCCGGAGCCGGCCGGGAGCCGTCATCAGGAGCCTCACTCGTGCAAACGTAGACGACCGGGCGCCATTGTCGAACCCCGTGACACCGCGAGCGCGAAACGTCCACCCCATCTGGCGGCCGCAACCTGGGACATGTCTCGGATTCGCGGGCATTTCCGGTCGTGCGAGGAAGACGAAGACCCCTCCCGGCCAATCCGAACTTGTCGGAGTAGGCAAGAAGTGACTGAAAGTCCCCCCAGCGCTCGGAGAACGGCTTCTTCACGCCGGGTGCGCAGAAGAATCACTCTGCCCACAAAAGCTCCCGCAGGGACATTCTAGACTTCGAACGACGAAGTTTTCCGCACGAGAAAATTTCCAAGAGGGGGGAGAAAATCGACCCTTTTCCCCACGTCCACTCGCGTGCATGCTTCAGTTCAAACCCGCGTGGCTGAGACGCATTCGACACGGTCTGGAGTGCGTGTGCTGGTCACTCCTCGAGGAAACGGAAGTTAGTGAAGGTCGCAATGAAGAAGTTTCGCTCCATCCTGCCCATAGCGTTGGTGTCTATCCCCATGTCCCTTGGTGCCGTCGTCGTGGCTTGCGGCGACTACGGAGTGGAAGAGGGCGGCGCCGGCGGCACGACCTCGGGGACCGGCGGTTCGGGTGCCAGCGGTGGCACCACCGGCCCCTCGACCTTGCCCTGCGAGGTCCTCGAGGGCGCGGGTCTGCCCTGTGTCTCCGCGCACAGTACGGTGCGCGTCGTCGTCCCCGGCTACACGGGACCGCTCTACCAGCTGTGCAAGGGTCTCGCCAACCCGGGTCCCGACTCCTGCCAGGGAGAAACACTGGATGTTGGCTCGGTCGACGGCTACGCGGATGCCGCCGCGCACGACGGCTTCTGCTCGGCGGGCGGCTGCAAGATCACGATGGTCTACGACCAGTCGCCAATGGGAAATGATCTCGAGCCCGCCGTTCCCGGCGGCGCCAAGCCCTCCCCCGGCGACCCGGTGAACGCCAACGATCTGCCAGTGACGGCCAACGGCCACGCAGCGTACGGCATGCTCTTCCGACCCGGAATGGGCTACCGCAAGTTGTTCGGAATCGGGACGGCCATCAACGACGAGCCTCAAACCATGTACATGGTCACAAGCTCGAAGGATCTGATCGACGGCTGCTGCTTCGATTATGGCAACGCCGAGACGAGCGCCAACGACGACGGCAACGGGACCATGGAGGCGGTCTACTTCGGGATGGGTGTCATCTGGGGCTCGGGCTCCGGGACCGGCCCGTGGGTGATGGCGGATCTCGAGAACGGCCTGTATCCCGGCTGGGAGAACAACAACTGGAGCAACATCTCGACCAACACTTCGCTGGTCCACGATTTCGTTTCGGCCATCGTGGTGGGCGACACCGAGGACAAGAACGGCGGCGCTGGACGTTTCGCCATCTACGGGGGTGACGCCTCCCAGGGGCCGCTGAAAGAGATGTACGATGGCATCCGGCCCGAGAAGCCCGGATACGTCCCGATGCAGAAGCAGGGGTCGGTCATCCTCGGGATCGGCGGTGACAACAGCGACGGTGACGGCGGACGCTTCTACGAAGGCGTCATGGCCAACGGCGCCGCCGACAGGGCGACGATTGACGCGCTTCAGGAAAGCATCGTCGGCGCCGGATACGGGCGCTAGGCCATCGACTCGACGCGCGCGCGCCCGCCCCCTCCGGGGCGAGCGCGGCGTGAGGAGCCCGCGGCGGATCGTCGGGGAGGCAACGAAGCTCCCCCCAGTGGACGAAAATTGGGCGCGAGGGGGGAGAAACACGACTTCTGCCCAGCAGCGGACTGGTGTGGCAGCCTCACTGCTAGTGTTGTCCCACGTTTCTGGAAGCTTTCTCGGATGAAGACCCCGACATCTCTCACCCTGGGCTCGCTCGCACTACCTGTCCTGATTGGGGCGCTGCTGCCCAACTGTGCGTCGGATCCAGGCGGCGGTGACTCACCGGCAGCAGGTGGCACCGGCGCGGTGGGGGCTGCCGCGAGCACCGGCGCCTCGACGGGCATCGGTGGCGCCACGGGCGGTGCGATGACCGGCGGCGCGATGACCGGCGGCGCCACGACCGGGGGCACTCCCACGGGCGGAATGGCGACCGGCGGCGCCGGAACGGGCGGTGCCCCAACTGGAGGCACCGCGACCGGTGGCGCGGGTCTGGGCGGTAGCCCAAGCGGCGGGGGCGGCCACGACACCGGGGGCGCCGCACCCACCGGCGGGGCAGCCATCGGCGGCGGAGGGGTGGGCGGCGGCACCACGGGCGGCGCTCCAACCGGCGGCGCGGCGACGGGTGGCGCGTCCCCCGGCACCACGGGACCGTGCGACATCTATGGCGATGCGGGCACTCCCTGTGTTGCGGCCTACAGCATGATTCGCGGCCTCTCGAGCACCTACGCGGGTCCCCTCTACCAGCTCCGCAAAGGCGGAACGATGCAGACCGATGGCTCGGGCGCAAACCAGAAGACGGGGGTCCGCTCGGGCGGCACCACTCAGGACATCGGAATGGTCAACGGCTTCGCCGACGCGGACGCCCACGACGCATTCTGTGGCAGTGAAACGTGCACCGTGTCGGTCCTGTACGATCAGTCGGGCAAGGGCAACGACCTCCGGGTCGCTCCCGCGGGTTGCTACGACGACGGGAGTGCCAACCTGGACGACTTCGAATCCGACGCGAACCGGCGGATGCTGACGGTGGGGGGCCATCGTGTCTACGCGCTGTCCACGGAAACTCGCGAGGGCTACCGAAACAACGACCCCACGGACTTCCCCGAAGATGCCGATCCCCAAGGGATCTACATGGTGGCCGACGGGACCTACCACGGTGGGGCCTGTTGCTGGGACTTTGGCAACGCTTCGAAAGACAACTGCTACGGTCGAACGGGCATCATGTCAGCGCTGATGCTCGGTACTGGCTACTGGGGTCGCGGCGACGGGTCCGGCCCGTGGTTCATGGCCGATCTCGAGGGCGGGGTCTGGGCCGGGGGTTCGGGGCAGTCGAGCGCGACGAACAACAATCTTCCATCCTCGAACGCCGACTATGCGTTCGGCATCCTGAAGAACACGCCCTCGAACTATGCCATTCGGGTCGGCAACGCGACCTCCGGCGGCCTAACAACCGCATACGACGGTGACACACCCAAGCAGTTGCTGCTAAACGGGGCCATCATCCTCGGTATCGGAGGAGACAACAGCAATCATTCCTGGGGCACCTTCTACGAAGGCGTCGTCACCGCCGGGCGCCCAGACGATGCGGCCGACGAGGCCGTCTTCGCCAACGTGCAGGCCACAGGGTATGGGCAGTAGGATTTGATATTGCGTCTCAAGCAGGAGAAGCCAATGAATCATATGCGTAATCTCATCGCTCTCAGCACCAACACGATGGTCCTGGCTCTGTTGCTTGCGGGCTGCAGTGACGACTCCGGCGACTCGGATGACAACCCTCAGGCCACCGGTGGGATCGGCGCTGCCGCCACTGGGGGCGCCGCCACTGGCGGTGCAGGAGCGACGGGAACGGGCGGCGGCGGTGCAACGGGAACGGGCGGGGCGGCCACCGGCGGCGTCAGCGGCGGCACCGAGGCATCGTGCGACAACGTGGTGGCCTGCGGCGGCGATATCGTCGGGACCTGGACCGTGTCCGACTCGTGCGTGTCCCTGGGAGGGGAGTTGGACGTGTCCCTGCAAGGGCTCGGGTGCGCGATTGGCACGGTCACCGCTACCACCATCGAGGTGAGCGGAACCTGGACGGCAAACGCCGATGGAACCTACACGGACAATCTGACCTGGACGGGCACGGAGACCATCGGGCTCTCGCCTGACTGCCTGAACGTGTCGGGAACCACGACCACCTGCGACCGCGTCGGAAGTCCGATGGTTGGGCTCGGGTATCACCAGGGTCTGAACTACAACTCTCTGGACTGCGTCGACGATCCGGCGACCGGCGGTTGCACCTGCACCGGAGTCATCGAACAGGTTCAGAACGCCGTCGGCGGCACCTACACGGTCGACGCCAACACGGTCACGACCTCGGAAGGTATGGTGTTCTCCTTCTGTGTGGCAGGCACCGAGCTGACCATGACCCCCGCGAAGTGGGCCACGAACACCACCACGACCACGACCGGAACGGTGGTGTTGCAGAAGTAGTCGCTAACCTCTTTCGTCCGGCGGGACCGCCCGCCTACCCACGCCGCCCTGGCAATCTCGGGGCGGCGTGATTGCGTACGCCCGCGGCAGTTGCACCCATCGGAGAGCACCGCATGCCACGAGAACAACGCGCTGGTACGCGGCGTCGAACCATTGCCATTGGGACGACAGCCGGAGGGTGCGCGAAGCACGAGCGCCAGGTCCGGCGCCGGGCCGGCCCCCCCCCTCAAGGCGAGGCGTTCACCCCAGCGCTTCCACCGCCGCGCGCTCGATCTCGAGCCCTCGTCGGTGGCGCGCGAAGTACTCGGTGAACCCCTTCACGTCCCGGGGCTCAGGAGCGACAGGCTTGCCGATGCTCGCCGCGATGCGAGCGTCCAGGTAGTCGGGAAGCGACTGCGCGGGGTCGCCTCGCAGCATGTAGGAAGCCAGCACCGCCATTCCCCAGGCTCCCCCTTCGCCCGCGGTTGCCGGAATACTGACCGGGACGTTGAGTGCAGCTGCCATCATCCGCTGCCCCGTATCGCCCCCCTTGAAGAAGCCGCCGTGGCCTCGAATCTCCTCGATGACCACGCCTTCCTCCTCGGTCAGGATGTTCATCCCGGACCGCATCGCGCACAGCGACGCGAAGTACATGGCCCGCACGAAGTTCTCTAAGGTGAACTGGCTGTCCTGATTCCGCACGAACAGGGGCCGCCCCTCGGTGAACCCCGTGATGTGCTCACCGGAAACGTAGTTGATGCTCAGCAAGCCACCGGCGTCCGGTTCGCCGTGCACCGCCAGCGGCAGCAACTTGCCGTAGAGCTCGTCCGCCGATGGCTCGGCTCCGAGCGCCTTCGCCACCTGTCCAAACAAGCCAATCCACGCGTCGAGGTCAGAGGACCCGTTGTTCGAGTGAACCATCGCGACGGGTTTGCCAGCAGGCGTCACCACAATGTCGATCTCCTCGCGCACCCGAGACAGGCTCTTCTCGAGGACGATCATCGCGAACACGGAGGTCCCCGCGGAGACATTCCCCGAACGGGGGCGCACCGCATTGGTGGCGACCATGCCGGTACCAGCATCCCCCTCAGGAGGACAGAGCGGGACGCCCGGAGCCAGCCGACCCGTCGGGTCGAGAAGCTTCGCTCCCTCGGCCGTGAGCTTTCCGGCGGGAGTTCCCGCCGACAGCACGGTGGGGAGGATCTCCTGGAGCTTGAAGCCCAGCTGGCGTGGGGCGATCAGCTCGTCGAACTTCGCCACCCGGGCCGCGTCCCAGTCCCCCGTGTTGGGGTCGATGGGAAACATGCCCGAGGCCTCCCCCACCCCCATCTGGTGCTCACCAGTGAGCCTACTGTGAACGTATCCAGCCAGCGTGGTCAGCCGCGCAAGCCGCGGAACGTGCTCCTGTTCCTCCAGAATCGACTGGTAGAGGTGGGCAATGCTCCAGCGCTGCGGCACAGCGAAGTCGAGGAGCGGAGTCAGCTCCGCGCAGGCCTGGCCCGTGATGTTGTTGCGCCAGGTACGGAACGGGACCAGCAGCTCGCCCTGGGCGTCGAGAGCAACGTAGCCGTGCATCATTCCGCTCAGTCCGAGTGCGGCAACTGCCCCGAGCTCGACGCCGTAGCGAACGCGCACATCCTCGACCAGCGCGGCGTAACAAGCAGCCAAGCCGCTCCAGACGTCCTCCATCGCGTAGGTCCAGACGCCGTCTTCGAGCTGGTTCTCCCAGGCGTGCGAGCCCGAGGCCAACGGGGTGGTGTCGGGCGCGATGAGAGAGGCCTTGATCCGGGTGGATCCGAACTCGATGCCGAGGATGGCACCTCCCGACTGGATCAGCTCAACCGCGCTCTCGTTTGTCTCGTTCACCGAATCCTCCTCCCGTGATTCCGGTGCGAGCGCGTCGGACTTCCGTGGCGCTCGCTACTCTTGCCCGTAGTAGGCGTTCTTGCCGTGCTTGCGCTCGAAGTGCTTGCGGATCAAGCGGTCCGGAAGCCGCGTTGCCGCCGGATCCAAGGTTCTCGTGACGAAGGCCATCCGCGCCAGCTCCTCGAGTACGGCGGCATTGTAGACGGCCTTCTCCGGTGTCGCACCCCAAGTGAACGGCCCGTGCCCAGCCACCAGCACCATGGGCGTGTGAAGCGGGTCGCGGCTGCGAAAGCAATCCAGGATCTGATTCCCGGTCTCGACCTCGTAGTCCCGCTCGACGGCATCGTCGGACATGACCGCCGTACAAGGGACATCCTCGGCCAGGTGGTCAGCGTGGGTGGTGCCGTAGATCGGAATCGGCAATCGCGCTTGCGCCCACCCGGTCGCGTAGGTGGAGTGGGTGTGAACGACCCCGCTGATGCCCTTCCACGCCCGGTACAGGACGAGATGAGTCGGAGTGTCCGAAGATGGCCGCAGCTTGCCCTCCACGACCTTGCCGTCGAGGTCGAGCACCACTAGGTCGTCCACCGTCAGCTTCGAGTACTCCACCCCGCTCGGCTTGATGGCGACAACGCCACGATCGGCGTCCAGCGCAGAGACGTTGCCGAAGGTGTAGATGGCGAGTCCGCGGCGCGGGATCTCCTGGTTCGCAGACCAGGCCCGCTCCTTCAATTCACGATATGGCGATGGCATCGCGTTACAGCCCGAGCTTGAACGCCACCTCGTTCCAGCGGATCTCGTTGCGCAGGGCGCGCAGATCGAGATCGGCGCCGAGCCGGATCACTTCGATCCCGCTCATCCCAGCGAAGTCTTCCCACTCGCTGGGCGTGACGGCCTGACAGAAGGCGGCATGGTGAGCTCCACCCGCCTCGATCCAGCCCTGACAACCGCGCTTGAAATCTGGCCGGGGGATCCAGACGGCGCGGGCGGTGGGCAACTTGGGCATCGCCTGTTCCGGCTTCACCACATCCAGCTCAGCGACGATCATGCGCATCCGTCCGCCCATGTCGACGAGCGTCGTGTTCACAGCCGGCCCCGGACTGGAATCGAAGACCAGTCGCGCCGGGTCGGACTTGCCACCAATACCCAGCGGGTGCACCTCGAGCGACGGCTTTCCATCGGCGATGGAGGGACACACCTCGAGCATGTGGGCACCGAGCACCAGCTCTCGACCCTCGACCAGGTGGTACGTGTAGTCCTCCATGAAGGACACCCCGCCAGGGCGGCTCGCCGTCATCACCTTGCCGAGCCGAACCAGAGCTGCGGTCTTCCAGTCGCCTTCGGCGCCAAACCCGTAGCCGTCGGCCATCAGTCGCTGGCAGGCCAAACCGGGGAGCTGCTTGAGACCGTGCAGGTCCTCGAAGGTCGTTGTGAAGGCGCCGAACCCACCGGCTTCGAGGAACCCGCGCATGGCGATCTCCTGCCGGGCCGCGTAGCGCAAGCTCTCGTGGTGCTCACCGCCGCGCCGGACGGTCGCCGCCAGCGTGTAGGTGTCCTCATACTCCTTCACGAGCTGATCAACCGCAGCGTCCGGCACCTCGGCGATGGGGTTGACCAGGTCGCCCACCCCGTAACCGTTGATCGACCAGCCAAGCTGGATCTGCGCCTCGACCCGGTCACCGCCGGTGACCGCCACTTCGCGCATGTTCATGCCGCCGAAGCGAGCGATCTTCAGCTGACGCGACTCCGCCACCGCCAGCGCTGCGCGTGCCCAGCCCGCCAGCTCGTCACTCACCGCCGGGTCCTGCCAATGACCCACCACGATCTTGCGGTTGAGGCGCAGGCGGGCGCCGATGAACCCGTACTCCCGGTCGCCGTGGGCGGACTGGTTCAGGTTCATGAAGTCCATGTCGATGTCGCCCCACGGCAGCTCGCGGTTGAACTGCGTGTGCAGGTGAGCGAGCGGCTTCTGGAGACGAGTCAGCCCCGCAATCCACATCTTCGCGGGCGAAAAAGTGTGCATCCAGGTGATCACACCCACGCACTCTGGCGCGGCGCTCGCTGCGAGACACACGTCCCGAATCGCGTCGGGACCAGTTAAAACCGGCTTCCAGACCACCTTGGCCGGAAGCTTCCCGGAACGGTCCAGAGCCTCGGCAATCTGTTGCGAGTTCTGGGCGACTTGCTTGAGCGTTTCATCGCCGTATAGATGTTGGCTACCGGTGAGAAACCACAGTTCCTGGATCTTGTGCTCAGCCACGTTCGTCATTCCATTCTCGTGCGGCTCCACGACCGCACGCACGGTGGGTGGCGAAGAGCCTGGCACCACCTTCGGGAGGGTGGAAGTGTGAACGCTCACACGAAGAGTGTCAAGGCTGGTAGAATGGAGAGACGATGACCGCTCCCGAGAGGCGCCGCGCCGCAGTGATGGCAGATGTCGCAAAGTTGGCCGGCGTGTCGCATCAGACGGTTTCACGAGTCCTGCACGACAGCCCTCACGTGCGTGGCGACACTCGCGAGCGGGTCCTCGCCGCCATCCGGCAGCTGGACTACCGCCCCAACTCGATGGCGCAGGCGCTCGCAACGGGACGCTCCAAGACCTTGGGGGTGGTCAGTTTCGACACGACTCTCTATGGGCCAGCCTCTACCTTGCTGGGGATCGAGCAGGCCGCCCACGACGCCGGATACGCGGTCACCATCTCCAGCCTCCGGTCACTGAATCGCGCGAATGTGCTGGCGGCAATCCAGCAGCTCCGGGACCAGGGTGTGGCCGGGGTGGCGGTGATCGCCCCGCTCCGCGCCGGCGTCGATGCCTTGCGCCACATCAGGCCTGACTTCGCAGTGGTGGCCGTCGAGGCGGGACCAGATGCGTCCATCCCCGTCGCAACGGTCGACCAGGTGGCGGGCGCTGCCGCAGCCACTCGCCATCTGCTGAACCTCGGACACCAGACCGTCTGGCACCTCGCTGGACCCATCGACTGGATGGAGGCCGAGGAGCGCATCGAGGGCTGGAAGTCGGTGCTCGAAGCCGCCGGCGCCCCCGTTCCCCCCGTCCTGCGTGGCGACTGGACGCCGCGATCCGGATACGAGCTCGGCCAAAGCTTGCTGCAAATCCCCGATCTGACCGCGGTGCTCGTGGCCAATGACCAGATGGCGCTGGGACTATTGCGCCGCCTGCACGAGGCCGGGCGACAGGTGCCTCACGACTTGAGCGTCGTGGGCTTCGACGATATCCCCGAAGCGGCCTACTTCTCGCCGCCGCTCACCACCGTGCGCCAGGACTTCGCCGAGCTCGGACGAAGGTGCCTCCACATCCTGCTGGGACGGATCGACGGCGAGGCCAGCCCGACGCGAGTCGTGGTCGCGCCCGAGCTGGTCGTCCGCGACTCCACTGCGGCCGCAAGCCCCGCCAGCTCCCCCGCATTGGGCCCCTGAAGCGACAAGCCCAGGACCCCCCCTCCCGGAATCGCAATGATCTCGTGCGCTTGTAGCGCCAGCAACGGGCACGCGCGCTCGCTCCCAAGCAGACAGCCGGCGAAGATGTTAGCGTTCACATTGTGACGCCATCGTCGGCGAAGTCGCCCCTACCCGGGGGCGACTTCGCTGGTGGGTTGGTGACCCACCGGGCAGTGCGTCGTCACTCGGTCGTGAACCGATGGACCATGTGGTGCTGATAGGTCTCGCCCGGCTTGAGAATCACCTCTTCGCGCCACGCCGGCACGTTGACCGAGTTCGGGTGCTTCTGCGTCTCCATGCAGAAGGCGTCGTAGCGCTGGTAGGCGTGTCCCTTGCCGGTGATCGAACCATCGAGGAACAGGCCAGCGTAGAACATCACGCCCGGCTGATCCCCTTCGACCACCATCACGCGACCGGACTTCGGGTCCTTGACGCGAGCGGCCGGTCGCAGCGTGTGCGGGTCCCCCCGCACGACGAAGTTGTGGTCGTAACCCGGGGGGTTGCCCTCGATGACGACGGACTGCAGATCCTTTCCGATCGGCTTCGCAGTCGTGAAGTCGAAGGGGGTTCCCTTGACAGCCACGACATCGCCCTTCGGCACCACACCGGGAGTGTACTCGTCGGCGTAGAGTGTGAGCTCGTGGTCGGCGATGGACCCCGAATCGTAGCCACCGAGATTCCAGTAGCTGTGGTGGGCCATGCTGACGATCGTCGTCTGATCCGTCGTGGCCGCCATGAGCACCTTGAACTCGTTGGTGTTGGTCAGCGTGTAGGTCACGAGGGCCGTGACGTTGCCAGGGTATCCTTCTTCGCCATCCTTCGACAGGTACTTGAACTGGATGCTGGGACCTTCCTCCGTTTCCTTGGCCTCGACGACATCCCAGACCACCTTGTCCCAGCCCTTCTTGCCACCGTGCAGGTGGTTGGGAGGATCATTGGTGGCCAGCTGGTACGTCTTGCCCTCGAGCTCGAACTTGCCGTTGGTGATGCGATTCGCGACCCGACCAATGGTGGCGCCAAAGTAGGGCGTCTTCTCGACGTACGCCGCTACGTTGTCGTACCCGCCCACGATGTCAGCCAACTTGCCATCCCGATCCGGCATGTGAAGCTCGGTGACGATGGTGCCATAGTTGGTCACCTTCATCAGCGCGCCCTTGGCGTTGGTCAGCACGTACAGCTGGACGGGCTTGCCGTCGACGGTCCCGAAATCGCTCATCGTGATGGCTTCTGGAGTTGGTGGCGCCTCCGCACTGACCGGTGCGGTCGCGGTGGGCGGGGCGGGCTGCTCAGGCTGAGTGGGCGGAGGCGGGCTCCCACAACCCATCAGAGCTGACGTGGCGAACAGGGCCAGAACGGCCAGAGATGAAACGGGCCTCATCATGCTCTCCCTTCGCGAACTAGAAGGCGACGCTGGCCTGGATGCGGATCACGTCCATGTCGGGCTTCTGCCCGTCGTACCGGCTGGTCTGGACGATGTCGCTGCCGGGCACCAGCGGAGTGCCCCATGGCCAGCGTCCGACGAGCGTCATGTTGTCGCCATAGCGGTAGCGCGAATACTGGACATAGATGCGCTCACTGGACAGGAAGTGGGACGAGAAGATCACCCGCGGCGAGATGGCCGAGAACACATACCCGCCGTTGTCCATGTCGTAGTTGACCTCGTCGTAACGCAGCATCACGCCAAGCCAGTTCAGCGCCTGGAGCGTCAGATCAGCCCCGTACTTGAACTGCTTGACGCCGTCCTGATTGATGATGGAACCCTCCGGAAGATCACGCCGTACCTCGGTGAAGAGCCCAAAGGCGCTGAACGTGACCTCCGGCAGGGAGGCTCCCACTTCCTCGCCCTTGATGTTGGAGAGCGTGTTCTCGTAGAGGAACCCGAGGTTCGCCATCGAGCCCGACCCCGAGCTGGTCCCGGGATCGTTGGAGAAGACCAGGTAGTTGTCGGCAATGCCTCGACCACCAATCGAGTGCATGACCTCGGTCCCCGCCCAGTCCAGCGCCCAGCCATTGCGAACATGGATGTAGGAGGGCGACACCCACAACCGCCCCGCTCGCGGAATGAAGACACTCGCCTCGCCGCCAACCGTGGTCAAGTGGGCTCGCCGGACGTCGGCGTAGTTCTTTCCATCCTCCCCGCCCTGCCACCGGAAGGGGTCGCGTGACCACTCGCTATTGTAGTGCAGTCCGAGGCCCAGGGTCTTGCCGTAGCTGAAGCTGATGTTCTCGTAGTGGATGAGATCCAGGCCGACCAGCCCCTGGTAGGGAGCGTTGCCCGCGAAGTTGTACTTGCCGTCGCGGGAGGTGCCGAATCCGTGCGTCAGGGTCACCTCGACGTCGGAATTCACGGGGATCGACAGCTGAAGCTGCTCGCCGACATGGCGGAAGCGACCCAGCGTGAAGGTGTCGTACTTCTCGAAGTAGCCGAAACCAGGCCAGAAAGCGCCCATCGTCAGCTTGATGTTCGGCTGATTCGTCTTGCCCGGGATCAGCTCGAGGTCGCTGTCGAGCGCCAGGGAGGCGACGGCAGGAGACCAGGCCGCGTCAGGATTCCGGAAACCAGCGCCCTGGAACCAGTAGCCCATCCACCCGATCGCAGCGTCGACGTGGTCCTTCTTCGCGTGGAAGGTGAGCTCCGCCCAGTCCTGCTCCTGGAGGCGGGTGTAGGCGAAGCTGTAGTAGTTGGAGTCGATGGTCCGGGTCGGACCATAGGAGATCTGCAGCTGGTCCTCCCCGGAGAAGGTGTTGGTCGCTGCGTCCTTGGTCTCGGGATTCGGGCGATGGCTGAGCCCCACTGCCATCGGCGCACGGAAGTAGCCGTGGGTCTCTATGCGCCATCCGCCGGGAAGTCCCGAGCGCTGGGCCTCGTCGGTCGGCGACGTGACGGACACCTCAGCGTCCCCTTGCGGCGACAGCTCGACCGCCGCCGACGCAGCCGGAGCTTCTGCAGCCTTCGCTGCCGGCGCTTCGGCCTCCTCCTCGTCCTCGCTCTCCGGCTCACCAACGGGCTCGTCCTCGACGTCCCCGGGAGCGGCATCGTCGAGCGCCGGCTCGTCCTCGGACATGGGCTCGTCATCCAGGGGCTGAGCCGCAGCGGGCACGGCCACGGCACACACTCCCAAAACGAGGAACGCTTGCAATCTTCGCAGCATGGCTTCCCTTCCTCCGTCCCGGCGAACAGTTGGTGCACGCTCCTGGCAGAGCGCGCGCTGGACCAGCTGGGTCCCGGGCATCATCGCTGGCGGAATTATTTCCGATGTGAACGCTCTCTGCCAAGAAATCATTGGCTTCGACGCATAACGGGATCTCATCAAAGACGCAATCATCGTCAGGTCATGACGTCTGATATCGCACGCACGAGTCGGACCCACCGCGAGGTCCACTGACGCAAGACAAGCGGAGCGGTGAGCATCCTCCCACCGCTCATCGAAAGTGACCGCCGCGCGCCGACTGCGCCACGGTCCAATAGCTGGGATCTGGCTGGTGGGTGGCCGGCCCTCGGCGCCGGTCCCCCCACCCGGGCACAAGGCCTAGAAGTTACTCGGTTGCGGCGCCCAGAGTGACGAGCAGTTGTTGAGCAGGCACTCTGGCAGCCGTTCGGCACCCTTCAGGGCCCAGACCATGTCGCTGGCCGCGCTCGAGAAGTCGGCGCAAAGCGGCATCTCCCCGACCGCTTCGCTGAACGCCGCAGCGGTGGCCTCAATGCACGCCGAATACTCCGCCACGGTCGCCGTGCAGTCGTCGGGGATGCTGCTGCAGCCGGAGTTCCCGCTCCACGCCGTATCGGGATTGGTCTGGCATGTGGACACCTGTTCCGTGCAGATGCCTGCCGCCTCCTCGTCGGAGCGAGCACTACTCGAGGTGGCCAATGACAGTCCTCGGTACTTGCAGATGGTGTCCAGCTGAACGTTGGCTCCGAAGTAGTCCCAGGTGTCGTCGCAGAGCTGAGTGAATTGCTCGTCCGTCAACGTGTTGAGCACAACTCCGCCAGAGATGGTCGGGGAGATGGATTCGCCACCATCCGTGGCCCCCGTCCCGTCTCCCCCGGTCGCCGCGCCAGCACCACCGCTGGGCGCCCCGCCCCCTCCGGTGGCACCCGAGCCACCACCACCGGTTGCCTCCGAAGCTCCCCCGCCTCCCGTGGCAGCAGGAGCTTCGTCCTCCGGGTCATCGTCGGCCGTGTAGTCGGCGCAGCCCGCCACAGCGACGAACGCGCCCGC
The DNA here is from genome assembly GCA_050304295.1 of Polyangiaceae bacterium. Taxonomy (GTDB): domain Bacteria; phylum Myxococcota_A; class Polyangia; order Polyangiales; family Polyangiaceae; genus JAFGBI01. Next base: position 27,341 of record JBNLDK010000067.1, read on the forward strand.
GCTGAGAAGTGCCATCAGTCCATTTCGCATGAGACCTCCAGTTGCTCTCGGTTCACGGTGTTGCGGCTACTGCGTGTCGAGCGTGATCATCACGACACTCTTGGTCGGCAGCGTGACTTGGAGCTTCCTTCCACATTGGTCGTAGTTCGTGGCGTCGAGCGGCTGAATGTTCACCACCTCGGGCTGCCCGAAATCGTTGAAGCTGTCCTTCTCGGGACCGGTGATGACCTGGGCGCTAGACACCGTGTAGTTCGCCGCCGCGCTTTCGAGCGTGACGGTGACATCGCGAGTATTCACGAGATCGGCATTCGTCAAGCTCACGCTGACCTGCCCGGCGGTGTTCACCGTCGCGGCGGCAGTGACGACCCCGAAGGTGTGCCCGCCACCGCTGATCTGCTCGCTGGAGAGCGTGACAGGCGCGTACCGGGCACCATTCTCGTGGTGCGGCTTGAGCAGCTTGAAGGTGTAGAACGTGGGCGTCTTCACCATGTCCGTGCCGCCGCTGGCCGAGTTGGTCAGGATCAGCGAGTGGATGACGTTGACGGCCTGGGCAAGTCCCGCCATCTGCACGCGGTCTGCGTTCCGCACGAACAAGTTGAGGGTGATGGCGGCGGAGAGCGCGTCCATTACGGTATTCTGCTGAAGCCAGCCATCGATCCCGAGGTCCTGCAGCCAGTCGCCCCACTCGTCCTCAATGATCTGGATCCGCTCCTCTGGGTCGTGCCGATCCATGATGGTCCGGATCGTGTCGATGCGGGGTCCCAACTGCCCTTCGTCTGCCAGATAGAGGATGTCGTAGTACTGATCCTCGCTGAATCCGACGCAGGGCACTTCCTCGGGGTAGTAGATGTAGTCGTGGACCTCGATCCCGTCGATCCGGTCCCCGATGCTGCCCAGCATCAGGTTGATCCAGTCGTCGTCGGCGGTCGAGACGTTCCAGATACCCTGCGTGGCGGCCACCAGGTTGTCGACCATCCCGCCTACCTGCTCGTAGTTGGCGTTGTACATGGCCTCGTAGCCAGACGCCTCGTAGTCGTGGCCGAGATTGCCACCGCAGCCCCAGACCTCGTTGCCAATCTTGAAGTATTTGAGGTCATAACCCAGGTTGTTGACGTACTCGATCCATCGTCGGTTGCTGTCCGCGTACTGCGCGCCCGCGCGCCCCACGAGCACACCTTCCGCGCCCACCGCCGTCACGAACTCGATGAAAGTGTCGGTCCCCATGTTGTTCGAGGGATTGGTGTTGGGCTCCCAGTTGTAGGAGTTGGCCGCGCAGCCTCCGGGCCACTCGATGGCTCCGACGCCGGCCTCGGCAAACGCCGCAGTGATGTCGTCGCGCACACCGTTGGTGTTGGGAATGGGGGAGTTCGCGCCAACGAAGACGCCGTTGCGGACGTCGTTGCCGAGATCCTCCATCAGCAAGCCGAAGATTTCCTTCGCCACGACGTCCGTCGCCGTATCGACGCTGACCGCCAGCGTATTCGGGCTATCCGCGATGGCAGTCTCCTCGCACGTCACGGGGGCGCCTCCCGTGCCCACGCCACCCGTCGGCGCACCACCGGTATCGGTTCCGCCGCCACCAGTCGAGCCGCCCGCACCGGTAGCCCCGGTGGGTCCGTTCCCACCAACGGGAGGGCTTCCGCCGGTACCGCCGCCCGCGCAGTCGCTGTCAGTCGTCTCGGTGCACCCGGTGGGACAGCAGCCATCGCCAGGAGCGCAGCTGGTGATGGGCGTGTGGCTGCACGCGGCGCTGCAGGTGGCCGCGCTGCCGGTCATCTGGTCGGTGGTGCAGGCATCCCCATCGTCGCAGGTCGTGGGACAGGTGCTGATCGGGTCGCAGGTCTCGTTGACGTCCAGGACGCCGTCACCACAACTCGCTGAGCAGTCCGAGTCGACGGAGGCATCACACCCGTCGGGGCAGCAATCGTCGTTGGGCTCGCACGCGGTGCGAACGGTGTTCGTGCACTGGACATCGCAGGTCAGCGGGGTGCCCAGCAGAAGATCGGTGGTGCAGCCGTTGTTATCGTTGCAGTTGGTGTTGCAAGGAGTGCCGCTGGAGGGATCGCAGGTCTCACCAGGATCGACGACCGAGTTGCCGCACGCATCCGCCGCTCCGCCCGTCGCCGCACCGCCTCCCGTCGCCGCCCCACCCATGGCGTCGTCGCCGCCCGGGTCTTGCGTGCTGGAGCACGCCGCGATCGTGACCACCATCCCAAGCAGCATCGCCGCCAAAGAAGCGCTTCTCATTCTTGACTCTCCGTTCGCTGCCCGCTGACCACGCCGCGGACTTCCATGCTCCCTGCCATAGAGCAACGGCCGTGAGGCTATCCCTCCGCGCGGGCTCACGGCAGGGGAAAAGATCCTCCCCCCGCGCGCCAAACCTTCGCTCGGACTGCCGACATGACAACGTGCCCACTTGCGCGACGCAGCAGATGCCGCGAGCCGCCCAAGAAACGGGCCTGCCCCCTTCATTTTTCGCGCTCTGGTTGGTTCTCTGGGTCCCGCGGCGCAGCACTTCAAGCCTCCCTCGGCCGCCTCGGTAGACCGAGAGCAGCCCCGGTCCACCCTCGCGCCCCCCCCGCCCGGAGAGGGGAGCCGACCATTCGCCGGTCCGCGCGGAACCGCGCGGGAGACCCGTTCACACGAGTTGCCCACCGATCACCGGACGTCGGTCCGACGCGAGTGCCTGCGCGCTGCAGTCGCGCTGCCGGGACGTGGCTGCGGTGGGTTCGGCCCGACCACGGGCGATGACAGTCACCCTGCAGCGGCTCACGAATGCGAGGTCAGCCATTCACTAGAAGCATACTCCCAGCCACCAGATTGGGGTGACGGTCGCCTCGCTCATGGCCCGAATCGCCCCACTCAACCCCGTGGGTCCGGTCGCCGCATTGACCACGTGCTGGCCCGCTCCACAGCGCCCGGAGTGCCCCCGCTCGCGAGACAGCAGCGTTGCAGTCTCGGCGTGCGACTCCCGACATGGTCCGCCGCAACGCGTGCAAACTTCGAAACACGATGTCTTGCCTCGAGACTCATCATGGTTGAACTCGCGTGCAAGTTTGCGCCACGGGTTGAACGCCTTCGGCCACCGTCAACGAAAAGCATTGACCCCAGCGGACGCGGCAAGATTTCTGCTCACATCGCGTTGGCTCGAACGCCATTTGCTGGTTACATGTGGAGTGACACGGAGTACCCACGATTATGAGCACTTCGATGACGATTCGTAACCTTGCTCCCTTGACTATCCTTGTTCTGCCGCTCGCTGCCGCATGCTCGGCTGACTCTTCGCCGGAAGCTTTCGACGCGGCCGGGGCCGCGTGGCCCGCTTCCGGAGGAGTGGGCGCCTTTGGCAGCGGCGCCACCGGGAATGCCCTTCCCAGTAGCGGCGGTGCCGGAGCCACCCTCGGTACCGGTGGCTCCGGCAACACCGGCAACGTCCCCACTGGCGGCGTCGGCAACACCGGCAACGTCCCCACTGGCGGCATCGGCAACGTCCCCACTGGCGGCGTTGGCAATACCGGCAACGTCCCCACTGGCGGCACCGGCAACGTCCCCACTGGCGGCACCGGCAACGCCGGAACCGGTGGCGCCCCGACAAACTGCTCGAACGTCTCCCCGGACGACGTCCCCTGCGAGACCTGGGCCGAGTGGCAACAGTGTGGCTCGGACTGGTTCACCGAGAACGATTTCTGCCTGGAGTCGTGCGGCGCCTGCAACGGGAACAACACTGGTGGTTCCGGCAACACGGGCAACACGGGTGGCTCCGGCAACACGGGGGGGGCGCCCACCGGCGGCATGCCCACGGGCGGGAGTGCGCCCACGGGCGGATCGAGCAACGTCCCGAATCCGCCGCCTCTCCAGAATCCCCGCGACGGTCGGGCGACGCACTATTGGGACTGCTGCAAGCCGAGCTGCGCCTGGCCGGATCAGGGTTCGGCTCACAGCTGCGACCAGTCGAACAACCCGATCGGCGATCCAAACGCCCAGAGCGCGTGCGCCAGTGGCAACGCCTACCAGTGCTGGAGCATGGCCCCGTGGGCGGTGAGTGACACGCTCGCCTATGGCTATGCCGCGTTCAATGACGGTGCCTGCGGCGCCTGCTACCAGATCGAGTTCACGGGTAGCAGCAGCGCGGGCTACGATGATCCCGGATCAGCTGCAATCGCCAACAAGGTCCTGATCGTCCAAACCCTGAACCGCGGCGGGATCGGTGGTGGCCAGTTCGACCTCCTCGTGCCGGGCGGCGGAGTGGGTGACTTCGACGCCTGCACCTCGCAGTGGGGCTCGGGAAACCTGGGCGAGAGGTACGGCGGCTTCTTCCTCGAGTGCCGAAAGCAGAACTCGGGCAACCACGACGGCGCCAAGACCTGCGCACGGAACCGGTGTCAGGAGGTCTTCGGCAGCGGCGGTCGAGACGACTTGCTCGCGGGGTGCCTCTGGTGGGTCGAGTGGGCCAACATGGCCGACAACCCCAACCTGCGCTACGGCCAGGTGGACTGCCCGCCAGACATCTCGCAACGATCGGGCATGTGAGCTTCCAGGCGGAGTTCGACTTGTCAAGCTCCGCCCGGGTCGTCCCGGTTGGATCCGGGCCTACTTCTTGGCGCCCGCGCCGACCAGGCTGCAGTCCTTGACGGTGCCTGCGTGCCATTCGGCGTTGTTGGGATACCACTCGCCGCCGGCTTCCCAGCGGACGTGAGGCTTGCTGATCGCCCCTTCGACCACGAAGGTGCACTTCACGCTGAACCTGGCGGAGGGGAGCGTCCCGCTGAGGGCGGGCTGGTTCCACAGCCCAGCGGCAAGGAGGTTCTTGCGGTCCGTCGTGGTGTACGGTTTGAGCAGGGCCGCCTCGTCGTTGCCACCAGCCTTCGACCACTCCTTGGTGGCGGACTCGAAGGCACAGTGCTTGCCCCCGACCTGGTTGGTCGAAGCGCAGGCGAGGTTGGCCTTGTCTGCAGCCACCAGCGTGATCTCGACCGGCACCTTGGTGCCAACGGACCAATCGCTCGCGGCTCCCTCAGCGCCCCCCTGTGTCCCGCGTCGGCCCGTCACTACAATGCCGATGACCACGAGCAGGACCACGCCAGCGACGATCGCCGCGACCAGTCGCGAGCGCTTGCGGGGTGGCTCGTCAACCGTCTTCGCATCCCCGCCACGCGACTTGCGGCGCTTCTTGGCTTGGGGTGCCGTGGAGTCCCCCTCGGGTCGGCGCTTACGCTTGCGACGTCGCCGCGGAGCGGCGCCCTCTTCGTTGGTGGCTTCGTCACTCCCGCCCGCCGACTGCGGCGGGTCGCTCATGGGCGCGTCCGCCTCGGCGTCTGCGGAAGAATCGGGGGGTGGATCGCTACTGGGGCGGTTCTTGTCCGGGTCCATTGGTGCTCGGTCTAACCAGATTCCCGCCCGGCTGTCCACCCGACTGCGCAGAGACCCGCAACTGTCGCAGTCAGTGGCCCTCCGGAGAGCTTGCGAATTCGCGCTCCCCCCCCAACCTCCGTCCTCGGTCCACCGGTCCGCCATGGGAAGGCAGTCGGCCCCTCCCTGCCCCCCAAGTGCCCGCTGGGCTTCACTGGGTCTCGACCCGGTCAGCGGCGCTTGACTTCGAGGTTCTTCATCAGCCGGGCCATGTGGGGCTGGGTCAGGCCCATTCGCTGGCGGCGCGAGTCTGAACGTTGTCATTCCGGTCCAGCGCGTCGCGCACCGCGTCGTGGAAACCGACCCTACCGCCGTCCTCCTTGCCCGTCCGGGGCGCCACCGACTTGCCCGCAGTCACGCCACTGCCCCCCGTCACGAACCTCCTCGAGCAGATCGTCCACACTCAGTTCATCACTGACTCTCAGGGCGCCCATCCGTTCGACCGCGTTGGCTAGCTCTCTCGCACGCTGCCCGGCCAACGGCAAACAACGAGACGACGCCTCGCCCCCTCGCCGAGACGGAGCTGGCCGCTCGACAGCACGCGCGAATGCTTGGCAAGGAAGTGCTCGAGCAACGGCTCGTGTCCGTCTCGATCGCGCGATGTCGCTTGGAACGATCCACCGCGGCCAACCGAACCCAGGCGTCGGATCGAATCCTTGGCGTCAGGTGAGACCGCACGTACCGTCGTGTCGGCAGAGCCGTAGCTCGCACGTTCGCTGGGAGTCCACACGCGGGCCAGCACCAGCAGAGGCTGAATGTTGCACGCCCGGGGTGCGGGGTTTCACACCATCAGCACGAGCACCATCGCGTGTGCAACGGAGATCCGTGCGTTCGCGCTCAGTTTCCATATGCACAAGGAGCGAGGTCCGTCCCTCCACGCGATCGCCCTCGTCGATGAACCCGCCCGCGTCGCTGGAATCGTGACCGCAGCTGGGCGCGACTGCCTGGGGATGGGTGAACCGGTTACTATCCAGCTTGTCGGGTCGGCAGACGGAGCACCACATGTCGAATACATCCTTCTGCACCCCAAGGTCGGTCACCGCCGCTGCCTGGCTTTGGCTACTGTGCGGGTGCTCGGCGAGCACGTCGGAGTCTGGTGGTGCGGGTGGTTCGCCCGCGGGTACCGGCGGACTGCCCCCGGCGGGAGGAACCGTCGGCTCCGGGGGGGACCCAGCCACTGGGGGAGCGTCCCCCACTGGTGGCGTGAGTGGTCAACCCACTGGCGGCACCGCCGCGCTCGACAGTTCGGGGGGGACCGGTGGAGGGAGCGTCGGTGGGTTCGGCAGCCGCTCTGGCGGTGCGCCGCCCGCCGGTGGCAACGCCACGGGAGGGGTCGCCAGTGGCGGGTCCGCAGCGACGGGCGGGATCGCGTCGGGGGGTGGAGGGAGCGGCCTGCTTGCGATCGAAGGACTCACTGTCGAGGCCAATCCCAACAACGTGCTCTCCGCCTACGTGATCTGGACCACGGATCAACCGGCTGACTCGGTCGTTCAGTTCGGGAAGGACGCTTATCAGTGGGAGGTGTCCGACCCGTCCCCGGTCACCGATCATCGCGTGCTGATCATCGGCATGCAGGCCGAGTCGAGCTATCAGATCAACGCGCAGTCCTCCGCCGCGGGGGAAACAGCGAACGCCACCACTACTCACGCGACAGGATCGCTGCCCCCCAGCATCCCGGTTGGCCAGGTACCCATCAACGACCCGGAGCGTACCAGCGCAGGCTGGACGCTGATGAACATCCAGAAGGGTGACGGCAATAGCTTCCCAACCTCGGACGACCCCGCACAGGCGGTGATGTACGACATGAGCGGGCAGCCAGTCTGGTACCACATCAACGGCACCAGTCCCGATATCGGCGGCGCCGTGTCGGTCGACCTAACGGATCGCGGGATCCTGTTTGGCCCAGTCGGAGCTCAGGACGTCACCGTCATGGAGCCTCCGCGGGAGGTCGACTTCGCCGGCAACGTGATCTGGGAATGCGCAGACGGCGGTTGCGGTAGGAGCGAGGGCGATCTGAGCCACCACGCTGGCAAGCTCGCCAACGGCAACTACGTCGTCATCCGCTGGATCCAGGAGGGCCAGGACCAACGAACGGTCGTCGAGGAGATCTCGCCCGACCAGGAACTGGTGGGCAGCTGGGACTTTCAAGAGTTCGTCCCCAAGCCGGCAGACGCGAGCGGCGACTGGTGCCACGGCAACTCGGCCACCATCGATGCCAGTGGCAACGCGGTCTACATCAGCTGCCGCTGGATGGGTTTGATCAAGGTCACCTATCAGAATCCGAACCTGCTGTGGCACTTGCCCGCGACCTACAACGCCAGCGGTCTCGGTACCCTGCAGTTCGCCCCGACCGATTCGCAGTTTACCGACATCCACGACCCCGAGATCCACGAAGACGGCACGATCCTGTTCTTCGACAATGGTGGGTGGGATGTCTTCGCATCAGGCGAGGAGCATCACTCCCGCGCCGTCGAGTACCAGATCAACGAAGGCTCGGGCACCGCCACCCTCGTCTGGGAGTTTCCGGGCGACTTCACCGTGGAGCCCTGGTACCGAAACGACTGGTACCAGCCCTTCTGGGGGGACGCAGACCGGCTCGCCAACGGAAACGTGCTCATCACCGCCGGCGAGCGGGGCAGCGACTCCGAGAGCCGCGTCTTCGAGGTGACGAAGACCGACGGCCAGGTGGTGTGGGAACTGCGGCTGGGTCCAGACATTGGCGTGTATCGTGCTGAGCGCATCGTGCCACCCCTAGTCCGCGCCATCCCTCCGAACGACCTGGCTGATTCGAACTGATCGGTAGGTTTCCCTCCAAACCACCCGCGTTCCCCCGCACTGCGAAGCCGCAGTGGGGATCGGCGACGGCAGGGCGCCCACGGCGACCGTCGTGAACGCGGGGCTCCATCCCGCGGACATCAGCGCCGGACGCGCCAAGCGCCGGATCTCCTGGCGTCACGACCAAGCACACGAAGGGCTGATGTGGCACCGTCGGTTCGCGACCGCAAACCACGCCCCGACCAGGCCACGGCACCGGTCTGGCGGCGGACAGCGGACGATGCGAGCACGCTGGGAGGACACTCTCCGCCGGGACCGAGCGGAAGCACGAAGCCCCCCAGGACGTTGCCAAGGGGGCTCCGGTGGCCCGCTCTGGGGCCCGGTGGGCTCACGACGAACGAGCGCTCGCTCTCAGAACAAGAACTCTGCGCGCAAGCGCCCGCTCACGGCGTCGTTGACGTAGTCGCCATGCCGGTAGTGTTTGACCGTGTTGCGGGCGTGCGAGAGGACGAACTTGATGTTGAGCCGCTCCCACAAGGTGTACTGCACCGCCGCGAAGAGCAATCTCTGCTCGTTCGTGTCGACCTTGCCGAAGAGCGGACCCTGGTTCTGATTGATGCGGAAGTTCTCCCAACTCTTCAGGAAGGCTCCGACACCAATCACCAGCGGCTCGTGGCCGGGGCTGCCGTTGAGGAAGCCACCGAAGGTCTGAACCGTGTTGCTCCCCTCGAGGTCCGCCTGGCCATCCTTGTCGACGAGGTCCTGGAAGCCACGGGCGAAGCTGCCGCCGAACTCGACGTAGGGGTCGAGGACGACCTGGGCGGCGAAACCGTATCCGTTCTTCTTGTCACTCATCGGGAGCTCGGAGTCCTGCGGCTTGGCCTCGCCGTACTCCCAGCCTGCCTTGAGCTTGAGGAAGCCGATGTCGAAGATGGCCGCCGGACGGACGTCGACCTGGTAGGGCACGCCCGCGTTGCCGTTGCCGGCACCGAGGTGCGAGAGGAGCTCGAAGCGCAAGAAGTCGGTGGGGTAGACATGCACGGCATAGCCGCCCAGCCTGAAGTTCTGCCGATCCCAGAAGTAGCTGAGCCCGTACCCGTCCGTCGGTTCGAACGGCAAGCCGTTGACCAACGCACCCTCACGCTCGAGGGTGTTGAGGTCGAGCGCCATGCCGTAGTGATTGGCGATCTCCCAGCCCTGGAAACGCCCGACGGTGACGTCGAAGAGGTTCCACTTTCCGGCTCGCACCCAGAGATCGTCGGTGGTGGGGAGAACGCCGGTCAGGTCGGGCTGCATGTCGCCCGCCACTACGATCTCGGCATTGCCCTGGGCGAACCAACCATCACCGGCGTTGAGGGTCGGCGTAACGCGGATCACACCACGGGACTGCGTGGCCCAGCGATTCTGGTCGTTGATGTTGGAGCCGGCGAGGCTCTCATCGACGCTGATCCGCGTGTTGCTGAGGTCGTTCCAGTAGTAGCCGGAGAACGCGAGCTGAAGGCTCTTCTCCTCCGTCGGCATGTAGGGCCACTGCATGCCGTGGAAGGTGCGCCACAGCGAGCCATTGGTGATACCGCGCACCTGAACCGCTGGGTACCCCGAGCCGGGCAGCTGCACGACCGCCAACATGGGGAATCCCGACTTGGATTCGTCAGGAGCGGCGGCTGGGAGGTCGGCGCCGGCTAAGCTCGCGCTCCCTTCCACCGATGCCGCCGCGCCGCTTGGCGGAGGGGCCTTGGCCGCCTCGGCGGGCTCGTCGGCTTCCTCAGGCTCTTCTTCGGCGGCGTAGTCGCTTTCCTCCGCAACCTCTTCTGCCGCGTCCGCGTCAGTCTCTTCTTCGGTCCCGAAGCCCGCCACCGAGCCCGAGTCGGTGTCTGCGCCATCGGGGTCATCGCCCTGAGCCAGCGCGGGCACGGTGAAGGTGAGGCAGACAGAAGCTAGAGACAGGGCTGCGCCCCACCCGAAATTGTTCTTTCGAGAAGTCATGCTGATCTTTCCGAGTTCTTTCTTTTAGCCTTCAGCCATCACTGACCGTGATGGTGCCCACGTTCGGGGAGGTCTCCGCGTCCTCGGCGTTCTTGGCAACCACGACGGTGTAGGTACCACTGTCGACGACCCAGTTGCCATTGGCATCGCCTTCCCAACGCCGGAGGTCGCGCATGCGCAAGGGGAGATCGGCCGTCACGGTCTGACCGGCAGGCACCGAGACTCGCACGAAGCTCTTCAGCTCCTTCCACGGACGAGCACCAACGCCCGCTGCGGGCGGGGGCTTCACGAAGAGCATGGCCACTTCGTCACCATCGACGCCCGAGGTGTTCGCGATGTCAATCGAGACGTTGAAGATGGCGTGCTTGCTGACCTCCTGACAGGGCAGAGTCAGGTTCGAGTATTCGAAGGTGGAGTAGCTGAGCCCGTGGCCGAAGGGGAAGACCATGTTGACCGGCGAAAGGTCCACGTACTTGCGGCGATCGAACTCACGGTAGCCGAAGAAGTAGCCCATGTTGGTGGCGGTGTCGCTGTCCTTGAAGGCTTGCAGCTCGGTCTCCACCGGCCACGCCATCGGCATCTTGCCCGAGAAGTTCGCCTGGCCAAACATCAGCTTGCCCATCGCGACACCTCCGCGCACACCGGGGTAGCCCGCCCAGAAGGTGGCCTGGTTCCGATTGGAGTGGTTGAGCCAGGGCAGGTTCACGATCGAACCGGACTCGACGATGATAATGGTGGGCTTGCCCAAATCAAGCACGCTGGAAACCAGCTCGTTGTGACCCGGGGGCAGGTTGAGGGAGCTTCGGTCACCGCCTTCCGCGATGTAGTACTCCTCACCCTCGTCGCCGGGTGAGTACCCGACCACCACCACCGCAACCTCGGCGTTGGCGGCGTCCGCCGCAGTCGTCCCGCTGGTGACGGTGACACCGGCTCCCGCGATTTGCTGGATTCCCGCGAAGGGGCCGACCGTGCGTGCCGGATCGCCATTGACGCGGCTGGAACCACGGTCGCCGAGCGCCGGATCCGTGGCAAACCGGAAGATGCACTCGCGGCTGCCGAGCTGCCCCTGCTCCACGCGTTCGCCGTCCGCGCCGCAGCTCTTCGGCACCGAAGAGCTGACCTGCTGGAATAGCTGCTCGACGCCGACGACGGCGATGCTCGCCGGGTTGGCGAGAGGCAGGACGGGCGGCCCCCCATCCAGCCCGTTGGCGAGGAGCACGGCCGACTTGATGGCAGCCTCCTCAGCGAGGGCCTCGTGGACTTCGTTGGTCGCAATGGAGCCCCCATTGCCGCCGTCCGTGAGCGTCGAGGTGGGTGGCTTGAGGCCCCAGGGGTCGCCGTCCATCGCAGAACCGAAGCGGAACTTCTGTGTCAGCACGCGTCGCGCGGAATCCTGAACGAGCGTCTGATCGGCGTTTGCCAGGGTGGCAACCGTGTAGTGGAGCGTCCATGGGACCTCGATGTCGGTGCCGGCGACCACGGCTTCGATGGTCTCGGCCTGGGCCGCCTCGACGCTCCGCTCGTTCTGGTCCCCCGGCATCGCCCACCAGTCGGTGATCACCAGCCCCTGGTAACCGAAGCCACCCTGCTCCACAGGACCCTTCAGCACCTCTCTGAGCACGTGTTCGTTCTGCGTCGCCTTGATGTCGTTGATCTTGTTGTACGACGCCATGATGCAGCCAATGCCGCCGTCCTGAACCACCATCTCGAAGTGGCGCCCATAGATCTCTCGCAGGGTCTGCTCGTCCATGATGGCGTTCTGGTTCGAGCGATTCTTCTCGATGTTGTTGCCCATCCAGTGCTTGGCGCAGGCCACAACGTACTCCTGAATACCGACGGTGAGGGCGGTCGCCATGCGGCCAACGTGATACGTGTCTTCGCCGTAGGTCTCCTGCGTGCGGCCCCAGTAGGGGTGCCGGACGATGTTCATGCAGGGCGCGAGCATCATGTTGTTCTTGGAGGCGGTCGTCTCATCGCCCAGCGCCGCGCCCACCCGTCGCTCGAGATCGAGATCCCAGGATGCCGCACGCAGCGAAGCGACCGGGAACACCGTGGCAAAGTTGTCCCCGTCGTCGGGCCGGTTGTCCTGGCCCGCGTCCATGTTCACGCCGCGACCCGCATCGCGATACCGGTAGCCGCGGATGATACCGAGCCCCGGAACGTCGACGTCAGGGCTGCGCTCGATGTCCCGGTAGTTCCTCGCGGAGCCATCGACACCCATCATCTGCTGGGCCTTGTGGGACTCGTCCATGATCGACAGCGCCGTCGAGACGTCAGCCTCGACCTCGGGCGACACGGAGTAGGGCCTCATGTTCTCCGTGTCGAACTGCTGGGATCTGACAGCCGTGCAGTCGAACTGAGCGGTGCCGACCGTGTCGGGACCCTGATTGGGACCGGCTGTGGTGCTCTTCGACTGCTCGTAAGCATCCAGGGTCTTGCTCGTGTGGCCGCACGAAGAGGCCAGCGCCAGCACCAGGATGGGCGTGATCGCGGAGAGGGCTAGGGGGACTGACCGAGTCATTGACGGATCTCCTTCGGGGACGTTTCTTATCTGATGCTTCAAGACTGCTCGGGGCTCCGTGCCGCCGATGACTAGCCGTGGAAGACTACCGAGGTGCGGCGCCCTCCTCGGCACAAGACCGTTCGCCGCGGGCACCAGCGTTCAAGCCCGCGGACGTTCCGGGGCGAACACCACCTCCACCCACTGATCTCGCACCAGAGAAAGCCCGGCCCAATGCCCGCGATAACCGCGAGCGGGCCGGGACGCTACCACGAGTCACGAACGTTCCAAACCGCAACGGTATTACCGCATGGTCGAAATCTAGGGCGACCGCAGGATGCAGAGTCCTCTTGGCACCCGACGGGGCGGGGCAACGTTCGCGAAGATGTCGAATCATGCACGGGTACTATCGCTTCTCGATGCCCACCTTGATCACTCAATCTGTCGCTCGGGTTTCCTCTTCGCACTTCGGCCGGCTTCCACCGTCCCCCTCGCTGGCCAATCGAAGCGCATTTTCCGACAGAGCGGCGGTCAGATTTCTCGTCCCTTTCCAGGTTCCTGGCAGATCCGGCACCTCACCACTGCTGGATTATTCTCGTCTGAACAGATTGGGGTAGCGTACGACTGCTGCTTCGAAGCATCCCGCACCTGGGCCAATCCTCCCCAAGCCCATCCTGGCAGTGACGCAGGCGGGCCTGGGGCCTCCGCCCGCGACTCCCTGGCGGGCCAGGTCGACCGGCCTGGTGCTCCACTGCGGGCAGCTTCGCGGACGAGCCACGCCGCTGTCATTCTGCTAGGTCAATCTGGAACTGCGCTTCGTCGGGCTGACCCTCAGCGTCAGCGGCGCCCACCCCCAGAAACTCGAACGCGCCAGTGCGCTGAGCGGCCGGAAGCGGTGGACGGGGGGAGAATTTCCACGTCTTCCCCTGGCTCTTCCGTGTAGAAATAGTGGCGGGACGCCTGGCTTGGCGTCCCGCTCGTTGCCGTGGAACGAGACCGGGACGCGCTCTCTGGTGCGAACTTCAGTCGAGGATGTGGCAGATGGTGGTGCAGTGGTACGGGGTCGATGAGCAGGGCGTGGTTGCAGAGGTGGAATCGTTCGACGCTCCCCTCCCCGCCAGCTTCCAGCCCTATCCGTCGCTGGTGCTGGAATACGCACTCCACTGCCAGCCGACACTCCAGCGCCGCTTGTATCGCTATCGCGAGATGAGCGCGAGCGACGACCGAATTCACCTGCGCGAGCAGGTGCCAGACGCTCCGCTCACCTTGCGGGAGCTAGTGGATGTCTGCGCCACGGCCCGCGCCGCGGTTCGCTGCGTCAACGTCACGTTCGAGCTGTGCGATGCGTTCATCCCCGAAGAGATCATCGAAGAGCCACCGCACCAGTCCCGAGACTCGACCATTCGCTCCAAGCAGGAGGTCAGCCAAGCCGACGTTGGCTGACCTCCGCGCCGCCCCGGCAAGACTCGACTCCTCCCCCGCCGCTTCGCGTCGGGGCCGGGTGCGCCTCCGTGCGTACCCCGGCCCCAATCACAAGACGACCTCATGATGAGGTGCTCGAGAATCACGATCCGCCATTCAGCCAGAGACTAGCTCCAGCATGGTCGCGTCGGCATGCTGCAGCAACGCTCCAACGCGCCCCGGAATCTCCGCAGCATCCTCCTCATAGGCAACCAAGTCGCGGAGCACCAGGCGCCCCCGATCGTCGAGGGCGTAGGACAGGCCTTCGAGGTCCGCGTTGGCTGCCGCCAGTCGCGACTCGACGGTCGCCCGCGTGTCCTCCCCGACCCGAAGTGTGGACACCGCCTTGAGGAGCACACTCTCCACCTCCGGGTGGAAGGCGGCCTCGAAGTCGACGGCGAGGCGTGCGCCCCAGCAGCGCGCTCCGGCCCGATAGGGGAACCGCGCCGAGACCTCGGGGATCGCTCGTCGCACTGCGGACAGCACCCGTTCGTAGGTGACCCCGCCACGCCAGGGCAAGAGCCATCGATGCTGATGGTAGTAGTCCCGAAGGGCGAGGATTCCCGGGGTGGCGTGACTGCCGCTCGGCATCAGGGAGCACGCATACATGATGCAGACGCGGGGCCGTACGTCGCGAGGCAGCTGACAGCCCGCGGACCCGAGAAAGTGGCACCCCGAGTGACTCAGATCGTGGGTCACGGCCTCCAACTCAGGACGTGCCACAGCGAACAACGCCAGGTCGTAAGGATCTCGCAAATGTCCTTCACCGAAGGCGCGCGCGCAACAGAACCCCCTGCACTCAGCGCACTTCGGACGTTGACCAGACCAGATATCCTCCTGAGCCCGCGCCTGAAGTCGACGCAAACCCACAGAGAAGTCCACACACCGCTCCCACTCGCCGAGCCTCTGGTATCGCGCCCGCATCCGGTCCATGTCGTCCCGAACTCCGGCCAGGAACACGCCCCGGTCACTCTGCTCCGTCCATCCCTTGCGCCACTTCTCGTACAGGGCAGGATACCCGCGCAGAGGAGCCCCCTTGTCGCAGGGAACGGCCGAGTCCTCCGCGCGTCCGGCCGGAGTTGGGGGACCGCACGCTTCGCGGTGCGTGGACGCTCCCCCGGACACGCCAGCGGTCCTGAGAGCACCCACTCCCGAAGGGGCGTTCGCCCCCCGGCGCGCCACGGGAGGTGGCTGCGATGCTGCCAGTGCTCGGTTGCTCGAACTGCCCCCCAACGCCACCTCAACGAATGCGCCAAGGTAGCGGTCCATGAGCTGCACCTGAACCAGCAGAGCACGCACGAGCGTCGCGCCCCCCTCCAGCTGCAGTGGACTGCAGAGCTCGATTCGTCCGGTGTCGGACTGCATTCGAAAACTGGCGGGGTGCAGCTTCAGGAGGAGTCGGTTGGCGACCCGGACCGCCTCCGCGCGCCGCGGCGGCGGCACGCGGAAGGGGAAGGACGAGGCCAGCTCGAGTGCTGCCCCCCGCCTCCGCACCGCCATTTCGTAGTTCGCCTGACGCCCCTCGAAGGCGGTCGCGATCCCATCGGGGATCAACCGTGCTTCTAGCCCGAGCGCGCCAAACAGCGCGTGCAACCCGTGCTGCACGTCTCGCTCGTTGGCAACTGGATCCATGACTCCCTCGCTTGTTCACTGATGGGACAGCTCGAAGGTCGTCACGAGCTCCCGCAGGTACTGATTGTCTCCCCCGTGCCGGGGAAAGTAGCGAATCAACTGCTCGATCGCCCTCGCCTCCCTGTAGTTGAGCTCCGGATGCGGACTGTGCAGGTGCTGACGATCGAAGGTGTAGTCCGCGCAGATGCGCTCGAAAACGTCGTGCAGTGCTTCGATGGTGACCCCCGCAACGGCCTCACCGAAGTAGCGAAGAAAGAGCCGGTTCGCGCCGAGGTCACGTCGCACCTGCACCACGTTGTTCGTGTCGATGAGTACGAGCCGCTGGTTCTCATCGTCCACCTTGATGTGCTCGCTGCGGATACTGAAGCAGTCCGGAATCGCCAGCTCGATACGCTGCATCGCGCGATAGCGCTCGACGAATCGTTCCACCTCACGACGCAGCCAGCCCGAAGGGGATCCCCGGGCCTGGTCGGCGGCCTCCTGCAAGGTCGTGCCCCGCACGAACCGCTGGACCATGACGTACTCACGTCCAACTTCGTAGTCCCCGTGACTATCAAAGTTCCGCTCGAGCACGAGAAAGTCCGTCTCGAGCACTTGTGGTGGTCGCAGCGGGGCACCGAAGTAGCGAGTCAGCAGCTGGTGGTCCGCCTCGAATTCGTGAAACTTGGCGAGCGGATCGGCAAATCGCCGCGCGCGCAGACGCTTGACCAACCACGAGGTACGGCGCCCTTCGCGGTCCAGCAAGAAGTGTGGATTGAGCGTGATGCCCACGCTGCCCATTCGCAACTCGCCGAGTCGCTCGGTGGAGATGCTCGCTCGCATCAGGCACTCGTGGAACCGCGGGGACATCGCGCTCTTCCTTGGCGAATGACTGGCACGACGCGGCCAATCGCCCCCTACGTTCATCGATCGTGGAGTTCCACGACCAGCATCGTGTCTCCGGGCTTGCCTCCGGGAGTTGGGTGCAGCTCCTTGACCCGCGCGCGCTTGCCCAGGTTGCGCTCGGCAAGCGCCACGGTGATCGCCGCAAATGGGCAGCCAAAGGGTTCGATCCCTTGCTCCTTCAGGTGCATGGTCAACCCGAAGAAGGAGCAGTTGGTGATGTTCGCGGTCAGCTCATTGCCGTTCAGCTTGAACGTCATGTCATCGCAAGTTCCCGTCTTGACCATTGTTTCCCTGAGCAGGTCCTCGAGCTTCTCGATGCTGTTGACGCTGGCAAAGTCGACACCAAGCTTCTCGAGTTCGTCGAGAATGTCGGGTGCGGCCTTGCGCATGACGGCGGCCGCGCTGGCTCCGGTTACGTCGTGCAGGGCCTTGTAGACGCCATACAGAATCCCCGACACGGCACGAATGTCGATTGCCTTCTCCATTTTTCTCTCCTTTTGCAGCAGCTCCACTGCTTCCGGACGTCGCTCGTGGCGACGCCTCGCACGTCTGTCACAGTCGCTTCAGGCTCGCGGTGGTCTGGTCGCGCAGACCCTTGATGATGGACGGGGCCAGGGGAGCACCAGTGACCACCCCCAGCGTGATGGATTCCTTGCTGCTCGGCGGCACGCGCAGACCGACAATCGTGAACGCCTCGAACCCCACCTCGATGTGATGCGCCGCCCGCCCTCCGGGCTCCATGCGATCCGCCTGCTCCAGCGTCACCATCAGCTGGGTTCCCGCAGCCTCCACCTCTTCGTAGCTCCAGCTGCCCGCCGTCTCGATGAGGAAACCTTGCCAGTCCATCACGAACACGGTGCTGGCCTCCGACGTGTTCAGGCACCACGTGAGAAGCGTGTCCCAGTCGGAGAAGCCGCCGGGATGTACCGGTATCTCCGCGTCGCGCGCAGGCGGCGGAGGCATGGCGACACCACCAGCCCAGAAACGACTGGCGCTGAACTTCACGTAGCGCTCCTCTCGCAACACCGCCGCGGCGGGCACGACCCGCTCGCCCCGAAGCCCGCGACTCAGATCGCGAGCAGCATCCCGCTCAGACCAGTTCGCGACGAGGCTGCTCATCATCCCCTCCCATTCCCGTGCTCAGACGGGTCTCGAGCTCGATCGCCAGGTGCTCGAAGCGCCGGGCTTCTGGCCGCGGCGCCCCGCCCAGGAAAGCAATCGGCAGCCCAGCGTGGCTGGCGGTGGCAAATATCGGGGACCGCGGCACCGCGGTGTCCAGAACTCCCGCCAGCGTCGACCAGGCTGCGGTCATCACATCCAGACTCTCCGGAACCTGGAGCTCTACCATGGTCGGCAGAAACCCCAGCAGCTCGAGACGAGGGTTCTCGTCACTTTGGACCTGCTCCACCACCCGCAGCAACTGCGTCACTGACCGCATCGCCAATGAGTGCGCCTGCAGCGGCACCAGGACATAGTCCGTGGCTGCCAGGGCGGCCCGAGTGATCATCCCAAGCCCGGAGGGTGTATCAACGATCGTGTACTCGAAGTCTGCATCGAACGCGTCGAGAGCACTCCGCAGAACGCCAGCTGCGTGCATCGCCTTCTCGAACTCGACCACATCCCGCGCGTCGAGCCCCCCGCGCGGCAGGATCGAAAGCCCGGGCAGCTTCGTTTCGACAACCGCATCGGTCGCCGGCACCTGCCGCATGAGGTACTCGGCAAGCCCCAGCCACTCGGTCTCCGCCTTCGCCAGCGAGTGGCTGATTCCACCCTGCGGATCGAGATCGACGAGCAACGTGCGGCGTCGGTGCTCGGCCAGCGCCACTGCAAGGTTTAGGCACACGGTGGTCTTCCCCGACCCCCCCTTCTGGCTTGCCACCACGATTCGCTTCGCCATTCCCTTCGTTCCTTTCCGTTGCGATTCACTCGTGATTGAGAATGCCCAGCGCGGCCTCTTTTTGCCCCTCGCGCAGCAGCCCCAGCGCAGACTCCAGTCGCTCGATCGTCGTCTCGTCACCGCCCGCGGACTTCAGCTCGCGGACCCTCTCGCCGACCGCTATCTGCAGCGCCAGGATCTGTTCGTCTTCGGTCTCAGCCCCTGCCAGCATCTCCTTGAAGCGAGCGCCAGGCGGTTCCGCAAGAGCGGTCACCGGCAGCTGACTCGGCCGTAGGTCGCGTTCCAGTGGAACGATTGCGCGCGCCAGCGCCACGTCAGCTGCAATCCCAATGCGATCCTGGGTAGCCAGCAACTGAGCGGCCACCCCGCGGAGCCGACGGACGTTGTCGGTCACGTTCTCGGCCACGTAGTCCAGCACCTCCTCCGACAGGCGACGCTCTCCGAGATAGCGCCGCAGGATCTGCAGCCGCTCCTGCTTGTCGCCCAGCTGCATGCCCAGGATCACGCCACTCCCCACGCGGGACAGCAGCCGCTCCTCCACGTCCCGCAGCCGGGTGGGTGGAACGTCACAGCTTATCACCAGCGACGCGCCCAGGCGCACAGCGTGGTTGAAGACGGCAAACAACTCGCGCTGCAGT
Organism: Polyangiaceae bacterium; assembly: GCA_050304295.1. Lineage (GTDB taxonomy): Bacteria > Myxococcota_A > Polyangia > Polyangiales > Polyangiaceae > JAFGBI01. Next base: position 46,524 of record JBNLDK010000067.1, read on the forward strand.
TCGTCCCGCCCCTTGCACAACTGGATATCGTCGATGAGAAGCAGGCGTGCATCAGCTAGCCAACGCCGCAGCAGGGCCCGTTCTCCCCCTCGCTGCGCGTGTTCGATCTCGAGCTCTAGATCGGCGGTATTCATCAGCCGTGCTCGCGGCTCCCGTGTCCGATTGGCGATCGCGGAAAGCAGGTGGGTCTTCCCGATCCCCACCTCTCCGTAGACGAACAACGGGTTGTAGAGCGGCCGTTTCTCGCCTTCGTCCGCCAGCACTTGTGCGACTTCAACCAGGAACTCGTTGGCTCGGCAGGGCACGAGGGATTCGAACGTGAACGCAGGATGGGGAGTGACCCCACAGAGCTTCGGCGTGTACCCACCGACTGCCCGAGGAGGGTGAGACGGTCTACGCTGTGCTTGGAGCGCCATAGCCACCACTCAGAACTGAAACCGGGTCACAACCTGCTTGCTCAGCGAACGGACGGTCTCCATGACACCGGCGCCGTGCAGCGCCACTGCCTCGTGCACGGGAACCCGAGGAAGGCCAAGGCGGTCCTCGAGAACGCCAACCGAGATCGGCGCATCGCAGTCTCGCTTGTTGTACTGCAGCACCAGCGGGAACCGGTCGAGGTCCATGCGGTACTCACGCATGTTGTCGTGCATCAGCTGGAAGCTGGTCACGTTGTCGTCAAGCCGATGCGGCTGCGAGTCGACCACGAAGACGACACCATCGGCACCATCCAGCAGCAGCCTCCGGGTCGCCTCGTAGTAGACCTGCCCCGGCACCGTGTACAGGTTGAACCGCACCGCGTACCCCATGACGTCACCAATCTCGAGTGGGAAGAAGTCGAAGAACAGAGTTCGTTCCTCGTCGGTATCCAGACTGATCAGGTCGCCCTTGTGGTCGGGCGCGACCAGGTGATGGATCTGAACCAGATTGGTCGTCTTGCCACTCATTCCCGGTCCGTAGTAGACGAGCTTGAAGGTCACTTCGCGACTGTCGTAGTTGATGTGCGGCATGGCCCTTGGCGTCACCGACTCTCGAAGATCCGGTCGATGAGGTTCATGGCGACCTCGCGAAACTCGCCGCGATGCGTCGTTGGGGAGATCTGGTCCGGCAGGCTGTCGAGCAGCAAATCGCGCACCTTCCGAGCCTCGAAGCGAATCCGCCCAATTCGCTGGTAGTCCTCGAAGACCACGACCATCATCATGTCGTCGGTGACGAGCGAGATATGAATATGGCGGGTCTGCCCCTGCTGCAGCAGGATGGAGAACTGCCGTTCGCCAACCATTCGGGCCACCTCTCGAGTAGCAGAGAACATACCGGCAACCAGGGCTGCCAGTGCCGTCCCGTTGATGGTCGCCGTATCGCCCTCTTCCGCGAGCACGGCGCCGCGCCGGGTAACGAGGAAGACGACCAGGGACCCCGTTCGCCGTAGCAGATCCTGCAACACTGGCGCGGCCTTGGCGACGTTCATCTTCGCATTCCTCCTAGCAAGACTGACGACGGACAGCCGGCTCGAGCTGAGCGACGAGCTCTCCCATCCGGAGCTTGGCCATGCCCAGACTCCCGTCCGGCTCGAGCAACAATGCCAGCAGCCGGGTGCTGTCGGCATCGATCCAGCGGGCGATGATGCTACCTTCCTCGCACTCGAGCAGCGCCAACCGGACGGCACCCACTCCGGTCATGGCGTAGGTGGCGTACTCGAGCACGGTTGCCAGAAAGATCGCGATCAGCGAAGGGTCGCTCCTCGCGGAGATGGACTGTGCGATCAAGACCCGACCGTCGGTGGCCAGCACCGCGGAGGCGCGGTATCCCGGGACGAGGCTGAGGGGTTTGAGCACCTCGTTGTCCGACGTCCAGTCGTCAAACTCAGACCAGGAGACCCGTGACGACGTATCGAACTCTTCTTGCATGATCTCTCCGAGAGCAAAGGTCATTTCGCTGTCGGCCTCGAGCTGGACGGGCTCCACATCAACGGTGGCCTCCTGGACTCCGTCCAGCAGATTGGCGAGAGCCGCACGCGTGTGGAGCATGAGACAACGCCGCAGTACCGGCCGCTTGATGAGCCCAGCCTCCTCGAGCAAGGCGCCAAACTTCCGCCGCCCGCCCAGCTCCTGAAACCGTCTTCGCACGGCCGCCAAGTCGCCGCGTGACACCTTGCCGAGGCGCTGCAAGAAGCAGCCAAGATCCTGCGCCTGGTTGATCGCCACCGCCCAACCCACCTGGCCATTCAGCACCACGACTTGCCCACGCACCTCCCCGCGTTCGTGGACCACGACTCGCCCGCTGCGCGATGCCGCGCAAAGGCTACGTAGCTCACGACCCAGAGCAGACTCGACCCAGTTCGCTCGTCCCGGGACGATGGACGGAGCGCGTTGTAGCGTCATGGCACTCAATGTCTCGTTGCCTCCAGCAAGAGGTCACCCACATCGTCACCGCGTCGCCAGCAGCTACAACGCCCGCTCGATCTCGGGGGCGCGCTGTTTGACCTGGTAGCGCACGTTCCCCAGGTTGGACTGCCCATCGGCGACCACCGCCAGCACGGCCTTGCGGCCCAGCAGGCCCATGAAGATGACTCCGTCGCGGTACTCGACCATGCCTTGAGTCATCTCGCCCACTTCGAGCGACACACCCATCACCTCGCTGGCGCCAATCCCGGTCGAAACGACGGCCCCGACGGCCTCCATGTCGACGCGCCCTTTGACCTCACCCTCGATGACGAATCCATCGCGGCCGACCACGACAGCCGCGTTGATGCCTTCGATCCGAACGAGCTCGTTCAGCAGGCCCTTCATCGTTGCCATTTTGCGTTCTCCTTCTGTCTTTCTGGGTCAGCCCACTGGGTCAGTTCCCTAGGCTGCCTCGTGCACTTGCTCTGCCAGTTTCTTGAGAGCCACGGTAATGGCCCCAGTCGGCACTTGACGGTCCGCCACCACGACGACCGCACGACCGTCTGCGAGCTGCTCCGCCGCGATCGTTCCGGCGGCATCCTCGATCACTACTCGGGACAACCCTGCGCGTGGGTGGTTCTGGCGCAGGTGGTGCAGCACGACCAGGAGTTCCTCGACGCCATCATCAGCCGCGCTGGGTCGCGCGACTCGGCAGGCGATCTCGCCGTTGAATGCAACCACGGCGGCGTGCTCGGCAAACGGCGAGCTTCTGAGAAACTTCTCGCACAGCGTCGCGAGAGCATCAGCAGGCTGAGTCACCTCCCGTTGCCGCTCTTCCTGTCGCCTCTCGTCGCGCGTCTTCAGCGCCAGCATCACGACGCGGTGCAGGTCGAGTTCAATTGTTCGCGCGCTGCTCTTTACTTCCTGATGGAACTCGAAGGCCCCCTCACCGAAGCCAACGACGTCCACCACCGCGTCCAGCCCTTCGAGATCGCCCAGCTTCGCATGCGTCATCGAGCCGGCTTCGTAGTAGAGACGGGCCGTACGGCCACTGGAGGTGATCACGAGCTCCCCCGTCTTGCGCCCGGCGTGGGGAAACTGGACCAGGTCAACAACCCCAAGATCCGCCAGTGTTCCCTGCAGTGCCATTTGCTACTCTTCCCTTTCGCCCTGGTTCACCGCGCTACGAAGATTCGATCGATCAGGTTCAACGCGGCTTCCTTGAACTGGTCCGCTGGCACCTCGCCCCGCGGGCCCGGTCGCGGACTTCGGACAGCGTCCTCGTGCAGGAGCATTTCGCTGGCCTTGCGCGCTTCGTGGCGGACCCTGCCGATACGCTGGTAGTCCTCAAAGACCACCACCAGCATCGTCGTCTCGGTAACGAGACCGATGTGGATGTGGCGATTCTCTCCTTGCTGCAGTAGCAGCGAGAACTGGTCCTCACCAACCAGGCGCGCGACCTCGCAAGTCGCCGAGAACATCCCGGCCACGAGAGCTGCCATTGCCGTAGCGTTCAGGTACGATGTGTCCCCGGCCTGCGCGAGACACACACCACTCTTGGTGATCAGCATCGACGTCAACGCCCCCGTACTCTCGACGAGACGGTGCAAGTGTCGCTGTCCGGCGGCACGCAAGTCCTCACTCATTCCATGATCTCCCCTGGTGGTGGGTTCGGCTCCAGGTCGAAGCCACCGAGGTCTCCCAGTCCCCTCGAGCTGGGAACCAGACTCGGGCTCGGCACCCCACTCCGCCCTGCCTCGTCGCGAATCCGAGCCGCATCCAACAGCAGGAACTCCCCGGGCTTGTCGATCGTCACTTGGTCGGGCGGGTGCCACGGGAGGGTCGCGAAGCTGCCCCCCTCGAAGGAGAGACAGCGGAAGAATGCTTCTTCTCCCTCGACGCCCTCGCAGCAGGCACTCACGACCCGCCCGGTGTCGATGAAGAGACGTCCACTGCGCCCGGAACGCTCGGTGACATCAAGTATCACGCGCCGGTGCGTGAGCAGCATCAGCTGGATGTAGTCAAACAGGTCGATCTCCGAGACGCTGCCCGAGAATCGGTCATGGGACCACGGCGAGGTGAGCATCTCGAAGACGAGCTCCGGGTCGGCGGGCTTCTCGGCATACAGAATGGCCCCTTTGCGCAAGGCTGCCGCTCGGATGCTCTCCGATCCGAAAGCCGTCATGACGATCACGCGCATGCGCGGGCGCTCCAGTCTTGCCCACTCGACCAACGCCAGTCCGTTGAGGCTCGGCAGTTGGACATCACTGATCAGCGACTCGAACTCCTGCTTCTGCAGAAGCTGCAGAGCATCGCTCCCATCCGAGCAGACGGCGACGGCGAACCCACGGCGGGTGAGGAATCGTCCCAGCGCCCACGCCACTGTGGGATCGTCATCGACGAGCAGCACCGTGGGTCGGTCCGTCATCGCTCGGCCCGCGCCTGTGCAGAAGTAGCGACATCGAGGAGGCGTCGCAGGTCCTGCACGGTATCGACCAGTTCCTGTTCGTAGTCCGCGACCACCTGTCGGACCACATTCTCACTAGAGGCACCATGGCGAAGCTCCTCGCTATAGGCGCGAATACCTGCCAGCAGCGCGGCCAGACGGTTGCGAACCAGGTGCGCGTCAAATCCTTGCGGGAGACCCCGCGAACGCTGACTCCCGGGACCCGCCCCACCAGTTGCTCGTCCCAGCGCCGCCCCCACCACGGCCGCCAGTCTTTCCACTTCGAAGGGCTTGAGGAGGGTGTATACCGTTCCCCCAATCCGCGATCGCAGCTCGATCTCGCTGGGCAGCGCGGCGCTGGTCAGCACGACGCGCAGGGCCGCGTGGCGCCTGGCCAACTCGGCGCCAAACTCGATCCCGTCGCCATCGGGCAGGTGCTGGTCAACGAGCAGCACGTCCGGCAGGGTCGCCTGCGCCGAGCGCCTCGCAGCCTCCATGCTCGCAGCAAGCTCGATCTCCAGACCAGGAAACTCCCGCCTCAGATGGCACGCGGTGAAGCGTGCGAGGCTGATGTTGTCGTCGACCAGGAGCAGGGTGCCCATCACGCCGGCCAATTGCAGGAGTCGTGCCGCGCACTCGCCGTGAGCGGGAACCGCCAAATCGGCAACGATTGTGGGCGCGGGACGCACCAGATCGAGATGCGTGCGCGATCCTCACGCAGCGCCTCGTGGGCCGTGCGTGGAACTCACGCATACCCAGCCCTCAGAACCGCCGCTACTCGCAATTTCGCCACAATCTGCAAACACTCCGCTGTTCGAGCGGTGCGCGATTTCCACGCATGGGCCGAGGTGGCTCCCAGAGCAGGTGACCGTGCTTGGCGCCCTGCGCTCCGCAGACGGCTTCCGGCACCCGCTCGGCCCCCGGCACGCCTCGAACCAATCCAGAATCGCTCAACCCTCGATGCCCAGAGTGCGCATCTGGTGGGCAAGGGAATGCCGCGAGATGCCCAAGAGAGCGGCGGCCGCCTTGCGCGTCTGCCCCCGCCGCAGCGCTTCGTAGATCAGCGAGCGGGCAACGTTCTGGACCACCTCGTGCAAGGTGGCTCCGTTCGGAAATGGCGTCACGCAGCGGAACTCGCAGACCTCGCGCTCGAGTCCCAGGCACTGCGCCCGCACGGTATCGTCGCACGTCAGGAAGGCGCGCTCGAGGATGTTGCGCAGCTCGCGCACGTTGCCTGGCCAGGAGTAGCCCTGCAGCTTGTCCATCGCGCCCGGCTCGACCATGGGGACCGTGGATCTCCCCAGGTCCTGAGCAATACTGTGAATCAGCTCCTCGACGAGCATCGGGATGTCTTCCCTCCGCTCGCGCAGGGGAGGCAGGCGAATGGGCAGGACATTGATGCGATAGTACAGGTCCTCGCGGAACCGTCCTCCCGCGACTTCCGTTGCCAAGTCACGGTTCGTCGCGGCGAAGATGCGTGCGTTGACGCGAACCTTGCGTTCGCCACCAACCCGCAAGAACGTACGGGTGTCGAGAAAGGTCAGAAGCTTGGACTGCAGCGCCAAGTCGAGCTCGCCAATCTCGTCCAAGAGCAGAGTCCCCTGCTCCGCCAGCTCGAGCAGCCCACGCTTGCGGCCCCGCGTCCCGGTGAACGCGCCCGGCTCGTGACCGAAGAGCTCCGATTCCGCCAACTGCGGCGAAACTGCGGCGCAGTTGATAGAGAAGAAAGGTCCCCCGCTGCGCGCCGATTGTTGATGGATCCAACGCGCCAGATGATCCTTGCCAGTTCCGCTCTCCCCCAGCAAGAGCACGATGCCATTCTGCCCTGCGGCCAGCGCCGCCCGGTCCACGACTTCAGCCATCGCCGCCGAGGCGTACTTGCCCGCCCCGCGCCGGCGACCCATCGACTGCCCCGCGAGCCGGCGTGCCTGCGCCTCCCTGACAACGAGTCGCATCGCGTTGCGCACCGCCAGAAAGACGAGATCGGGCTCGAGCGGCTTCGTCAGATAGTCGACGGCCCCGCTCTGGGTGGCCTCCACAGCCGATCGAATCGACCCGTGCGCCGTCATGATGACGAAGCGGGCAAACGGGTGGTCCTTGCTCAACTCGACCATGAGATCGCTGCCCGACGCATCCGGTAGATGCAGGTCCATCAGGACCACGTCCGGGTCCAGTCGAGCAATGACCTTGCGAGCCGCGTCGGCGCTGTGACACACCTCGGTGCCGTAGCCGCGCTGGCGCAGCATGCTGGCCAGCGACCTCGCGAATAGCTGTTCGTCGTCAACGATCAACACGCTGCCGGCTGCCGGCTCGCTGCTCACCTCGTCGGCGACGGCATCCATCACTTGACCTCACTGCCGCCCGGCAAGAATCCGCGCCCGTCTCCGTGGCGCCACACAGGAAGATGATGCGTGGCGAGGTCGTCGCGACCCGACTCCGCGATGACCTCTAGTCGGTGCTTGGCATACCCTGCCAGGTTCGTCTCCCCAAAGATGACGCAGTGTCGACACGACTCCGACCAGTCGTGTTCACCGAGTTCCGGCTGCTCGACTCGAGACAGCCAGCAGCAGAACCCGGTACCGCTGTTGGGCAACGAACAGTTGGAACAGTCGCCCTCACAGTGCCTCGTCTCCCAGCAGGGGTGAGCGTCGACGTCACCAATGGGCAACAACACCTCGAAGGTCGTTCCGCGGCCCACGCCGCTCGAAACGCGAATCGCCCCACCATGGTAGTCAACCACGTCCCGCGTCGTGGCTAGCCCAAGGCCGGTTCCTCCAGACTTGGTGGTGAAGTAAGGATGGAAAGCCTGATCCAGGGTCTCCCGGCTCATTCCCGGGCCGTCGTCGGCAACCGCGATGAAGGCCACGGCGCCGCGAAATCCGGGGAATCGGGTCTGAACCTCATGCTCGTTCAAGGTCCCCCAGCTCACCTCGACCACGCCTTCTGCGGGGGAGGCTTCGATGGCGTTGATGACGAGGTTGGAGATGGCCCGTCCAATCCAGAGCGGGTCGGCGATGATGGCGAAATCCTCGCATGGCGGATTGACGGTCAGCCGAACGCGTTCGCTGCGCGCCAGCGTCGCATACACGACGACGCTGTTCTGAATGACATCCGTCACCGGGATGGGGCGTGGTGTCATCGGTGTGGGACGCGCCTGATCCAGAAGACTGCGGACGGTGTTCGATAGGAGGCGCGCCTGACCCAACACTGCCTGCACGACTTCCAGGTGATCCGGGCTCAGGTGGGTGTCCATCTCGAGAAGCCGAAGTCCCGAGAGGATGCTGGCCAGGGGGTTCTTGATCTCGTGGCTGAGACGCGCGGCCATCTCCCCCACCTGCGCCAACTGCTCCGCTCGCTGTCGTCGTTCCTCGGATTTGCGTGCGGCCGTGAGGTCGCGAAACGTGGTGACCAATTGCCGACCGGCCGCCGTGAGGGTCGCCGCGTAGGTGACGGCAACACGTCGATCGCCCGCGAGGTCGAGCTCGGCAACGCGGTGATCCGACACGGGGCTAACGGCCGACAACACGGCGGCACCGGCGCACACTTCCGCCAGTCTCCTCCCGAGCAACTGCGACGGGTCATCGATTCCCAGGATCTCCAGCGCAGCCCGGTTGGCCTCCACGACGCGCATGCTGGTCACGTCAGTCACAACGACCGCGCTCGGCATGGACTCGAAGATGGCGCGCAACCGCTCCTCGGAGTCCGCCGAGTAGCGCTGGGCCCAGTGGTGAACACTCGCAGAGTCGAACGCCGCTTCCAGCTCGACACGATCGAGCCGATCGATCGGAATGTGGGTCTGAGCGCCCAGTGCGGTGGCAACCTTTGCCGCGCCTGGTTCGCGATGATTCACCAGGGCAGCCTTCGGCAGATGGGCGAGATGCTCGCGGATCCGGACAAAGTCCTCGAGATTCACCGCCCGCAGATCGCCCAGCGCGAGGAACGCAATGTCGTACTCGGCGTCGTCCGCGGCAGCCGGCAGTTCGGTGGGCAAGGCCGAGCGAATGTGCAACTCGGGCATCGCCAGCCGAATCCGATGAGGTCCCGCCCCGTTCAGGGACAGAAAGAGGGCGCGCCTCATGGGCCCTACGGGCGTCGACCCCGGTGCTGAAGGCAGAGACTCCACGGCTCGAACACTCTCCCCCGCGCCACCACTCCGAACAATCACGGAAACGGCTCCCGCAGTTTATACCTAGACGCAGGTTGGAACCGCGCAACCGTCAGGGTACCGGGTGCGAAAATTCGTACCCAAGAGCAGAGACTTCACTCTCCGAATCCTCACAAAAGCTGGAATGGAGAGGCCACCCCGTGTTCTCCTCGACGGTCCGAAACCGTGGCGGGTTGATACGGCGAACTGAGAATCACGTCCCGAACTCGTACGACCGGAGAACGGATGGCCAGATGATCTCCGGTTCTTCGACGCTGAACCACCAGATCGAACCAGAAACATTCAGAGAGACCGCCCTCAGCGCCAGCTGGATGACTTCAGGTATCTCCGAGCGAGACATAGCGCCGAAGCGGAGGCCGCGGCTTGCTTCTCGCCCAGTCGTGGCACGCCCCTGCCGCCCCAGACCCCATCTCGCTACACTGTGGTGGCAATGCACTGGGGAATCGATCTGGGTGGCACGAAGATTGAAGGGGTCGTCCTGGAAGACCGGCGGGTACGCGGGCGCCATCGGTTGCCCACTGAGGCGGACCGGGGCCTGCAGCATGTGATCGGTCAGATCCAGAAGGTCATCGATCTTCTGGCCAGTGAGGTAGGCGAGCGCCCCGGTCGAATCGGGATCGGAACTCCCGGGTCAACGGATCCAGCCACCGGTGTCCTCAAGGGAAGCAACTGTCAGGCGATCAACTTCCAACCGCTGCACGCCGAGCTGGAGCTGGCCCTCGCGGTCCCGGTCAGGATGGCCAACGATGCCAACTGCTTCGCCCTCGCTGAGACGCAAATGGGCGTCATCGCCGAGCAGCACGCCAGCGCGCGTGTGGTGTTCGGTGTGATTCTGGGAACTGGCGCCGGAGGAGGCATCGTCATCGATGGGGTCCCCCTGAACGGCCGCCACGGCATCGCGGGAGAATGGGGACACACGTTCCTCGACGCCAGCGGGGGCGATTGCTACTGCGGTGACAGGGGTTGCGTGGAACGGATCCTGGCGGGCCCTAGTCTGGAGCGCTACTACGCAGAGCGGACGGGCCTCCACCGACCGCTGGAGGAAATCTACGCGAGGTATCTGACGGGCAACGAACCCGACGCTCAGGCAACCATCAGCCGACTGATTCACTTCTTTGGGCTGGGGCTCGCAAACGTCGTCAACATCCTGGATCCGGACGTGATCGTGCTCGGCGGTGGGGTCAGCAATCTGGACGTCCTGTACGACGCCGGCGCCGCCGCCGTCCGCCAGCACGTCTTCAATCCGGCCTTCAGCACACCAATCATTCGACCCAAGCTGGGCGACAGCGCGGGTGTCTTCGGGGCTGCGCTACTCTGACCGGTGCGAACCGCGCAGCTCACGAAGGCTGCAGCACCTGTCCGCCCCCCAGATCGATTCGATGGCGGTGCGTGTGGATGCCTCGGCGACGGAGTTGGCGGACCAACTCGGTCCGGATGTCGTGTCCAAGGAGCCACGCCTCCGGGGGATTGTCGGCCCAGGCGACCACCCAGCACGTGATGTGCTCCTGACCGAGATCCATGATCCAGAAGCGGGGTGGCTCGTAGTCGCGGTGATTGGTACTCGAGAGCGGCGCTCCGAGGGCGATCTCGCGAACGAGGTCGATGTCGGCATCGTAGGCAACGTGAAACTCGGCACGGACCCAGACGAAGCTGTCGTGGAGCGTGTAGTTGGTGATGCTCTCGCCGAGCATGCGCGTGTTGGGCACCACGTATCGCCGCCAATCCCAGAGCTTGATCGTCGTGTGGGTCGCGGAGATGTCCTCCACGGTACCGTAGTGACCATCGAAGCGAACCGTATCTCCAATGCTCACCACACGCGAGAAAGCAATAACCAGTCCGGCGATTGCGCTCTCGATGAACGGGCGGGCGGCGACGCCAAGAATCACCGTCACGGCGGCAGCGATCAGCGAGACGAATGTCGCAGGGACGCTCCCCATGAAGGGAACGACCGCGGCGACGAGCGTCAGCACGCCGATCAGCGGGATCAGGACCAACTTGTGCACCGTGAATTGGCGCTCGATGCTCTCGAGCCCAATCTCGGTCGTCAGCAGAGTTGGATCCCCGACTGGCGATTGGGTGTTGATGGGGTCGATCTGCTCCCGCTGTTGCAGTAGCTGACGGCGCCTCCCATGCGACCAGCGCAACCAGAGCCAAGTGCGCAGGAGCAAGCCAAGGCCCAACGCACTGACACACCCGAGGTAGACCCAGACGCCCAGTGACACGTCCGCAGTAGAGCACATCCTTCGCACCGCACCCACCCCACCCGGTCCCCATCGGCGTCCGAGGTAGCCTCAGAGCGACATCACGTCGAACGAAGGGACGGACACTCGTTGCCGAGCTCGGCAACGATCCAGCATCCGCACTGCTCGTTCTCGGGTTCTCGACTCGGTGGCCACCTTTCGGCAGGGTGTGCACAACACCGCCGGCAAGCCGAGGTGGTGGTGCTTGTCACGGTGTCATCCCTGGCGCTCTCCGTCGCTGGGTCGCCGCCTCGGGCATGGCGCGGGAAGCCGAAACGGGCGCGCGTCAGCGTACGCAACCTGGAGGCGTCCCCACGCGCAAATCCGTAGCGCTCCACGGCCGAATCCGCCGAACCTCGACTTCGTGCCGGGCTTGGCATCCAGAGGAATCCACCAGGATCGAGATCGGCTGGTCGCGTGCATTCATACCTGACAGGCGGGCCTTGCTGATTCCGCTAGCTGTCCGTTGCGAAACTTCCCCGACACGACTTCCAACTGCCTGATAGCCGCCCCCTCGGCAGCCAACCAGTATGTGGTCCATGGAGCGGGCACAAGCGCGCGCGACGCTGATCAGCAGGGTGTCAAACATCGGGCCGGTCCGGCGCCGTGCCCAGCACGCGCCGGACGACGACGAACTGGACGTCAACGAACTGGTCGAGGATTGCTGCTACGAACTCAGTCTGGTTCAGCCGCCGGGTCGGGTGCGGTGTCGTCTCAACGCGGTGCGCCGCCGCGCCGCTGCAGATCCGAGACTACTCCGCAGTGCCCTGCTCGACACGGCGCTGGAGCTGCTCGAAGACGACGCGACGGAGTTGATGATCGCCACCGACAACGTGACTCTGACCGCTGTTGATGACGTGCGCACCTTCGGCACGACCTTGGTCGGTCCCTGCCTCCGGGTGACGATCGCCAGCGGGTCCAGAGATCAGAGCCAGACGGAAACCTGGGGCTTGACCACTACGCGCGGCGGACTGGGCTCGATGGGCGCCGCCCTACAGTGCTGTCGTGGCGGAATCGGATGCCGAGTAGTGTTCGGGTTGTGCAATCTGATTCAACTCTATCTGCCCGTCGCTAGTGGCACGCCGTGGCCCCACGAGGGCTGAAAAGCCACGAACGGAAGGAATCCCCGCCCACCGGTTCGATCGAGGATGAAGATGGCAAGCGAGCACCGACCTGAAAAGAGACCGCTGACGCTTCTGCTGGTGGATGACGACCCCCAACTGCTACGCGCGCTGTGTCGCTGGATGAAGCGCATGGGACACGACGTCACCGCTTGCAGTAGCGCAGTTGCCGCCATCGAGCAGGTGGAGCAGCAGCGCTTCGACGCCATCCTCAGTGACATCGTCATGCCAGACTGCGACGGCGTCGAACTTCTGTCTCGACTGCGCAGACACGGGGACCTCACCCCCATCGTCCTGATGAGCGGAGGGGCCGAGATGCAACGCACGATCGAGGGGATCGCACAAGACGCGGTATGCTTCATCACCAAACCCGTCGCCCCCGACTTGATCGAAGACGTGCTCACCCGACTGGCCACGCCTCCAGAGACACGCGACTCGGCGTCGAGCATGGAAGCCATCGCCTGAACGGACCGAGCCCGCTAGTACGGAAACCCGGTAGTTCGTTCCGGGTTGTCGTACCCAGTGTGATCGGGTGCCCAGTTCGGACTGGTGCGTCCCCGGGTTTCCGCCGGCCCTCCACCCCATTGCCGGGCCGGCGGAAACCCGGAACAAGCTTGCGAACTGCTGCGACAACTCATCCCGTGTCGAAGACGAGCCTATCCCCTCAGAACGTCGCGTCCGCCGCAAGATAGGTCGCAAGCGTTCCCCCACCGAAATCATCCGTATTTGGCGAGTGCGCAAGATCGAGACGGATGAGGAGCGACTCGCCCCACAGCAACCGGGCTCCCACCCCACCTCCCCAACGCAACCCGAGCCCACTGCCATCGAGTTCGGGATCGGGGGCCAGCGACCGGGTCCACACACGTCCCGTATCGTAGAATGTCGCCGCTCCGAGGTTCATGTGCTCCCCAAACAGTCGAAATGGCAGAAGCCGCGCGCGGATCTCGGCAGACGCGATGGCCTTGGTCTTGCCGATGAAGCGACCACCGGTGATCCCGCGCACTCCTGACGCACCCCCGAAGGCCACTGCATCGAGTAGTCCACCGTGCCGCGCGAGTTCGCTCAGCGGCGCCTCACCGAACAGCACGTCGCTGAGCGCGCGCACGGCAAGTACGAGGCGATCGGCAACCAGTGGTTGGTAGAATCGAGCCGTGTATGTCACCCCGCCCCAGGCGGGACCGTCCCCCAATGCAGGAGCCGCCCTCGCCACCAGATCGTGATACAGCCCGCAGGTCGGGAACGTCTCGTGGTCGCGCGTATCCAGCACCAGGCCCAACTGCCCGACCAGCGCGGTGAAGATCGGTTCCCCGGGAACCACGTCACCACGTGCAGCAGCGCGATGCACGTCGCGCGCCAGCAAGCTGCCCACGTAGGTGTCGACATCGATGCGAGCCAGCGCAACCCCCGTCATTACCCGCCAGGAAGGGCCGCCCATCTGGCGCTCAACGATCGCCTTGCCATAGACTGCCTCGAGCCGATACTCGTGATAGTCGTCACCGAGGATCCGTGGATCGCCGGCGGGACTGCGGTTGCCAAGCCCAAAGTATCCTGCGTTCAACTGGCGGAACCATGTGAGGTCGAGTCGCAGGCGACTTCGTGAGTCCAGGAACGCCGGTCGGTCGTAGCGCACGTAGTTCTCGTAGCGAGGAAACTCGACTCGTTCCCGCGCCAGGATGCTGGTCTGAAGCTGCCCCCGGAGGCGCCAGCGGTAGGGATGAACGTGGGGATCCAACTGGGCCACGTGGGTGAAGATGCCGAGGTCGAAGCCCGTATCCGGGTCGTAGCCCAGCGCCGGCAGGACACCCCACTCTTGCCGTGCGGTGGGGTCCGGGGCTTGCCCGTCTCCATCGCCAGCGGCGCTCCCGCTCGAGCAGAGGAGGACCAACGCCACCACGCGAAACCAACGAGCAGGCGTCGCTGTCGCAAGTCGTGCCCATGAGGTGATATCGGTCACGATAGGTACGAGTGCTTCCAGGCCCGTCCTCGCCCCGTTCGGGCCGGACCAGGAAACGGCCAAGCTTGGTGCGAGTTCAGGGGGCCGAGTCAATGAATCCGGAATGATGCTCCAGCCCACCGAACGAGAGAAGTCCACAGTGCCGATCTCGGCCCGCCCAGGGACGAAGCGCACCGATGGAAACCCCAGGATCGTGGCGCAGTTCATTCCGGGAGTGCGACCACGCGAAGCGTCGGCTAGATTGCCTCGAAGCGGCCGGGGACCGCCTGGACGGAGCAGAACCCGGCACGACGTGCCATGCCCAGCATCTTGGTCATCCTGTTCGTTCTTGCCGGGTTCAGTACGGCCTTTGGCCTCGGAAACTTCATCGCGTGGTACTATGCGGGTCGCGAACCGGCGGCGAGGTACTTCGGAGGGCTCTGCCTCGGTTTCGCGACCTACGTCCTCCTGCAAGGAGCCATCCTCACGACCTCCGACGTCGAGGCCATGGCCCGACTCCTCCGTCTCCAGGGGGCGACCCTCGCGCTCGTCTTCGTGATGCAGGTCCACTTTGGCGCAGCATTCGCAGGTCGCAAGGTGGATCGCTTCGATCAACTGGTCGCGCTCATCTACATCGCACTGGCACTCTGGTCGCTGTTCAGTCCAGCCGGCTACTGGTTCGCGACAGTGACCGGCGTCGAGCAGACTCCGGTGACCGGCGGGGTACTCCACCACCCCCGCGGACCACTCGCGTGGACCTACTTCGTGTCCATCGCAACGCAGTACCCGCTTCTGCTCCGTCAGCTGGCGGATGGGCCGCGGATGATCCAACTCGGCTCCCAGCTGGATGGGTGGCTGTGGACGGTCGGAGTGGGCTGCATTCTGGTCGGGGGCACCCACGATCATCTCGTCGACTTCGGGTGGTTGTCCCCACCCTATTTGGGCGAGTATCCGTTTCCGCTTTTCATTGCCGCGGTCGCAGCCCGCAACAGCGTCCGCCGCAACCGCGAACAGCACCGCTTGCAGGAACTGCAGGAGTCACTCGCCCAGTCCGAAACGCGCTTGCGCGATCTCTTTCATGGCTCGAGTGACGCCATCTTCGTCCACGACGCCAAGACCGGGGAGATTCTCGATGTCAACGAGACGATGTGCCAGATGTACGGCTACTCGCGAGAGGAGTGTCCTGCCCTCGGAATTCACGAACTGAGCGCGCCAGAGCCAGCCTATGGCCGGGACCGTGCTCTGGAGCGCATCAACACTGCCTTGGAGCGAGGAGCGACGGTATTCCCCTGGCAAGCGCGACGTCGCGATGGGTCGGTCTTTCCCGTCGAGGTCACGCTGAAGCGGACCGAGGTTGGGGGACGCACGTGCGTCGTCGCCAGCGTGCGCGACCTCTCGGAGCGACACGCCGCCGCCGAAGCGCTGCGCCAAGGAGAGGAGCGCTATCGTTCACTGTTCGAGGGTGCCGGCGACGCGATCCTGATTCTCTCCGAGAATCGGTTCGTCGACTGCAACACACAGGCCACGAAGCTCTTCGGGTGCGAGCGCCGCGACCAGGTGGTGGGTCATTCCCCCGGCGACTTTTCCCCCCCCAAGCAACCCGACGGCTCCCCCTCGGACGAGACGGCTCGGGCCAGGATCGCGGCCGCATACGCTGGAGAACCCCAGCGATTCGAGTGGCTGCACCGCCGCCTCGATGGCGCGATCTTCCTCGCCGAGGTGAGCCTCACGGTCATCGAACTCGGCGGCCATCCACACCTGCAGGCGATCGCGCGCGACGTCACCGATCAGCGACGTGTCGACGAGCGGCTGCGCCAGGCGCAGCGCCTCGAGGCAATCGGGCAGCTTGCCGGAGGGGTGGCCCATGACTTCAACAACCTGCTGACACCGATCATCGGGCACGTGGAGCTGATCCTGGACGATCTTCCACACCGGGACCCAATCCGCAGACCGCTCGAGGACGTCTACGCCGCGGCCCAGCGCGCCCAGCGACTCACACGGCAGCTACTGACCTTCGGCCGCAAGGCCGTACTGGACGTCCGCCAGCTCGACTTGGCACAGCTGCTTGCTGACATGCAGAACCTCATCCGCAAGCTGCTGCGGGAGGACATCGAGCTGATCATAGAGCTCGACGACCCTCTGCCGGTGGTCCGCGCGGACGCTTCCCAGGTCGAACAAGTCGTAATGAATCTGGTCGTCAACGCGCGCGATGCCATGCCCGACGGAGGGCGTCTGACCCTCCGCGTGGAGCGTCAGACGCTGACCGCAGAATCCGCGAGAACCACGGCCTGCGCACCCGGGGAGTACGCGGTGCTAACCGTGACCGACACCGGCGTCGGCATGCCACCAGACGTGAGGGACCGCATCTTCGAACCCTTCTTCACCACCAAGGAGGCTGGTCGTGGAACCGGACTAGGGCTGGCGACGGTCTTCGGCGTGGTGCGTCAGCACGGGGGGACAGTACAGGTCACCAGCGAGCCCGGCGCGGGGACGGCCTTCCGCGTCTATCTACCGTTGGTCGACCCGACCGCTGCGGCACCAGCACCACACAGCGACCAGAATCACCTCCGCGGTAACGAGTTCGTGCTGGTTGTCGAAGACAGCGATGCCGTGCGCCGGCTCACTTGTCGCATGCTCAGCAAGAACGGCTATCGCATCGCTGAATGCGCCTCCCCCGAAAGCGCCCTGACCACGTTCGAGCGCCTGCCGGAGAAACCCGACCTGGTGCTGACCGACGTGGTACTACCAGGGATGAACGGCCGCGCCCTGTTCGAAACGCTGAAGAGTCGGGCACCGGGGCTGCGCGTCGTCTACATGTCCGGCTACTCGGGCGACGTCATCTCACACCACGGAGTCCTGGAGCCCGGCGTGTCGCTGCTCCCGAAGCCCTTCACCGCGCGGGAGCTAGTGGCCCGCGTTCGCAGCGCCCTCGACGCCCCCGGAGGCGAGTAACCAGCCGCTCGACGCCCCGGAGAGTGACGATGGAACGCTCCGCCACGCCGCGGATACTTCTGGTGGCGGGGCAGATCCCAGCCTTCCTGCAAACTGGGCAAGGAGAGCCAGAATGGCGCTCGGCCCGGCGTCGGGTTTACCGTACACTGAACCGATGGATGATGGCGGAGAAGCGGCGCGCTCACGAGCCGTGAGCCCCGACTCGGGGCGCAGCGCCGCAGACGCTCAACGCTGGGTCGGGCAAACCCTCGCCAGTCGCTACCGTGTCGAGCGACTGCTGGGGTCCGGAGGATTTGCCGACGTGTTCGCCGCCTCCGTGCTCGATTCCGACCAGCACGTGGCCGTGAAGCTCCTCCATGCCGACGTCGCCAAGAGTGAAGATGCGGCAGTCCGGTTCCGCCAGGAGGCTCAGTTCATCTCCCTGATCGCGCACCCGAACATCGTCTCGGTGCAGGACTTCGGCACCCTCGACGACGGTACCCCGTACATGATCATGGAACTCTTGGAGGGAGAGCCGCTGGGCAGCGCACTGGAGCGGCAGGTAATCCCACCGGCGCTCGCCTTCCGGATCGCGATGGAAGCCTGCGAGGGTCTGGCGGCTGCACACGAGAGGGGCGTCATTCACCGGGACGTGAAGCCCGACAATCTGTTCCTCGAAAGAGCGCCGAACGCGAGTCTGCAGCGAGTCAAGATCCTCGACCTGGGAGTGGCCAAGATGGTCGGAGGAACCGTCACCGCTCGGGTACTCACACAGCGCGGCACGCTCTGCGGCACGCCCGAGTACATGGCGCCCGAGCAGGTCGCGGGCAAACCAGTGGGACCGGGCGCCGATGTGTACGCCCTGACCTGCGTGCTCTGGGCCATGCTGCTCGGCGCCCCGCCCTTCAAGGACGTTTCGGTCGTCGAGGTACTCGGACGGCACGCGCTGGCAACACCAGAGTGGCCAGAGGACCTGGCGCGAACTCTGGGTGTCCCGGAGGAGACGCAGGCGGTGTTGCTGCACGGGCTGGCGAAGGACCCGAACGCCCGCCCGGGGAGCATGCTCGAACTGCAGAACGAGATCGCCGGTCTCCTGCGACGAGTTCGCCAGGCTTCGCGCCTCCCCGTCCCCTCCGTCTCGGTCACATCGCCGACGCAGCGGCTGTCCGCCGCCCCCGCCGCGGACACGCTGCCGGCACTGCCCGCCGATCCCCCGTGCGAGTCTCGCCTATCCGCCGCACACCCCGAGCGCGCGGTGGTGGCACGGCCACCGCAGACGTTCGGCGGGCTACGCCCCTCGAAGCCCGTCCGCGGAGCACCCGCTCCGCCCCCCTCAGCGGCTCCGCTCCGCCGGGTGAGACTGGAGGCCGGGCACGGTACCTCCGACGAACTCGGCGTCGTCTTGCCCGACGTGTACTGGGTGGGACAGCGGCACGGAGTGACCCTCGAATGCAATCCGTATCTCCGCGTCTTCACCGGCCGGGAGAGAGAGTCCGCCATGCTCATCGGGCCGGGTCCCGAATCCGACCTCGACCTGGTGCTGAGCAAGGTACGAGCCGTCATCGGATCACTCGATCGGCTCGGGTTCGTGTTCGTCCATCACGAGGCGCCGGACAACGCCGCCGGCATCGTTCGCCTCGCGGCCACCTGCCCCCACGCCAAGGTCTTGTGTTCGCGCGACGCCTGGCGCTTGCTGCGCTACTACGGCGTCGCGCCCGACCGCGTGACGGTGGTCGATGAATCCACACCCATCGACGTCGGAACGGGGCACCCGCTCCATGTCGTCCCGAGCCCGTTCTGCCCGTCGCGAGGAGCCGTGATGCTCTACGACGCCTCCGCCCGGGTCCTGTTCTCCGGGGGGCTATTCAGCGGTATTCGACAGCCCTCCCTCGTGACGACCACGGCAGGCTGGGAGGGAATCGAGATCTTGCACCAGACCTACATGCCCACGCGAGGCGCGCTGCAGCTCGCGGTCAGAAACGTGCGGCGTCTGACTCCGCAGCCACTCGTCATCGCCCCCCAACATGGCGCCGCCATCGTCGGGAACGACATCATCCCGTTGCTGAAGCGAATCGAGCAGCTCCGCGTGGGCCTCGATCTGCTTGGCAGCGCATAGAGCACGCCGCCGGCACAGCAAGCCCGCCGCCCCACCCCCGGGGCCGGAAGCCGGATCCACCCACGCCCTTCCTACCGCAGCGCAATGGCCAACGCGCCGTACCGCGCATCCCGGCGAATCTGCCCCGAACCCGGAGCTTCGACTTGTTTGCACCCCGCGACTTGCATACCTTCGAGCCAATGGCGCGCCATCTGCTCTGGATCCTCGCCTCTCTGCTGGTGGCCGGGGGCTGCACTGTCGACGAAGACACGGGAGACACCATCCCGGCAACCGAAGGCGCCATCCAACCGGAGGGGGATGGCGTCTCCATGTCCGCCGAAGACGGATGCCGGTGGTTGCTCGGCGCAGTCGACCGAGTCCGCGCCAGACGCGGGGGCTGCAGTGAGATCGAACTGGCTTGCCCCGAATTCATCCTTCCCGCAGGAACCGACGTGGGCTGCGTCACGTTCGACGCCGGAAGCGTCAAGGCCTGTGTTGCTGTCCTGGACGACTATGCAACCTGCGCTGACTTCCAGCTCAAGCCATGCATCGTGACCGCGCTCGACCTCAATTGCGGCGGCGGCGGCGCGAGCGGCGCCTCGGCGGCAGCCGCCGGCGCTCAACCGAAAGCTGGGGCCGGTCGGGGTGGCTCCTGACTGCACGCCCACCCCCCCCAGGGAAGCGTCAACCGTGCTGACGCTCGCGGTCAACGACCAGCGCACGCGAGCAACCCGGAGTGGAGCACCGCCATGGGCAGCCTCTCCTGACGGGAATACGCCGCGCCAACCAACCTGGTCGGTGGTCTGTCGTACTGGGCGCTGACACTATTTGACTCGCTCGATCTCGGCCTCAGCCATGACGTCTGCGTGGGAACAGTCGAACCTCACCACACCACTGCGCAGATCGGCGTCAACCCGACAGCCGTCGATACAGCGCTGGTGTCCCTCGAGGATCCGCTCCACGGCGATCAGGCGACCGGCGGTGGAAGGCGGCATCTCGCAGCGCCACTCCCCACCACAGCCAGTCGACATATCGCCGTCTGGCGAATACTCGACCGTCGCACAGGGCTTCTCCTCCGGCCCCCGGATCTCGATGACGATTCGCCAGGTCTGACCGTCGTCCTGCAGCCCGTTCCCTGTCCAGCGACCAAGATGCCGAACCGGAGCAACCTCGCTACTTGCCGATACGTCCCCGACGGATGAGGTCTCGGTGATGGGCGGCACATCGACCGCGACGACTGGCGTCGAGGGTGCCACCGCACCGCCACCGCAGGCAGTCAAGAGAAGCGGCACCCCACCGCAGGCAGTGAGAAGGCCCTGCACATCGCCGCCCCAAGCCCTCGTTGGGATCGTCACGACGGGAGTGTCCTGCGCCACCACGCGCCAGTCAAACCGGCCCCAGGACGGGGTGAGCGCGGCCGTAGCACAAGGGCTCGCCGATCCGCAGGATGAGGAGCCCCGCCACCAGGATGACAGTGAGGGAACCGACCTTCGGGTGGATCACGGCGGCGCTCCCTGGGCGACCCAGCTCTCGACGAGCTGCAGCTGCTCGGCGCTCACGGACGGTAGTCCCAGAGGCATGCCCAGCACCTCGTCGCGAGGCGCTCCGGCTTCCTCTTCTCGACGCGCCCGCAAGCTCTCCACCAGCAAGGATCGTCCTTCCGGTCCAGCAATCAGGCTCTGCCGTTCGCCATCAGCATCGACATAGCCAGAAAGGACGCCCTCGTAGGTTGCAAGCTGGATGCCCTTGCCCACAAAGCCGAACCCCCCGGTGTTCCCGGGCCCACCGTCGTCGAAGGCGTAGTCGGGATCCGAGTGGCAGTGCCAGCAACTCTGCCGAAATACCTTGGTCGACACCTCGGCGAAGCTCACCGGTCGCTGGAGCAGCGACAGTCGGGCAGGGTGCGAGGGCGCCTGCGGTGGGGTCAGAGGAGCGGTGACGAGATACGCGACGATATGCTCGGCCTCCGCGCGGCTCAGGTCGGGCTTCGGCATCAGTGTGTTCTCTTGCAGCGACTCGGGATCGAGGATCCACTTCAACATGATCGCCGGGTCCATGCGGTCGCGCGCGTGCCGCAGGTCGGGCGCTCGCGCCAGCGCCGCCTCGAGCTCGCTCGAGGTCAGTCCATCCGGTGGGTCGGCTATCCGCAACGGGGGCGTCCCACTGAGCTGGTGGCAGGCGGTGCACCCGGCCTCCTCGAGCAGGCGGCGGCCGCGACCCGCAAATCCGCGAGGTCGTTGCCGCTCCGACGGGGTCTGGGTGAGATAGACCGCCAGCCGCCGTGCATCCTCCGGATCCAGGCGCAGGCGCGGCATCGTTTCCTCGAGCGCAGGACGGATGTCTTGGGGTTCGACGAGAAACCGCGCCAGCCAGTCGCGCCGCATGCGCGCCTTCGCACCCTCCAAGCTTGGTACGTGAATCAGGTGGCGCGTGTGCTCCGCCCACTCGGCCAGCGTTGCGCGGTCCGGAGGCTGTCCTCCAGGAAGGGGGACGGTGAAGCGCCCTTCGGCAATGTCACGATGGCAGCCCGCGCAGTTCTTCGCGGGTGGCGGCGCCTCACGACCGGTGCCCTCATGACAGCGGTGACATTCGTACTTCTCGATCAGCGCCCGCCCCTGATCGGAGGTCACTACTGGCCAGCTTTCCTCGGCAAGCCCGACCGTGTGGCCCCGGTCCCGTTCACAAGCCCCGAGCGCCGCCACGACGGCGAGCAATCCCAGACCGCCGCGAGCCCCAGCCGCCACGCTCACGCGCCGCTCCACCCAGGGCGAGCGTGGATGAGGAGTCCGCTCGCAGAAGCTCCAGGCGAAACGAAGACGATGACGCGAGGCGAGCAGTCCTTCGCGGATCGGCGCCTCCACCCTGGTTCTGGCTCGCGCCCCGGCGGGCAGGCGCCCGCCCACGCAACCCGA
Source organism: Polyangiaceae bacterium (assembly GCA_050304295.1). Lineage (GTDB taxonomy): Bacteria > Myxococcota_A > Polyangia > Polyangiales > Polyangiaceae > JAFGBI01. The sequence continues at coordinate 68,748 of JBNLDK010000067.1, forward strand.
CTCGCCGGGCCCGCGCCAGTCCCCCGCCAACCTCGTGGCCCGCGCTGGTTTCGCTGGGGCATCAGGCACTCTTGGGCGGGGGCTTCTTGGCGGGCGCCGACTTGCTACCCGACGACTGGTCGCCCTTGGCGGCCACCCCGGGCGATGGCGGCTGCATCCGACAGACACCGTTGTAGCGTGCCAGCTTCCGACACTCCGCCAGGGCCGCCCAGCCCGCGTTCTGCTCGCCTCGCGCTTGCCTGAGACGGGCGAGGGTAGCCCATGCGTGGGCCGACGGAATCACCTTCTTGCTCGCCAGTGCCTCGAGAATCGTCGACGCCTCCTTCTGGCCTTGCGGGAGTGCGGCCAGAGCCTCTGCAAGGTCGCTCTGGGTACGCGGAGTCGTCCCCCCCTTGTCCGCTAGTCGCAATCGATCGACTGCCCAGACTGCCGGTTGATCGGGGCGCTGGTCGCGGTCCACATCGACCGGCCAAACCCCACCGTTGCGAACGACCGCCAACGCCATCACCGTGCTCGCTCGAGACGGCAAGGAGCCACTGCCGACCTCGGTCGCGACACGCGGATAGACGCTCAGCACGCGCTCGGCAGCTGGTCGTACCTGTCCCACCAAAAGCAGTGACTCCGCCTCCTGCACCGCCCTCACCCGTGGATCCACGCGATGGTAGTACGAGTTCCCACAGGCCATGCTGGCCGACGGGACTATCGCGGCGGACAGAGCCGCCACCAACACCCAGGCTTTCTTGTGCATCGTTCCGTCCTCTCCTCACACGAGACCGTTGGACGCGAGGCCGTCGCGATTCTTGGGCCTGCGCGGGATCTCATGAAGTCATCGCGGGAGGACGCGGGAACGTGACCTGGACAAGGAAGAGACGAAAAGAAGAGAGTGGCGAAGGTGCCGCAACGGCAGCGAGTCGGAGCCTTCTCGCCAGCCGGGGACCACGAGTCACGAACTTTGCATCGCGGACGGAAATGCCCTGGAACCTTGCCTCAATTTGGCACTCGGATGGGGACCCACGAAGCGTCGGGCACGCGAGCGTCAGGATGGATGGCTCTCGCGATTTGGTGCACGTTTGCACCAGAGACGGATGTTGCCTTCACTGGAAGACGATGGGGATCATTCGATCTATGCTTCGCCCATCACTTCTGTGGAGGAACGAGAATGAATCGGGTTGGCTTTTGGGTGGTGCGGTCGCTGCCCTGGATCGTGGTCTCATCCCTAATGGGCATCGGCGCCTGTTCGAGCGACGCGCCGCAGATGAACCCCAATCAGCCGCAGAGCTGCCAAGCTCCGCTGACGAATTGTGGCGCCGGCTGCGTGGACCCGACGAGTGATGGCCTCAACTGCGGCGCTTGCGGTGCGATGTGTCCGATGGGTCAGTTCTGCTCGATGGGGATGTGCGCCACATCGTGCCCCCCAGGGGCGGCCGTCTGCGGCTCGGGCTGCGTTGACGTTCTCAACAACCCGCTCCACTGCGGCAACTGCAACGTCCCGTGCCCGAATGGTGCTGCGTGCGTCAACGGCATGTGCAGCGGCGGAACGAGTTGCCCTCCGGGACAGCTTTCATGCAACGGCATGTGCACGGACGTGGCATACAACCCAGCGCATTGTGGCAACTGCGGCATCGCCTGCCCTAGTGGGATCTGCCAGGGCGGCATCTGCGCCGGCGGTGGGTCCGGCGGCACGGGCGGATTTCCCCCCGTCACCGGTGGAACCCCCCCAACTACCGGCGGCGCGTCGGGCGGGCTCCTGCCCCCGACGGGTGGCATCGCGGGCACGGGAGGAGTTGGACCGACGGGCGGTGGCTCTCCCCTCGGCGGCGGAGGGTCCGGCGGCTCTGGAGCCACCGGGACCGGTGCAACCCAAGGAACGGGCGGCGACACGACCCTGCTCGGTGGCTACCACGTCCATGGTGACTGGTCGGGCTTCGCCTTCGCGTTCGCGACGAACGACGCGACGATCTCGCCCGACAACTTCGAGGACATGGTGGACCAGGACGGTCCCTACTGCGTGTCCGGCACGGTCAACAACAGCGAGGAATACGTCAACATCGCCGCCTTCGGCGTCAACGTGAGTCAGCCGAAGATCGAGGACGCACCGGTCAACACGGTGACCACGACCGGAACCGGATTGCTGATCGACATCCAGATCAACGCCCCGGAAACGGTGCGCATCCAGCTCGAGGGGCCGAACGGTGCCGAAGACGCCAGCCAGCGCTGGTGCACGAACATCACTGGCACCCAGAACACCGTCATCCCCTGGGATTCCTTCGTCCTCGAGTGCTGGTCGGGCGGCGACGAAACACCGTTCAATCCAACCGCCAACGAGCTGGCGAAGGTCATCGTCTACGTCCCCGACTCGGGTCCGACCGGAAGCCCACAGACCTTCGACTTCTGCGTCAACGACATCGGCCCGGACAATGTCACGGGACGCGGCACGGGACAGATCGTCGCCTCGTGCGGCAACAACGTGAGTTGGGACGGCCCCACCTCGACGAGCGACCAGTACATCAACGTGCCCACCGCCGGGAATGCGTACCAGTTCCAGAGCAACGGCTGGGGCTGGCAGGGTGGTGGCCACAGCATCTCCCTGCTCGGCAGCTGCGGCTTCAAGATGGACTCGCAGACCTGCAGTCGGAGTGACTACAGCCCCTGCTCCTTCCCATCGATCTACGTTGGGACCGACGCGGATGGTACGCGCACCAGTGGCTTCGCGGCGCAGCCAATCAGCGCGATCGGTGCCATCCCCACCTGCCTGGGTTGGTCGTCGGGGGGCACGCCCGCGTCGGACGAGTACAATGTTTCGTATGACGTATGGTTCAACAGCAACGCCGGCGCCAACTACGCCGAGACGTTCCTGATGGTGTGGTTCCGCAGTCCACCCAACTTCCCGCCGGCAGGCAGCCCGATGCAGGATGGCGTGGTGATTGGCGATCAGACCTGGACCGTGTGGTACGGCCCGAACGCCGACGGTCAGAACGTGGTTTCCTACGAGGCGCCGAACGCACGAGCCAACGGGCAGGCCTACGACTTCAACCTGAAGGACTTCATCGATGACGCGGTGGAGCGTGGATACCTGAACCAGAGCCTCAACCTGATCGCCGTCATGGGCGGCATGGAGATCTGGAACGGCGCCCAGGGGGCGAGCATCACCGACTTCCGCGCCGAAGTTCAGTAGCCCGTTCGCTGAACACAGACGAGCTCCCGCCCCCCAGGGCGGGAGCTCTGCATTTTGTGCCGACGCTTCGCGGCGAGAAGCGTTGAGTTCCGGCGCCGGCGCGGGGAGCCGGCCGCCGCGTCATGCCAACCCGGTCGCGACCCCGAGACCTCCGGTCGTCCCTGCGAGAAGGAGTTGCGCTTTGGTTGATCAAGGGCGGGCGCGGGGGGAATAGGGGCTGGTCGCTCCACCTGGGCACCACAACATTTCGGAGACGCGGGGCCTCTGGGGCGCCGCCACCGGTGGCGCACGAGCGGTGGGCTCGATGGGGCGCGCCACCGGTGGCGCCGACGGTGTCATCGGCACCGTGGCTCAGTGCTTGCGAAGAATCGGGTTTCGCCAGTGGGCAAGTCTCCCCTTCCGCAATCGAGCCTGCGAGATGGGTGGCAAAGGTGGTGGACCACCAATCGCGCGGAAGCTGCTGCTGCCAGTCGCCTATCCCGGTCCGCAGCCGTGACCCGTTTCTGAATCGGTGGAGCAAACGTAGACGCGGACGTAGTCGACGACCATCTCCTGGGGGAACACCGCGGTCTCGTCAGGAGGCCCTGGCCAGGTTCCCCCCACCGCCACGTTCAGAAGAAGGTGAAAGCGTTGGTCGAAAGGCGCAGGGAAGCCGGCCGCCTCGGAGTACCAATCGTTCTGGGCCGCGTATTGCTCGCCGTCGAAGAACCAGCGGATTTCCCCCTCCTCCCACTCGACGGCGTAGACGTGAAACGCTTCCCACACGTTCTCCGAAGGGCGAAACGATGTGCCGCTGCTCACGTTCGCCGGCCACGGACCACCGTAGTGGAGCGTCCCGTGGATCTCGTTGGCGCCGGGCGCCAAGTTCACGGCCTCGACGACGTCGATCTCTCCGCTCGCCGCCCAGCCGCCGTATGCGCCCTCGGAGGGCAACATCCAGAAGGCAGGCCACAAGCCCTGGCCAAATGGCAACCGCAAGCGCGCCTCGAAGCGTCCATAGCGGAAGTCACCGCGGTCAAGGGTCCGGAGGCGCGCTGACGAATAGCCACGCTCGACCACGGTTGGATCCTCCGACGGTCCTCCAATCGGTCCCGACGGAAAGTCGTGCCTCGCGACGATGTGCAACTCACCATCCTGCACGTACGAGTTCTTGCCATCCGCGACGTAGCACTGTTCCTCGTTGTTGCCACCGCCCCAGCAGTCCACCTCGTGCTCCCACTTCGTCGCGTCGATCGTGACACCCTCGAATTCATCCGCCCACACCAGCTCCCACCCACTGCCGGCCGTGCCGCCCGTCGCCATCCCGCCGGTCTCGGGTTCCCCCCCGCCACCCCCACCGTCACCGCCGCTGACCCGGGTTCCTCCCGAAGTCACGCCACCCGTGGACAGTCCGCCGGTGCTCGTGCCCCCAGTCGCGGCGCCCCCCCCCGCAGCAGCCCCCCCGGTCGCTGCCCCACCGACTGGAGCGCCCCCCGCCCGTGCTCCGCCGGCGGTATCCCCTCCAGCAACCACCGCGCCAGTGGCACCGGTGCTGGCAACTCCGCCCGACGTACCGCCCGCCGCTCCCACGCCCCCACTACCGCCGCCGGCTGACCTCCCTCCGCTCACCGTGACGGAACCCGTACCGCCAGCGCGCGCCTCGTCATCCGAGTTGCCGACGCCGGCGCAGCTCACCCCCCACGCCGTGGCCATGCACACCACCACCTTCGAAACCCAGCTCATGGCTCTCCCGCTGGCAAACGCAGCGCCACCAGCCCGTCGATGGTAGACCGTGCAACGCTCCCAGGGAGCTCCGGCAGCAGCTCACCAGCCGCCGGCGGAAGGTTGGCTGGATGCAGCACTCCAACCTGAATGACGCGAGTGGCCGCATCGAGCAAGATGAAAAAGTATCGATCACCCTGGGGCCGACGCCATACCGGGCAGCCGTCGGCCGCTCCCCCCGCCACCAGCTCGGGACCGGTCGCATACGCCTGTCCCGAACAGGCATCGACGACCTCGACGTCGAGCGGAAACGCATCGCGCTGGCAATCGGCCCCGCACACCGACCCGCCAACGTGACCAGCCTGGTAGGACCGGACCCCGGTGCTGGCGAACTCCCGGTTCGAGTACTCGTTGTCGTCGAGGACGACCTCGAACACGTTGATCTCCCCGCAGCCGTCGCCGACGCTGTCGGTCTTCGAGTAGCAGTTGCACAGGCCGTTCCATTTGCGTCCTCCGTCGCGCACCAACTCGGACGCAACGAAGGCCACCCAAGGTCCGGGATGCCCAGGCTCGTTTCCGCCACAAGCGGTCACCCGAGCATCGTCGAAGGTCATCGAACCGAGGAACACGACCAGCTTCGAGCCGGCATAGCCGCGGTGGAGGATGCCCGGATCGTCGGGACAGAAGTAGTCTCGACCATCGCCGCAATCGAAGCGTGGCTCCTGCATCAGGTACCCAACGCAGTCGTTCGCAGTCAGATCGCCCGGGAAGGTCGTGCTTCCCTCTCCTTGCTGGGTGAACCACAGGTTCTCGCCGCCGGATCGGCTGTCCCACGCCGTCACCCGAGTCCACAGCGCTTCCGCCTGGTCGGTGGCGGGTTGGTAGATGGCGAGTTGCTGCACCGCGAGCGCCTTGAGGATCAGGGTCATCTCCTCGTCGAATGGAGCCAGGTCCTCGTTCGTCGTCTCGAAGCGTTGCTGGCAGCAGTGGCCTCCCCAAGTGTCCGTTCCATCCTGGTAGTCACAGGCCGGATCCCCGGGCTCTCGCTCGAGGCGGCGCGGCCACCAGCCGGGCGCCCCGATGTTCGTGAACGTCATCGTGCCCCCGCGCGTCACTGGTGACGAGGCGTACGGGTGGGCGCCCAGTGCACCGGGAGCGGAGCTCCCTCCCCCCGTCGAGCTCCTGCCAGCGGAGCTCGCGCCCCCTGTCGAGTCCCCGCCAGCAGCGGTGCTGCCCGCCACAGAGCGCCCCCCCAATCCGTCAACCCGGCCCCCACTCGACGCGCGTTCGCCACCGACACCGCCCACGAGTCCGCCACCGGAAGTCGCTCCCGAGCCGGGAGTTCCTCCACCGGAGTCGGGAAGCCCGCCGCTCCCCTTGGAGGACGACGCAGGAGGGGAGCCGCAGGCGCCGGCTCCCACGAGCACCGCGAGCAGCAGCGATCTCACGCCCCCTCCGTCGGACAGAAACGGATTTCCCAGTCTTCGCCCGCGCAGGCGCGCATTGGACTCGGGTCGTCACCCTGCTGATCGTCGCCAGACCAGGCGTATGCGTCGTCGCAAGACTCGAAGTACTGCGCGACCGGGCTCTCGGGATTGTCGCGCTCGGGGCTCACGCATGCCACCACCGCGCCACTCGCGTCACGGAAGCGCCCCACATCGGGGCAGCTCTCGAGCCAGCTCTCGGCGCAGGTCAGGGTTACACAGTCCGGTCGCTCCAGCGGTTTGATCTGCATCGGCAAGTTGTGCGCGTCGACGTGACTGATGTTGTACCAGTCGAAGTCATAGAAGTCGGTGTTGAAGGTGAACTCGGCCAGGGTGTGACGTTCGGCTCCCGGATCGACTCCGACCCAGCCCCAGTAGCGTTTCGAGCTGAGAGGCTCCGTGGCGGACCCGATCGAGACGCAGCGGTGCTCGCCCGAGGGCACTTGCCGCGACTCGATGTCGCTCCCCGCTACGGTCACCGACTGCGGGCAGTCGTTCGCGAAGACCAAGGTCGTCACCCCGTCCCCCTCCGCGCGACAAGGAACGGGCGCGTCGCCCCCTCCGCCGGCGCCACCGGTCGCAACCGCTCCGCCGCCTCCGCTCGCCCATGCGCCCGCACTGGTCACCACGGCCGCGCCGGCGCCGCCGCTTGCCGACGCCTCCGCCCCCCCCGTCGCCACGGCATCGGCTCCACCGGGAAGGGCTCCCTCCTCCGACCGCGAAGTCGCGCTCGGCGCGCCACACCCGACCGCCCCCAGCAACCCCGCGCAAGCACCCCGGCGAACCTTCGACCAACTCATTGGCGTCCCTCTCGATTCCGAAGACTACTCGAGAGTGCCCGGAAGGAGGAGGCGGTCTGGCCAGCATCCGCTCGGTCTGTTGGTTCGAGGTCGCGAGCCCCTCAGGGGCGCCACCCCTCGACGCCTCGTCACTCCAGGCGCACGTCGTCCACCAGGACGCCAGTCCGATTGCAGCCCGCTCCCCCGTAGTTCTCTCCCTCGAGGCGAACGAGCACATCAGTGCCCGACCCCTGGAGCGGGATCTCGATGTGCTGCAACTCGCCCAGCGTCACCGACATTGTGCTGACGGTATACGCGGTCCCCTCCCCGATCGCCACCGCCTCGCCGAAGACGGTGTCGTGCCCGACGACGGCGACGGCAATCGGAAACGTTCCCGAGCCGCCGTAGCCGCAGTAGTCGAGCATGCGAGCGTCCAGTACCAGGCTTTGCTCGTCCGCGCTTCGCTGAAGGTGCAGCGCCACCACCTCTCCGGCGCGGGCCAGCAGCATTGCCTGCCCGTTGATCGCGGGCACCCCGTAGGCGTCCACGATCTCGCCCCCCTGCCAGCCATCGGTGGCACCACTCTCGAAGCTGCCATCGGTCAGCACGCCGAAGTCGTCATGCGTCGCGACCTCCACGGCGATCGGGGTACCCACCCCCGCAAAGTCGTCACCCACGCACTCGGTCGTGTACTGCATCCCGAGCGGCAGCGTCACGTCGGTGTCGAAACCGACGACGTATCCGCCCATCACTCGCGGCGTCAGTGGAACGCGACCCGCCGGGTCCTCGGGCACCAGGGCGCAGGTCGCGGTGTCGACTAGCGGCTTGTCCACCACCAGGGACGCCCCGCCCAGGAGCGTCACACCAGAGTCCAGCTCTGGGACGCGATCGTCGGGGCGCCCGGTGAGCACGACCTCCGAGTCGGAGGTGGTCGAGTAGTCGTCCGAGCAGAAGCGTGACTGCTCTTGCCCGGTGATCGTGAGATCCAGCGCGCCATCGCCATCTGTGTCGGCAAACACGAAGGTGGCAGTGATCAGGCTCGACTCGCTGGCACACATCGCGTACTCCCACGTACTCTCGGTGCCGAGCAGCAATGCCTCGTCCAACGTCCAGCCCTCTGCGCCCCGAGACAGGGAGATCCGCTGAACGCGGCCGGTACTGCCCCAGACCGCCTCGATCGCGTCGTCGGTCGCCCGCGTGACGAGCAGGGTCGCCGGCGCACACGCGCCAGCGCACCAGTCGTATTCGTTCTCGTCGAGGGGGATCTGGACATCGAAAGCGCTTCCCACGAGGGAGCCACGCCCCCCGGTCCCCGTTGTGCTGCCACCCGTAGAGACACCGCCCGCGCCACCGGTCCCGCCTGGCTCGCCACCGGTGCCACCAGACACCTGCGCACCCCCGGTCCCGCCTGGCTCGCCACCCGTTCCGGTGGGCCCTCCCGTACCCCCGCCATCCCGAGAGTCAGCTCCCCCGGACACCGCCACGCCAGCGGAGCCAACTCCTCCGTCCGTATGGGCTCCCCCCGTGGTCGTGGTGGAGCTCGAACCTGTGCCAGCCGTGCCGCTGCCATCTGTGCCACCAGGGCTGTCGCCGGGATGACTGCCAGTGGTTCCACCGCAGCCTGCGAGGGGAGCAACCACAGCGAGAAAGGCGCCGACTCGAATCATGGTCATGGCGAGCAGGCAGAGCAAGGATTGTGCCACTCACCATGGCACACCCAGGAATCTCAGGCACTCACCCGAGCCCTGCATGATGGTTGGGCCTGCAGCGGATCCGACGCAGACTGGCCCGCGCTCGGAAGACCGACGTCGCACGATGCGACGAGTGACCAGCTGCGAACTGCGCCCTCCGAACTGTGATCCTCAGAGTGGGAGTCACTAGCGAAGGCAGCGCGCAGGCTGCGGCTGGTCCAGATAGGAGCGACCAAGCGCGGTCAACTGTCCATCGACCCCCAGCAGGTCCACGTGGGGAACATTGTTGGCACGCCCGGCGAACCACGCATAGCGGGCGATCCGGGGTTCGTTCTCGAGATAGTCCACCGCATCCGTCATGAACGCGATCTGGTCGTCCTCGGACGTCGCGTCGTCGCAAGCGAACTCGGTCAGCCACAGCGGGAGCGTGAACTCGCTCTTGTACCGCTCCACGTGATCGATGAGCCAGGCGGCCTGGTTGTCTCCACTCGGTGAGCACCCCACGTAGACATGAATCGCCAGCGCGTCCACGCGACAGCCGACACAGGCAGCGAGGAAGTCAGTCAGGTAGCGAAATGGATCGGTGTCCTGACAGTCCCCGCCGCAGTAGTTGACGGCCGGCGAGACGAGCATCAACCCGCGTGCCTCCGCAATCGCCTCGAGCTCGGGCCAGAGCGCTGCGGCGTCGGTTGCCGAAAGGTTCGCCTGGGACCCGAAGTTGGGCTCGTTGAACCCCAGGAGCGCCCGCGCATTGTCGGGGATCGCACTAGCAGCAGCCACCCGATCGGACCCGACGCCCCAAATCATCGGCACGTACTCGACGTCGTAGTCGCGGTAGGTACCGTCGCGAAGGGCAGCGTCCGGGAGAAAGTCCCAGTTGTACCACCAGCTGACCCCAGTCGAGAGTGCCGCGAGGTCAGCCTCGGAATGGTAGCCGTAAGCCACTCCACGCTTGCAGCCTTCGCGCCACCCTGGTGTCCCGCCAGTGGAGCTCGAGCCCCCCGTCGGCTCGCTGCCGCCACCCGCCGCCCCCCCGCGGGCACTCGAGCCCCCAGGCACCGCGCTGCCACCCGATCCACCACCGCCCACCGCAAATACACCCCCCGTCAGCGAGGTCCCGGAGACAGCGCCGGTCATCGAGCTGCCCCCCGCGCGAGCACCGCCCCTACCGAGAGTCCCCGCGCCAGCGGCAGCTCCCGTCGCGCCATAGCCCCCCGCGGCCCGCGCTCCCGCCGACTCCGTGGAGCGTGGGGGGTCGCCACAGCCACCGAGCATCAGCAAGACGAAAGCTCCCGAGGTCGAACCTCGCCGCATCCACGGTCGCCACATGTTCCTCAGTGTACCGCAGCGACACCCAGCCGAGGTGGCAGCCAGACGGAAACGAAGAATCCGCCACCGCTGCAGGGCCCACGGCACTCCTCCTTGCCTGATGCGCGCCGGTTCGGGCTACTGTAGTGGTATCCATGCGACAGCTTCGGCAGTTCACGGCAGCCGCGCGCATCACTCTGTGGGCCCCGCTCCTGGCCCTCGTCGGCAGCGTCGGCTGCGATCTCGACCACATGGGGGGCGCGGACTCCGCTCCCCCGGCGAGCGGCGGCTCGGTAGCGGTTGGCGGAACGGCAGCCGCTGGCTCCGCCCCGACGAGCGACACAACGGCAGGGACCGTCACTGGGGGCGGCGCCTCGGGGGCAGTCCAAGGCACGGGGACCGAAGCCACCGCTGGCGCCCCCCACGGCACGGGCGGCGACGCAACCGGAGGCGGGGGCAGCGTGAACACCGGTGGCGTGGGCACCGGTGGCGCCACCAACGATCCCGAGTGTCCGACCACGGCTCCCACCAACGAAGACGGGTGCACCCCCCGGTTCGGTCCCCCTCTCGAGTGCACATACGAATCGGCGGTGTGCGCCTGCTATGGGTTCGGCGCGGGAGCTTCCTGGAACTGCTCGAGCGGAGACTGTCCCGCAGTCATGCCGTGGGGAAGCCAGAGCTGCGCGGGCCTCGACGGAACGACCTGCCCCTACGGCAGTTCTGACTGCGTCTGCCAGGACGGTACCTGGACCTGCAACTGAATCCTGGTCCAAGCCAGCGGCCCCCCAGACGATTGGCAGGGACGTCCCGACGAGCGCAACGGAGCTCGCGCCCATCGCTCGGATGCCGTGTCGAGCACTCTTCGGTCGCGTCGAGCCTGGCCGCTCCGCCCCCACCGCTGGGACTTCTCCGGGTCGCGGCTTGTGAAGAGGCCCACTCGCCTCGCTAGTCGCCTGTGCGCCCCAGACCGAGAACGATTACAACAGTCGTTGGCGCTTATTGCCTATGATAGACTCCGACAGTCGGCTAAGTAATTGCTTGCGCGCGATGGTTCGTCCCCAGCAGGAACGACGAGCGGACTGCGCGCACCACGGAAGGACCGCTAGTAGTGAAACTCAGCGTTGGCCTCGCCCACCAACTCGGAGCGGCGAGCGTTTTGTGGCTCGCCAGTTGTGCCCTGAACGATCAAGGGGCGGCCGTCGACCTCGGTTACGTCCCAGACGGCGCTGGCGGCTCGGATCTGGCCCCCACCGGCGGCGGAGCGGCGACCCCGGCGAACACGGGTGGCTCGGCTACGGGCGGAGCGTCCGCCGGTAGCGCGAGCGGCGGTACGGCGAGCGGCGGTAGGGCGAGCGGCGGGACGGCGAGTGGTGGTGACGCAACGGGCGGCGACCCAACGGGGGGGCGACCGCCAGTCGACCCAACCGGCGGAGCCGCGGGCAACGCTGGAGCAGGAGGCGATTCCGCGTGGATTGTCGCGGGTGCGGCAGGCACCGCAGGCGAATCCAGCTCGCCAGGAGGCTTCGAGGCGGGTGGCGCCGGCAGGTCCGGCGGGGGTGCTGGTGGCGAAGGAATGCCCGGCGGAGGCGGAGCGACGGCCGGCGCGGCGGGGTCCGAAGGGGGTGCCGTGAGCGAGGGTGGCGCCGGCGGTCTCGGGCCGATGTGCCCCACGCCCAAGCCGGAACCCGCCAGCGCCTGCGCCCCAAGCAGCTCGGATACCGATTGGCTAGTCTGCCACTACGACGGAACCAGCTGCACGTGTCCTCCGATGGGTCCCAACCAGGACACCTGGGTGTGCAATTCCTGCCCCAACTGGAGCCCGTTCGACGGCTCGAGTTGCGCGGGATACCATCAGCTGACCTGCGAATATGGGTTGACGACCTGCACCTGCGAGGGTTTCGGATCGGGAGCATTCTGGAGCTGCGGCCGGAGATAGGCTGCCAGCCCTAGCCGTGGCCCCGATCGCCGATCCCATCGTTTCTCAGGCCGCGGCAACCGCTCGCTGAACCGCCTCCAAGATACGCCGCCGGCGGTCGCTGATCACCAACTGGGGGTGCAACTGGCGGGACAGCGCAACCTGGATGTAGGGCTTGGCATCGGGATCGATTCGCCCCTCGTCCACGAGCTGGCCCAGCCCCGTGGCGATCACCGTTGCGTCGAGCGTGAACATGTCGAAGTCGCCGGCGAGGAACGCCTGCTTCGGGTTGGCAACATCCCGAGCAATAGCGGTATCCAAGCAGAGTTCGCGAGTGTACTCCGCCAGTCTCCCCCCCAGGATCCAGTCCAGACAGTCAATGAGCGGATCATCGGGGTTCTCCTCGCGCCAAGCTCGGAATTCGGCGTATGCGGTGTCTCCTGCTTCACTCCCGAACGGCGCCTCCGCGTCGGTGCGGTCCCACAGCGCGTCGTCCGGCATCAACTCCCGTGCCCGTGGGTGTGGCTCGTCGAGGGGGTCGCGGTCGTCGTCGCTCATCGCAGAAGGATAACCCGATTCCTGATCTCGCCCCCCTCACCGTAACGGAGTCCCCTGGCCAGAGTCGTCGCGCCGCCGCTCCCAGCGCCCTGGACGCCATTTCCAGCAAGAGCGCAATGGCCCGGGGCGCCCACCGAGAGGTCACCGCGCAACACAGAGCTCGGGTAGAATGCTCACGCCACTCCTCGCCGGCCGGCTCCAGGTTTGTCGGGTACTGTCCCGCTCCCAGCGATCTGGAGCTGGTCCGGGTCGGGAAGGGAACGCCAAGGTTTCCGGAAGCTTCCGGATTGAATGCGGGCGGGAAACGCTAGTGTGCCGGTTGCCAACGCAAAGACACCAGATGAGCCCGCCAGCAATCCTCAGCGCCGATTCCGCTTGACTGGCAAGGGGGGAGAGTTACGCCAATGCCTGGGGAGGACCCAATCTCGTGAACTCCGCGCCAGTAGCTCGACTCGACACGACGTTTCGTCCGGACATGCTCGTGGCGGACCGTTACTTGCTGGTCGAGAAGGTCGGTGCTGGTGGCATGGGAACCGTCTGGGCCGCCCACGACCAGGCACTCGATGCCCCGTGTGCCGTCAAGCTGGTACACGAACACCTGCTCTCCAACGAGGAAGTCCGTGCACGGTTCGCCCGCGAGGCAAAGCTGGCCGCCCAGCTGCGGAGCGCACACGTGGTCCACGTGTTCGACTGTGGCGAGGCAAGCGGCACGCTCTACATCGTGATGGAGTGGCTCGAGGGCGAAAGTCTGGCGGAGCGACTCGATCGCGAAGAACGGCTCGACACGCTGAGCACCTATCGCATCGTGGCCCACGTGGCGCGGGCGCTGACGACCGCTCACGCCCTCGGGATCGTCCATCGTGATCTGAAACCAGACAACGTCTTCCTCGTGCCTGGCTATGACGAGGAGACCGCCAAGGTTCTCGATTTCGGGATCGCCCACGACACCGAATACGCGCAGCGGGATCACCTGACGATTCCGGGAACCCTGCTCGGGACTCCCGTGTATCTAAGTCCGGAACAGGCACGGGGCAAACCGGTCGACCACCGGGCAGATCTCTGGTCGCTCGGCGTCATCGTGTTCGAGTGTCTGACTGGGGCATCGCCCTTCGATGCCCCGGCCATCGGCGAGATCATGGGGCGCATCCTGTACGAGCCTCTCCCCAGGCCGACCGACTTCAATGCTGAGCTTCCGCCCGCCATCGATGACTGGTGGCTCCGTGCAATGGCGCGGGACAAGGCCGAGCGGTTCCAGTCAGCAAAGGATTTCGCCGACTCACTCGCGGAGGCGTTGGGCGTGGAGCACTCCGTGAGCGTGGCCCCCCCTGGAAGGTCGCGAGCGAGCTCCCTCCCCGGACTCACGCGAGCTTCGGGGATCCACCTGCCCCGCGGCGGCGAACGGCGGTCTTCTCCCCCGTCCACTCCGGCAGGGAAGGCTACGGAGACGCCCGCCGCGCGCGGCGCGGACGGGACGGACCCCGCCAGGACCCCAAGCGAGACCGCCACCAGCGACACCCCTCCGCCGGAGAGCGAGCGGACGTCGGACAGCGCAGAGTCGATCGAACAGTCACCGGTCTCTCTGGCCCCTTCCCCGGAGCCCGAAGCAGCGTCCGAGGAGTCCCCTCCCGTGTCCCCGGTCGAGGCGCACCTGGATGCCTCGGTCATCGCAGCCAACAGGAGTGGTACGGCAGAGGCAGACGAAGGCCCCGTCGGCGGTGCGGCGCAGTGGCTCGCGCTGACGCGGGCTCATCTTTCCCGGAGATTCGTCGCTGTTCTCGCGGTCTCGATGTTCCTGGCGGGAGTGCTCGTCTACCTGATTGCGCGAGCGACGAGCCCTGACGAACCTCCCGCACCTCCCGAAGGACAGGCGACATCGGCGGTCGCCACGCCCGCGCGGCAGCCCGCTGAGCCGCCGGTGCGGGTGGAGCCGCAGTTGCGGCCCTCGGACGAGATCCCCACCGTCGGGCTGGAGAGCCTGCCGCAAGTGCCAAGCGCCGCCCCGGTTCCGACTGTCGGCCCGCCAAGCGGCGGCCCTGCAACACGACCGCGCCATACGCCGGCCGCGGCGCCGGCTCCATCCGTACGAGACTACGGCATCTAGAACCGGCACACCGTTGCTTCACCGAGCAACCTGGAGCCAGTTCAGTTTTATCCAAATCTTCGTCTTGCTGGTTAGCCGGCGCGAGGGTAGGTGACTGTAGGCAGGGGTATGATCTTCGATTCCTCGCCGGAGGTTCTCGTGCCCACCGTAACAACTGGATTCTTCTCCCCGCGCGGCGCGCATTGGTGCGTCATGGCCATCAGCATCTGCCTGTGGAGCACTGCCGGCCTCGCCCAGAGCGACGCCGACCGGGCCACCGCCCGCGCGCTCGCGGCCGAAGGATTCCAGGCTCTCCAGGGCGGAGACTACGAGACTGCCGAGGATCGCTTTCGCCGCGCCGATGCGCTGGTGCACGCGCCCACGCTCGTGCTCGACCGGGGACGTGCTCTGATGGGTCTGGGTCACTTCGTCGAGGCCCAGGAGCAGTTCGAGCTGGTGTTGCGTGAAGGGGTGTCTCCCAATGCGCCAGCAAGCTGGAAGCGCGCCCTGGAGGACGCGGCCATCCTGCTCGAGCAGGTCGAACCCAAGGTCGCCTGGCTGACGATCACCGTCCCCGGCGTGAGCCAGCCAGAGATCAGCATCGATGGGCAGAAGCTTCCCTCCGCTGCCCAGGGGGTCAGACGGGCCACCAATCCCGGAACGCGCACCATCGACGTGAGCGCGAGCGGCTACGCTCCACGACGCATGAGGCTCGATCTGCCGGAGGGCGGTGCAGAGTCGATCGAGGTCAGCCTGGAACGGCTACCGGAGAAGAAGACTCCACGGCCGCCCCGCCGAGAACCGTCGCCCGAGCCAGACGAGCAACCAAAAGATCTTGTGCCCTACGTCGCCCTCGGCGTCGGCGGACTGGGCATCGCAGTGGGGTCGGTCACGGGAGCGCTCGCCCTGAAGAAGCACGCCGAGCTGACGGACGTGTGCCCGAGCGGCACTTGCCCGATGGACCAGCAACCAGCCATCGACCAGTACCATCGGTTGAGCTGGGTATCCGGGGTCGGCTTCGTCGTCGGCATCGCAGGTGCCGCCACGGGCACCGTTCTGCTCGTCAAAGAGATGCGCGCCGACTCGGCTAGGTCCTCGCGCGCTCGCCTCGAACTCTTCGCAGCCCCTGGCCACACCGGGCTGCGGGGCACCTTCCAATGAACAGCCGTGCGGCGCCGCGAACCGCCACCTGGATCCTCACCCACGCCTTGGTGTTGTTCGCCGCAGCGTGCCACCTCATCGCCGGTGATTTCGAGACCAGCGAGGTCGGCGACTCCGGGCCCGAGGGGCCTGGCACCCTGCCCGGACCGCTCGAGAGCTGCTCAGAGGGAGAAGTCCGATGCCGGGGCGCCGAGCTGCAGATGTGCGACCCGAACGGAGATCCCCCTTGGCGCACCACGAGAACCTGCCCCTCGGCTGTCACTTGCGATGCTCAGGCCGGGCTCTGCCAGGTCTGCGAACCGGGCCAGAGCCGCTGTGCGGGCTGGCGGCTGGAAACTTGCAACGCGCAGGGGTCCGACTTCGACGTGGCTGCCCAGTGCACCTCGTCCGTCTACTGCGACGCGGCGGAGGGAGCATGCCTGGCTTGCCTGCCTGGCGAGGGCCACTGCGACGGTGCGGACCTGAGGGTATGCAGTGCCAACGGCGATCGTTGGATCGTGACTCCATGTCCATCCGCTGAGCTATGCAACGCCCGATCACAGAGCTGTCGTTGCTGCGCACCTGGTGAGCTCCAGTGCTTCGGGAACACCCTCTCGGAATGTGTCGCCAACTGTGAGTGGGCTGCGGTCACCGAATGTGCCACGCCGGAGCTCTGCACCGAGACAGTGCTGCACTATCCGTCGTCCGACACCGAGGGCTGGGGCCGCGAGTGCGCACCACCCGCCTGCGAACCAGGAACGTTCCAGTGCTCGACGATGGATGGAAGACAGCTACTGGGCTGCCCGCCAAGCCGTACGGGCTGGGAGGTGTTCGACTCATGCGACACCGCGATGCTCTGCGACGCCGAGGCGGGGCAGTGCCAGACGGGATGCGGTCCCGGCATCACTCCCGGCACCTATCGATGCGCAGGAGCGGAGCTGCAGCAGTGCAGCCTCGACGGCACGCGCTTCGAGACGGTCAAGACCTGCGCCAGCGCCGACCACTGCAATGCGACTCGCCAAGACTGCGTGGCCTGCGTGCCGAACGAGTACCAGTGCAGCGGGGCGGCGCTGCAGCGGTGCACCGAAGGATCGACCTGGGAGACCGTCGAGGATTGCGCGAGCGCCCTGCTGTGTGTCGCCGCGGAGGGCCGGTGTGCACCCGCGCTCTGCGAGGAAGGCACCTTCAGCTGTGCTGGCAACGTCCTGCGCCGCTGCACACCGGGCGGCAATGATTGGGAAACGCTCGAGTACTGCCTCACTGAGGCGCTGTGTGACGCGGAGTCGGGGCACTGTAGCCCACCCGGGTGTCCAGCCGGGGGCCTGGTCGACTGCGCGGGCAACGTCTTGCGGTCGTGTCCCAGCTCGCTGGTCGCCTGGGAGGAGCTGCAGACTTGCCCCGAGGGCTGGCTCTGCGATGCGCAGAACCAGCAGTGCGCGGCGGAATGCCCGGATCCCCCGTTCCAGTGCCAGCGAGGGGTCCCTGTCGAGTGCCGCCTCGGCGACGACGGCGCGCTGAGCTGGGCCGCCACCGGCCCTCCCTGTCTGACCAGCGCGCTCTGCACCGCATCCGCCTTTGGCGCTTGGTGTCTGCCCCCGATCTGCGATCCCGGAGAGCACCGGTGCACCGACGATGACCCGCAGGTGCTGCAGACTTGTGCGAGCGGACGCGACGGGTGGGACAACGTCTCTGTCTGCGAGGGATCGATTTGCGATCCCGTGGGTGGCCAGTGCGACCGCTGTGTGGCCAATCAATTCGGCTGCAGTGGGCCCCTGCTCCAGCAGTGCGGTCCGGCGGGGCAGGCCATCGAGGGGCGCGGACTCTGCCGGGACTCGGCCCACTGCTACGCCTCTCCGGATGGAGCGCAGGGCTACTGTCTGCTCTGCGACCCAAACGAGAGCCAATGCTCCGGGACCAACCAGATCCAAGAGTGTTCCAGCGACCGACGCTTCTTCTCCGCCCCCAGCACCTGCGACAACGGGTGCCAGGACAACCCAGGAAACACCGACTACTGCGCGGCATGTCCCACCGCCGGGGAGGTCCAGTGCGTGGACCAAGATCGCCCGGGATCGACCCGGACCTGTCCGACGGATCGACGCGCATGGGAACCCCCGGCAGTCTGCACGGCGGGGTTCGGTTGCGTCAACGACGGGAGCAACGACTACTGCGCCGGTACTTGTGCCCCGAACCAGGCCACCTGCGTTGGCGCGACGGGGACACACACCTGCAATGGAACCGGTGAGGGCTTCAGCCCCACCGTCTACGAGTGTGCTGACGACACCCACCTCAGGCGCTGCGTCGGCGGCACCCTGTCCACCACGGAGCTCGTCCCCTGCCCCACCGAGACCCCATTCTGTGAGGCTGGAACCTGCGTGGAGTGCCTGGGCAACGCTAGGGAATGCGTCGCCAACACCTCCACCCGTCGCGAGTGTGTCAACAACCGCTGGCAGCTCGAGAACTGCGCCGCCCGCAACGACGGCAACACCAGTTGCTACCAGGGCGACTGTGCGCCCTGCAACAGCGCGTCAGCAGCGTCCTGCCTCGACAACGACACCCGCCAGAGCTGCACCGCCGGTGACTGGACGACCACCGACTGCACCGGGACGACCCCAGTGTGCAGCTCGGTGCTAGCCAACTGCACTGCCTGCAACGCCAACTCTGCAGCCACCTGTCCGGACCGAACTACCCGCGAATCCTGCGCCACCAACACCGGCACCTGGTTTGGGACTTCGTGCGGCGTGCGCTGTCTCGTGGTCGACGGCGAGGGCACCTGCGTCGCTTGCGACCCCGACACGACGGTGGCCACCTGCAACCAGGCCGGCGATGGGATCCGCTCGTGCTCCGCGACCGGAACGGTCACCACCACGCTCTGTGGAGGCACCACACCCGTTTGCACCACGGTCAACGGTGTGGCGCGATGTGTTGGCTGCGCGACTGGAACCTGCGACGGATACTGCCTCGGTGGCGATCGCTGCGTTGCTTGTGAGCCGGGCACAACCGGGTGCCGGCAGAGTCCCCCCGCGGCAGGTCAGTGCGACGCGAGCGGATCGTGGACCTACACCGACTGCACCGGGAACACCCCGCTGTGTCGCGCGGGAGACTGCGTGGGCTGCTTCGACGACAGCGACTGCGACCCGCTGACCGCGACCGGCAAGTGCGTCGACGGTACCTGTCGAGAGTGCGTCACGAGCGTGGACTGTCCACCCACCCAGAGCTGCATCGCCAACTCCTGCGGGTGCATCGCACCCCAAGTGCTCTGCGGCACCACCTGCGTGGACACTGCCAGCGCCCCGAATCACTGTGGCTCCTGCGGCAACGCCTGCGTATCGACCCAGACCTGCGTCGCTGGTAGCTGCGCGTGCCCCGCCCCGACGCTCGACCTTTGCGGCGGGGCGTGCGTGGACACCCGCTCCGACGCCCGTCACTGTGGCAACTGTGCCACCGAGTGTGCCAGTCCGATGGGGACCTGCAACGCCGGTGAATGCGTGGCGTGCGTCTCAGACGGCGATTGCGGCGCGGTAGTGGGACAGACATGTTCCGAAGGCCGATGCGTCTGTCCGACCAGCCAGATCGCCTGCGGAACGCTTTGTACGGATCCCAGCACCGACAACGCCAACTGCGGCTCGTGCGGCACGGCCTGCACGGCGCTGCAGCAGTGCGCGTCCGGTAGCTGTGTTTGCAACGACAGCAGCCTGACCGTGTGCGATGGGGCGTGCGTCAACACGGATCTCAACGCGAACCACTGCGGGGCCTGCGGCGCGCAATGCACGGGAAGCACCCCCTACTGCGACACAGGCACCTGTGTCGGGTGCCGCAGCAACACGGACTGCCCCCTCTCCACCCCCTACTGTCGGGGTGCAGAGTGCGTCGAGTGCCTGAACTCCGGTGACTGCGCTCCCAGCGAGCAATGCAGCAACGGGACCTGTCAGTAGGGCCAGTGGTGGTTGAACTCCTCGAACGGACCGACGGCACGAGCCGTGAGTGACGAACCGGCCCCATCCAGAGTAGGCTGCACGATGGCTAGCAACGGCATGCGCACGGTGACCCGACTGCTGACTCCGATCCTCGCCCTGCTCACCCCCGGCTGCCATCTCGTGGTCGGCGACTTTGACACCGAAAGCAGCGGCGAGTGCGTGGATGGCCAGTTCACGTGTACGCTGGACCTGCTCGAGCGGTGCGTCGATCAGACGTGGGTGACCGAGCAAACCTGCGGCCGACCAGAGCTTTGCAGTGCCGGGGAAGGTCGCTGCCAGGCATGCGCGATCAACGAGACCCGCTGCCTGGATCAACGGCTCGAGCTGTGCAACGCAACCCTGGACGGTTGGACGTTGCTGACCGAGTGCGCAGCACCGCTCACGTGCGACGCCACGTTGTCCAGCTGCGTCGCTTGCCGCGCAGGCTCCGCGCGCTGCACCAGCGACGGCATCACCCTCCAGACGTGCAGCGTCAATGCGCAGACCTGGACCACGGATAGCTGCGGTTCGCAGGGCTGCGTGGACGAACCCGAAGACTGCGACTACTGCCTCGACTGCGCTCCGGAGGGGCGCTGGGTGTGCAGCCCGTGCGGCAAAGTGCTGCGCTGCGAGGGTGCTCAGTGGCGAGTCGTCGAGGACTGCCTCGACGTCAACCAATGCGTTGTCCAGGGCAGCGGCGGGTATTGCATCTGACGACGCGATTCGTCGAATCGGGTACCAACCACTCGGTCAGTCGAGGTCACGGCAAGCAGAGGACCGCCCCGGAACATTCTCCTCAGACAAGAATTGGGGTCCCCTGGATCGCGCTTCTTGCGCCAAAGTATCGCCTGGACCATTGACGCCGCTAGGCCGACTGCAACGCTGAGAGGCATGCAGAGGCCTGGCACGGCAGGGTGGCTAGTACGACAACCCGGAAGTTCGTTCGGGGTTGTCGTACCAAGTGTGAGATCGAGTGCGCAATTCAGACGAGTGCGCCTCCGGGATTCTGCCGGCCCTTCATCCCAGGTGTCGGGCCGGAGGAATCCCGGAACGATCTTGCGAACAGCGGTACTAGCCTGCTTCGGAACAGTGATTCTTGCGGGTTGCGGAGCCGGCTCGGACCCCTTGGACCCCGCACCTGTCTCTGCTCCCGCCGTCGGGACGGGCGGCAACGCCCCAATCGACTTGACGGGCACTGGCGGTGCCTCGCTCGACGTCCCGCCCAGCGGCGGAGGGGGAGCGTTCGACGGCGTCATCGATCTGACCATGCCCAGCGACTTCACGCCCGCCGAAGAGGGGGGCTTCAAGCTGGGCGATGCCATTCCTACCGACGCGACCGGCGCCACCGACACGGTCCCGACGCGCAACGATCCCTGCGGTACGGTGCTGACCGGAGTGGTTCGCGACTTCACGACGCGCGGGAACGAAGAGACGGGCCACCCCGACTTCGGTGCAGGGATCAGCAATCTGGTCGCAAACCTCGTCGAGCCCACCCTGGACACCGACCGCAAGCCGCTGGCTGGACCGAACTACGCTCAGGGGTTCATCGAGAGCCCCGCCAGCTTCGCTGAGTGGTATCGGAACGTCCCCGCTCACAACCTCCCGTACCTTCTCGAGCTCTACCTCGAACCAGGCGACGAAGGTGTCTTCAGCTTCACCAGCCACGACTTCTATCCCCTCGACAACCAGGGATTCGGCAACGAGTGGCTGGACCACAATTTCCATTTCTCCTTCGAGCTGCACACCGCCTTCCTTTACGAGGGTGGCGAGGTTTTCGAGTTCACCGGAGACGACGACCTCTGGGTCTTCATCAACGGGCAGCTCGCCATCGATCTCGGCGGCGTGCACGACGAAACCTCGGAGCGGATCGAACTCGACGCGGAGGCCACCCGGCTAGGCCTCGTCCCCGGTCACTCCTACCCGCTCGACTTCTTCCACGCGGAGCGCTGGTGCTGCGAATCCAACTTCGCCATCGAGACAACGATGACGTTCACCAACTGCGGCACGGTCCCCACCATCTACTGACCCGGGCAAGCCGCCTCGATCCAGGGACGGGTCTGCGAGAAGGAGGCAAATGCGCGGTGCCCAGCGACCAGGCGCACGTGGTCCAGCGGCTGCATCTCACTTCTCGGCGACACCACCTTCTTGAAGCAGCTGGCGCGCCCGGCCCGCTTGCGACGACCGCGGGTACTTTGCGATGAGGTCGCGTGCGAGCTGCTGCGCTGTCTCGCCGTGACCCATCGCTTGGTACGCTTGCATGCGCAGGCTGAGCACCTCCGGAACGAATCGGAGTTCCTCAAAGGAGGATTCGTAGCCGGCCAGGATCATCAGCGTCCGTTGAGGAAGTCCCCGGTCCAGCTCCGCCCGGGCCCGGAGCACGAGTTCGCGCTGAACAGTCGCGGGGGGCCGGGGGGGCGGTTGTCGCACGTCCGCTCCACCGGGCAGCGTGACCACCCGCTGCGGTCCCTGTCGGCTGGGCGCCAGCGCACCCGAGGATGCGGGCCGCAGGTCGTCGTCAGGAGTGGCACTGGCGACCGACGCCGACGGAGCATCGTCCACCGCTGCGCGCTCCTGGGACGGTTCGTCGGCGGGGTGGGAAATGGGAGACACCGCGGTAGAAGCGTCCGGCGCGGCCGGCGTCATCAACATCCACGTCACACCCACCAACGCTCCCAGCGACAACGCTCCCAGCAGTGCCGGGACCACCATCGCCGAGGTCACCGAGGAGAGACCACCGGGAGCCGCTCCCAGCTCCGCAGCCCGCAGCGACTGCAGCGTCATCTCAACCAGAGAGGACCGGGGCTCAGCATCACGCCCCGCCTCCAGCA
Organism: Polyangiaceae bacterium; assembly: GCA_050304295.1. GTDB lineage: Bacteria > Myxococcota_A > Polyangia > Polyangiales > Polyangiaceae > JAFGBI01. Next base: position 91,360 of record JBNLDK010000067.1, read on the forward strand.
GCAAGCGGATGTGCGGCGGAACGTTGCCGTCAAGCATTCTCTGGGGATCACTCATCGCGTCCTCCGCTTGGTGGGGTTGTCAGATGGGCTGCCAACTTCTGGAAACCCTCCCTCGCTCTGCGCAATCGTGAAGCCACAGTGCCTTGAGGCACGCCAAGCACCGAACTGATCTCTACCTGGGTCCAACCTTCGAATTCGAACAGCACGAAGACCTCGCGCAGCTTCTCGGGCAGGCGGCCGAGTATGCGGCATAGCTCGTCGTGGGCTCGGCGGCGCTCCACCAGCGAATCCAGCTGTGGCTCCGGGGCTGCTCGCAACGAGAAGTCTTCGGTCACGTCCTCCCTGCGGCGCTCTCTCGTACGGTAGGCGCGACGTGCGTGGTTGCGGGTAACGCGATAGAGGTACGCCCGCTCGCAGCCTGGCTGGATATCGTCGAATCGCTGCATCACGGTCAGCATCACCTTCTGCGTCACGTCATCCGCGTCGGCGTCGGGGAGGCCACAGTGCCGCGCCAGACGCCACACGAAACGGACGTGGGTGCGGACGAATTCCTCGAGGTGAGCGGTCCGCTCCTCTTGTGCAGCGCGGCGCCCACCAGAAAGCACACGCGCGGATGATTCGCTCGGTGGCAGCGGAAGGGTCACGGCGCTTTCTGACACGATATCTCCATGCAACCAAGTCCTCAAGCGGCGAGCCTGCACGCGCGTTCTACGACGCCGAGGTCGGATGCTCCGAGATAGTCGGGGGACCGACCTGCAGCCCGCACGCGCCCGAGCCACGGGCACGGGCGCTGCCGCGCCACTCAGAAGACCTCCTCGACGACGGCCAACGGGGCGGTCAGCTTCGCATCGGTGAGCTCGGCGCAAGTCTGACCATCCGCCGTCTCGAACGCGATGCTGCGCACCCGAACCGTCGATTCAGACCACTGTTCCTCCCAGGGCTTCTGGATCCCCACAAACCTCACCATCGTCGGGGTGAACCTCGCCGCCGCGGGATCCAGCTTGCCGAGCTCCCGCACCTGAGGAGGACTCCACGACACAGCCTCGTTCAGATCGATCAAGGCCTCAGGCTGAGCATTTTGGTTGAAGACGGCCACAACTCCGTAGGCGTCCACGAGCCGAAAAGCGTAGTTGTCCTGCGACTCCACCGTGGTCTCCAAGCGAACTCGCTCGCAGCCTTCGATGTCGAGGAATGCACCCATGCCGACGAAGTCCGCCCCGAGAAAGGAGGTCGTCTGCTTGGCCCCGTCGAGCGTGCCAACGGCCTCGCTGGACACCGGAGCTCCCAGGTGAGCCGCAAAGGTATTCGCCACCTCGCTCGGCCCCAGCCGGGCACGAGCGGTCGGGTCGTAGGCCACGGGCCGCCAGCACCAGTCGAGCGCGTCGAGGGTTCGTGGCCGCGGCTCACTGGGTGCCGGAGATTCGAGCCCAGGCTGAAAATCGAGATCGATATCGAAGACGGAAACGGGATATCGCGAACTCGTGTCCCAGCGCGACTCGATCGAGGCGCGCGTCACCGTGAAGTCACAGGGGCATTCTCCAGGGCACTCGCACCAGCCCACGTCCTCGGCGGAGAACACGTACTCGGTATCCCCCTTCCCGACCACCGGCCACGCGCAGTAGTGATTTCGCTCCCGTCCCTCGAGTTCCAGCTGGAAGGGCTCCCCAGCGGGAATATTTGCACGCAGCACGGCAGAGCGGAATGCCTGGACCGGGGCAGGCTTCACTTCGACCACGAGCCGGGGGGCGCTCCACGGCTTGTTGTCGAAGTAGACCTGAAGTCCCCCTTCATCACGCGAATACGCCACCCCGCAACGCCATTCCGCAACGCTCCCCTCGACCCCCTGCGCCGACCACCATCGCCCATCGGTACCGGGAACGGCAGAGGAGCGCACGAGGAAACCGGGCAGCTGAGCCGGGGAGAGGGGGGGCTGGAACAAGGCGATGTCATCGAGAAGGCGCCCGAATCCGCACCCCTCGGGAGCCACGAGCTGTCCCGAGGAGACGGGGCTGGTCGTGTAGGTGCGTCCAGGCACTGGACACTGCACGCTCGGTGCCGGCTCGCCACCCACGTACAGAACAGGCGAGACTCCCGTCGTCCCCGCCACGTGATACCAGCGGCCGCGTCCCCAGTGCCCAAACTCCGAGGGGAGCTCGGCGCATCCCTCCCGTGCGCCCGACGCGGCATCGACCGACACGCGGAGGAGTGGTGCCATACCGACGACATTCAAGATCTCCAGACGCGCCTGACCAGCACCTTCGTCGCTTACGGAGACCACCTCGAGGGCTCGCTCCTGGTCGGCACACACCTCCGGAGCCGCCAGCCAGTCTTCTGGGAGAGAGACCCACGCGGCGAGTGTGAGGTCGCTCGCGACGTCGAGACTCGCCGGAACGCTGCGCCCGGCCGCGGCATCACCTCCCAGGAAAAGCGCCCCATGGCCCCGCCCACCCAGGCGATCCTCGACCAGCATCCCCCTCGGACCATCCAGCCGGAGGTCCGTCTTGGTGTCCTTCGACGAAGCCTCTCCGGTGCTCCCGTCGTCAAAGCGCCAGAAGGCCGCAAGGTTCTCCGCATCGGGCGGCAACGGGCACTCCAGCTCGAACTCCACCGGGACCGCAACCTCTGGGCCGCGGCAACCCGCCAGCAGGAGTGACGAACCGACCATCATCTTGAGAACCTTCACGCCGATGTTTGAGGAGTCTCGGACCTGCCCTGCTCTGGGGTTCGCCAGTCCGGGTCCCATGGGAACCGAGCCGCCAACCTGGGAGAAGACGCCGCCACCGGCTGGAGACGTTCTCGCCCCAACTGAATGGCAGATCCCAAATTGGGTCTGGCACCCCGGACCGATCTGCCGGGTTGTCGTACTAGCCCCGTGCTTCGCCATTCTGATCCCTCAAAACCGAACCCCGAGGCGAATCTGCGCTCCCACGGCGAACCAGTTCATGATCTCCCGCCCCCCCTGGATCCGATAGCGCATGATCGGAAACCCGACCGATGGTTCTGCTTCCGCAAACAGGGTCGGGCTGGATAGGCGGAGGCGCGGAGCGATCCCAAGGGCTGCCCACAATCGGTCCGGTTGTCTCTGTCCTTCAACGCGAACCCCGACGACACCCGCCTCCATCGTCCCACACAATGGGAGCGACAGCGGTCCGACAACGCGGAACTCCAGCGGGCAGGCGGCGATTCGAGCGTTGGCCAAGCGCAGCTGGAGATCAAGCTCCGATCCTGGAACCTGCGCGTCCAGCACCTCGGGAAGCCAGTAGCCGAGCTGGAGCTGAGCGCTCCAGGCCGGCCCCGCCGCCGCCCCCCCGCGAGACCGCGCAGATCGGTAGCCAAGTACCAACGCCAGCCCCCACGCCCCTCTCCGCTGGTCGGGGACGAACCAAAGCAGTCCTTCGGTCAACCCGAAATCCCCGCTTCGAGGACCGGGATTTGGACAGGAGGTGTCCACCTCGGGGAGCGGCTGACACTCCGGGACGGAAGCCGGCGAAGGGCAGCTCTTTTCGACCGGTGGCGGGCAGCTCCAGTCTCGGATAGCCAGATCCAAGCTGGCTGCGACGTCAGCAGCCAAGTCCGCACAGCTCGGGGCAAAGAGGGTGCGCCGCGCCCCGCACTGTCCGGCACCATCGACCATCACCACCGACGCAGCGTATTCCTGTCCAGAAGAACGCAGCGTCACCCGTACTACTCCCGCCCCCAGCTCGGACCCGAAATCCCCCTCCGGCTCGCCCAGCGCGCGCCACTCCTGAAGGAACACCTCGCGACTCGGGCAATCATCCGGCGCCTCATACACGATACGAAGCTGACTCCCGGCTTCAGCGATGGGGTCGCCTGCAGGGTCGGCCAGTGCACTCCCGGAGACGGCCCCACAGAACCACAATGCCGAGACCGCGAGAGTCCCGTGTCTCATCCGCCCGAGTCTCCGGCACCCAGGCGCCGAAATCAACGATTTCGCAGTGCATTTTCGCCGGGAGCCGGCGACGCCAAACCCGGCCCGCGACCTTGGCATGCACGTCTGGCCACCGCCCCTCGAGCACCACGAAGCGCCCAGTCGAAGTACTCCCGAAGACACCTCTCCCACCGCGCTCCCCAGACAGCACTCGAGGATGGAACCGCTCCGCGAAGCTTTCCAGCCGCGTCGCCAGAGCCGCAGCTCATCGCGGAGAGAGCTGCAAGGAAGAGCAACGTACGGATAGACCCGAAGCACTCTGGAGAATAGCCTGCGCCCCTCATGCTTGCCTGCCGGCGGGGACGAAGAGGTCAGCCCAAAGCTGCCGTTGTCATCGCCTGGCCAATCGCAATCGCGCTCGCCACCGGTCACGCTGCAGCCCAGCCGACCGCGCGGTATCCCGATCCAGAGACGGACACCGCCAGCGACCGCGACGAGGAAACACCCGACGCGCCAGCCGCCGCACCGGCTACCGGCACGAGAGGAAGCGGCGGCGGAAACCCACCAGCGACCTCTGCAGGGATCTCTCCCCCGCGCCTCCTCACGACGAGTGCGGTGCCGTACCCAGCGGATGGACGCGGCGATGCCACGGTCGTGCTCGAGCTTCTCGTCAACGCAGATGGCAGCGTCGGCGACACGACCGTCGTGTCGGGAACGGAGCCGTTCAGGTCGGCGGCACTCAACGCCGCCCGCCGGTGGCGCTTCGAACCCGCTGTGGTCGATGGCAGCAAACGCGCAGCGCGGATCCGACTGGAGGTGGCGTTTGTGGAGGACGAACCCATCGAACCAGAGGCAGAGGCCAGCCCCTCCCCCATCGCACCGGAAAGCGACGCGGTGGTCGACTCCCCGATGCCAAACCCAGTAGACAGCATCGAGGTCTCGGTTCATGGCGAGCGACGGGTGGTCGGGCGGACGACGCTGAGCAAGCTGGAGGTCCGCGAACTCCCCGGGGCGATGGGCGATCCGTTTCGCGCCATCGAAGCGCTGCCCGGTGTGACCCCGCTCGTGTCGGGGCTACCATTCTTCTTCATTCGTGGAGCGCCACCGGGTAACCAGGGCTACTTCTTCGACGGTATCCGAGTCCCTCTACTCTATCATCTGGCACTCGGACCAGGAGTGATCCACCCCGAGATGGTCGACCGGGTCGACCTGTACGCCGGGGGCTATCCAGCGCGCTATGGGCGCTTCGTCGGTGGAGTGGTGGCCGCCGAGTCAGCGCCGCCGCAGCCCGAGTTTCACGGGCACGCGAACATCCGCCTGGTAGACTCCGGCGCTCTCGTCGGCACGCCATTCGCCCGTGGGCGTGCGACGGCCACCGTGGCTGGGCGCTACTCCTACACCGCCGCGATGCTCCGTCTCGTCGAGCCGACGATACGGCTGCAATACTGGGACTACCAATCGCGCGTGCGGTGGGATCGCAACGACCACCAAGGGTTCGAGGTGTTCGCTTTCGGATCCTTCGACTTGCTACGACAAGCCGATGTCGAGAACTTCCGCCTCGGAACGGAATTCCATCGCTTGGACATGCGGCACGACTTCACCACGGACCACGATATCCAGGGTCGCGTGGCGCTAACGCTGGGCATCGACCGAAGCCGCAACGAAGACTTGGATGACATCGACATGCTGACCGTACTGCGGGACCGCCTCGCGGCGCTACGCATCGAACTCGAGAAGCAGGTCAGCCCCACCTGGACCCACCGCGGGGGCGGCGACCTGTCCCTGGATCGATACGACATCGTGCTCGGAGATACCGACGCGATTGGTGACTCGGATGCGGCTCGTAGGCTCTTCCCGACACGAACCGATATCGATCTTGGGGCATGGTCGGACGTCGTGGTGCAGGTGACCCCACGGATCGAGCTGGTAGCGGGTGGTCGCGCCGATGTATTCGTCGTGGACGGCGTAGCGCGACTCGGCGTGGACCCTCGAGTAGCCGCCACCTTCACCGTCCACGACCAAGTGCGCCTCGTGCACGCGTTTGGCATCGCGCACCAGCCGCCAAGCTTCGTGGTGCCAGTGCCCGGATTCGAAATAGCGGGACTGCAGGATGGGCTGCAGCACGGGGTACAGTCGAGCGCCGGTGTGGAGTGGGATCTACCGGCAGATCTCGCCAGCTCACTCACGCTGTTTCAGCACGCGACATTCAACGGTACCGATCTGTTGAGCACGGCAACCCAAACCGAAGCGCTCGAAAACGAAGAGATCGACCTACGCAGTCTCGGCCACACCTACGGTGCCGAACTGATGATCAGGCGACCCGCGACGAAGCGCGTGGGCGGATTCGTTGCGTACACCCTGAGCCGGTCGACGCGGAGCTTCCAACGGTTCCGCGGCGACTCCTCCTTCGACCGGCGTCACGTGCTCAACACGGCGCTATCGCTCGATCTCGGTCGCAGCTGGCGCGCAGGAGCGCGGTTCGTCTTCTACACGGGCATCCCGGTCGAAGTCCGACAAAGCGAATGGGTATCGACCCAGGGCGGCGGGTACTCCCGCCAACTGCCCCCACAACTGCTACGCACCAGGCCGTACTACCGAATCGACTGGCGGCTTCAGAAGCGATGGCGGCTGGGTCGCGAGGGTGGCTTCTGGGCGTTCACCGCGGAGGTACTGAATACGACGCTGAACAAGGAGGAGGTCACGCCGGATTGCCCGGATGGGCGATGCGAAGCCGAACGCATCGGCCCAGTGACGATCCCTGCGGTCGGGGTGGAAGCCTCCTTCTGAGGCAGGATTGGCTAGCGGCGCATCCGGACCGCCGGCGGCTCGACAGCATCTCCAATGGGAGCCGCTGACGACTGCCCGGTCCTCCCCAGCAGCTGGCGGAGCGCATCCACATCGCTGTAGTCGATGATGTCGGTCGCAAAGCGCATTCCGCGATCGTGACCGCGGCCAGCAACGATGACGACATCGTCTTTCCGGGCAGCAGTGATCGCCGCCTCGATCGCTTCGGTGCGATCGCAAATGATCCGAGTGAGGGCACGCCCTCCGCGCTCACAACCGGCGGCCACCGCCCGAGCGATAGTCAGCGGGTCTTCGCTCCGCGGATTGTCGTTGGTCACGAACGCCAGATCGGCTCGGCCACCCACGGCCTCCCCCATCGGCCCGCGCTTGTCGGGATCCGCACCCCCTCCCGCCCCAAACACGACGATCAACCTCCCGGCTCTCGCAATCCGTCGCCCTGTGTCGAGCACCTGACCCAGGGCGTCCGGGGTGTGCGCGTAGTCGAGCACGACGAGGGGTCGGCGCCACATCACCTCGAAGCGCCCCGGGAGCACGGAGCAACTCGCCAAGCCCTGGTGAACAGCTTCCGGAGCAACACCAGCGACGAGGGCCGCGCCCGCGGCGGCCAGCGCGTTCTCCCCGAAGACCTCTCCGACCAGAGAGAGATGGAGCTCGCCCCCTAGACGTTCCGCGAGTTCCGAGGGGGCAAGCTGCAATCGCGTCCCCTCGATCGAGACATCCAACGCGGTCGCGTAGAGCGCGGGCTCACGCCGCGGGGAGCCACGAGAAGCAGCGCCGTACCAGAGCCGATGAACATCAGGGGGGATCACCCGATCGATCAGCAGCGCGGCCTCGTCGCAGGCGTTGAGCACCGCACTTCGACCAGGCCCCAGATGCACGAACAGCTGCGCCTTGCTCGCCAGGTAGTGCTCCCAGCTCCCGTGTTCCTCGATGTGGTCCCGCGAGAGGTTGGTGAAGATGGCCAGATCGAAGCGCCACGCCAGCGCGTAGCCACCCCGCAGCGCCTTGCTGGTCAACTCGATGGCGGCGTGGCGGCAGCCCGCGACCGCGGCAGCTTGCAACGCATCGAAGAAGGCGCGCCGCGTCGGAGCCACGAGGGGAGCCGCCGGTCCCTCCGTCGAGAACCCGAGCGTGGACAGAAGGGCAGTCGGACAGTCCGCTGCCCGGAAGATCGCCGCGACTAAGTGCGTCGTGGACGTCTTCCCGTTGGTCCCCGTGACCCCCACCGTGAAGTAGGAATCAGCCCAGGCAGCGGCGGCTGGAACGGGTCGAGACGCCGCTGCAATTCCGGTCATGTGGGCAGTGCCACGAGGTCGAGCAGTCTACTCGACCGTCGGATACAGGTAAGGGTCGGCACAGATCGTCAGCAACTCGGCGCAGGTGCCGGTGAAGCCACTGGCGGTCGGATCCATACACCCCGCCACCGAATAGAGGTAGCCATTCTGCCCGATGGCGCTGAAGGTCTGAACACAGGCGGCCTCGGTGAGCGTGCCGTCGTCACAAACGGAAAGGACCGCCGCGAACTCGGTGCCAAAGTCCGGATCCGTGAGTCCGTTCGTGCAGGCATCGACCGCAAGGTCCGTATCGCAGGCCGAGCCCAACGCCAGCTGTTCACAGGCGAGCGCCTCATCGGTCGCCACGCAGTGATCCCCCTCGATCGCCTTGAGGCAGTCGGTCAACACCTGGTAGGCGCCCGAAGCCATCATCCCATAGCCCCACTTGGAGCACAGGCTGTAGGACGTTGGCAGGTCGCCCAGAGGCGGGCACTCATCGGTCGGCAAGCCATAGCAATCTCCATACCCGGAGTCGACGCACTCGCCCGGTCCCGACACGCCCCCTGCGCCAGAGCCTCCGGCGGTGCTGGTGGCGCCGGCGGAGCCAAGAGTCGCGCCGGCGACGCCCGTCGGTGCACCTGCAGAACCCGTGGTACCGGCGCTGGCGGTCGTGCCCGCGCTGGCGGTCGTGCCCGCGCTGGCGGTCGTACCCGCGCTGGCGGTCGTACCCGCGCTGGCGGTCGTACCCGCGCTGGCGGTCGTGCCCGCCTGTGCCGATGCTCCCGCGTTGGCAGTCACTCCCCCGGTGGATGAGGCCCCCGCATCGCTGGAGTTGCCCCCCGTACCGGAGTCACGACCGCCGGTGCTCGTCGTCCCGCCAGTCGATTCCTCGCTGACGTCGTTGACTGCACAGCCCATCGCGGTCGCCGTGGCGGTCGCCAACGCCGCGGTGAGTGTCAAGAACTTCTCGAATTCGATCCCCATATCGGTTCTCCCCGAAGTAATAGCCAGCAATCGTAGCACGGTCGCACGCGGGCGCGAGCCCGCCCCCCGACACCCGCTACCGCACTCGCCCAGCGTCGGATGCGGACCACCGCTGGCGCGCCGCAAGGTGCGGTAAGCGTTGGGATTCGTTGAGGGTTGGCGCCTGGACACCAACCCCGTGCCGGGCGGCGGAACGGGCACCGCCGCCCCACCGAGCTGGTCGATGTCCTCGGTCCTGGTGGGATACTGAGTCGCGGCCTCCCTGTCCCCCACAGTCGCTGACCAGTGTCCCCCAGCCCCGCCAAGAGCCGCGTTGGTGCCACCGCTCGCAGCCACTCCACCGCTAGATCCGCTTCCACCGCAGGAGGTCGAGATCACCACCAGCCACGTGCCCAGCACCACCCGCGCCATCCCACTCTCCTTCCAAGTCCCTACACACCACCCGAGGAGATCTGGTGATTCCTGGGTCAGTCTGGGCCGTCGGCGCGTACCCAGCGATCACGCTTCTCGCTGCCGCCCCCAGCTGATGTAGTCTCCACCCGAGCCACACCCCCACGAGGGAGGCACGCCATGCCCTGGCACTTCTGGGTCATCGAGATCTGCGTCTTCCTGTTTGCCGCCGGGTTGGTCCGCCACGCTTTGCGCCAGGGCGGACGTTGGCTGTCGACCTACCTCTGGGGGATGGGGTTCGGGCTGGTCGTCGAGCTGATCATTGTTCTCAAGGCCAACCCCGCCGCACAGCACTACGTGTATGGGGACTTCCTGCTCATGGTGACAGTGATGGGCAAGGGCGTTCCTCTGTGGGTGGGCGTCGGCTGGGGGGCGATCGTCTACATGGCCAGCTTCACCGCCCAGCGATTGAGATCGCCGTGGTCGGTACGCCCATTCTCGGCCGGGGTTCTGGCGGTCAACATCGACCTCACCCTGGATCCCATGGCCGAACGGCTCGGGTTCTGGACGTGGCACAACGTCGATCCGATCAATCTCTACGGAGTCCCGCTCGATAACTTCCTGGGCTGGTTCTTCATCGTCAGCAGCTACGCTTTCTTCGCGCGCTGGCTGTTCCGGATCATCCCGGCAAACACCTGGGGCCGCGTCGTGTGGATCCCCCCGGCCGGCGGGATACTTGCGCTGATCGCCGTGGTACTGATCGAGCTGATCATGCCGCACATCTACTCGCTACCGCTGGGGCAGACATGGGCGTTTCTCGCCGTCTTCGTCGGGGCTGCGGTACTGTTGGCTGCCTTTGCGCTCCGCTCCCGCCGCGACAACCCAGCCGAGCTCCAGGTGCTGGGCACCGTGCTCGGAATGCACACTATCAGCCTCTTTTTGCTGTTCTTCACGGGTTCGTTTCGGGAGCTGCCCAGCCTGATGGTCTTCGTCCCGATGACCGCTCTCGTCGGCTTCTTCGCCTACTCGTGGTGCAGTATCGATCGCCTCTTCCCGACAGGCGCAGAGGGACCCCCCGGGCAAGACGCGCCACCTTGACCGCCAGGCGGCCAGGCTCTTCCCGGCGCCTGACCCGCTGCTCGTTGCAGCTGGTTGCGGGTCGCTTCGACAAGGGGCCTGCGCGCATTCTTCGGCTACGAGGAGCAGGAACCCCGAGCCCGCTGGATCGGGCTGCGCTGCGCCCCGCGAATCGCGCGCTCCGCACTGGAACGGCACGGAGTTGGCCCGCGTCAGAACGTGGTGCACGCTCCGACGCGAGTCGAGTCACCGCCAGAAGTCGCTTGACCTGCTACTCGATCGTGGAGTTCGTCACAGTGACCGGGGTGTCGGAGTGGTGCGACAGTTGCGGATACGCCGGCTCCCAACCACCGCCGGTGTTGTTGGTGATCACCGAGTCGTCGATGAACACCTCACCGGTGTGGTTGTTGCTCACGAAGAAGATCGCGCTGCCGTATGCCTGGACCGTATTGTCCTGAATGAGAGTCCCACAGATGCGCAGAGTCATCTCGTTCCCGTCGTTGTAGATAGCACCACCGCTCCCACCACCTGGGGATCCGTCCTCGGCCGGGTTGCCACAGCACCCGATGGCGTCGTTGTGACTGAAGAGGCTGTTGATGATGGTCCAGGAGACCCCGATGCTGCTAATCCCGCCGCCGTTGGAACAAGTATTCCCAAAGCCCTCCCCGCCCCCGAAGGTGCTGTTCACGACGTAGACGGGCAGCCCGTCGAACTGGCTCAAGACGCGAATCGCAGCCCCACCGAGATCGGGACCATCGTCAGCGCAGACGTTGTTGAAGAAGCGGCTGTTGACCACCTTGAACCGTCCCCCACGCACCCAGATCGCCCCGCCCCCGTCGTACTCGGTTTCGTTCTTCGAGTTGCCATCTACGAAGGTCAGATTCTGCACCGTGAGGCGTGGATGGTCCTGGTTCTGGCAGTGATCGGTGGTCCAGTGCTGATTCTGGTCGCAGGTGTTCATGTAGAGGATCCGACTGGTTCCGCCGCCGCTGAGTGTGACCAGACCACCACCATCGATGACGATCTCGGGTCCCGTGTCATTGAAGACCCTCGCGGGCTCGTCGACGGTAATGGTGACTGGGTCGGGGCCACAATCGAAGGCAATGAGGCCACCCTGCGCCACCGCGTCGATGAAGGCCTGGCCAGTACAGCTGGCGGGCGTTCCAGTCCCAACGACGACGTCGGGAGTGGAAGTATCGGCGGCCTGCGCTTCGGAGGGCACAGAGCACGCGCCCTCGGGATTGCCCGCAGGTGGCCCACTTTGCCAATCGATACCGCCGGTTCCAGGCGTCCCCCCGGTGGCGTCGGCTCCGCCGCCATCACCCCCGCCGCCACTCGCGTGGCTTCCCCCGGGGTTTCCGTCGCCGCCGGTCGTCACGACGCCGCTTCCACCGTCTCCTCCGACCGGACTCGATCCACCTGGGTTCGACCCACCTGTGGTTTGGGCACCGCCCTGAGGAGGAGCGCCCCCGGCGCCGTCGCCACCACTGGCGCTCCCACCACTGGAACGCCCGCCGCTGGAACGCCCACCACTGGCACTCCCACCACTGGAACGCCCGCCGCTGGCACTCCCACCACTGGAACGCCCGCCGCTATCCGAGCTTCCGCTACTCGCATCACCAGCCGAGCCGCCACTCCGCGATCCGATCCCACCCGATCCGCTGGCGCCCCCTTCGGAGGTCGAAGACTCCGCGTCTTCCTCGGCGTTGCAGGCCGCCGACCCAGCAGCAAGGATCGCGCCCAGGACCAGAATCGAAATCGTTCGCATCACCGCGCCTCCAGCTGGGCATTGTTGCCCGGCAAACTTTCCTGGAGCACACGCTAGGCCGACGGTCGCCGCCAAGCCAGTGCCACGCCTGGCACTTCCCTCCGGGAAGGGCATCGCCGAAGATTGCACTCCAGACGGACCCCCCTTGCCCCCGGCAGGTGCACTGAGTCACAAAGAGCAGCCCGGTGGGCTCTTCACCCGGGGACACCCGCCAGCGCGACCCCTAGGTGTTCCCGGATGCCGGCATACTCGCTGCTGACGGAGTACTGGAACAGGTCCGCAGTGTGCGGACCGATGGAGTCGGGCCCACGGCTGGGGAATCGGTGGATCATCTCGGCGGCAGTACGGACGTCGCCACAAGCAACGAGGCCAGCTCGGTTGGCGGCCTCGTCGATGGCATTGACCCAGCGCTCGACCCGGCTCCGCGCCTTGTCCATCGTCAATTGACCAGTGACCCCACGGATCTCCTCGAGGTGCGCGGGAGCTACGTGCTTGCGCAAGTAGCCCGCGAGGCGGGCCGTTTCGGGATCGAGGGATCGCGCCTTCTCCGGGCTCCAGTCGCTGGCATAGGCGGCGGCAAGCAGAAGCGAGGCCATCTGCTCGACCGACGAGAAGAAGACGAGCGGGTAGTGCTCGGGGCGGAAGTACGTCAATGTGCGCCCCCAGAGAAATGTCAGTTGTGGCAGCGAGAACCCCCGCGCGAAGGCCTTGCTGACCAGACACACGGGACTCGCGGCGGGCTCCGGTCCCATCTTCGCTTCATCACTGTCGAAGACGTAGAGTTCGGGACAGGCCACGTTGTTGAGGCGCGCGGTCCAGGCAAGGCTGCGCCCGATCGTCGTCGTGCTCGTCTGAGGATCGTGTCGGCTACTGGGGTCGGGCGTGACCACCAGCTTCTTCTTCTTGAGGACCCCGAGCCGGTGGTCCATCGCGGGCGCGGCCACCAGACCGAGGATGCGCTCCAGCGTGCGGTGGCGCTGCGGACGGATCGCGAGTCCCTGCCAGTGGCTGTCATCGAGCGTCATTCGTGCCGAAAGCAGTCCGACGGGCCGGTGCTCGTCGGCCAGTGCGCGGAGACGATCATCAGCCCCGTCCAACGCGGCGAGCACCGACGCCGCGTTCCACGCCCGGTCCGACATCCCCATTTGCTGAAACAGCTCTACTGCGCGCCGATATCCGACCACCAGTCGAGGCCCCAGCTGCAGCCCCGCCACGCAACAGTCCACGGCCTCGACCCATTGTCCGGTCGACGCGTAGAGGTCAGAGAGAGCAAAGTGGGTTTCCGCGCTCCCCCCGTCCGCCGAGATGACGTCGGAGAGCACCCGCACGGCGCGAGCCGGGTCACCCAGCTTGGACCAGGTAACCGACGCGATTCGCAACGCAGCCTGGTGGGCGGCTGATCCGCTGCTGCGACTCAGGATGCCCTGATAGGCGGTCACGAAGTCGTGCCATTCCTGACGCGCGGCAAACCCCTTCGCCTGCATCTCCAGCACCGCCATCTGATCCGCGAGGCTGGTGTTGACGGGCGGAGTCGGAGCCGGCGGTACCGACCACACGGGTCCCCGGTCAGGCATCATCACGAACTCGGTTGCTCCTTGCGCGAAGCAGAACGTGTGGGACGGCTCCAGCTTGGACAGCTCCGGCTCGATTTGAGAGAACCAGGTCGTTGCAGTCACGGGGTGACGGTTCCGTAGACAATCGAGCCCCCAGATTGCCAGTCTCGAGTAGGCCGAGTCTTCGCCCACCGTGTCCGGTGGCTGCACCGCGAGCAGGCCTGAAGCACGTGGGTGCTGCTTCAGCGCCGCGGAGAACGCTTCCGCCACCATCGACCGTGGGTACCTCGCCGAGACCAGCGTGACATCCAGCGCCAAGAAGTACCCCTGACAGCGCCGGTCGAGCAGGGCGCAGAGTTGCTCGAGAGGAACTGCGCGCCCCCGCTCGCCGTCGAGCGCGAGCGCAACCCCGCGCTGTTCTCGCCACGCGAGATAGCCGCTGTAGTGCAAGAACAGGCTCTCGACCCGGTCCCCCTGACCGTCGAGCCACGCCGCCAGCGCCTCGGGAAGGTCGCGATGCGCCGCCAACCATTCGGCAGAGAAGCCCACGTCCTCCTGAGTCCAGCGCTGGAATATCCCGTTCGCGCTCTGCACCCCACCCGGGTAGCTCCGCAGAGAAGTACTTTCGCCGTAGTTGGCAGCGATGATGGCAGCTAGACGCATGGCTCGCGAATCCCCCGCACCGAGCGGCGGTCTAGTACCAAGTGCGCCAACTCACAACGTTTTCCCGCGCACATCGAACCCAGTTCGCGCCAGCCCGCAAGGGTTCAAGCAGACAGGAAGGCCCCCCCCGGTGCCAGTCCCAGTGGCGCGTGTTAGATGTACTGGGCGCCGATGGCCGACTCCGACCCGTTGCCCCCCACCGTGACGCTGCCCACCGAGATGCCATCGGTTTCGGACGGGAGCTACCTGGGCCAGGTGCTGGACAATCGCTACCGGGTCGAGCGGCTGATCGGACGCGGGGGCATGGGCACGGTCTACTTCGCCAAGCACGTGGTGATCGGCAAGCCTCTCGCGATCAAGATCCTCGATCCTCGCCTGCTCGAGGATGGTCAGGGCTTCAAGCGTCTGTTTCGCGAGGCCCAGACTGCGGCGGGCATCGGACACCCCAACATCGTCGAGATCCTCGACGTCGGGACGACGTCGCGGGGCGATCCCTATCTCGTCATGGAGTTCCTGGACGGGGAGGACCTGGCGACCTTCATCAAGCGCCATGGCGCCGTCCCTGTGCCCACTGCGGTAACCATCCTCGAGCCGATTCTGCTCGCGCTCGGCGCCGCCCACGCGCGCGGCATCGTGCACCGGGACATCAAGCCGTCGAACGTATTTCTGGTCCATCGCGGCGACGAGACGCCCGATGTCAAGCTGATCGACTTTGGCGTGGCGAAGGTGCTGGGCCCCAACCCGGAGGGCAAGCTGACCGCGACTGGCGCGCTACTCGGGACTCCATCCTACATGTCTCCGGAACAGGCGGTGGGCATGGAAGAGCTCGACGCGCGAGTCGACCTGTACGCGGTCGGGGTGATCTTCTACGAGCTGATCACGGGGTCGCTGCCGTTCCAGGGAGCCAACTACAACGAGCTACTCTATCGCATCGTTCGCGACGATGTGCCGCGTCCAGAAGCGCCCTCGGGCGACCTCCCCGAGAGCGTTCGCCGGGTGATCGAGGTTGCCACGAGCAAGATCGCCACAGACCGCTACCAGACCGCAAACGAGATGCTGGAGGCCTTCCGGAGATTGGACGCCTGGACCGGCAAGGAGATGGCCCTCAGCGAGCTCGCGTCAAAGATCGAACGACAAAGTACCGACCCGGGCCACTCCGCCATCATCGTCCACATCCCCGCCGGGGGAGCAACCCCGACCAGTGCCCGGACCCAGCGCAGCAGCGAGGCGAGCACCCATCCCGACCTCCGCAAACCCGGATCCGGATCGCTTGCCGGCGGCGCCATTCGTCCAGCTGAACCGCCGGCCAGATCTCGAGCTACCGTGGGGGTCACGCTGGGCGCACTTGGATTTTCGGTCGCCGTCGCAGCTCTCTTTCTCGGACTGGCGGAGCGCGGCACCGACCCGAACCCGACGGGTGCCACCTCCAACCACGCACCGGAGAGCGCCCCACTCGAGGGCGTGCAGATCTCCATCGAGGGAGCACCTGAAGGGGCGCGAATCTTCTATGACCAGGCTCCCGTCGGAACGGCGACATTCCGCGTTCGTCAAACCGACCTCATGACCCCGTTGCGCGTGGAGGCGGACGGGCACAAACCGTTCGTCGCCTCTATCGTGCCGAACCAGGACCAGGTAGTCGCCGTGCAGCTCGTACCGCTGCCTAGCGGCGTCGTGGCCGAGCTGTCCGCCGCTACCCCAGCGTCCACCAAGGTGCCCCCCGCGCCAGGTCGAGCAACCACCGAGCCAACCCCACCACGCCAGCCAGGCAGCAGTCTCGGCAAGCTCGGGCGCGACACATACTACACCGAGAAGTTCGAGTAGCACCACGAAGCCGTCGCGAACGTTTGGGGTTCGGGATAGGCGCCGTCCGCGAGCTGGGTTAGCATCTTCGGATCCTGAAAGCCCTCATGCCGCGCCGCTGCCTCCCCGCTCTCATGTGTCTGTCCGGTTGCCTGCTGGCGATCCCCGCTATCGCCGACGAGAGGGCCGACGCCGAGCAGCGCTTCCGTGCTGGCGTGGCGCTGCAGAAGGTCGAGGACTGGGATGCCGCGGTTGTCGAGTTTCAGGCATCCTTGGGCCTCTACCCGAGCAAGGCAGCGCTCTTCAACCTGGCCACCGCGCTGCGCGCCACTCACCGCTACGCCGAGGCGCTCTCGGCGCTCGAGCGCTTGGAGCGCGACTTCGGCGACGACCTCGATCCACAGATGAGGCAGGCAGCGGCCGGCCTCGCACACGAACTTCGGGCCCTGACCGCCACGTTGCGCATCGAGGTGAACGAACCGGGAGCGACCATATTGGTCGATGGCGAAGCGGTCGGCACCGCTCCACTGAACGAGCCGCTCCTCCTCGGCGTCGGTGACCACCGCATCGAGGCCGTACTCGAAGGCTACACAACCAGTTCCCTACGGATCAACCTCGCCTCGCGTGACGATCAGACCCACCAGCTCGAGCTCCGTCCCGCCCCCACGACCACACCAGCACCCCCACCA
>JBNLDK010000068.1:0-36781 GCA_050304295.1 Polyangiaceae bacterium
GTGGGGGCGCGCCGGTGGCGGCGCCCCGCCACCAGCGCCACCAGTCCGATTCCGATCCAGGCGATGCGACGTTCGCCCGAACCGGCTGCACGGCAGCCGCACCCACCATCGTCGCGGGTGGCCCGGCCGGGACCATCCGACGAACGGCCACCCTCATCGCCCGCCGTGCCTCCGCTGCCCGGCGCGGCATCCCGACCCGCGCTCGTCGCAGCCCCTCCGCCGCTCACGGTATCCCCGGCAACGCCGGTGAGGCCACCGGCGCGGCCTGTTTCTCCACCGCCCACGCCCGCGCTCTCGCCTCCGGCACCCGCGATGCCGCCCTGGGATGCGTCGGCCCCCCCTGTTCCAGTCAGGTCGACGCCGCCCGCTGCTGGGGCGCCAGCGGCGGGCCCAGTGCCACCGCCATCCGGACCTCCCCCGACACCGGGCTCCGTCCCCGCCGTGGAAGGACCGCCCCCGGTCACGGGCACACCGCCCAGTCCGCTCGTTTCACCAGCACTGCCACCGGCGAGGAACGTGCCACCCGTTGGTGGAAGGGCCGAACCGCCCTCCCCACCGGCACCGCCAGCACCCCCAGCTCCGCCGGCGCTCGCCGCAGGACAGCCGTCGCTCGTCCGCGCAGGCTCGGACGGGCAGGCATCCAGGCAGTCCGGAACCAAGTCCCCATCTGTGTCCGTCGTCTGGATCACGCAGTCGTCGACCTCGACACCATCGACGCAGCTCAGCAGACCCGTCCCGGCGCAGGACCCCGCACCGCAGGTCGTCGCCGTCGAGACGTAGTCCTCGTCGGTCGTTCCATCGCAATCGTCGTCCACTCCGTCGCAGGTCGCGTCGTCCGGCGACGAGGTCCCCGCGACGCAGCTGTCCTGCTCGGCACCGTTGACGCAGCTCAGCAGGCCCGTCGTCGCGCACGCACCCGCTCCGCAGGTCGTGGGGGTCGCGACGTGGTCCTCGTCCGTCGCTCCATCGCAGTCGTCGTCCACTCCGTCGCAGGTCGCGTCGCTCGCCGCCGGAGTGCCCGCCCGGCAGCTGTCCGCCTCACGCCCTCCCGCGCAACTCGTTCGACCCGCGCTCGCACAGGCCCCGACCCCACAGCTCGTCGCGACCGAAACGTAGTTCTCGTCCACCGCGCCGTCGCAATCGTCGTCCACTCCGTTGCAGGTCGCGTCGCTGCGCGCCGGGATGCCCACCGTACAGCTGTCCTGCACCCGCCCCCCCACGCAACTCGTCCGACCCGCGCTCGCACAGGCCCCGACCCCACAGCTCGTCGCGACCGAAGCGTAGTCCTCGTCCACCGCGCCGTCGCAGTCGTCGTCCTGGCCATCGCAGCTGCGGTCGGTGGTGACGAGCGGCCTCCCCGGCACACAGCTGTCCACCTCGCTACCCCGAGAGCAAGTGGTGGTGCCAGTGCGCGCGCACACCCCCGCCCCACAGGTCGTCTGGCGACGGACGTAGTCCTCGTCCGTCAGTCCGTTGCAGTCGTCGTCGATGCCGTCACAGGTAGCGTCGGTCCTCGCGGGCCGCCCGGGGCGACAGGTGTCCACCACCACCCCGCCAACGCACCGCTGCGCGCCAGCGGCTACACAGGCGCCCACGCCGCAGCTCGTCACGCTCTCCCGATAGTCCTCGTCGATGCTGCCATCGCAGTCGTCGTCGATGCCGTCGCAGGTGGCATCGCTGTTGTTGGTTATCGTGCACTCCGGGAGGATCCGATGCGCCACGACCCCGGGGATGGGCCTGTCGAGGGTCCGGTCGGTTTCGATGGCGACCAGCGCCTCGCCGACGGGGCCGGCGGTCAGAGCCATGTCGAAGAGGTCATTTCTCTCGGCAATGGCCCAGCTGGTGGCGTCGACGGGGGTACCGCCCGGACTGACGCGAAGCCCGCGCAAGGTGTAGCTGCTTCCGTCCCAGTCACGCCACACCGTCAGAACGTGGTTCGTCCCGTCCCAGACCACTTCCGGCCACAGGTGAGGCAGAGGCGCGTCGATGAGCGAGATGCCGGCCGGGTCCAGCACCGAGCCGTTCGGGGCGACCCGCGCTCCGCGGATAGCCTGGCCGGAAGAAGTTTCCCAGACGACCAGGTGGTTGGTGCCATCCCAGGACACGGCTGGGGCAACGCCGCCCGTCCCAATGACAATGCCAGCTGCATCGAGGACGGCTCCGTTGCTCGCGACCCTTGCGCCGAGGATGTTGTAGCCTGAAAAGTTGTCGCCCCAGACAACGAAGTAGTGCGTCCCGTTCCACACCACTTTCTGACCATATTGGGCTCCGCTGGCGACCCCGATCGGAATTCCGGCCGGGTCCAGGACCGAACCATCGCCTCCAACGCGACCACCCAGAAGGTTCCCATCCTGCAGCCATGTGACGAAAAAGCCCGCACCATTCGCCGCCACGACGGGATCCACGAAGTCCAGGCCGTCGGCGCCCGCGATGGAGATCCCTTCCGGGTCCAGGACGACGCCCGCCGCGCTGATCCGCGCGCCCTTGATGTCCGAACGACCAACTCCTGCTTCCTCCCAGACCACTAGGAAGGTCGTGCCGTTCCACGCCACAGCGGGGTCCCACTTTGTGCTCGAACCAGCCGCGATCGCGGTCCCGCTGCCATCTAGCGGCGTCCCATCCGGGCTGATCCGCGAAGCGTAGATGCTTCCATCTGCCGTCCGACTATCCTGCCAGACGGCCAGATAGTGGGTGCCACTCCAGGCGAGGGCGGGCTCGAACCGAGCGCTCTCCGAAAAAGCGATCGGGACCCCGCCACCATCCAGTACCGTGAGGCTGGGGCTCACCCGAGCACCGGCGATGTTGCTTCCATCCACCCATGCCAGCAGGTGGTTCGCTCCGTTCCACGCGATGCTCGGGACCTGCAGGGCAGACGCGCCCGTCGCAAGCGGGAAGCCGTTCGCATCGATGGGGCTCCCGGACGCAGTGACACGAGCTCCGTAGATCTCCCTCTGCCCGCCGCGATCGTCCTCCCACACCACCAGGTAGGTCGCCCCGTTCCAGACCACATCCGGGATCATCGATGTCCCGTTCTGGGCGATGGGCACCCGGCCATTGATCAGCGCTCCATTGCCGCCCAGCAGCTGGCCTGCGACACCGTTCGGGTCGCTCCAGGTGACGAGGCAGTTGGTCCCGTCCGAGGCAACGCTGGGCAGCTCGTCATTCTGCCCGCTGCTGATGGCGATGCCGTTCGGGTCGATCACCCTCCCCGACGGGCTGACCCGCGCCCCGAAGATCCTGTCCGCGCCGCCAGCATCTCGCCCGTCTTCCCAGACCACCAGGTAGCTGGTCCCGTGCCACGCCACGTCCGGCAAGAACCCGGCCGCCCCGGAGTTCGAGATGGCGAACGGAGTCGGATCCAGCACCGTGCCGCCGCTGACGCGGGCGCCATGGATCTCGCTCGCCGTGTGGTCCCTCCAGACCACGAGCTGGTTCGCCCCATTCGACGCAACCGCTGGAGTGCTGGTGGCACCCGCGGCAATGAGGAAACCATCCCCGTCCAGCACCCTGCCATCGGTGGCCACCCGAGCACCGTAGATGTCAAAAGGCCCATTGCGCCAGACCACGAGGTAGGCACTCCCATCCCAGGCGACCACTGGAAAGTATCCTTCTCTCGAGATGTCGATCGACGGGATGTCCAGCACGTCGCCGCTGGCGCTGACGCGGCCCCCAGCGACACCCCCGCCACCCGTTTGCCACACGACCAGGAAGTCCGTGCCATTGGCGGCCACTGCCGGGTATTGCTCGGACCCATACGCCGGCCCATACGCTGGCTCGGACACCTCGAACTCCGGCCCCACGGTGGGATCGAGCACCAGGGGATACGCCGCACGCTCCACCACTCCCGCGGCCACGCGCAGCACCACATGACCGGCCTCGTACGAAGCCGGAACCGGGGTCCGAGCCCCATTTGCATCGATCAGCGTGCCGTGCCCGTAGACGAAGCCAAGCCCGTGCTCGAGCCCCGCGAAGTGCAGGCCCTCGTCCGTCTCCGCGCGGAGCTGCTGTCCTTCCACGCTCACCTGGACCACGAGGTCGCCAGCGCCACTCGGCTTCTCGGCAAGCTCCCAGCTCTGCTCCACACCGACCTCGCTGTTCTTCAGCACCTCCGTCACGGGACCGCGCTCGATCCGCAGCTCGCCCTGCTCACCCACGCTCGTGTGGGCCGCACCCCTCAGACTCACTTCCCCGCGCGTCACCGCCACGGTTTCCAGCGTCAGCGGCGCGCCTTCCCACCGCTCGCCGGGAGCGACCCCTCGCTCCCGCTCTCGGTCACCGGGCTCGCGCGCGCCTTCGCTCTCCACGGCGCGTCCCTCGGGGAAATGGAACGGTGTCACCGTCACGCGCCCGGCATCGACCTGTACTTCGTAGGTCGTGTCTCCGCCCTCGTAGACGCCGTCCGCGTCATCGTCGCGATAGGTAAAGCGCGCCTGCCGGACCACCGCGCTCAGATCGAACGGCACGTCCGCCTCGTCCCCCGGTCCCGGAGCCCCGGGGGACGCCGCAATGGGCGCAGCGGCCACCCGAGCGGGAGCGGTTGGCTCGGAAGCTCGAGCGCTCGCCGCTGCCGCCGACCGCACGGAGTCGCGACCACCGCTCCGGATCTCGGGCGCGGACGCTGCCTCCCGCTCCACCTCCGGTCCCTCGGCCATGCCACTCAGGCCGATCGCGAGCGCGCCGGTGACCAGCATCGCCACCAGCGCGAGCGTCAGGCGCACCTGCCGCCGCTGCTTCTCGGACCTCGCTCCAAACGCCGTGCTTCTACCCATCGTACTGCTCCTGGACCGCGCGCCAGCCATCTCGCGCGCTCGGCCCTTCCGGTGGCGGTACCACGCAGCCAGCGGGGCGGGACATAGTCAATTCTTCACCACGGGCGGGGTCCGCGACGCGGGCGCCTGCAACGAGCAACGCCTGGGACGATCGCGAAAGTGGCAACGCTCAGCTGAGGTCCGGAGATCTTCGGAGTCGTTGACCCTCCTCCCAGCCTCTCACCAAGACCATTGAAGTGAGCTCCGATCCTCCACCGCGCCCAAGCGTGCTCGCGACACTTCGGCGCTCGGCGGGCTCGTCCCGACACCAGCCGCCGCGGGCCGGCCGCGCCGAGTTGCCACGCCACGGCGTCACGAGGTGCCGGAGAAACGTCGCGGTTGCGCGCAGTTCCGTGCGCTCATTACGTTCTGCGCACAGCTGGTCTAGAAGGCGAAACTGAGTGAGGCTCAGGGTGCCCGCCGCCCACGGGGTTCCGCTCTCGGGTGTCACGCCCGTTCTCGAGTATTCGGAAGGAGCGTCTTGATGGCGAGATACTGGGCCCTCGCGGCCACGCTTTGCATTGGTGTTGGACTGGCCGGGTGTCAGAAGGACTCGGACGAGAGCTCGGGTTCCTCAGGGGGCTCGGCCGGCGACTCCGGGGGACAGGGCACCGGGGGTGAGCCCGAACCGGGCGAGACCGGCGGCACGCCGAGTACGGGGGCAACCGCGGGGGCGCCAACGACGGGCGGCCACGCCGGCGCGCCGGGTGGTGCGGCGGGCGCTCCGGTCGTCGGCGGCGCGGCGGGCGCTCCAGTGGTCGGCGGCGCGGGTCCGGTCGCCGGCGGCGCGGCGGGCGCTCCGCTCAACGGTGGCGCGGCGGGCACGACACCAGACGTTCCAGGTGGAGCAGCGGGCACCCCGCAGACCGGCGGCGCGGCGGGACTCGAGACCGGCGGCGCGGCGGGGAGCGAGACCGGGGGAACCGGCGGCGAGGTGACCGCTGGTGGCGCCGGTGGCAGCGTCCAGTGCCCCACTCAGGACGCCTGCACGGAGCTCGATGCCCAGCGCTGTAGCGGCGACCGCTCGTCGGTCGAGCACTGCACCACGGATGGCTCCGGGTGCCTGAGCTGGACAACGCTCGCCGCGTGCGAGGGCGCCGACACCTGCCACGACTCGGTGACGGCCCCCGTCTGTTCCTCCTGCGTGGACACCTGCAGTTCTGGAGACGAAGCCCAGTGCAGCCTCGACGGGCTCGGGGTGGAGACCTGCGTGGCCAACGTCGAGGGTTGCCTCGCGTGGTCGGTGACCACGGACTGCTCGGCGACCCAGCAGGTGTGCGATCCCGCGATGCCAGCTTGCGTCATTCTCACAGGAACCGGGACCTGCGCAAACCCCATCGCGCCTCAGGACCTGCACTACTCGCTGTCCGGGGCCGACTTCACGGCTGACTTCACGGACGACGTTGAACTGACCGAGAGCTCTTGCTACGGGCGCCCCGGCTCCGTCGACGCCGTATTCGTCGTCGACGTGCCGGCGGGGGAACAGGTCCGGGTCCGCGAACGGAGCGACGTCGACGTCGTGATCTCCATGCAGTCCGCCTGCGGCGGAGGTAACGAGTGCCTGCTCTCCACCGACTCCGAGTACAACTGGCAGAGCTACTCCGCCACGGTGGATGAGCAGGTCTACGTGGTGGTCGAAACGTGGAGCGCCACGCCCTCAAGGACGGCCTACGAGCTCGAGATCCAGATCTCCTCCCCCGAGCTCTGCACCGGCGGCGAGGACGAGGACCTGGACGGCCTGGCCGACTGTCTCGACCCGGACTGCTTCGGCGTGGCGGGCGCGTGCGAGAGCGAGATCTCCTGCGACGACGGCGGCGACAACGACGACGACGGAGCGACGGACTGCGACGACAGCGACTGCTTCGATGCCCTGACCTGTCAGCCAGCGCTCGGCGTCCACGAACTGTTCTCCATCGGCAGCGACGTGCTCGATCTGGACTGGCACTCAATCGTGTTCACGCCGGACGCGAGCGACCCCTTCGTCTACACGTTCGCCACGTCGGAAATCGCCGACCTGCCCTACACGCCCGGCCCAAACGCCACGGCACTCACGCTCTATGACGACAGCTCGGACGTCTACACCTTCACCGAGTTCGGCTCCTTCTCGTTCTATGGAGAGACCTTCCCCACCATGGTCGTCGGCTCGAACGGATACGTGCGGTTTGGCGCACTGGGTTCGAACGGCGACGTCGACACGCTCAACAGGTTCTTCGAGCAAGCCCAGATCTGCGGACTGTGCGCAGATCTGAACCCGGACTCCGCCGGAGCCGTAACGGTCGACGAGACCGCCGAGCGCGTCGTGGTCACCTTCGATGGAGTGCCCTTCTTCGGGCAAGCTCAGTTCACCACCTTCCAGGTGGTGCTCAACGCGGATGGATCGATCGAGCTCCACCTGCTCAGTCTGGCCGGCGAGCAAAGCGGTGACATGGTCTTCGTCGGCATCTCGGCCGGCAGCAGCGTCGACTCACCACCGGCCGAGGTCGACTTCAACCCGGCGCCTCCTCCCATCGTGATCAACGAGGTCGCCTGGGACGATGCCTCGACGGACGATCGCGAGTTCGTCGAACTTCACTGCGGTGGCGGTGCGGCGTCCCTCGATGGCTTGACGCTCGTGCATTTCAATGGCGCGAACGGGAGCGCCGTGTTCGCCGCCGATCTGAGTGGCTATTCCTGCAGCAGCGATGGCTTCTTCGTCATCGGCGGCCCCTACGTGGACAACGCGGATGCCCCCTGGAGCGCCTTCGGGATCACGGACGGGGCGGCCCTCCAGAACGGTGCCGAATCGCTGGCGCTCTACGCAGACTGGGATGGCAGCACGGGGACCCCGCTCGACGTTCTCGGTTACGGAGACGGGGCGGGCCCGCGGGAGGGCGGCTTCGCCACACCCTACGTGCCCAACTGGGAGGTCTCGCTCGGACGCTTCCCCGACGGGCGGGATTCGGACGACAATAGCTCCGATTTCGTGACCAGCTGGTGGGTCACGCCCGGCTCCCCGAACACGCAGCCACAGCCGGGAGGATACGCGCGCTTCAGCGCCATCTCCGCCCCCGACGGTCGCACCGCCTTCCCGATGGCCATCCCAGACCTGAGCACGACGACCTCGACTTTCGACGTACCTGCCGGTGTCAGCTGGTTCCCGACCACCATCACGGATCTCATGGTCGGGGTCCGGATCGAACACACCTACATCGGAGATCTGACCGTCACACTCACCAGCCCGTCCGGCACATCGGTCGTGCTGCACGACGAGACCGGCGGCAGCAGCGATGATCTGCTCACCCTCTACGACCTCGTCACTTCCCCGGCAGCCTCGCTCGATGCTTTCAACGGTGAAGCGACCGCCGGAGAGTGGACGCTGACAGTCACCGACAGCAACCTTGGCGACGCGGGCCAGCTGGTGGAGTGGTTCGTGCTGGCGGCCGAGTAGCAGCCCGCAGAGACCCAGCCCTCGCCGTTGCGGGGGCTGGGTGTCGCGCCCTACCGTTCTACGGGCACTGGCACTCGGGGGCACCCGCCGTGTGCAGGATGTTGAACCAGGTGCCGTCGATGCACGCTTCCTGCTGCAAGTCCCCGCCGGAGCAGCCTGCGGGGCAATCGAGCGCGGACGCGTAGGTGCACACCACACCGGGGGTCCAGCACGTGTACCCCTCCTGAGGTCCGCCGGCGCAGTCGGTCCCTTGGGTGGGGTCGCAGTCCTCGCACGATGCGTCCAGCACCCCATCGTCCTGCCAGACGCTGCGCAGGCAGCGATAGCGATGGGTCGCCACCGACTCGCAGGTCTCGGAGCACGCGAGGTCGCTCGTGTAGTCACACCGACCCGACGCTCCGCAGGGTGCGCCGGGCTCGGGGAGGCGCGCCGGGCAATCGATGCCATCGGGCGAGGAGACTCCCGTGGTGTGACAGAGGGGAATGTCCTCGTCGGTGAGCCCCGTGCATGAGCCGGGAGTCGCGATCACCGAGCCTCCCACCCAGGTTCCGTGATCCGTGACATTGGCGAGGCCCACCAGCGTCGGTCCCTCGTAGTAGCAGTCGAAGTAGTCGCCCATGAAGCTCGAGATCTGGCGGATGGTGTAACGACCACCACAGTCCCCGCTCTGGTAGTCGCCGCACTCCGCGAACTCGTAGTCGCTGCGCTGGACGGAGCACTGGTCCGTCACCTCCAGGGCCTCCTCGAGTGTGAGGCAGTACGCGTATTCGCAGCTCTCGCCACCCACTCCGCCCTCGCCACCCACTCCGCCTTTGCCACCGGTGCGCTCGCCGCCAGTGGACCGCCCTCCAGGACCGATCCCTCCCATGCCACCGCCACCGATCGCCGAGCCACCGGTCGGTTCGACCCCGGCCCCACCGTTGCTGGTGCCCCCCAGAGCATCGTCCTCCCCGAAAGACCTCGATTCGGGAAGATCGCAGGCAACCAGTACCAGACCGGTCGCAGCCAGAAACCACCGAAAGCCATCCATCCTCATGATTCATCTCCTGGTGCGGCAGTCTCGAGCTGACGGTGCAGCACCGCCTCACTGACGAGCTGGGGTGCTGACAACGAGATCCTCGCGTCTGCGCGCGCCGATTCAAGTTCATTCATGGGTGCAGGGTAGGGCGCTCATCCGTCACGGATTCCGACCACAGGCGGCGCGAACACCATCCAGCTGGGGTGAGCTGGGCGCGAGGCGCTCCAGCTGGGCACTGGCAGCGCGTCCTTCCTCGACACGCCCCAGCGCGCAGAGGGCCAGTATCCGGGCCGCCAGGGCTTCCTCCGTCATCGCCCCGGCGCCGAATCGCGCGCGGTGCCGATCGGTGAGCACGAGGGCGCGCTCCGGATCACCATCGCGGAGTGCGGCCCGAGCTTCGGCCAGTAGACGCAACTCCTGGGCCACGCTCGGTCCGGGCAGGCTCATCGTCCTGCTGGCGGGAGCGACCGACGGCGCCGGCGGGGGTTCGGGTGCCACCGGCGCAGCGGACGCCCGGGCCACCGGCGCGGCCGTGCTGGCCCGGGTCGCGACCACCGAGGTCGTGGCCGGCGGTTCTGGCGAGGCAGACGGCAAGACCGCGAGAGACACTGCCGAGGCCGCCAGGCCCGCCACCATTCCCACCCCACCCCAGATGCCCACCATCGCCAGCAGGCTCTTCCCCCCTGCGGCGGCTCCAGCCGCAGACGCCCCGAGAGAGGCGGCGGTGGCCTCGACCGCAGCCACCGTCACGCCGGCCGCGACCGAGGAGGCCACTGCTTGCCGCACCGCGCTCTTGGCGAGCGGCGGCGGACTCACCCGTCGCGCATCGGTCAGGAGCTTCCGGGCCCGTGGACTCAGACCGTGCATTTTTGCCTCCTGCTACCCTGGGCGTCGATTCGCCGCAGCACCCGCTCGAAATCACGGCGAGCCAGACGCAGCCGCGAATAGGCAGTGTTCAAGGGGATGAGAAGCGCTTCGGCGACCTCGGGGACGCTCAGCTGCTCGATCTCCACCGCGACGAGCACTACCCGCCGCTCGGGAGTGAGCCGTTCGAGCACCCGCTGCACGAGCTCGGCCGCCTCCCGGCGTGCCACCTCCGCGTCGGGACGACGGCGCTCGGAATCCGGGGGCTCGGTCGCGGAGTCGTCAACGCCCGCATGGCGCCGCTCCCGGGCGCGGTACAGATTCGCCACTCGCCAGGCGATCCCGAAGAGCCAAGTTCTCACGGAGCTCCGCCCCTCGAAGTCCACCAGACGCCGGTGGACCACCAGAAAGACATCGTGAGCGGCGTCGTCGACCGACCGCTCCGGCACTCCCAGGCGGAGCAGACTGCGCCACACGAACTCGAAACAGTCGTGGTAGATGTCCTCGAAGCAGGGCGGGGCGACCGGCTGAGAGGCTGAAGCGGGTGACCCGGGCACGTGCCCATGAGTGCAGGCAAACGGAGCCTTCCGTCACGGTTTTTGTTCCAGCTCGTAGCTCAGCCCACAGCGGGCAGCGCCCACCACGCGAGCGGGACGGTGAAAATCTTCGGCATTCAGCGTGAATCGTGTGCGCTGAAGCGGAAACAGCAGGTCCCCCCCGGCGGTGACCCGCCAGCGGCCTGCCAGGCGAAATCCGAGGTGAGCGCCCCCACCCGCTGCCGCCCAGGGGACCTGCTCGTCGTGCGGTTGATCCACGTTGTTGCCCCTTCCGGAGAACTGCCCCCACTGGAAGACCCCGGACGGCACCAGCAGCCAGCGCGCTGCGGGCTCGAGCCTCCAGCCTGCGCGAAGGTCCAGCGACCAGAGGTCGACCGTGAGTGTCGCGGTAGTGCCCGCTCGCTCCGCCGTCCGCCTGGCGTACGAAGTCGCTCCGAGCGCGAACCGCAGCCCTCGCCACCCAAGGCCCACCTCGAGCCCCAGTCCCGGCGAAGCACTCGGCAATGCCCCCACGCTCGTGGCAACCGTCGTGGAGAGCCAGTTGGTTATCGGCTCACGAGCAGGGGGGAGCTCGGCGGAGGGAGGCCCCGCTGACTGGGAGGCGGGCGGCGGCGGATGCTCGAGCGGATTGCCGGAAGGAGGCGGCGGCTCCGGCACGGCCGCCATCGGTGGTTCGGCCGGGACGGCAGCCGGAAGCTCGCTGAAGCGGGCAACGGCAACCTGCGTCGCCGGGCTGCGACTCCCCACATTCGGATCGATCGTCAGGGCGAGGATCAGGGCGGCTGCCTCGACCGCCTCGGCGCAGGACCCCACCTCGAGCGTGCGGGAGCTGCTCGTGTCGCCGCGTACGACGTCCACGGTGATCGCAAGGCCGCCCGGCAGGGCGCTCACCCCGATCGATGCTCGAACCGGGGGGGAAGCCGCCACCTCGGGGGGCGCTCCCAGGAGCTGGACCACGCGGTGGTGCACGCCCTCGCCATCACATCCCGGATGGGGGCGCCATTCGAGGGAGAATCCGCTATCCCCACTGGCCTGGGCGCGGGGCTCGCCCAGGGAGACCACCATCGCGACGCTCCCCGCAACGACTGGGATCAGATGACTTCGAGGACGAACCACGGGGGCGAGACTATCAGAGGTCTGGCCGAAACCGCGCCCGCAGACTCGCAACGCCAGGAGCTACCGACTCGCCACGCTGCTCGCCGGGCTGCCTCCAGCCGGGGCCGAGTCCCGCAGGCAGCGGATCTGGGCCTGGTGCACCTTAGCAAAGGCGCGATGCATCTGGATGCGGAAGTACTCCACGGGCTGCCGCGCGTACTGGCCGTAGTTCGCGATGATGTAGGGCGCGTGCTCTTCCTGCCCTTGTCGTAGACACTCGTCACTCGTGCCAGCGTCGGTCCCGTCCTGCAGCTTCTCGCGTGTCGCGAGCAGATCGAAGTTCTGCTGGAGCAGCTCGCGGGTGTGGACGGTCGCTCCGTATCCCGCAAGCGCCTCGATGACACAGCTCTGCTCGATGGCCACGCACTCGACATCGGTCTGCCTCGCCTGTTCGAGGCGCCCCTTGGCCTCCTGCTCGTCGTAGTCCGCGGGCGGCAATGGGAGGTAATCCTCGAGGGCTTGCTTCGCCTCGGCACCGCGCCGCTCGCACTGCTTCACTTCGGGCAGATCCTGGCAAACCGAGTCGCCGGCGGGTGGCAACGTGGTGCGCGCATACTGCAGCTGGGCCTCAGCCGTCGCCCGTCTCAGCTCGAGCTCGTGCGCGAACCCGGACGACAAGAAGGCCTTCCGCCGGTTCTCGATGAGCTCCGCGAGCTCTGCCGCAGCGCGCTTCTCTTCGACCTTCGCGATGCAACTGGCCACGCCACCGAAGCACGACATGTAGTAGTCATAGTAGCGCTGGAGCGCTTCCCCCTCGTTCGCTGCCAGAAGCTGCTGCTCCTCACAGCTCGCTTGCTCGTCACGGTCTTGCTTGACTTCGCAGTCCGAAAAGGACCGGTCCTGCATCAGGACGTCCCGCTCGTCCTGCAAATCGAGCATGCAGTCACCCACTCGAAGCTCGCACCTCTTGCGGAGATCGAGATCGGAACCGGCCAGACGCGCCCGGACCTCGCTGGCACTCGAGCGAAGCTTCTCGAGCCGTGCACGATGCTCTGGTGTGACCACCTGGGCAACCGGCTGAGGTGCACAGGCCGACAGCAGCAATAGAGTGGCAACCGTTGTGGATCGTATCGCAGTCATCCGCATCCAGAAGAACGTCCAGAGATGGAGGACATGAAGACCCAACGCACCTCGATTCCATCTGGCTATCTGCGGCTCGCGGAGTGGATGTGCGCAAGCCTGATACTGCCGCTCACCGCACGGTCTACTCCCCCCCAGCAGACCCGCCCCCGCCGGGCGGCACACCTCGCCCCGCCCTCTCGCGATCGCTTCCCCGGGTCCCTCGGCACGGCTCGATGTCGCTTCCCCGGCCCGGAAATCCGAGAACGCTCCCCATCCTGGAAGTTGCGGGGAACCAAGCGACGATCCCAGGCTCCCGTAACTTGCACCCGTGCGCGGCGTGTGTGAGCTTGAGGTGCACAATCCGCGAGTCGAGAATGCAACCCAAATCCTATCCGCGTCCGAATCAGCGTTGGCCACTCCTGTCCGGCCTGGCCCTGGGCCTTGCGTTTGCCGCTGGCTGCGGCGGACGCACCGGAACGCTCGACTACTACGATGATTGGCCCGAGACCGGCGGCGGAACCGAGGCGACGGGCGGTCGCTCTGGGGGAACGGGCGGCTCCAGTGGAGGCATGGGCGGCATCAGCGTCGGCGGCTCGGGCGGCTATGCGGGCGGACTCGGCGGCTGGTCCGGTGGACCCACCGGTGGTTGGTGGTTCGGCGGATCGGGCGGCATGGGCGGCGGCCTCGGGGGATGGTCTGGTGGCCCCACCGGCGGCTGGTGGTTCGGCGGGTCCGGCGGCATGGGCGGCGGTCTCGGGGGATGGTCCGGCGGCCCCACCGGCGGCTGGTGGTTCGGCGGGACTGGTGGCGTGCCGGTCGGCGGGACCGGCGGGCTCCTTGGCGGCACCGGCGGAATCGGCGGAGCCCCTGGAGGAACGGGCGGAGCCCCCGGTGGGACAGGCGGGGCCTCTGGCGGAGCCGCTGGAGCTCCCGGCGGAACCGGCGGAACCGGCGGAACCGGCGGAACCGGCGGACTCACGTGCCCGGTGAGGGACCTGGGTTTCGCCGCGCCGACGACGGTGACTGGTACCACCGTGGGCAATCCCGACTGGTTCACCGCGCGGGCCTGCAGCGCCACGAACGGATCGTCGGACGCGCCGATCCGCTTCACCGCTCCCGCCGACGGGATCTACACGTTTGACACCGTGGGCTCCCGGTTCGACACGGTGCTGGCCATCTACAACGGTGACTGCAACCCGAACGCCCTGATGGGCTGCAACGACGACACCTACGGCCTGCAGTCGGAGGTCGCGGTCCAGCTCTCGCGCGGGCAGGTGGTGACCGCTGTCGTGGACGGCTTCGGTGGCCAGGTCGGCCCGTACGTCCTCAACGTCAACGCCTGGCAATCGGGCTGCCCGAATGCCGCGCTGGAGGGGATCCCCGGCAGCTTGCGGAGTAGCACCGTCGGAACGAGCGGCGACTACCCCATCAGTTGCGGGGACGCGGCTTACGCCCCCACCTACACCGTCGTCTTCGTTCCGCCACGCGACGGGACCTACGCGTTCGATACGTTCGGCTCCTACTACGACACCGTGCTGGCCGCGCTTCACGGCTACTGCGGAGGACGCGAACTCGCGTGCAACGACGACACCTACGACCTCCAGTCCCAGCTGATCCTCTCCCTCGCCGGCGGCGAACCCATCACGATCCTAGTCTCTGGATTCTCCGGCGACGCGGGCACGTTCATCCTCAACGTTCGCGAATACTGATCTGCCCCGCCCCGAGTCGTCGCGTAGCCCGCTGGAGTCCCACCCCGCGGGAACCCTTCAAGGGCGACCACTTTGCCGCTATGCTCGACCGGAACGCCAGGTAGGCGGGCATGGCGGAAGCACGCAACAGAAGGTGGCGCCTGGCGCTGCGCAACCTCCCCATTCGGTACAAGCTGCTGCTCGGGTACACGACGAGCCTGCTGGCCGTACTCCTGATCAGCCAGGGTGCCATCTACGTCCTGGTGCGCAGCACCGTCCAGAGAAACATCGAAAGCGAGCTCGAGACCACCACTCAGACCATCGTCAAGATGGTCCGCACCAGCGCTCACGTCTCGGTCCGCAATCGGCTCCGCGCCATCGCTGAGAAGAACGAAGAGATCGTTCGCTACTTCTACGAGCAATCCCAGAACGGGAAGCTGACCGAGGAGGAAGCCCGGGCGCGAGCGTCGGAGGTATTGCTCAGTCAGAGCATTGGCTACACGGGGTACATCTACTGCCTGAACAGTCGCGGGGTCCTGGAGGTGCACCCCAAGACACCCCTGGTGGGCAAGGACATCTCGGAACACGGCTTCATCCAGGACCAGGTCACGCGCAAGCAAGGTTACGTCGAGTACGACTGGAAGAACCCAGGCGAGCCCAGGGCGCGAGCCAAGGCGCTCTACATGACGTACTTCGAACCGTGGGACTGGATCATCTCGGCATCGTCGTACCGCGACGAGTTCGCCACGCTGGTCGACGTCGAAGACTTTCGCCACAACATCCTCGCCGTCAAGTTCGGCGACACGGGCTACACCTACGTGCTGAGTGGCTCGGGCGACGTCGTCATCCACCCCAACCTCACGGGCAATGTCTTCAACGTCCAGGATTCCAATGGCGTGTACTTCGTGCGCGAGATGTGCGAGCGGAAGAACGGTGTCATCGCCTACACGTGGCAAAATCCGGGGGAGTCATCGTATCGCGACAAGCTGGCGTACTTCACGTACCTGCCAGACTACGACTGGGTGGTGGTCTCCAGCTCCTACCACGACGAGTTCTTCGCCCCGGTGCACAACGTTCAGAAGATCTTCTTTGCGACCACCCTGCTGACCGTCCTGCTGCTGGTCCCACTGACTCTCGTCCTCGGCTCGACGATCACCAAGCCGATCGCCTTGCTGCGACAGCGCCTGCAGCATGGTACCGAGGGCGATCTGTCCGTGCGCGCTGACGTTCGTTCGACTGATGAGGTGGGCGAACTGGGACGCTACTTCAATCACTTCATGGACCGCCTCGAGCAGGAACGTGAGGACCGGCTCCGGGCCGAGGCGGAGCAGGCCCGCATCGCGGAACGACTTCGCCAGGGAGAGAAGCTGGAAGCAGTAGGCCAGCTAGCGGGAGGCGTGGCCCATGATTTCAACAATATCCTTGGTGCTATCCTCGGACATGCCGAACTTTTGCAGATGCAGGATCTGTCGCAAGCGCAGCTGAACAGCGTCGAACAGATCATCAGCGCCTCGTCACGAGCGGCGGGCCTGACCCGGAGCCTGCTCGATTTCAGCCGCAAGTCCGCCTTGCGCACTGACCGGACGATCGTCGATGACATGCTGCGCGACGTGACCTCCTTGCTCCGTCACAGCATCGACAAGCGCATTCGAGTCGAGACGGATCTCCAGGCACCCCGCGTCCTGGTACAGGCCGATCCGTCGCGCCTCCAGAACGCCTTCCTGAATCTCGCCCTCAACGCGCGCGATGCGATGCCGCGCGGTGGCGTGTTGAAGTTCGCCACCCGACTCGCGGTCGACCCGGACAACGCTGCGCATGGGCACCTCGAGGTGGTCGTCTCCGACACCGGAATCGGGATGGACGAGGCCACCCTGGAACGAGTCTTCGAGCCTTTCTTCACCACCAAGGAGCAGGGGAAGGGCACCGGGCTGGGGCTGGCTTCCGTCTACGGCTGTGTCCAGGCTCACGACGGTGACATCGAGGTCGCGAGCCAGCCCGACGTAGGAACGGTCTTCACCATTCGACTCCCGATCGCTGCGCTCTCCGACACGACCGCGGAGGCGGCACCCACCTCCAAACCACTGCACGGCAGCGGACACATTCTCGTGGTGGACGACGAGGACGCGGTCCGCGATTTCGCGCGACAGGCCCTGGCAACGCTGGGGTACACGACGACCGGCTGCGCCGACGGGATCGAAGCCGTTGCGTACCTGCGCAAGCATGTTGGGGAGATTTCACTGGTGCTGCTCGACCTGGTCATGCCGGGTATCGACGGACGCGAGACGTTCCACCGCCTCCGCGAAGCCGACCCGAACGTCCGCGTGCTGTTCTGCTCGGGTCACACCGAACGCTCCGGCAGCACGGGGCCGTTGCCGGACGGCGCCCAGGGCTTCATTCAGAAACCCTACCGGATCCAGGCCCTGGCGGCCGCCGTGGCGGACGCTCTCGGGCAATCTCAGGGGGGCCGGCAGTCCTCTCGCGCGGGGATGGCGAGCTAGTACTAGTACTGGGCTCGCGAACGAGAACGCGGAGCCGGCGGATGACTCCGCCGACTTCGGTCACTGTGACTCGCCCCCTCCGAGCTGACCTTGGCGGGGGCGTGGCGACCCTGGCTAGAACTGGGTGAAGAACTCCCAGGACACTTCCGGGATCCAGTTGCTGGACGTGGAATCGCTGCTCTCGGCCTGGTGTCCGCCGTTGAAGGTGCAGACCTTGACCGGGTGGTTCTCGTCGCACCCTTCATAGTCGTAGCAGAGGTGGTCGCCGTTCTGCCAGGTCGGGATGTCGGCAGGGGTGCAGTTGTTGTCTGACGCCTTCTCCTCACCAATGTACTTGGCGCCATTCGTGCTGCTGCCTCCCTGAACCCAGGGGCAGGTACCGTCACCCATTCCGGTTGTCTGCATCCAGGCGATCGGCTCGCGGGTCTTCTCCGGCAGCCAGATGTTGTAGTTGGCGGGTGCAATTCCCACGGCCGCACGAATGTCCTGCTGATGATTCGTCGACAGCGAGTAGGTGATCATCCCGCCGAAGCTGAATCCAGTGGCGAAGACCCGCGAGGTGTCGAAGCAGAGGTTCTCCTTGGCGAAGGCCAGGAGGTCATCGAACAGCGCGTGGTCCTTTTCCTGCCATGTGGCACCGTCCGAGCTGGGTGCGATGAAGATGGCGGGTTCGCCGGCGGCCTGCGCGAGCGTCTTGAGGCCGTAGAAGTTGTTGTTGACCATGTCCTGGTAGCGCGAACCGATCCAGTGAGAGATATAGAACAGCCGGTATGGTGTGTTCGGGTCGTAGTTGTCGGGGATATCGAGGTAGTAGACTCGATTCTGGTTCGTACTGTTGATCGTCCGCTCGCCGGTCGTCAGACTCGTCGGCGTCCCGCAGGCAGCGCTCAGGACTGGCGGGTTGCCGATCGGGTAGTTGCCGGGCTCGCCCACGGTCGTCGCGCCCCCGGTGGGCGCGCCGCCCGTTTCGCTCCCGCCGGCCCCCGTACCACCGGTGTCGGTGCCCCCCGCAGGAGCGCCGCCCTGACCCCCAGTGGGCTCACCCCCGGTGGACTCACCGCCGGTGGACTCACCACCCGTGGCCTCGCCACCCGTGGCCTGCCCCCCGGTGGGCTGCCCTCCCGTCGGAGCGCCGCCGGTGGGCTGTCCGCCCGTGGGAGCACCGCCCGTCGCTTGCCCGCCCGTGGG
Source organism: Polyangiaceae bacterium (assembly GCA_050304295.1). Taxonomy (GTDB): domain Bacteria; phylum Myxococcota_A; class Polyangia; order Polyangiales; family Polyangiaceae; genus JAFGBI01. The sequence continues at coordinate 18,266 of JBNLDK010000068.1, forward strand.
AACACCACCCGTGGGGCTACCCCCGGTCAACGCGCCCCCGGTTTCCGTAGTGCCTCCTGCTCCGATGCCCCCAGTGTTGGTCGCACCGTATCCACCGGTGTCGCCCCCGTCGGTCCTCTGCGTGGTGTCGGAGCCACACGCGGTGACCGCTGCCATGAGGAGCGGAGTGAGTATCAAGGAGAATTCATAACGTCGTGCCCGTGCCATCTGCCATCACCTCTTCTAAGGCCCCTGGATCGGAGCGGTCGCAGTTGGAGCCATCATCTCCTTCTGCAGTGCTGAACGTGACAGGTGGAGAAATCCCGGAAAGGGGATCTTCTTCACCCCCGCCGCCGAACATTTCCGCTGCGAGGGCAAGCGCGCGTCCAGTGCCCAGAACGAACCCATTCGCTCCATCCAATCAAGCAGCGCACGCCGTGCTCTCGAGCACGCTGACGCATGATTCGGGCTGCTATCAGTTGGGTTCAGGCGGCAGCAGTCACTGCGTACGGCTGCACCGAGAGCCACGGGAAGATGGTCTCGACGCCGATCGTCTGCGCGCAGGTGCGACGGTGACGTCGCCATTTTCGCGGAGGCGGTCTTGGCAGCCAGTGCTTTGACGTGAGGCACCGGTGAGCTCACGTGGTGAAGGCGCCGCTCACGTGGCGAAAGCATCGCTGGCTGCGTTCGCGCGCTCGACGTAGCGGGCCAGCTGTTCGCGAATACCGGGTGGCCAGGCGCGAGTGAGCTGCGTGAGTCTCTGGAACTCCTTGGCAAACAGCGCGCGGGTCGCTTCCTCGAAGCCGGGCAGATCGCCGGCGAGATCCCAGAGGAACCGGTGAGCGGCGTCGATGGCGCGACGCTCGACGGCCTCCTGCGACTCGTTCTTGCGCGCAGCATCGACCAGGCGACGCAGGGTGGCGGAGGCGCCACAGCGCTGCTCGCCGAGCCACTGCCAATGCCGCGGTAGCAGCGAGACCTCGCGGCTCACGACGCCCAAGCGTGGACGCCCACGCCCGCGAGGAGCCGCGGCATCGCCAACGGCGGGAGCGTAGCGAGCGCGCACCTCGTCGTCGGTCCCCGAGACATCGACGTCGCAGACACGCCCAGTGTCATCGTCGAAGACGGCGAGTCGCCGCCCTTCTCCGCGTTCGGAGAGCGCCTTCAGGCGGAGGACGACCGAGGCGAGCGTGTCACGTGTGATGAGCTCATCGCCGGCGAACGCCACGTAAAGCTTCGTATCGTTGTTCATGGGCACCAATATAACCCGGGTAAAATTCTTGTCAATATGACCCGGGTAAAATAAGAGATGGCAGCGGAAGTCGAGACTGGGCGGCTCTGCCGCCCCCCCCAAAGCGCCGAGCTCCGCTCCGCGCGGTCGCGAACCTCTTGGCTTGGGGCCGCGGTGTGGGGCGCCCCTCCCCTTCGGGAGCTTCGGCTCGATAGTGGGAGGGGTGGGAGGCACGAGGAAGAAGACGCTGCGCTCGTCCAGGACCGTGAACCCGTCCCCGCGCACCGCCACGGTGGCCTGGAAGAGCTGAGGCACTCCGTCGTGCCGAGCTGCAACGTCCAAAGCACCCACCGTACCCGCCAAGTCGCTGGCATCGTCTTGCACCACGGTACTGACGTCGAAGCGGATCCCACTCGTGAGCCCGCGCAGCGCTTGCTCGATCGCCGAGGCAGCAATGGCGTCGTAGCCGTTCACGACTAGGGGGTCGCCACTCGCGTCGACGGCACCGGTGCCTGCGGCCAGCGTTGCCAGATCGGATCTGTGATGGCCGACTCGTCCGTGGCCAGCAGGAATACCGGGAGCGCATCGGGGCGGAAACTGGGGCACCCCCCCTCGGCACCTGGCGGCTCTGTCGTGTCGAAGTTCCGCACCACCTCGGCCGGGTCGGGCTGAAGACCCAGCGCGTCGTGGTTGTCGCCGCCGCACCGATCGCGCTAGCCTGGCCGGGTGAGGCGCTGGCTCGCTCTGTTGGCTGTATTGCTGGGTGCGCTGCCGGCGACAGCACGAGCCCAGTCTGGCCCGCTCGTGCATCTGGAGCTTCACTGCGCGAACCTCGAGGAGGCCACCTTCCGCCGGGTATTGCAGGCCGAGCTAGGGGGAGAACTCGTGAACTGGAAAGGCTCCGGGGTCACCGCTGTCGAAGTCAGCTGTGAGGAGACCACCGCGCAGCTCCAGGTTCAGGATCCGGTGACACGAAAGAGCGTCCGCCGGAGCCTCGACCTCGACACGGTGCCGCCAGGGTCGCGCGAGCGACTCGTCGCGCTGGCATCGGCCGAGCTGGTCGTCGCCAGCTGGGCCGAGCTCGAGTTGACCCCCGCACCCAGCGTGGAACCTACCGGCCCTCGGCCCCCCCCCGAGGCGGTCAGCGCTGCGCAGCAGGTGGTCAGAGCGGAGATCGAAACGGCGAAACAGAGTTCTCGGCGGTATCAGCGCCACGGGCGAACGTTCGAGGGACGAGCCAGCCATCGTTTCGCTCCAGTGGTCTCGGTGCGTGGCTTCACGGACGAGCGGGGCTCGCTCTGGGGTGGCGGCGTGCGGTACGGCGCCGAGCTGAAGCGGATCTTCTCCGGCGCAGCCGACACCCTGATCGAGTCGGGGCACATCGGCGATGCCGACGTCGTCACGTCCACGATCGGCGGACACCTCGGTTTCAGTCACCAGGGCCGCTTCGGGGCAGTACGGGTCGGGGCCGGACTGCGGGTCGGGATGGTGCACGCCGAGCTGATCGGCGCCGACCACGAGGTCTCCCGGAGTACGGTGGCGCCCTGGGGCTGGCCGATGATGGTCGGATCGTTCAACATCTGGGCCAGCAAGAGCGTGCACATCGAAGGAGCAGTCGAAGGCGGCTACGTAGTGCTGCCTATCCCCGGCGGTTCCAACCGGTCCGGACATTCTGCGGTCGAAGGTATCTGGCTGAGCGGCCAGCTGGGGATCGGATGGCGCTGGTGAGCCACTTCGCACCCCGCCCCCCACTCATGTTTCGAGAGCCATGACGCTGCCACAGCACGCCGGAGACCTCACGGGAGCCGTCCCGATCGGGGATGAGCCCGTGGTCGACCTGCTCGATCCGGCGTCCGTGTTCCGTCGGTACTCCGCCTACGTCGCCGCCGTCGCTCAGCGCCTGCTGGGACGCGACAGCGAGGTCGACGACACCGTTCAAGAGGTCTTCGTGGCTGCTGTTCGCGGTCTGCACCGTGTGCGCGACCCGGAGGCCGTGAAAGGATGGCTGGCCCGCGTCGCGGTTCGCGTGGCCACGCGGAAACTGCGCGCTCGACGGTTCCGGGCGTTTCTTCACCTGGACCACGCGCCGGCCGAAGCGCTGCCAGTCGATCGAAGCGCGAGCCCCGAGCAGCGCGTCCTGCTGATGAGCCTTTACCGTGCGCTCGATGATCTGCCCACCACCCAGCGGGTTGCCTGGACCCTACGCCACATCGAGGGCGAGCGCCTCGACGCGGTGGCCACGATGACGGGTTGCTCGCTAGCGACGGCCAAGCGCCGGATCGCGGCCGCAGAACGCTGGCTCGAGGAGGTGTTGACCGATGTCTGAGCTCCACCAGCGATTGTCCAGCGCCAGGGCGCAGGTGGTATCTCGCTGGAACCCCCAGCGCGCCGATGCTGCCTGGGCCGGCGTGAGGCGGCGACAACAGCGAGCCCGCCAGCGAGTATGGATCGGCGGCGGGGCCCTCCTGACCCTGATGCTGCTGGCCGTCATTGCGGTGTGGCAGCGTCCCGAAACGGCGCCCGGAGCAGCCCCCCAAGCCGTCGTACCGAACCGCGAAGCGCCGCTGCTCGTGCTCGACGACGGTTCCGAGGTGACACGGCTATCGGCGGACACTCGGCTGAGCGAAGTCGAGCGGGGCCCGCACGCCATCCGCCTGCGTCTGGAGCAGGGCGCGGCGAAATTCCGCGTGACGCGACGACCCGAGCGGGTCTTCGAAGTGTTGACCGCCGACGTGAGCGTCCGGGTGCTCGGCACGGCGTTTTCCGTCGAGCGGCGTGACGACTCGGTGGTGGTCAGCGTCGAGCGGGGGCGAGTCGCGGTAGCCTGGCCCGGCAACGCGATCGAGCTCGGACCGGGCGAGCAGCACATCGTGCCCCAGGATGGTGATGTCGATGGTCAGGAAATGGCGGAACCACTGCCCGCTCCGACCAGCAGCGCCATCCGCCGCACGCCGCCACCCCGCGTTACGCGGCCGGACTGGCGCCAGCTGGCCCGAGACGGCAAACATCGAGAGGCATACGACGCGCTCGTGGCTACGGGATCGCCCGGCGTGCGCAACGAACCCGGCGACCTGCTGCTGGCCGCAGACGTCACGCGCCTCGCAGGGCACCCTGCCGAATCCGTTGAATGGCTGCAGCGTGTCGTCAGCGGTCACCCAGGAGACTCCCGCGCGGGCCTGGCAGCGTTCACGCTGGGGCGCCTCTACCTCGACCAATTGGGCAGCCCCGAGCAGGCAGTCCCGGCGTTCGCGCGGGCGCGGGCGATGGGTGGGGAGCTAGCGGTCGACGCCCTCGCGCGCGAGGTCGAAGCTCGCTCCCGTGCCGGTGACGCCGCCGGCGCCCGCCGCCTCGCCGAGGAGTACCTCGCGCAGTATCCGAACGGCGCCCGCGCTGCCATCGTTCGCCGCTACGGCGGCCTCGACGACCACAAGTGACGCCCGCGAAAGCTCGGCACCTGGCGCCGAGTTGCCGTCCCTCGGCCTCGAGGGGAAGCAGAACTGCGAACTAGCATCCCGACGCCGGACCCAGCTGACGTCGTACATTGTCGGACACAAGCGCTCCACATTCGAGCACCAGGCGGGAATCAACGCCACCTCTGAGCCACTTGCGCGGATCCCCCCCACCCCTAGTTAGAAGCCAGAGACGGATCGCGGGATGCGATTCGGGTGCGGGGTCCGCCACGCGCGGCCCCAGAAGGGAAGCAACCATGTTCCGATACCGGAAGCACGGGAGCCGTGCGCGTACCCGTTGCCGAGTGCTCACCTCGTCACTGCTCGCCCTCATGCCGAGCTTGCTCGCCGGCGGCTGCCTCGACCGTGACATCTCGACCCTGAGTCCCGAGACCACCAACCTCTTCATCACGAAGATCCCACACGAGCCGATCGACAAGATCGACGTCCTCTTCATGATCGACAACTCGGTCTCGATGGCCGACAAGCAGACCATGCTGTCGGAAGCAGTACCAGAGCTGATGCGCCGTCTGGTCGAGCCCCTCTGCACTGACGGCAGCACGCGTGTCCCCGCCAACGCGGGTGGGCACTGCCCCGAAGGAATGCGCCCCGAGTTTCGTCCGGTGCGCGACATCCACGTCGCCGTCATCTCGTCCAGCCTCGGCGGCTTCGGCTCGGTGGAGTGCGATCCAGAGAGGGAGAACCCGACCAAGAACGACCGCGCACACTTGATCGGAACCGTCCGCCCCGGACTGAGCACCTACGCCAACCTTGGCTTCCTCGCCTGGGATCCAGGCGCCCAGAAGACCCCCCCCGGGGAAGACGATCTCGATACACTCATCCGGGACCTGGCTGCGCTGGTGGTGGCTACGGGCGAAGATGGGTGCGGATACGAGGCCTCCCTCGAGTCCTGGTATCGCTTCCTGGTCGAACCGGATCCGCCCGCCGAACTGGTGGTGCGCGACAACCGACTCGTGGCCGAGGGACTGGACGAGGAACTCCTCGCCCAGCGCCGGGCCTTCCTGCGCTACGACTCCCTCGTGGCCATCGTCATGCTGTCCGACGAGAACGACTGCTCGATCGCGGTCGGTGGCCAGGGTCACTTCGTGGGCAGTCGCGCCCGGCTCCCTCGCGCCACTGCCGTGTGCGAGACGAACCCGAACGACCCCTGCTGTCGTCCCTGCACCTCCGACGAGACCGAGCCCCCCGCGGGCTGCCTCGCCATCGCCCAGGACCCGTCCTGCGCCATCGCCCTCTATCACGATGACGCGCACGACAGCAGCAACGTTCGCTGCTTCGACCAGAAGCGGCGCTTCGGCGTCGACTTTCTCAATCCCGTCGGTCGGTATGTCGCGGGACTGACCGAGCCGCTCGTTCCCAACCGCAACGGTGAGCTGGTTCCGAACCCGCTGTTCGTGGATCCCACGGCGCCGGACACGCCCCCTCGACCGCCAGGCTACGTGTTCCTGGCGGGCATTCTCGGGGTGCCCTGGCAAGACGTCGCGACACCGGCATCGCTCACAGACACCGGACTCGAGTACCTGACCGCCACGGAGCTCACGGAGCAAGGGCGCTGGACAGTGCTACTCGGTGACGATGGCCCACCCACCGACCCCTTCATGCTGGAGTCGATCGATCCGCGAGATCCGACGTTGCAAAACCCCATCACCAACGCTCCGATCACGCACTCCGTTTCGCCGACACCGAACCCCATCAACGGGCACGACCACGAGCTGAGTACGCGCAGCGACCTGCAGTACGCATGCACCTATCCGCTCGCAGTGCCTGGCACCTGCGACGAGGTCGGCTCCTGCGACTGCAAGAACGGCGACCTCAAGTCGCTCTGCCGCGACCCCATCACCGGGGTCTACAGCGAAACCCAGCACTTCGCCAAGGCGTACCCGGGAACCCGTCAGCTCGAGGTCCTGCGCGACCTCGAGCGCCAGGCGATCGTGGCCTCGATCTGCCCCAAGGTGATCTCCCCCGCGACCGACCCGAGCTACGGATACAACCCGGCCGTGCAAGCTCTCATCGACCGACTCGGCGCCGCCCTGAGCGGCGCCTGTCTGCCCCGCGAGCTCGACGTCGACCCCCTGGGCTCGGTTCCCTGCAAGGTCATCGAGGCCCTGCCACCAGACCCCGTGCTGACGCCCGCCGAGATCTGTGCCCTTCCTGGACGGGTCCCCCTCGAAGTCGAACTGCGAGACAGTGTGGAGCGCGAGCTGCGGGATGCCGGCCGCTGCGACGCCGATCTCTACCCGGCCTGCGCGGACATGGTCCTGTGCCGCATCACGGCGGCCCAGGACGCGGGACCCGCAGCGCTCACCTCGTGCCAGCAGGACAGCGAGCCCAGCGCCACGGGATTCTGCTACATCGACGCAGCCCGAGAGATCGGGGATCCCGCGCTGGTCGCGGGGTGCGGAGAAACCGAGCAGCGAATGGTTCGTTTCGTCTCCGCCGATCCGAACAACAATCCGCTACCTCGCAAGGGAGCCACGATGTTCATCGCCTGCCGCGGCAAGGCGTTCGTGGGAAACGAGTAGCACCGGAACGACCGGCCCCGTTCCCACCCGGGCGGGGCCGGCTCAGCGCCGACGGCGCGCCAGTCCGAAGAGCAGAGCGCCGAGGAGCAACAGCGGACTTCCCGAGCTACGCCTGCCTGTTCGGCAACCGCACCCGCCATCGTCATCGGAGTTGCCATGGGAAAGCGGCTCACCGTTCGTCCCACCAGACCCATCGGGAGGCGGCAAGATCGTGCCACTGCCCGCGTCCCCGTGAGAGCTCCCGCCACCAGTGTTCGACGATGCGTCAGGGTCCTCGACGCACGCGCCGGCTTCGCAGACCTGTCCCACCGGACAGTCCGCGTCTACGCAGTTGTCGATGCAAGCACCTGCCTCGCAGTGCGCCCCCGCCTCGCACGCCACGTCGGCACAGGCATCCTCGACACAGAGATGCTCCACACAGCTGAATCCCCCTCCGCATCCCCGGCAGTCGCACGACGAGCAGACGCCCAGGTATTCGCCATCGACTTCGCGAACCTCGCAAGCATAGCCCGAGTCGCACTCGACCCCCGCACAAACGTCAACGCAGACGCCCGTCCGGCAGTTCTGCCCGTAGGGGCACACCACGCCATCACAAGCCCCCACGCACTCGCCATCCGCACACACCTCGCCAGCCGGACACTCCACTCCGACGCACTCGGGGTCGCGGCACACGCCCGTCGGATCGCACTCCAGCCCTCCGGGGCAATCAAACTCTCCCCCCCCGCAAGGCGGCACGCATTCGCCTCGGTAGCAAACGTAGCCGGCGTCGCAGAGATCGCCATCGTCGATCTCGCCGTTGCAGTCGTCGTCGAGAGCGTTGCATGTTTCTTCTCGCGGCTCCTGAGTCACGACGCACTGCAGCTCTCCGTCCACGCACTGGGTGACACCCTGCCCGCAGATACCGTCATCGCCCGTGTCACAAGGCTCGCCCCCCCCCGCACACTGCAGCCCGGTGACGATCGTGAGTAGATCCTCGAAGTCGTTGTCGCCCCCGCCGTTCAGATCCTCCCACCCGAAGTAGAACGCCTCGGGGTTGGCGCGACTCTGCCAAGCCAGCATGTGCAAGAGCCCGTCCTCCTCGGGGTTGAAGTCGCGCTGGGAGAAGAAGAGATTCCGGGGCTGGGCGGTCAACGTCCCCCCGAGTGGGTCGTCCTCGGTCGGCACGCACTCACCCTGGTCATTCGCGAGGAAGAAACCCACCTCGCCCACTCCTTCGGGCACACTCAGCGTTCGCACCGTGCCGACGTCGTCGTCGCAGCCCAGGAAGACGTGGAGGTCGGCAAGGTCAGGCTGGATCGGATAACCGGAACCATCGCGCTCCACCTCGTACCAGCCGAAGGTGTTCTGGTAGGAAGCGCCCCGCGCGACGACCTCGAACGTCAGATTGCACAGCGGATTGAAGACTTCTTGGTCGATGGTGGCCGTGTCCACCACGTCGATGTCCCCGTCACCGCCCAGAGCCTGCTCGTTGTCGTTGATGCAGATCCCGACGTTGCCCCAGCAATCGTCCCCTGAGGTGGCGGGAATGGTGGGCCCTCCGGGTTGCTGCACCGCCGACGTGGAGCCAGTCACCGCCAAGATCGCCACGCCAAGGGCCGCCAAGAACCGTGCTGAATGCCGCATAGAGTATACAGTAGCAGCGCGACGTTGCTGGCGCGCTGGAATTTCGGCATCATTTGCGGCGCAGAAGACAAAACTTCCACAATGCTCATTGACTCGCCACCCCGCGCACTCGGAGCGGGACCGGCACGCGGTCTGGGCTGCGCTCGGGACGCCGATCGCGCGCCCAAGCCGGGCGGAGAGTCCCGACTTCGTCTACCCCGCGATCAATCGGGAGAGGGCGCACCGGGGGGCGGCTGCGCTCCGTGGGGCGATGCACCGGGCGGCTGCCTTCCGTGGGGCGATGCACCGGGCGGCTGCGCTCCGCCGGGCGGCTGCGCTCCGTGGGGCGATGCGCCAGGTCCCATGCGTGACATCCCGTGGGGCGACGCACTGCGCCGTTGGTCCAGCTGCTGCAGCTGTCCGAGGACCTTGTCATAGTCACCCAGCATCTTCTGGCACTGCTGGGAGGGGAAGGACTCGGTCTTGGTCTTGACCATGTCGCAGGTGGTTCCCTCACCGAGATCCTTGCAAAGCTTGGCAACGAGCTGGTTGCAGGTGGCGCGCCCGGCCCGAACCCGCTCGAGTGTGGCGTCCACCTGCTTGAGGGCGACGTTGCAGGCGCCCGCGGGCAGCAAGCCGGCAGCCGTCTTGGCCTGCACGCAAGCCGCTGAGGTGTCACTGGTCTCCTTGCAGATCCTCTCGCGCCAGGTCTCGCAGGGGATCGGTAACCCCGCGCTGGAGGAGCCGGCCGGCACAACCTCGTAGGCGGCTCGCGTCTGCGCCGAACCGACGAACCACCCGCCACCAGCGCCAATGAGCAGGGTACCGATCGCGATCACGACACCGGTGGCGTTGCCGCTCGACTTGCGCTCGGGACTCGCGGGGCGCTCGGACCGCGACGTCTCCTGGGAAGACGCGGATGGGTCATCGTCCGACTCGTCGTCGTCGTCGTCGTCGTCGTCATCGTCGTCATCGTCGTCATCGTCGTCGTCGTCGTCATCCGACTCGTCATCCGACTCGTCATCCGACTCGTCATCCGACTCGTCGTCGTCGCCGTCGTCGTCGTCGCCGTCGTCGTCATCTGACTCGTCGTCGTCCAACTCATCCTCGGCCGACTCACCGTCGGCAGCCGACGCTCGAGTCGCATCGGTGTCGCTGCCGGGAGATTCGGAGACGGACGAACCGTCCTCGTTCTTCTTGTCGTGCTCTCTGGGTGCGTCCGCCATGCGCCGACCCTAGCGGTTCACACGATACCGCGCTGGGAAATCCTGGGAGCGGGCTTGGTCACCGTCCGACACAGCCGGGCGAGCCGTCGAAGACCGCGCTGACAGCGACCGGGGGCCAGACGACGTCAGCTGCGGTGGCGTCGAGCTGACGTCAGTTGCCGGCTGCACGGACAGCGACGCCGGAAACTTCGACGCTGAGCCGCAGTTCCAGGGTTCGTCCGGGCTGATCGCCTGCAGGGTGCGTAGAATTTTGTATGAAGATCAAGTTGTTTCGTGGGGGGAGAAAAGACGCCCCTGTGCTGGTCGGCTCTTCGGGGACAAGCTTGCAGCGCAGCGGGGTTTGTGCGCCGCCGTTCCCCCAACAGCCCGGTCCCAGATGCCGCGTCGAGTTCCCCGTCACCCTCATGCCCCCGCCCAGCTAGACTGGGCCCGCGTCCTGTGTGTTGGACTCGACGCTGAGCCCCCATGCCCTGACTTCACGGATATCGTAGGAGCGGGCGTCGGGCGCGCAGCCGCTGAAGACTTCTTGCCTGCGTGAGCGAGCAGGTCGTGCTCGAAAAGGAGAGCTATAGATGAAGAACCCATGGAACACTTCGATTGCGATCTTGGTCGCGAGCTTGTTGACAGCGGTCACCTCCTGCAGTTCCGACCAGGCATCCGACGACGGCAGTGGCGGGGCAAGTGCCACCGGAGGTGACGCGGCCACCGGGGGGGCAGCCACGAACTGCGGAAATGGAGTGCTCGATCCTGGCGAGACCTGTGATCCATCGGCGGCAGTACCCTGCAACACCGACTGCAACGACAACGATGGTTGCACGACCGACTTGCTGGACGGTACCCCACTGACCTGCGACGTCGTCTGCACCAACACACCGCGCACGGCGTGCGAGCCGAACGACGCCTGCTGCCCGGCGGGCTGCACCGCAGATATCGATTCCGACTGCTCGGGCGGCGCCACGGGCGGTGCGGGTGGAACCGGCGGTATGACCACTGGCGGAGCGGGCGCGCCGACCGGCGGCACCACGGGAGGTGCAGGAGCGAGCGGTGGCACGCCCACCGGCGGTGGAGGTGCAGCGACCGGCGGAGTCGGGGCCGGCGGCGCTGCGACTGGCGGGGTCGGGGCCGGTGGCGTCGGGACCGGTGGTGAAGGCACGGGTGGCGAGGCAACGGGGGGAAGCACGATGACGCTTCCCTGCGACATCGCCGGAGACGCCAGCACTCCCTGCATCGCGGCCTACAGCATGGTCCGCAAGCTCTCGAGCACCTACACCGGGCCGCTATACCAGGTGCGACGCGGTGGTCCCGACCCAAACACCGGGCAAGGAGGCGAGACGCAGGACATCATGGCCACCGCGAGCGGCTTCGGCGACGCTGACGCGCAGGATGCTTTCTGCGCGGGCCAGACCTGCACCCTCGCGGTCCTGTACGACCAGTCCGGGCAGGGCAACGACCTCACCGTTGCTCCGGCGGGTTGCTACGAAGGCACCGCCTCCGAGGACGACTACGAATCGGACGTGACTCGTCAACCCGTCAGCCTTGTCGGCGGGAACCGCGCCTACGGCCTCTACATGGACAAGCACGAGGGCTACCGCGACAACACCACCACCGGCGTTCCAACCGGCTCCCAGGACTCGACCGTCTACATGGTCGCCGCGGGCAGCGGCCTCCGACCAAACGCGGGCTGCTGTTGCTGCTGGAACTTCGGCACGGCGTCGACGAACAACTGCTACGGACCCACCGGCATGATGGCCGCGCTCTATCTGGGCACAGGCTACTGGGGCAGCGGCGCCGGTCGCGGCCCCTGGTTCCTGGGGGACTTCGAGGCTGGGGTCTGGGCCGGCGGCACGGGAGAGTCGAACGCGAACAACCCGAACAGCCCATCCATGACCATGGACTTCGCCTACGGCATGCTCAAGACGGGCGGTGACAGCTACGCACTCAAGATGGGCGACGCGACGACCGGCGATCTGACCACCGCCTACGATGGCGCCAAGGGCAACTGGAACTGGGTCAAAGAAGCCGGCATCATCCTGGGCATCGGGGGCGACAACAGCAACTCGTCGGACGGCACGTTCTTCGAGGGCATCATCACCCAGGGGTGGACGTCGAACGAAGTCGACGAGGCGCTCTACCGCAACGTCCAGGGCGTGCAGTACGCACGCTAGACGACACGACACGAGCAACGACGCCCACCCGGAACCGCGTTCTGGGTGGGCGTTCTGTTTGGCGAGACCTTCCGGTCGCGCCCGACGAGCGCTCCCTGAACCAGTCCGATCCCGGAACAACCTCACACCGGTCCACAATGCCGGGAGCCTGAGCCGATTGCTCGGGCTCGTGCCCACCGACTACAGTGAGTGCTCGGTTTGCGTTCGCGGTGGAGAAACCCTGAAGTGAGGACGCTCTTTTCTGGACTGGGCGCCACTGCGCTCTTCGTGGCGCTGGGCTGCGGCGGCATGACCACCTTGGACGCGGAAGCCGGAGGCTGGGTCTCGAGTGGGGGAATCGGCGCGAGCTGGTCAGTGCCGGACCCCCTGGGAGCCACCGCAGGATTCGGAGCCATCGCGGGACTGGGCGGAACACCGACGTTCGGCGGAACGTCGACCGCGGGGGGCTCGCCGGAGAGCGGTGCAACGGGCGGCGCGGTCCCACCCACCCGGTGCACACCTCTCTCCACGGCCATCAGCGGCAACTACTGCCACGTCCCCTACGCCTGCGAGCGGGGCCACCTCGGCCTGGTCTGCGACATCCAGCCTGAAGACGTGTCTCCGTGCACCTGCACGGGATCGATGGCCACCGTCGAGTATCGCCTGCTCGGCGCCAATGGAGATCCGTGTGAACACGCCACCGCCTGGTGCCCGACTCTCCCTTCGTTCGGCGACCCCGCAACCTGCGAGCCCGTATTTCGGACCGAGTTCCGTGAAGGTTGTGAGGCCACCACCGATTGTACCTGGTCGACCGCGCTCGGCGACGGAGTCACGCTGCAATACACCGAGACAGACAACATATCTTGCACGGTGGACGATGGGCGCTGGGAGTGCACCTGCAGCGGGCCGCGCTACCGCCGCATTTTGGAGCTGCCCGGTGCCCCCACGAGCCGGACCGCCTGCAACGAAGCCCGCACCATCTGTCTGGAAGCAGCCCCGCAGTCGGAACGTGAAGCATGCAGGATCACCCATCAGTACACGGACATCGAGTACTGCGACTCCGACCTCGAATGCGAACGCACGGGAACTCACGGCGGTTCCCCCATCGTCTATCTGGAGTCTTTCCGCACTGCGTGCAACCTGCGAGACGATGCGTGGGAATGCGAGTGCGAACCACCAGAAGGACCTGTCACGGTGGAGCTCGACGCCAGCGTCAGCGCCCGGGATGCCTGCTCCACCGCCCCGATCCGGTGCCTCGAACGACTCGACGCTGCGGAACGGGAACGCTGAGCGGCTGGTCCCACCCGCCAGCGCTGCTCACCCCGACACCGGTTCCTGCGCCCGACCGTCAGCACGGCAAACGCATCGATCGACGTGACCAGACCGAGGGCGGATGGGAATTCACGGACTCCTAGCTGATTCGTCGCTGTCCGGCTCTGCCACTTCCACCTTCAGGGAAGGCAGAGCAGCCCGGATCTGGTCGATCGCAGCCCGTGGCACCGTGTCCGACACAGTCAGTTCACGCAGTTCGCTCAGGCCCTGCAGAGACGCGAGGTCTCGCACGGGGGTCTCCGCGATCCGGAGCGATACGAGCGCGCGGCAACTGCGAAGCGGCGAGAGATCGCGCACCTTCGTCTTCGTCAGGTCGAGGGTGTGCAACCGAGATAGCCGAGACAGGGGAGACAGATCAGTGAGTGCGGTGCCGGAGGCATGCAGCTGGGCGATCTGGTCGAGTCCCTCGATGCCGGCGAGACTGGTGATGGGCGTATCGGACACGTTCAGCCAGTCCAGGTGCTTCATCCGCGCCAGCCCCGCCAGAGACCGCACCCGACTCTCGCTCACGTCCAGGTACCGAAGCTCGACTGCGTTGGCGATGGGATCGAGCGACGCAACCTGTGTGCGCCGGGCATCCAGGGATCGAAGGTCCCTCGCGCCCGACACTGGGCTCAAATCGCTCACGGCTGTCCCGTGCACACTCAGCTCCTGCAGCCGACGCAGTCCCTGCAGCGGTCGCAGACTCTCGAGGCGGTCGTTCCAGTGCACCTTGAGGCTGCGCAGCTCCCTCAACCCGCTGACGAAGCCGAGATCTCTGAGTCCACACGAAGAGACTTCCAGGGAGCGGAGTCGCGTCAGCTGAGCGATGGGCCCGAAGTCCTTCACGTCGAAGCTGTGCTCGAGGTCCAAGTACACGAGCTGCGGCGCCTTCGACAGCCCACTGAGGTCCTTGACCTTGGTACCTCCGAACGTCACCCGGCGCAGCATCGGGAGTCGCGCCATCCAGCTCAGCCCCGACACCTCGCCTGCGCCGCGCAGGTGAACACCCGTCACCCATGGGGCCCGACGGACAGTCTCCAGCTCTTCCTGGGTGACTTCCATGCCGAACTCGATCTCGAGGTCCATCCCGCCACGCTCGCGATCGAGCCAGGCCGCAACCGCCGGATCGATACGCTTGACCTTGCAGACCGAGCGATCCGCACACTCGGGCGTGGTGCGCAGGCGCGCGTCGTCGCAAATCGAGGAAGTAGTCGCGACGATGGAACAGGTCGGCATGAGCGCAGCGGACGGCGGTTCCTGGCGATCGGGTGACGACTCCTCTGCCGGCGACGGGCGCCGACCGCAGCCGGTGAGCGTCAAGCATCCGCCCAGGATCAGTCCGACCACGCGCCACTCACGCCGCACGACCATTCGCGCCATGCGCGCATGATGGGCCAACCGATGGCCCGGTGGTAGCGCTTTCCACGGTCAAGAGGAGCTTCTCGACTCATCCACCGCGACTTCGACAGCGTGCGCTCACCGCCAGCCCGCGGGCAGAACGGCGAGCGCCGCAGGTGCTCAGGTGTCGTGTCGGCGCCTTCGGCGGGCCGCTCCGAGTGCGAGTCCGGCGAGGATCCACCAAAGCGCGTTCGGCACCCTTCGCTTGGGCACCGCGCAACCACAACCGCCCTCGTCCTTGGATGTAGCAGTGAAGACAGCCCCGGCCGTGCCGGCGAACGGACTTCCCGCACTGCTGGTCGCGCCGCCCGTGGCCGCGCCGCCCGTGGCTGCACCGCCGGTGACCGCACCGCCCGTGACCGCACCGCCGGTGACGCCATTGCTGCCGGCAGCGCCACCACTGGTATTGCCGCGACCTGCCATACCGCCACCACTGGTGCCGTTGCCGGCGACACCGCCACTGATGGGACCGTTTCCGGCCGCGCCGCCCAGCGCCGGAGCCCCGCCGTCGCCGGAGATGCAGTCGCTATCCACCGTCGAGTTGCAGCCCAGCGGGCAGCATCCATCACCGTCGGCACAGCTCACGATCGCGGCATGAGCACACGCCAGGTCGCAGCCTGTTGCGCTTCCGGTGGTCAGGTCAATCGTACAACTGTCGCCATCGTCACAGCTGTTCGGGCAGGTGTCCGCTGGGTCGCAAGTCTCTCCGGGCTCGATCGTGCCGTTGCCGCAGGAGGTGGAACAGTCCGTGTCGTTTCTCGAATCGCAACCCGCGGGACAGCAGCCATCGTCGTCGACGCAGTTGACGACGATGGTGTGACTGCAAGCCACATTGCAGAAGTCCGCGCTGCCCGTCATCAGGTCACGGGTGCACTGGTCACCGTCGTCGCAACCACCAAGGCAGGAGCTTGCTGGGTCGCAGGTCTCGCCCGGGTCGACAACCCCATCCCCACACGAGGAGGAGCAGTCCGCGTCGGTGCTGCGGTCACAGCCTGCCGGGCAGCAGCCGTCTCCGTCGCTGCACTGGGTGACGGCAATGGCGCTGCACGAGACGTTGCATGTGCTCGGACTGCCAAGCAGGACGTCGCTGGTGCAGGCGTTACCATCGTAGCAGTCCGCCCGGCACGAACTGGCCGGGTCGCAGGTCTCGCCCTCGTCCACGACGTCGTCGCCACAGGCAGGGCCACTGCAGTCGAGTCGGCAGGCGTTGGCAACCGTGTCGCTGTTCGCATTGCCATCATCACAGTCCTCACCAGCAGCGCGGTTGAGGACGCCGTCCCCGCAACTCGGTGCAGTGCAGTCGGCATCGCAGTTGGCAGTTGCGCCCCTGTCGTCACATGTCTCGGAGCCGCACACGACACCATCCCCACAGCCGGTATCGCTGGTGCAGTCGGAGTGGCAGCCGTCGCAGTCGGTGGTATTGCCGTCGTCGCAATCCTCCCCAGTGTCGATGACACCGTTACCACAGGCGGTCGTAGTGCAGTCCGAGTTGCAGCCATCGCCGTCGGTCAGGTTGCCGTCGTCGCAGGTCTCCGTTCCACAAGTAAAGCCGTCACCACAACCGGTCTCCGCGGCACTACAATCGCCGCGACAACCATCGCAGTCGGTGGTGTTGCCGTCGTCGCAACTCTCGGCGGACGTGACGACGCCGTTGCCGCAGGCCGTCGCGGTGCAGTTGGAGTCGCACCCATCGCCGTCGGTCAGATTGCCGTCGTCGCACTCTTCACTGGCGTCCAAGACATCGTTGCCGCAACCCGTGACGGTACAGTTGGCATCGCAGCCGTCACCGTTGATGGCGTTACCGTCATCGCAGGTTTCGGTTCCGCAAGTGAAGCCATCGCCACAGCCCGTTTCGGCGGCGGAACAGTCAGCGCGGCAGCCGTCGCAGTCGGCATTGTTGCCGTCGTCACAACTCTCGCCAGAGGTAACGACACCATTGCCGCAGGCGGTGTCGGTGCAGTTGGAGTCGCACCCGTCGCCATCGGCCAGATTCCCGTCGTCGCAGGTCTCGCCGGAGGTGACGACACCATTGCCACAGGCAGTGTCGGTGCAGTTGGAGTCACAGCCGTCTCCGTCGGTGGTATTGCCGTCATCACAGACCTCGCCGTTCGTCGTGACGCCGTTGCCGCAGCCGGTGTCGGTACAGTTGGAGTCGCACCCGTCGCCATCGGTCAGATTCCCGTCGTCGCAGACCTCACCGCTCGTCGCGACCCCGTTGCCACAACCGGTTGGCGTGCAGTTGGCGTCGCACCCGTCACCGCTGGTCAGGTTACCGTCGTCGCACGACTCCGACCCGCAGGTGAAGCCGTCACCGCAACCGGTCTCCGTAGCGCCGCAGTCTGCCCGACAGCCGTCGCAGTCCGCAAGGTTTCCATCATCGCAGGCCTCGCCGCTCGTCGTGACTCCGTTACCACAACCGGTTGGCGTGCAGTTGGCGTCGCACCCGTCGCCGCTGGTCAGGTTGCCGTCGTCGCACGACTCCGACCCACAGACGAAGCCGTCACCACAGCCGATCTCGAGCGCACTGCAGTCGGCTCGGCACCCATCGCAGCTTGCGAGATTGCCGTCGTCGCAGACCTCGCCACTCGTCGTAACGCCATTGCCGCAGCCGGTCAGCGTACAGTTGGCATCACACCCATCGCCGCTGGTCAGGTTGCCGTCGTCGCAGAGTTCGCCAGCCGTGAGAATGCCGTTGCCGCAGGCGGTGAAGGTGCAGTTGGTATCGCACCCATCACCGTTGATGGCATTGCCGTCGTCGCACTGCTCTGCACCGTTGGGTACGCCATTGCCACAGGTTGGGGAGATCTCGATCGCGCAGCTGGGGTCACAGCCGTCACCGGCCACTGTGTTCCCGTCGTCGCACTGCTCGCCACTCGTCTGGACGCCGTTGCCGCAGCCGGTCGGCGTGCAGTTGGAGTCACACCCGTCGCCGTTGATGACGTTGCCGTCATCGCAGGTCTCCGGACTGCACACGAACAGATCACCGCAGCCGCTCTCGCTGGCACTGCAATCACCGCGGCAGCCATCGCAGCTGGCGGTGTTGCCATCGTCACAGGTCTCCAGCTCCTGGCAGATCGAGCCGTCACCGCACGCCGCGCCGGAACCCGCACCCGAGCACGTCCCGTCACAGGTACCGCACGCGTCCGTGTAGCCGTCATCACACGCTTCGGTCTCGGGGCAGAGCACGCCATCCCCACAGCTGGAGCCAGCACCAGCAGCCGTGCACGTCGCATCACAGGTGCCGCACGCGTCGGTGTAGCCGTCGTCGCAGAACTCCGTCTCGGGGCAGACGAAACCGTCACCGCAACTGGAACCCGCACCAGCGCCGGTACAGGCCGCGTTGCAGGTGCCACAAGCGTCGGCGTAGCCGTCGTCACAAGCCTCCGTCTCGGGGCAGAGCAACCCGTCACCACAGCTGGAACCCGCCCCCGCACCCGTGCAGGTCGCGTTGCAGGTACCGCAGGCGTCGGCGTAGCCGTCGTCGCAGAACTCCGTCTCGGCGCACACCGAACCGTCGCCACAGCTGGAGCCCGTCCCCGCGCCGGTACAGGTCGCGTTGCAGGTGCCGCAGGCATCCGTGTAGCCGTCGTCGCAGAACTCCGTCTCGGGACAGACGGAGCCTTCGCCGCA
>JBNLDK010000069.1:0-22891 GCA_050304295.1 Polyangiaceae bacterium
CCCCCCACCTCCGCGCGCGCGAGCTGGGGCAACGCTTCATTGTGGCAGCCGAACTCGCGCTCCAGCCTGATACCGAATCGCCCGTGGTCGTGGCGCTGGCCGAAAATCGTGCGGGCTACGTCAACCTGTGCCGACTGATCACGCGAGCGCACGAAGGGCGTCCCAAGGGAGAGAGCGCTCTCTGCCTCGCTTGGTTGGCCGAGCATCAGGCGGGGTTGGTCGTCGTCATTCCGGCACCTCAGCGACCAGGTGGTAAAGATATCCCGTCTCTCGAGTCGCTGGCGACGATTCGCGACGTGTTTGCGGAGCGGGCCGCGCTGGGGATGTACCGCCATCTCGACGGGTTCGACGGTTGGCGTGAGGAGCTCGTGGCCGATTGGTCGCAGCGATTTGGCTTCCCTGTCGTGGCCAGCGCTCGACCTCTCTACCATGTGCGCGAGCGCAAGGGGCTGTGCGACGTCCTGCATTGCATTCGCCTGGGTTGCACCCTCGACGATGCCGGTTCCCGGCTGCAGGCCAACTCCGAAGCCATGCTCCGGTCACCCATCGCCATGCGTCGATTGTTTCGGGATCGACTCGACTGGGTCGAGCGATCGGGCGAGATCGCAGCCCGTCTTGAGTTCAGCCTGAGCGAGCTCGAATACGAGTTTCCCTGTACGCTCGAACCTGGAGAAACCGCCGATGCCAAGCTGCGACGACTCACCCTGGAGGGAGCCGGTCGTCGTTATCCAGACGGGATCCCGGAAGAGGTAAGGGCGCAGATCGAGCGGGAGCTCCAGCTCATCGCCCAACTGAAAAAGTCTCCCTACTTTCTCAGTACGTGGGAGATCGTTGAGATTGCGCGTCGGCGCCGCATCCTGTGTCAGGGTCGCGGCAGCGCGGCCAACAGCGCCGTTTGCTACGCCCTGGGGATCACCGCTGTCGATCCTGCGCGTAGCAGCTTGCTATTCGAGCGCTTCATGAGCCCCGAGCGTGATGAGCCTCCCGATATCGACATCGACTTCGAGCACGAACGTCGCGAGGAGGTGATCCAGGAGATCTACGAGCGCTACGGCCGCGAACGAGCCGCAATGGTGTCCGAGATTATCAGCTACCGCGGCAAAAGCGCCCTGCGCGAAGTGGGAAAGGCGTTCGGATTGTCACTGGAGCAGGTCGATGCGCTAAGTCGCACTCTGGGGTACTGGGATGGCGTGACGATGAGCCGAGGGCGCCTGGCGGAGTCGGGACTCGATGCCAAGGATGCTCGTGTTACGCAGGTGCTAGATCTGGCGCAACAGCTGCAGGGCTTCCCCCGCCATCTCTCGGTGCACGTGGGTGGGTTCGTGCTTTCCCATGAACCGCTCTACCAGGTGGCCCCGATCGAGCCGGCGCGAATGGCGGGACGGACGGTGATCCCCTGGGACAAGGATGACGTCGAGGCCCTGGGTTTCTTCAAGGTCGATGTGCTGGGGCTAGGTATGTTGACCGCGGTTCGAAAATGCCTCGAGTTGATCCATGCGGACGGGGATTTGCATCAGGTGTCCAGTGAGGCGAGCGAGCCCTTCGACCCACTGGAGGTCATGACGCGAATTCCTGCCGAGGATCCCGCGGTCTATCGCATGATCTCCCGCGCCGACACGATCGGGGTCTTCCAGATCGAAAGCCGAGCCCAGATGGCGATGCTGCCCCGCTTGCGACCACGGCGCTTCTACGATTTGGTGATCGAGGTAGCGATCGTTCGCCCGGGCCCGATCCAGGGAGGGATGGTGCATCCGTATCTCCGACGCCGCAACGGGGAGGAGTCAGCAGTGTCTCCTCATCCGGATCTATGGCCCATCCTCGAACGCACCCTGGGGGTGCCTCTCTTCCAGGAACAGGTCATGCAGATCGCCATCGTGGGGGCAGGATACACGGGCGGGGAGGCCGATCAGCTACGGCGTGACATGGCGGCCTGGAAGAAGTCGGGACGCCTGCTCAGACATCGACAACGCCTGCTCGACGGTTTTGCCGAGAAGGGCATCAGTCGGAAGTTTGGTGAGGCTCTGTTCGAGCAGATCAAGGGGTTTGGGGAGTACGGATTCCCGGAGTCGCATGCGGCTTCTTTTGCGCTCATCGTCTATGCTTCGGCATGGCAGAAGGTGCACTATCCGGCGCACTTTGCCTGCGCGCTGATCAACTCGCAGCCGATGGGTTTCTACTCGCCGTCAGCGATCATCCAGGATGCTCAGCGCCACGGCGTGCGGGTGCTCGACGTGTGCGTCTCCCACAGTGTCTGGGACTGTTCGCTGGAGGGCGGTGCGCTGCGTCTGGGGTTTCGCTTGCTCAAGGGACTCGGTGAGGCTGTGGCTCGGCGGATCGAGCGGGCACGGAGCGCGCGCCCCTGGTCAGGGATGGACGACTTGATTCGCCGCGCCGCGCTGCACAAGAACGATATCGAGACGCTGGCTGAGGCCGGGGCCCTCGAATCCGTGGTTCGCGGCCGACGGCAGGCGCTCTGGAAAGGTCGTGCTCCGCGTGTGGACGGGCTGTTCCACGGGATCGAGACCCGTGAGCCAGAGATCGTGTTGCCCGAACTGGATGCAGCGACCCAGCTCCTGCTCGACTACGAGCGCAAGGGACTCAGCGTCGACGACCACCCGATGCGTCATCTCCGAGCACGATTGCGCCAGCGGGGGGTCATCAGTACCGCCGAGGTAGGAGGCTCGCGCCGCGGCCTGAGGGTGAAGGTGGCCGGCCTCGTCACCTGTCGCCAGCAACCCGTGACAGCCAGTGGCGTTGTGTTCATCACATTGGAGGACGAGACGGGGTACGCCAATCTCATCGTGTACCAGCGAGTATTCGAGGAGTTCCGTCATGTCGCGACTCACAGCACTCTGCTGTTGGCCACGGGTCACATCGAGCGGGAGCGCCAGCACCGGTCATCGCAGCAGGGGGCGGTGGTTCACGTGATCGTGCGCGAGCTCGAACGACTAGACCGACCGGGGGGGAGGCTGGGGCGGATGTCCCGCGACTTTCACTGAAAATGCTGGTCTTTCGGCCGATGGGGCGGTACTGAAGTCGTTGCTACTCTGTGCAGGCGGAGCATCCGCGCCTGTGGCGGAGTCAAGGAAGCGATCATGCGACAGCAACCGAAGACCCTGAAATGGTGGCTCGCCGCGCTGGCCCTCGGGACCGCGGCCGTGGCCTGCAGCGCGATCGACGACTACGACAAGACGCAGAATCCCCGCCCTACCGCGACTGGCGGCATGCCGGGTGATGCTGGTGTGACCGGTGGTACGGCTGCGACGGGTCCCTGACCCACGCGCGCCCTCCTACACACGGGGTCTGCTGCTCCGGAGTTCCCGCCCCAGCGCAGCATCGAGTCGGCCGTCGACTGGTGCTCACCCGGACCGAGGAGCGCGAACCCAGCGTCGGGTTCCAAGTAGGCCACAGCAATACCCCATCTCGCTCGCCCATCCCTGCTTGCGGCCCGCCAGACAGAAGCCAGCCGGTGCGCGCCGAAACCAGCCCTTGAGGGCGAGAGCTGGTTTCGGCGCCCCGAAAGAATCCGCTCTAGATCAAGCCACGTTGGCGGACACCCCGCCGGGAACACTCGACGCATTCCCGTCCCGCTCACTGCGGACGACGGCGTGCTCGTTCACCTTCACGCTGACCATGCGCGATACGCCCGGCTCACCCATGGTGACGCCATAGAGCACGTCTACCATCTGCATCGTCTTCTTGATGTGCGTGATGAGGATGAACTGCGAGCGATCCGTCATGCTGCGGATTGCCTCGTTGTACCGAGCGACGTTCGCCTCGTCGAGCGGAGCGTCGACCTCATCCAATACGCAGAACGGCGACGGCTTGTGACGGAAGATCGCGAAGATCAGGGCCACTGCTGTCAACGCCTTCTCACCGCCGCTCATCAGTTCGATGTTCGCTAGCTTCTTGCCCGGCGGCTGGGCGATGATGTCCACGCCGGTGGCCAGCATGTCGCTAGGATCTGTCAGCTTCAGCTCTCCGCGCCCACCCTTGAAGAGCTTCACGAAGGTGTCCTTGAACAGGGCGTTGACCGTTTCGAAGGTCTCCCGGAACCGGCGCCGCGATTCCTTGTTCATGTGCTTGATCGCCCGCTCTAGCTCGTCCAGCGCCTTCTCGATGTCTTCCTTCTGGTCGTGCAGCGTGGTGAAGCGCTGCTCTGCATCGTCGTACTCCGCCTTCGCGTCGAGATTGACCGGGCCCATCCGCTCCAGCAGCTGATTCAGATCCTTGATCCGCGCACGCTGCTCTGCGTCAGGCGGGGGACGCAGATGATAGTCGCCGACCACGCGAGCCAGGTCGAGTCCGCGGAAGCGATTCGCAGTGTCCTCCAGCAGATGCTGGTGATCACGCTCGAAACCCGTGAGAGCCATCTCGTGCCGGTGCACAGCCTCGTCGTGCTCACTCAGGCGGTCTCTGACCTCACGCGTTTCTGTCTCGTGGTGGGCGATCCCGAACCGGACCTTCTCGAGTAGCTCCGTGGCTTCGTCGAGGCGTTCGTGGGCGGCCAGCGCATCCGCCCGACCCGTCTTCAAAGCATCCCGAGCGAGCACGATGCGTGCGGCCGTCTCGCCGAACGTCGCCGCCGCCTCGTGCAGCTCCTGGTCCAGTCGTTCCGACCGCGTCTCGTGGTCGGCGATGCTGGTGCCCACACGCTCACGCGCTCCCTGAGCCGACCCCACCTGCTCTCGAATCTGCGCCAAACGGACTTTCCGCTCCGTCACGAGCGAGGCCTGAGCCGCGACTCGTTCTCGCCACTGCAAGGCCGTTTCTTCCGCGCGCTCGAGCTCGTGCTGCGTTCGCTCGAGCTGTACCGTCAACTCCGCCAGCTGGTTCCGCGAGTCGTGCTCGTCCTTCTCGGCTTGGACAATGGCCCTCGTCAGCTCCTCGCACTCGGCGAGGAGCGACCGGTGTCGCGACACGGTGCGCTCCCGCTCGGCTCGGGTTCCAATCAGGTCCTTCTCGGCTTGGAGGTGAGCCAGTTCGCCTTCGTGGGCCCCTTGCCGTGCCCGATCGAGCGCCGTTCCGATTTCGGTCATCCGGCTGCGTAGCGCCGTGTGGGCAGCGAAGCGCTCCTTCTCGAGTGTGGTCAGCGCCTCCACCTCGACGACGAGCTCGCGCATCTCCCGCTTCTGTTCCACCATCGCCGCGGCCACGTCGTCACCGCTTCCGCCGGCGATCGCGCCATTGGCGTGGAATACCGTGCCATCCAGCGCCACGACGGTCAGCCCGGGGTGGGCCTGGCTTTGGGCGAGCGCGTGAGCTGGCGTCTCGACCACCAGCGCATCGCCAATCAGGGCTTGCACCAGGGACTCATCCTCTGGTGCGTAGCGAAGCTGGTCGCCGAGGAATCCCACCACGCCATCCGCGCTCCGGAGGCGAGGGCGGCGTCCAGCGACGTGCGGCGGGTGATGAGCGATGACATGGGCACGTCCCCGCGCCGACTTCTGGAGCTCGTCAAGCAGGGCGAGTCCGCGGGCAGGGTCACTCACGATGACGTACTGCAGCTGTTCCCCGAGCAGACCGGCCAGTGCCGCGGTCACGCGCTCAGGAACCTCGATGCGATCTGCTAGAAGTCCGAGGATGCTCGGATCCTCGCGAGAAACGAGCGCACGCACGCCAGCGCCGACCCCTTCGAGCCGGCGGTGCAGATCGTCCAGGGCGCGGAGTCGGTTGCGCTTGAGCAGGAGGTCGTTCTTGACCGAGTCGAGCGCGCGTTCGCTGTCGAGTAGCACTCCACGCAGCTCCTCGAGTTGCTGCTCGAGCTGCGTTCTCTCCTCTACAGTGAGCCGCTTGCCCTCGGCTAGCTCGGCGACGCTCCGCTCGAGAGCATGCTCGCGCGCCTCCAGGTTGGTGATCTCCCCGCCCAGCGTCTCGACCTCGGTGGATAGTCGATCCTGTCGCGATCGGCCCTCCGCGACCCGCTGGACCAGCCCGTCGAGTCGGGCCTCCACCCCGGCGGCCTGCTTGCTGAGGTCGCCAGTCTGCTGGCGCAGGTCGGCCACTGCGCGGGTCGCTTCGATTTCACCCTCACGCAGGGTGTGCAGCGTTTCGTCCTCGGCGGCAGCGTCCGCCTCGCGAGCCTGCTCGTCGAGACCGAGTTCGTGGATTCGAGCGTCGAGATCTCCCGCCTCGTTGCGCAGCTCGGTCAGTCGCTGCTCGAGGATCTCCAGCTCGCTTTGACCGGTCGTGAGGCGCAGATCCAGCTGTTCCAGACGCTCCTGAGCGTGCCCGATCTCGGCAACCAGGGAACTGACCCGGTTATCCGTGGCGAAGGCATCCGTGCTCGCCTCCTTGGCGCGTTCTTCGATGCTGGCAGCCTCGGCGCGGGCCGCGTCGAGCGCGGCCTCCGCGTCGCTGAGGCGAATCCGGGCCTGTCTAGCGGCCTCCCGACTGGTAGCGAGGGATTCGCGCTCGACGCGCTGGACCACGATCAGGCGGAGCAGATCGTGGGACTTTGCATGAAGCTCGAGATCCTCGAGCTCGGCGCGATAGCGGAGGAAGCGCTCAGCCTTGGCCACCTGGCGTTTCAGCGTGTTGCGGGTCCGTTCGATCTCGCTGACGATGTCGTTGATGCGCAGCAGGTTCTGCCGCGTCTGCTCCATCTTGCGCTCGGCCTGCTTGCGGCGCTGCTTGTACTTCGTAATTCCGGCCGCCTCCTCGATGAAGAGACGGCGATCCTCGGCCCGAGCACTGACGATCTGACCGATCCGCCCCTGCTCGACGATGCTGTAGGCCTTGGTGCCAACACCCGTACCCAAGAACAACTCGGTGACGTCCCGGAGGCGGACCTGAGTGCGATTGATGAGGTACTCGCTGGTGCCGTCTCGGAAGAGTCGCCGGGTGATGGCGATGTCGCTGAAGTCGCGGTACTCGGGTGGGAGCGAGGCTGCCTCGACTGGATCCGAGTTGTCGAAGGTGAGAGTGACCTCGGCGAGCCCCGCAGGGCCGCGGGACTCCGAACCGTTGAAGATCACGTCCTCCATCGACCTACCGCGCAGGTGCTTGGCGCTCTGCTCGCCCATGCACCAACGAATGGCGTCAACGATGTTCGACTTCCCGCAGCCGTTGGGCCCGACGATGCCGATGACATCGTGATCGAAATGGACCACCGTCTTATCGACGAACGACTTGAACCCGGAAACCTCGAGCTTCTTGATGTGCATCCACTGCCCCTGCCGGTATCAACGACCGGTATCCGAATGCATGAGCTGCATTTAGCAGATCGAGCTGCTGCCGCTTCCCAAGCGCCACCGCGGGGGGGTGGCCCTCGCATTGGTGGCGGAACTAGTGGTCAGTACTGACCATCCGAAGTTACTGGACAGCAGTACACCGCTGAACACCCGCTTACAAGCCGCATCTTTCGGTTCGGCCAGCCGGTCGTTGGTTGGAATGTTGGGCTCATCCGAGAGGCCCCGAGCGGGTCAGAACGGGACGGTGCTTCCCCACCAATTCAAGAGTGGCGTCTCGTGCTGGCACTCGGAGAAGGAGAGTGCTGACAACCCGTTGACACCGCCTCTGCCGAGGCGCATTACCACTGCGGTGCCATGACATACGAGTATCTCTGTAGTTCCTGCGATCACAGCTGGGAGGCGGATCAGCGAATCAGCGACCCACCCCTCGAGCGTTGTCCGGCATGCCGGCGCAAGACGGCCCGACGTATGGTCTCCGGTGGTGCTGGATTCATTCTCAAGGGTGGTGGCTGGTACTCGGACGGGTACGCCTCCCAGAGTGCGAAGCCGGCCAGCAAGCCGGAGTCTGCCAAGGGTTCGACCAAGGAAAGTAGCTCGTCGTCGGCCTCGAAGAAGAAGG
The DNA here is from genome assembly GCA_050304295.1 of Polyangiaceae bacterium. Taxonomy (GTDB): domain Bacteria; phylum Myxococcota_A; class Polyangia; order Polyangiales; family Polyangiaceae; genus JAFGBI01. The sequence continues at coordinate 7,813 of JBNLDK010000069.1, forward strand.
CGGATTCCTCATCGAAGTCGGCTGCGGCATAACTGCCGCATGACGGATCGACAGCAGCGCATCGGAGAAATCCGGGCCCAGCTCGACCAGCTTGATAGCTCTCTTGTCCGGCTCTTGGACGAGAGGGCGCAGCTGTCCCGACAAATCCACGATCTCGGTGATGGGCAAGCGGTTGACGTGGGCGAGGCCGCTTGGCTGGAGCGCTCCGTCCAGCTCGGAACGGGGGCGCTTCCGCCAGCGTCGCTCCGGCGGATTCTGCACCAGGTGCGCGCGGAGGCACGGGCTCTCGAGCAGCCGGTCGTCGTTGGGCATCTCGGGACCGAGCTCGGCTTCTGCCATCAGGCTGCCCGTAGTTACTTCGGAGTTGGCAGCGAGTTCGTGGGAGTCGACGAGATCCGCGGCCTATTCGAGGCGGTGAAGCGGGAGCAGGCGGCCTATGCCGTGTTTCCTTTCGAGTCGAGTGTGGATGGGCTGAACCAGCCCAACATCAACGCCCTGGCGGAAACCGATCTTGTCATCGTCGCCCAGCGCGAGCTCCGCACCCAGTACGATCTCGTGTCCCAGTCGGTCGAACTCCGGCAGATCCGCACCGTCTACGCGAGCGCACCGGCGCTCACCGCATGCGAGCTCATCTTGGGGCGTGAGCTGACTCGCGCGACGGTCGTCGACGTGAGGTCACCGGCCGCGGCTGTCGCTCGTACGCGGACCGAACCCAACAGCGCGGCCATCGTTCCCGAACCAACCGCTGGCGAGTCCGGACTGCAGATGGTGCGGGCCAACGTGGGCGATGCCGGGGACGTCAAGGTGCGATTCGCGGTCGCCGGTCCGCGCCCGGCCAGCCGCACCGGCAAGGACACCACCTGCCTGCTGTTCAGCGTCAACGACGAGCCCGGGGCGCTCTTCGGGGTGCTGCGACACTTTGCCGAGCGGGAGATCAACCTGAAACGCATGCAAGCTCGCCCGGTCGCGGGGGAAGGCTTCGACTACGTCTTCTTCGTCGAGCTCGACGGACACGTCACCGATCGTACACTGGTGACGGCGACGGAGGCAGTGAAGCGGGCGGCGCGATACTTCCGGATTCTGGGCTCCTTCCCGGCGCTGGGCTAGCCGCACGGTTCGCAGGTTTCACGGGGGCGGGCAGGGCGCGGTTTGCTCTTTTCCCGGCGGGCGGCGTGCGCTACCCCGGATCGGCAAATGGGACTCGTCACTCCGGACATCGAGCGACTGCAGCCGTACGAGGCGGGCAAGCCCGTCGAGGAACTCGTGAGGGAGGCGGGGATCGAGGACGCCATCAAGTTGGCGTCCAACGAGAACCCGCTGGGACCGAGCCCACTGGCGACCGAAGCCGTCCGAATTGCGGCGGGTGAGGTGAGCCAGTATCCCGATGCTGCCGCCTACGCGCTGCGGGAGAAGCTCGCCGCGCACCACGGCGTCCAGCAGGAGGAGGTGTTGCACGGCAACGGCTCGAACGAGATCCTCGACCTCGTGGTTCGCACGTTCTGCACCGGGGCTCATCATGTCGTGTTCGGTGAGCCGTCCTTCGTCGTCTACAGAATGGCAGCGCTGGCCCACGGGGTGCCCTTCACCGCCGTGCCCCTCCGTAACTGGACCCACGATCTTGACGCGATGCTCGAGGCGGTCACGCCGCAGACGCGCGTGGTCTTCGTCGCCAACCCGAACAATCCCACCGGGACCCACGTGGGGAAGGCGGCCATCGAGCGGTTCCTGAGGGACGTTCCCCCCGAGGTGATCGTCGTGATGGACGAGGCGTACTTCGAGTACGTTGACGCTCCCGACTACCCCGACTCCATCGCACTGCGAGCGCTGCGCGAGCGCTTGATCGTCACGCGCACGTTCTCCAAGGCCTACGGCCTGGCGGCCCTGCGCGTCGGGTACGCGGTGGGTTCCTCGGAGCTCGTGGGCTACCTGCTCCGGGTACGACAGCCGTTCAGCGTCAGCCTTCTCGCGCAGCGCGCCGCCCTCGCCGCCCTCGATGACCAGGAGCACGTTCGGCGCAGCGTCGCGCTCAACCGTCAAGAGCGAGCTCGCCTGGCCGCGGAGCTGACGGAGCTTGGGTTCGTGCCGCCACCCAGTCAGGCGAACTTCCTCTTTTTCGACTGTCTCCGGCCGGGGCGAGAGATCTATCAGAGCTTGCTGCAACGGGGCGTGATCGTGCGCCCGCTGGGCCAGACGTCCTTCCTGCGGGTGACCGTCGGTACACCGGAGCAGAACGACCGCTTCCTGGCGGCTCTGCGTGAGGTGCTCGCGTGACCTGGGGGCGCTGGGTCGTCGTCTTGTGTGCCGCCTTGCTCGTCGTGGGTGGTTGTCACCGGAGCGAGATCATCGTCAAGACCGCGGATGGCAGGAAGCTCCGATCAGAAGACCTCGATCGGGACCCGCTCGCCTTGCTACCGGGGGGGGCCATCGGCATCGTGTATCTCGACGCCCAGGCGCTCTACACGTCTCCGTTCGGGCAGGGTGTTCTGCGGCTGGTCGAGAAGCACGCCCCGGTACCGCCAGCCGCCAACTACGACCCCCGGCGTGACCTGCAGCGGATCTACCTGGGCTTCTACTCGATGCAGGGCGCCGACTTCGCGGGCGTGGCCACGGGCTCCTTCGATCAGGTGGCCATTGAGGCCGCTGCGGACGGAACGCAACTCACTCCGTTGGGAGTGCCTGTGGTGCGGAGCACCTACGCCGACCGCAAGCTCTACACTGCCGCCAACCTCGGGTTCGTCGTCCTGACTTCGCACACGGTGCTGTTTGGCAACGAGACTGGCATTCGACGCACACTGGACCGCATCGATCGAGGAATTGTCGAGCGCGAAGTGCCAAGCTGGGCTCTCGACCTGCTCGATCGTCCCGAAGCGCCAATGGCCGCGGCATTCGATCTCGAGGCGAACCCGGTGTCAGCGGCGGCGCGGAACCAGTTGCCCTTCGCGGCTGGACTCAGTCGGGCGCGACTGGTCGGCAACTTCGCCGACCCGGGGATCAATCTCGCCGGGACGGCTACCTACGCCGACGCCACTGCCGCGCAGCAGGGCGCGACCGCGATGAATGACCTGCTGGCTACCATTCGTCAGTGGGCGTGGGCTGCGGCTCTGCTCGGCATTCAGCAGCCGATCCGACAACTCCAGGCTCACCCTCATGGTGAGCAAGTGGACTTCGTCATCGGGCTCGACGCGACGGCAGTCACGGCGTTGCTCGACCAGGCGAGCCAGGCAGTCGCTCCGGGGGCAGGAGGATAGAAGATGAGTCGAGTTCTCGTGCGCCCTGCGGCTGCTGGCTTGCGGGGGAGTGTTCCAGTTCCGAGTGACAAGAGCATCAGTCACCGCGCGTTGATCTTCGCGGCGCTTTCCCGCGGCGCTTGCACTCTCCGTAGATTCTCTTACGGCGAGGACAACGTGGCCACGCTGCGGGCCTTCGAGCAGATGGGCGTGCGCGCGGAGGACGACGGGGCAGGTACGGTCGTCGTGCATGGCGTGGGCCTCGACGGCCTTCGCGCCCCCGCGGGGGACCTCGACTGCGGCAACTCGGGGACGACCATGCGCCTGCTCACCGGGCTACTCGCGGCCCAGCCGTTTCGGAGTCGTCTCGTCGGCGACGCATCGTTGACCCGGCGTCCGATGGGGCGGGTCGTTCACCCGCTGCGCGAACGGGGCGCCGTGATCGAGGGGCAACCCCACGCCACCAAGGCGGGTGACTTGACCGCTCCCCTCACCATCGGCCCGCTTCCAGCGGGAACGCGACTGGCCCCGTGCGAGTACCAGATGCCCATGGCCAGCGCCCAAGTGAAGAGCGCCATGCTCCTCTCGGGACTGTTCGCTGCCGGGCCAACGATCGTCCAGGAGCCCGTCGTCTCGCGGGATCACACCGAGCGCATGCTGCAGGCGCTGGGCCTGCCCCTCGAGGCTGTCGGGGCCGCGGTAAGTCTGCATCCACCGACGGACCCGCAGGCCATCGCGCCGTTCCACATCGACTTGCCTGGCGACCTTTCCGCGGCAGCCTTCGTCCTGGTGGCGGGGCAACTGGTCGCGAACAGCGTGGTCACGACACGGCACACGGGGCTCAATCCCACCCGCTCCGGCATCCTCGACATTCTGCGCGCGTTCGGCGCCACGGTCAGCGTCGAACCGCAGGGGGACGCACTGGGTGAGCCGCTGGGGGCCGTGTCCTCTCGCGCCGGTCGCCTTCGAGGATGCGCCGTTGGCGGCGAGCTCGCCGTGCGAGCCATCGACGAGATCCCCATCGCGGCGGTGCTCGCCGCGCGGTCGGCCGGTGATACCGAGTTCAGCGACGTCGCTGAGCTGCGCGTGAAGGAGAGCGATCGGATCGCGTTGATGGTGCAGCTGCTGGGGAGCTTCGGGGTCGAGGCGGAGGAGCGCCCGGCGGGTTTCGTCGTGCGTGGACGGCCAACGGGCTCGCTGCGCGCGGCTCGGGTGACGAGCGGTGGCGACCACCGCATTGCGATGAGCGCTGCAGTGCTCGGGCTGGTCGCGGATGGCGAGACCGTGATCGAGGATGCGGACTGCATCGCCACCAGCTTCCCCCGTTTTGCGGGGACCCTGCGGGCGCTCGGCGCTGATGTCGAGGTCCAGCCGTGAGAAGTCGCCCGGTGGTCGCCATCGACGGGCCCGCGGGGGCCGGTAAGACCACCGTCACCCTGGGCGTGGCCGACCAGCTCGGCTACCTTCTGCTGGGGACCGGAGCGCTATACCGAGCGGTGGCGCTGGCGGCGCGTCGTGCCGATATTAGTTGGGACGACGCGGGCGCCGTGGGGGCTCTGGCAAGCGACCTGGTGGCGCGGGGGAAACTCAGCATCTCTCGCTCCGCGACGGGACAGCAGCGGGTTCTGATCGACGCGGTGGACGTGACGGACGAGCTGTCCTCCGAGCAGATGGGAGGGGGCGCCAGTCGGGTGAGCGCCGTCGGCGCGGTGCGCGACGCTCTGCTCGACGTGCAGCGCAACGCGGGTCGCGACGGGGGGATCGTCGCCGAGGGCCGTGATGTCGGAACCGTGGTGTTCCCCGACGCCGAGGCGAAGTTCTTCCTGACGGCATCCGTCGAGGTCCGTGCTCAGCGTCGTTATGACGAACTGCGCAAGCGGGGTCTGCCCGCCGACCTCGCGCAGATCCGCGCGGACGTCGAGGAGCGCGACCGCCGCGACCAAACGCGAGACATCGCCCCCCTGACCCAGGCTCCGGATGCCATCCTGTTGGACAGCTCCTGCATGACACCGGCGGCGGTCGTGGCCCGGATCGTCGACCAGGTCCGGGTGGTCGAAGCTCGCCTCGCAGGTCGATGAGGAACCGTCTCGTCATGGCGATCGGGCTGCTGCTGCTCGGTCCGGTCCCTGGCTGCGGCCAGCATCGCGTGCCCCCGCCTCCGCCCGGGCCCGCCGTGACCCTGCCAGCCACGATCGTTCCCGGTGATCTGGACGCGGTCGTGCGGGTCGACCTCGAGCAGATGTTCGCTTCGCTGGGCGACGACGTGCTGAGCGCTGTGGAGAACCGCATCGGTGCTGAGCAGGATCCGGGGGGCGCGCGGTTCGTGACCGAGGCGGTGCGACGGTCCGACACCGCCTGGTTCGCGTTCCGCCCTGGACTGGCGGCCCAGCTGACTGACAACGTGCTGGTGCTGAGGGGTGACTACTCCGGGCTCGACGCGGAGGACTTCGACGCCGAGCCGCCCTGGGGGATCGGACAGGATCTGGGGGGCGGCTGGCGCCGCATCGACCGGGTCAAGCCGGCGGTGCGCGCGGCGCCAATGCGTGTCTATCGGCGTCTCGACGAGTTGCTCGTGTTCGTGAGCGAAGCGGCGATCGACGGGGCCGAGTTGACGATCGAGCAGGGGGTCGCAGTGCCACATGTGGAGGCTCCCAACGAAGGGGCGGTCTCGGGGGCGATTCGGGCCCCCGCGCTGGCGGCGCTGCTCGCGGACCGAGCTCCGGCCGCAGCCCGGCTTCTGGCGAAAGCGCGCGTCGTGTCGGGGCAGCTCGATCTGCCGGGCCGGAGCCTCACGGGGGAGCTGGAGGTCGAGTTTCGTGAGCCCGCGAACGCCGAGCAAGCCGCGGAGGCAACTCGCCTGCTGGGGCGCGCGCTCCGCGAGCAGGGGGGACTAGAAGGAGCCATCGTCGAGCGACTCGAGATCTCGGCGACCGGAAACGATCTGGTCGTGCGCCTCGCCCTGGATGAGCGCGATCTCGCCGTGATTGGGGCCGTGTTTCGTTAGCGCTGCGCGCGTCCCGGCGTCGGGATACGCGCCCGGGGATGCGACGTGTATGCTCCTGTCGTGGCGAAGCGAGCGGCAGGGATCGAGCGGGGGGGCGCGGTGCGCTGGGGGCTCGTCTGGGCTGTGTTTGGCGTCACCGTGCTCGTGGCGATGGGCGTTGGGGCGTACCTCTACTTCGTGCTGATGCGGTACGAGCGGGTGGCCGCCCACCACGTGCCCGACGGCGCCCAGGCGGCAGCACGCTGGGACGTGGAGCAGGCGTTGCTGTACGAGCCGCTGCGACGCCACCTGCTCCCGGTCCTCGACGAAGCGCTGTCCGAGCCAGGATCCGCGAATCCAGACGGCCTGCAGCGACTCGAGGCCGCGACGCGGATCAATCTGGGCCGCGATCTCCGCGAGGTCGTCGTCACCCGCGGTCCTGGCGACGACGACTGGATGGTGGCGCTTGGCGGGATGTTTCCGCGCACCGGCGTCCTGGACGGCCTGCTGGAGTTGTTGCACGAGACGGGGCAGCGGTGGGAGTTCGACGCGCCGCACTCACTCGCCACGGGCCCAGCCGGTCTGGCCGTGGGGCGGGCGGAGGATGGCGTATTGATGATCGCGTCCTCGCGGAAGCACCTGCTCGCCTGCCTGCCAGCCCAGTCGCGATCCGAGGCGATGGGTCTCGCGATGGACACGCCCGGCAGTCTGGCCATCGAGCCGTTGCCCGATCATGCCCGGGAAGCCGAGTTGGTCGCGCTTCGCGCGGTGTTGCTGCTGGGCACACCCATTGAGATCGAGCTCGTGGCCGAGCGCTCCCCGGGAAGCGACCGTGCCCGGGCGATGACCCAGATCCGAACCTGGATCACCCAGGGTGGCTTTCCACAGCTGGGGCGTGCGGTGCTGGAGGTGCCACCTCGGCTGCAGGCAACGGACCTTGGGCCGGATCGGATAACCGCGCGTTTCCAATGGGAACGCGCGGCGATCGACGCTTCCGCCGCTGCCATCGCCTCCCAGTTGCGGGAGCGCTGGCACCTCCCGGTGGGGGGCGAAGACGGCCCGCCGGAGCTACCCTGAAGCACCGTCGCCGGGGCCGACCCCGCACTCGGAAATACCGCCGCTTGTGGTTTGACGAACCCTCATCTGTGCGGTACTTCCCGCCGTCCGGGCTTGGCGTGTGCTCGCATGCTCAGGTGGTGGCTCCACCCCACCAGCACCCGCGCATCTCGCGCTGACGTCCGGTACACACCCCGCACAGGAGGCATCTAGCTGATCTATGTCTGACATCGAAACCCATTCCCCCGCCACCGGCTCAGGCGACAGCTTTGCAGCGTTGTTCGAGTCGAGTGAGACATCTAGCGGGGCGCTCGAACTTGGTGGCGAAGGCAAGATCGTCACCGGCGTCGTCGTTCAGGTCCAACGTGATTCCGTCGTCATCGACATTGGCGGCAAGAGCGAGGGCGTCATCAATCTCGACGAGTTTGTCGATGCTCAGGGCGAGGTGAAAGTCGGTCCCGGAGACCGGGTCGACGTGTACATCGAGAGTCGCGAGAGCGACGATGGCCTGATCTCCCTCTCCAAGGAGAAGGCCGACAAGATGAAGGTGTGGGACGAGATCTCGAGCGCTTGCGAGCGCGATGAGATCATCGAGGGCACCATCAGCCAGCGAGTCAAGGGTGGCCTGTCCGTCACCATCAAGGGCGGGGTAAAGGCATTCCTCCCGGGATCTCAGGTCGACCTCCGACCGATCCGAAACCTGGAAAAGCTGATCGGCCAGACCTACGAGTTCAAGGTCATCAAGTTCAACAAGAAGCGTGGCAACATCGTGCTGTCGCGGCGCGTGCTCCTCGAGAAGGAGCGCGACGAGATGAAGCAGAAGACTCTGCAGAACCTCGAAGAGGGCATGGTCCTCCAGGGCACGATCAAGAACCTCACCGAGTACGGTGCCTTCGTCGATCTCGGTGGCATCGACGGTCTGCTCCACATCACGGACATGTCCTGGGGACGGGTCAATCACCCCAGCGAGGTCTTTGCGGTGGGGGACGAGGTCACGGTCAAGGTCCTCAAGTACAATCCGGAAACGGAGCGGGTCAGTCTGGGTCTGAAGCAGACCCAAGAAGATCCCTGGAATCACGCCGAGGAGGCGTACCCGATCGGCAAGCGCGTCCGCGGCAAGGTGATGAGCCTGACCGACTACGGCGCCTTCGTGGAGCTCGAACCGGGCGTCGAGGGTCTCATCCACGTCAGCGAGATGAGCTGGACCAAGAAGGTCAAGCACCCATCGAAGATGCTGGAGATGGCGGAGGAGATCGAGTGCCAGGTGCTCGAGGTCGACTCCCGCGCGAAGCGCATCAGCCTCGGTCTCAAGCAACTCGAGCCCGATCCCTGGAGTGTCTTCACCGACAAGTACAAGCCCGGCGACAAGGTGGCGGGCAAGGTGCGCTCGCTGACCGACTACGGTGTCTTCGTCGGGATCGAGGAAGGCGTGGACGGCATGGTCCACAAGACCGACCTTTCGTGGAGCGTCAAGGTCAACAATCCCGCCGACTTCTACCAGAAGGGCGACGACGTGGAGGCGATCATCCTCTCGATCAACCACGACGAGAAGAAGGTCAGTCTGGGTGTCAAGCAGCTCTTCGACGATCCCTGGGGCAACATCTTCAACGAGTTTGCTCCCGGCACGGTAGTCGATGCGGTCACGGTGCTCAGCGTGGCGGAGTATGGTGTGTTCGTGCGACTCCGTGACGGTGTCGAGGCGATCATTCCTTCGGGCGAGATCCCACCGGGATCGAACCTCAACCCGGGCGAGCAGGTGCGAGCCGAGGTGTCGAACGTGGATTCGGTCGACCGTCGGATCACCATGAGCCTGCGCAACGTTGGTGAGACCGACAAGGCCGACCAACTGCAGGCGCTGAACCGGGAGAAGGCCTCCAACACTGCCACCCTCGGCGATCTGTTGAAGGACAAGTTGGGTGACAAGCTCCAGGCCATCGCTGGACAGGAGAGCCCCAGTGAGCCTACCACGGCCGAGAGCGAGCCCGGCGAGCAGCCAGCGCCCGAGGCCGAGGAGGCTGTCGACGGAGAAGCGCCGAGCGACGGCGAGGGCTGAAGTCGCCCGTTACCGGGGCCGGGCGATGAGCTCGGCCCCGCGCGTTTTGTGGGAGCCCGGCAGTGGCGAAAGAAACACGCAAGCTCAAGCGCGGTGCGACGCGCGGTGACGGCAAGGCGAAGAAGAAGGCCCTGCAGCAGCCGCTCGCCCAGGCTCCGGCCGAGATGCCCGACCCTCTTGGTCGCGAGCAGCTCAAGTCAATGGGCCTGCGACTCGGGCTGCCGCTTCTGGGGGTCTGGGTCATCGGCGCGTTGATTGCCGCGCTCAATCTGGGGCCGACCACCACGCTGATTGCCCTGGGATTGCCCGGGGTGGTGACGGTGTTTCTGTTGGGGCTGCTGGTTTGGGCGCTGACCTATGCGCGAAAGGCGCGGGGCGTGCAGAAGATTCTCCGTGGCGTCGAGTCCGCCGAGGGGCGGCAGGCGGCGCTGGAGAAGCTGGACAGCACGTACAAGAAGAAGGACGTGACCGCCGCGATGGCGCGGGCCCAGCTCTTGATGCAGGAGGATCCGCGTCAGGCGCTGGCCGTGATGGAGGAGATTGATCTCGGCAAGGTGATGAACACCGTTGCCGACGAGGTGCGCGCCCAGCGGTCCATGGTGCATCTCATGCTGGGCGAGGTGAATGAGGCGCGGCCGCTGGCGGACGCGATCGACATGAGCCGCCACCAGGACGCCAAGACTCGGGCCATGCTGGGGGCCGTGGTGGCCGAGGCTTGGGCACGCAGCGGCCAGGCCAAGAAGGCGCTGGAAACGCTGGAGATCTTCGATCCCGAGGACGAGGAGCTCGAGCCTATCCGTCCGCAGCTATACCGCTCACTGGCCTACGCGCATGCCCACACGACCAACGTCAAGGGCGTGCGTCGGGACCTGAAGAAGTTACTAGACCACGACGTCCGGCTGTTGGGTGGTTTCATGATGAAGCGCACCCACCCGTTGCTCCAGAAAGAGGCGCGGAAGCTCATCGAAAAGAGCGGCCAGGTGCGCCCGAAGATGCAGATCCAGCGCCGGTAGCCATGAGTCGGAGTTGGTCCACAGGCCGGCCCGGCCGCTGAGCGGAGATGAGACGGGCGTCCAGGTAGGGAAAATCTTGGGCAACCCGGGGTCTGGTGGGCTTCACCGACCCGTGGTTTTGCCGTTCAACTGGCATGGCGGCTCGATTCGGCGATGGCAGTGCAGGCTCCGCCTTCGGTGATCTTGCTCGAGCCTCGCTGCCCGTACCCAGGTCACAGTCGGGGGTGACCTGGGCCGAAGCGGGCGGCCGGATCTTGCTCGTTGACGATGATCCGACGCTGCTGAAGAGCCTCGCTCGTGCGCTGCGAGTCAAGGGCTACGACGTGGTCGGCGCGTACAACGGTGAGGACGCGGTTCGCCACGTCACCGGCGGCGGCTTCGACGCCATCATCAGCGATATCGCGATGCCGGGCATGGATGGCATCCAGCTCTTGAGGCAAGTGCGCGAGCACGACCTTTACGTACCCGTCATCCTGATGACGGGGGAGCCCGCGGTGAGCACTGCGGTGCAGGCAGTGGAATACGGCGCGTTTCACTATCTGACGAAGCCGACGTCGCTCGAGGACGTCACCCGGGTGCTCAGCCGTGCCGTTGGGCTGAGTCGCATGGCTCGGGTCAAGCGCGAGGCTGCCGAGATCCTGGGCACCGCTGACGGACAACTCGCCGACCGCGCGGGTCTCGAGGCAGCATTTCGGCGGGCCCTGCAACAGCTGTGGGTCGCATTTCAGCCGATCATCCGGGACGACTACAGCGTCTTCGCCTACGAGGCACTGATGCGTAGCGAGGAGCCGTCTCTGCCACATCCCGGCGCGGTGCTCAGCGCCGCGGAGCGCCTGGATTCGCTCTTCGAGCTGGGTCGCCTGGTGCGCGCTCGCGCCGCCCAGAAGATCGACCAGGCCCCACCCGAAACGAATCTGTTCGTGAACTGTCACCCGCTGGACCTGATCGATCCCGCTCTCTACGACCCCGAGGCCCCACTCTCCAGGCAAGCCCACCGAGTGGTGCTGGAGGTCACCGAACGCTCGAGCCTGGACGAGGTCCGGGACGTTCGTAGCCGCGTCGCCGATCTGCGAGCTCTCGGGTTTCGGATCGCTCTGGACGACTTCGGCGCGGGCTATGCCGGACTGACGAGCTTTGCCCAGCTGGAGCCGGAGATCGTGAAGATGGACCTCAGCATCGTGCGGGACGTCGAGACGAGCTACATCAAGCAGAAGGTGATCCGGTCGACGACCACGCTGGCCAAGGACATGGGTATTCTCGTCGTTGCGGAGGGGGTGGAGACGCAGGCAGAGCGGGATTGTCTCCTGGAGCTAGGGGTCGACCTGCTCCAGGGGTTTCTCTTCGCGAAGCCGGGGCGACCGTTCCCGACCGTCGCCATCCCTGAGCTTGCCGACGCAGCTGGGACGGACGAGGGCTGAAGCGGCCAGCGCCGGGGCGCTCAGAGGGTGGCCTTGCCGAGCGGTTCGATCCCGAGTTCCGGTTGCAGATCCGCGAAGGACACGACCCTGAGCTCGGGCAGGTCGGTCTCCACCAGCTTGCGGACAAAGCGCCGGATGTCTGGCTGTGTCAGGAGGACGGGCGACTCGTTCGTTCCAGCCAGCGCGCGGCGAATTGCCGCCACGATATCCCGACCCGCTGCGGGGGCCAGCGTCAGGAAGCTGCCTGCTGCCGTGCGGGTGATGGCGCCACGAACGGCTTCCTCGATTTGCGGGGCGAGCAGCACCGCACGGAGTCGCGGAGCGCCTGCGGTCAGCTCGTAAGTGATCTGCCGACGGAGCTGGGCGCGTACCGCTTCGGTCAGGTTGAGCGGGTCCCTGTCGTTCGTCGCTACCTGCGACAGGGCCTCGAGGATGCTCTTCAGGTCGCGAGCGCTCACCGACTCCTCGACGAGTCGGCGTAGCACGTCGGCGAGGAGCGCCACCGGGACGGGCTTGGGCACTACCTGGCGAACGGTAGCGGGGGCGAGGGGCTCTAGCTGGTCCAGAAGACGCTGCGTCTCGGCGATCCCGAGGAAGTCCGCAGCACGCCCCCGGAGCAGGGGGAGAGCATGGGCCACGATGGTCTCGGCGATGGCGTCGTCGCTGACGTCGTCGGGAATCGTCAGCACGCTGGCTGGCACTTCGCGCAGCGCCGTCACGACATGGCGGCTGGGTAGTTCGGGATCGACTTCCACCTGGCAGTCGGGCAGGGGGACCCCGAGCTGCTGGAACACGAGCTCCTGAATCGCGTGGCCCGCCGACCGGATCCCAGCGCGGCGGACTTGGTTCCCGCGGACATCGTCGTCGAGCAGCGGCGCCAGATCGGCGGAGACGGCGAGCGCCCACGGGGTGACGACTGGCACGAAACGAGTCCTGACCGTCGGCTCCGAACTCACTGCTGCTGCCGCGGGGCGCCCTGCCAGTGGCGGGCGCGAGCGGGCGCGCGAGGCCGCGAAGAGCAGTCCCCCGATGATGAGGAAGGGGAGGGAAGGAAGCCCGGGGATGACGGCCAGACCCACCACGAAGATGGATGCTACCCGGAGTGCCCGTGGTGCTCCGAGGATCTGCTGGGCGAGTTCCTCGCCCAGTGGCGTATCGGCTTCCTCGCTGGCCACCCGGGTGACGAGCACACCAGCGGCGGTGGCGATCACCAGTGACGGGATCTGGCTGACCAGGCCGTCGCCGATGGTCAAGAGCCCGTACCGCTGCAGGGCGGCGATGACGTCCATGTCCCGTTGCCCGACGCCGATGGCGAGCCCCCCGAGAATGTTGATGATGGTGATCAAAAACGACGCAATGACGTCGCCCTTGACGAACTTCATTGCCCCGTCCATCGCGCCGTAGAACTGGCTCTCTCGCGCCAGCTGACGCCGCCGCCTCTGCGCCTCGGGGCCGTCGATGGTGCCGGCACGTAGTTCCGCGTCGATCGCCATCTGCTTGCCGGGCATCGCATCCAGCGTGAACCGTGCCCCGACCTCGGCAACTCGCTCGCTGCCCTTGGCGATGACGATGAACTGGATGATGGACAGGATCAGGAAGATGACCGCGCCCACGACGTAGTTGCCGCGCACCACGAACTGCCCGAAGGCGCGGATCACCTCGCCCGCGTCAGCCTGGAGCAAGATCAGGCGCGTGGACGAGACGTTGAGGGCCAGCCGGACCAGGGTGGTGATCAGGAGCAGGGTGGGGAAGGCGGCGATCTTGAGCGCGTCGCTGACGTAGAGCGCCACCAGGAGGATGACGACGGAGGCCGCGAGGTTCGAGGCAATCAGGAGATCAAGTAGCCACGTGGGTAGTGGCACGATCATCAGGCCGACGACGGCGATGACGATCGCGGCCAGCGCGATGTCGGCGGGGCCGAAGCGTTGCGGGCGGGGACCGAGGCGAAGGGCGGAGGGGGGAGGCACGGGCGTCAATCTGGGGCGAGGGTCACCGGGTGGCGTTGGACCGGTCCACGATTTCGTTGGCTCGCGGGAGCGTCAACCCATTCTGGGCGCGCGGCGAGGTGCGCGGCCGGGGGGCGAGCCATGTGCCCGCAAATGCGCGTCAAACGCGCGTCTTGAGGCACATGGGTTCCGATTTCGAGGCCATGTACCCGCAAATGCGCGCCAAACGCGCATCGCGGCCGGCATGGGTACCCCCCCGAGTCGCAGCTCATCCCCAGCAAACTCTCTGCGCTACCGTGCCGTTCCCCAGAGGTTGCTTCCAAAGGAGGCGGAAGATTGCGCAGGAGACGCTTGGCCGGTTGAAGAATTGACCATGGACCGACCCACCGAGACGCTGATACCCGTCGCTCCCACTGCCAGTGAACGGGCGGGGAGGAGTAGCGATGAGCGAGCACGGAACGGTTGGAACCCATGGCGTAGACGAGTTGGAGCGAGCTGGGGCGTCGTTGGGGGGCCGCTTGCCGCTCGTCGCGACAGCCCTGGCGACGCTGCTGTCCCTGGCCGCCACGGGTTGCAGCCAGGGCGACGAGCGACTGCCGGGCTGGAAGGACGAGCCCGCGGGCATCACTCGGCTCCAGCTGGAGGTCGACCTGCCGCCTTGCGCGGGCAACCGCGTCAACGACGTCTACTACGTGCTCGACACCGAGCAGTTCTACTTCTGTGATGGGGACGAGTACCGGCAGATCGAGCTGGCCGGGCTGGACGGGGCAGACGGCGTCAGCTGGTTGGTCAACGTGAGCGCGGACCCCGCTGAATGTCCGTATGGAGGTTCAGTGGTCGAGGCCGGCCCGGACGCGGACGGTGACGGCGTGATGGACTCCGTCGCTTCACGAACTGCGGTCTGCAACGGAGAGCCGGGACCGCAAGGGGAGCTGGGGCTCCAGGGCGAGCCCGGGCCACAGGGGTTGCCAGGGGAAGATGGTAGTTCGTGCAGCGTGACCGACAACGGCGATGGCACGAAGACCATCTCCTGCGAGGATGGCACCAGCGTCACTGTTAGCGATGGCGCTGATGGTGACCAAGGCGCAGCAGGCAGTTCGTGCAGTGTGGCCGACAATGGGGATGGAACGAAGACCATCTCCTGCGAGGACGGCACGACTGCCACCGTCAGCGATGGCGCTGGTGGCGAGCAGGGCGTGGCGGGCAGCTCGTGCAGCGTGACCGACGACGGTGACGGCACCAAGACGATCGCTTGCACCGATGGCACTAGCGTGACCGTCAGCGACGGCCAGAACGGGGAACCGGGCTCGGACGGCGCACCCGGAACCGACGGCGAGAACGGTCTCGACGGCCTCATCAGCCTCATCAAGCTCACGCAAGTAG
>JBNLDK010000070.1:0-42838 GCA_050304295.1 Polyangiaceae bacterium
CGTCTGCCCGACACATTCCGGCTGTTTCTGAGGGGGCTTGGCCCCCAACCCGCTCGCGTGATGGGCAACCGCGGCCACCCATCAGGGGCGCTCGAGCGCCCCCAGGTCGGCGCGCGCTCCCACCACGCGGCTCCGTCCCGCCAGATCTACCGGCAGCACCTCGCTCACGTCACCGTCGCCGTCGAGGTCCCAGTCGTCCACGGGCAGCAGCGCGGGGGCGATGGCATCCACGCACGCTGATCCGGACGCCAGCTCGAGCTGCGCGAGGATGTCCGCCGGGAGCGTCACGACCTCGAAGGGGCTCCCCGTCAGACCCACGTTCGTGCCCGTGGCAGCGGCCGCGTCCAGACAGGTCCGCTGGAACGTCGCCGTCCCCACGCCGCTGGTCAGCGTCGCGGTCGGGGTCGAATCGCTCCAGAACACGGACTGGCTCGCGAGAAACGCTCCAGCACCTGGTTCGACGTCGTCGACGAGGTGCACGATCGCGCCCTCCACCTCCGCCGCCCAATGCGCTGCCGTGACGTTGTGGAACTCCACCGGGAAGCGCGCCAGCACCAGCCCGCCGCGTCCGGACCGATCAGCGTGGTCCGGATCGGTGTCGGTGGCGGAGGCGTTGCGGATCGCACTCTGGATGACGTGAACGTGACGCTGCGCGAACAGGAACCCGCCGGAGGCCGCCGTCTGGCCATCGAACGTGCACTGCACGAGCTGAACGGGCTGCGTGTCGTTCACGTCGTAGTTGCTCTCCCCGGCCATCACCGCGCCTCCCCCCTCGTCAGCGGAGTTGCTCACGAACGTGCCGCGAAGCACGTCGAAGATGCCCGAACCTGCGTGGATTGCCCCGCCGAACATCCCGGCCGAGTTCCCCTCGAAGCTGCTGTCCTCGATCGTCACGTCCACGTGCCGTGTGCTGATCGCTCCTCCGAACGAGTTCGCGTGACTTGCCTCGAACGTGCAGCCACGAATGGCAATCACGTCGCCGTTCACGTTGGGGCCGCGCACCTCGATGGCTCCACCGTAGCCGCGCGCCACGTTGTCGGTGAAGGTGCAGCCTTCGATCGCGGCGCTCGAACCACCGTAGAGCGAAAGGGCAGCGCCATGCCCCCCCGAGGTACTCGTCACGTACCCGGTGTCACGACCAGCGCGGTTCCCGTCGAAGAGCGTGTCGCTGATCGTCGCCGTGACCCGTTCGCCATAGACGGCCGCGCCATGCCCTCCGGACAGGTCGGTGCACTCGTTCCGGGTGAAGGTACTCCCCACGATGCTGAGTGTCAGATCGTACGCCCCGATGGCTCCGCCATCCGTGCTGGTGTGATCGTCGTCGAACGTCGAGTTCTCCACCAGCAGGCTGCCCCCCTCCGCGAGGAGCGCGCCGTCGAAGCGCACGCCCCGCACGGTCGAGCCCGTGACGGTGAGATCCGTGTCGAAGGCCTCCAGACGCGCTTCCACGATCGTCGTATCGCGCACCGTCGCCGTGCTCCGGTGCAGGGACAGCGAGTAGCCACTGTACGTCTCGAGCCACACGTCGTCGACGAGGAGCGCTGCGTCCTCGACCAGCAACCCACCCAGTGAGTTGTCGAACGAGCTGTCGTTCACGACCAGTGTCCCGCCCGTCGTGTGAACCGCCCCGCCGCCGAGAGTGCTGCCCTGGGGGGTCGTCATGTCGAAGGTCACCTGGGCCAGCGTCAGCTGGCCGGCGTGGTGGCGCACTCCCGACCCGTACCCCACGGGCCCTTCTGGCGCCCCACCACGGATGGTCACGCCATCGACGACCGCCCCGCTGCCGCCATCCGGCACCGTCACGACGTGGTAAGCGTCGCCCCGCTGGTTCCAGCTCGACGGGTAGGTGTGGCTGTTGTTCCGATCGGCATCGCCGTCGAGGATGGTTCGGTGGCCAGCGACGTTTCGGTCGTCGAACAGGCTCTCGTTCCCGGCGAAGCCACCGTAGACCCCCACGTCCGGCGGGATCGTGAAGGTCTCCTCCCGGGTGGTGCCGGTGTAGTACCGACCCTCCGCGACCCAGATTGCGTCACCGGCCGCGGCCACGGCCAGAGCGTCGTGCAGGTCGTCGAACGCAGTACTCCAGCACTGTCCATCACCCCCGGGAGCCGCGTCGATGTCGACGAACAGAAGTTGCGGGAACAGGTCGGTACACCGCCCGTTGTTGCTCGCCCACCCACAAGGGCAGTGACAGGTGTAGGGGACACCGAGGTTCTCCTCGCAGGTCCCCGGGGTGCAGGGGTTGCCCGTGCACGACTCGCCCGGCGACGTGCCGCCACCACCCCCCGCAGCCATTCCCCCGGCACCTGCACCCCCGGCGGTGATCGAGCCAGCAGCGCCCCCCGCCTCGAAACCTCCGGTGGGCGAGCCGCCAGCGAGTGAGCCACCGGTCGGAGCCTCCCCACCCGTCGGCGCACCTGCGCTGGGCGCCCCGCCCACCAGGCGGCCACCCTCGCCAGCGAGGGCTCCACCAGAGCTCACTCCACCCGCCCCCGCGGGCCAAGCCTCGCCACCGGTGCCAGCCCCGCCCGTGGTGCCAGCCCCGCCGGTGCCAGCCCCGCCGGTGCCAGCCCCACCGGTGACAACCCCACCGGTGCCAGCCCCGCCCGTGGTGCCAGCCCCACCGGTGCCAGCCCCACCGGTGCCAGCCCCACCGGTGCCAGCCCCGCCCGTGGGGATGCCACCCGTGAACGTTCCACCCGTCACGGCGCCGCCTGTGCCCCCTTCGCCTCCGGTGCTCGCGCTACTGCCCGTCGCCTCCGGCCAGGCCCGCGCCCCCTCGTCGTTCAGCCCGCACGCCGCCAGCAGCAACAGGCAAGCCGCCGCGCCCAGGAAGTGAGTGGACGTTCTCGGTACGTCGCGCTGCATGACTGCTCCCATCCTGGAGCCTGCCCCCCCCGTCGCGGGCGACTCCAGCAGAAAGGATACCATCGCCAGACCGCCCCATGTAGGGACCTCCAATGAAGGCTCGACAAAGCGGCCGCGGACACCGATGCTTCCAAGATCGGGCGTTGCGTCCGCCCGACGGGCAAAGGGAACGGATGACACTCGACATTCTGAGAGCAGAACTGGAGCGACTATTCGAGCTCGAGCAATTGACCGAGCTGAGCCAACGCACGCTCGGCCTCGATCTCGGCCAGGGCGGACACCGCACGAAGGGGTCCTTCGTCGCCGCGCTCCTCGCGCGCTGCGTCGAGGACGATGCGATCGGCGCGCTGTGCGACGCTCTGGTGACGGCTCGCGAGGGGGTGGACCCGGAGGTCCAGGAGCTGCGCGCGCGGGGCTACCGTGCGGACCCGGCCATCAGGCCCGGGGCTCAGCTCGGTCCCTACCGGGTCGAAGCGCACCTCGGCACTGGGACGGCGTCGAGCGTGCTCGTAGTGCGACAAGGCGACGAGCGCTGGCGGATGAAGCTGATTCACTCGGCGGTGGCCGGGCATCGCGCCAGCGTCCAGCGATTCTTCGCGATGCAGCGTGCGGTGAAGGCGCTCGCGGCCCCTGGCTTGCCGACGGGTTTGCGCGTCGAGATGGTCGAGGGGCGCGCGGCGCTGCTGTCGGATCTGGTCGAGGGCCAGCCGCTGCGGCAGCGCCTGACGCCGGGAGAGCCGATCAAGCTACGCCAGGCATGGCCCCTCGTGAGAGCCCTGGTCGGGGCGGTGGCGAGCCTGCACAAGAACCGCCTCGTGCACGGAGGCATCTCCCCCGAGAACGTGCTGGTCCGGGCGACCAGCGGTGCCGATGACGCCCTGCTGCTCGACGCGGGTGCCCACCTGCTGCGGGTCGCGCCGGGGCTGGCAAGGCCGGGGGATCGCCTGGCGGAGGCGGTGGCGACTCGGTACGCAGCCCCGGAACAGCTGCGCGGCGAGCCACCCACGGCACGCAGCGACGTCTTCTCGCTCGGCGCCGTGCTCTACGAGCTACTCGCTGGTCGACCCGTCTTCGAGGGCGACGGGCTCGAGGCGCTGGTCGCACACTTCGGGGACGATCCCGAGCCGCTCAGCTTCGTCTCGCCCACCCGCTGGTTCGCCCCGGAGCTCGACGAGTTGCTCCTCAAGATGCTCGATCGCGATCCCGCCGAGCGCCCCATCGACGCGGAGGGGGTGCTCGACGTGCTCGAGATCGTGGCCGCCCAGTCCGTGCGCCTCGATGGCCAGTTTCCGAAAGACGAGCTCGCCCAGCTCACCGCGCGGCTCGTCGCTCACCCCACGGATCACGAGACCGCGGGCGTGCTCGCCGCGTCGATCGAGCGCGGTGCCATGCCAGGCGAAGTCGCTGCCGCGTTTGTCCGCGCGGCGGAGCAACTGGGGGACGACTCCGCGTCACGCGCGACGCGCCAGCGTTTGCTCACCCGAGCTGGCGTGATCTACGAGTCCAATGGCAACGACCCGCGGGCGGCGGTCGATTGCTACCGGGCACTGCTCGCGAGCAACCCGCAGGACGAGAACGCGCGAGCCGCGCTCGAGCGAATCTACCGGCACCAGGGCAACTACGAAGCCGCGGTGGAGCTGTTGCTCGAGACCGCGCAGAGCGAGCAGAGTCCCCCGATCCGAGGCCAGGCGTTCGCCAAGATGGGGCAGTTGCTCGCCAGCCGACTGGGCGATTCCGAACAGGCGCTGTTCGCGTTCGCGCAAGCCTTCTGCCTGCAGCCGGAAGACTCGGCCCTGGTCGTCGAGATCGAGCGCCTGGCCGGGGCTCGCACCGAGGCCTGGCGGGAGGTGCTGACGACCCTGGCGGAAGGCGCTGCCGAGGACCTTCCGCCAGTGCACCAGAACCGGATCCTCGCCCAGCTCGCTCACTGGCAGACCGAGAAGCTGTCGCGGCCCGATCGAGCCCTCGCTTGCTACCAGCGGATCCTGAAAAATGATCCAGCCAGCGACATTGCGCTCAGCCGAACCGCCGAGATCTTGCGGCGTGCGCAGCAGTGGCGCGAGCTCGGCGACGTCCTGCTCCGCCGGGCTGATGCAGCGGTCGTTCCGGCGCGGGCCCGGGATCTGCGCGTCGAAGCCGCGCAACTCCTCGAGGAACGGCTCGACAACGTGCCGAGCGCCATTCGCCTCTACGAACAGGTATTCGCAGACGATCCGTCGCATGCCGGGGCGGGAGAGGCGCTGGCACGCCTGCACGCCGCGGCGGGCAATCACGCGGCGGTCGCCCGCATACTCGAGCAGCGCATCGCCGCCACCACCGGGGAGCAGGCATGGGCACTGCGCTGTCGACTCGCGGAGCTCCAACTGGCGCGCCTGGGCCAACCGGACGCGGCAGCGAAGCAGCACGAGCTCGTGCTGCGCGAGAGCCCAGGTCATCCGGGGGCGCTGCGCGGGCTCGAGCGAATCTACCTGGACCAGGAGCGCCACGCGGAGCTGGTGCAAAACCTCGAGACTCAGGTTTCCGTGGCGGTGACCGCGCGCCAGAAGATCCGCCTCCTGGAACGCATCGCGACCATCCAGCAGGACGAGTTTCGCGACCTCGACATGGCAGCGGAGGCGTACCGCCGCATCACGGAGATCGATCCCGATCACGCCGATGCACGAGCTCGCACCATCGAGTGTCTGACGTCGCGCGAGCGCTGGCCGAAGCTGGCAGAGTTTTACGAGCAGCAGGCGGAGACCGCCCAGGGCAGCGCACGCATCGACGTGCTGGTCGCCCTCGGTGAGCTGAGGCACCGTCATCTGGCCGACGCGCCGCGCGCCCTCGAAGCGTTCGAGGCGGTGCTCGCCATCGACCCGAAGCACCGGGTCGCACTGGGTGCGGTGGCCAGCATCCAGGCAGCAGCCGGTGACGACGACCAGGCGCTGGCCGCCATGGCCCGACTCGCCGACGAAGCCGGGAGTCCCGAGAGCCAGTCGGTCCACCTGATGCACGCTGCCAGGATCCTCGAGCGCAAGGGGGATCTCGACGGCGTGGTCGAACTCTGCAAGCGCGCGCTCGATGGCGACCCCGACGATGCCACCGCGGCGGAGCTGCTGCGTTCGACCTACGTCAAGCAAGGGGAGGTCCAGGTCGCGATCGAGTTGCTGGAGCGCGAGATTGGCCGGCGCGGCGGACGTGCCCGCGCCCAGCTGTGCGTCGAGCTGGCCGAGCTGTTCCGCACTTGCCTCCACGACGCCAGTCGTGCCGAAGGAGCGCTCGCGCGGGCCCTCGAGTACGATCCCACCCACCTGCCCGCCCGCGCCCTGCAGGCCAGCATCACCTATGAATCGGGGCGGTACGACGAGGCCCTCCCCCACCTCGAGTTTGCGGTGCGCCGCCACGAGAGACTCGAGGCCGCGGACGCCGCAACGGTGACCGAGCGCTACCTCGACACTCTGCGCCGGGTCGGCGAAGTCGAGCGGGCCCTGCAAGCCGCGGAAGACCTCGCCGCGCGCGCGCCGGACGCGCTCGACGTACTGATGCGCATCGCCGAGTTCTTCGCCCGGCATGCCCCGGCCGAGCGAGCGCGCGAGTTCGGCCGCGATTTGCTCGAGCGCTTCGGCGACCAGGTCGACAACCAGCGACGAGCGTCACTGCTCTGCAGCGTGGGTCGTGCGGCCTACCGCGCCGAGCAATTCGAAGAGGCGATCGCTCCGCTCGAGGAGGCCATCGCCCTGAGCCCCGCCTGTGCGCCCGCCATCCAGATCCTGGTGGAGGTGCGGCGCGCCCAGGAGCGGTGGCCGGAGGTGGCCGCCGCCATGCAGCGGCAGCTCGAGCTGGTCACGGGTGACGACCGCGTCGACCTGCTCGCCGCCCTCGGCGATTTGCAGGCGGGCGAGCTCGACGACGCGGAGTCGGCCACCCAGAGCTACCTCGCAGCGGTCGCCGAGCGGCCCGGCGACCGCAAGCTGATGATCAAGCTGATGCAGCTCTACGGCAGCCAGGAGCAGTGGGGGGACCTCGTCGATGCGATCATCAGGCTGGCTGGGCTCGTCGATGATGGGCCCCGCAAGGCCAAGTACCTGCAGACCGCCGCCCGTGTGGTGGAACGGGAACTCGGCGACGCCGAACGCGCCGTGTGGCTGTTGAACCAGGCCATCAAGGCCGACCCCAGCGTCGAGGACGCAGTGGTGCAGGCGCTGAGTCTGCACCGCTCCTTGGATGATCTCGAGGGGGCGCAGCGTCTGCTCGAGGCGCAGGTGCGCGCCGCGTCGGACGCGGGCGACCGCGAGCGGGCGATTCGCTTCGCGGAAGAGCTCGCCGACCTGCACCTGTCCGAGCTACGCGTGGACGACGCGATCGAGGTCTACGAAGCCGTGCAGCGCATCGACCCGGGCCACCCACGGCTGCAGGAGCTGCTCGCCGAGCTCTACGTGTCGGATCCGACGCGCTATCTGGCCCGAGCCGTCGAAGCGCAGGAGAGGATCCTCGCCACCGATCCGTACCGACCCGATGCGTACCGGTTGCTGCGCCAGGTCTACGTGGGGGCGAAACGTCCGGACGCGGTCTGGTGCGTCACCCAGGTACTGACGGTGCTGCACCGAGCCTCCACCCCGGAAGAGCTGTTCTTCAAGCGAAACCGTCGACCACACGGCCTCAAGACGAACGTCACCCTCAACGAGCGGGACTGGTCCCACCTGGTCGCTCACCCATCGCTCGACCGCCGTCTGACCGACGTCATGGCGTCGCTGCAGTCCGCACTCATCGCTGCCCGGGCCATCCAGCCCGAACAGTTGGGACTTGGCGAGGAGACGCGCATCAGCGTCGAGCGCCGGCCCTACGGGATGGTCCTGGCGTTCGATCTTGCCGCGCGCATGCTGGGGATGCCGACGCCCCGGCTCCATCTGGCGGAGGGGGCCACCCGCGCGGTGAGCCTGCAACCGATGCAACCGCTCGGCTTGATTCTCGGTCCGACCGCGCTCGACCCGAAGATCTCGGCGCGGCACGCCGCGTTCCTGGCCGCCTATCACCTGGTGAGCCTGCGGCCCGGACCTGCCATGCGCTACCTCGTGCCCAACCCGATCGCGCTCAAGGCGTGGGTGCTCGCTTCCATCAAGCTGGTCTCCCCCCGCATTCCGATCGCGCCGCAGCTCGAGGGGGCCGTCGACTCCGCCCATCGAACCCTCTCCGAACGGATCACCGGGGCGGCCCTCGACCGCCTCGTCGCCCCCGTGCACCAGATGCTGAGCGAGGGGGGCCAGCTCGACATCGGCAAGTGGATGGCCGCGGTGGATCACACGGCCGATCGGGTCGGCTTCATCGCGTGCGACGACCTCGAGACCGCCCTGGGTGTCCTCGAGGCGGCGCAGCAGATCGACGTCGAGCTAGCCGCCGCCGACCGCGCCCGCCAGCTGCTGCTATACTCGGTCAGTCGACAGTACATCGAGCTCCGTGAGCGCCTGCAGATGGGCATCGACTGGCGCGAGACGAACGTGGAAGAAGTGGCGCTCGACGAGCTGCTCGAGGACGCGCCCGTCAGGTAGGACCGCCCGAGCTACCGGACGCGCCGCCATCCCACGGGATGCCGTACACCCCCGCGGCCCCGAACCACTCGGCCCCTTCGCCGCCCGCACCTGGATTGCCGCTGGAGCCACCCTGCGCCGCCCCCCCCAGCTCGGTGGGCAGCGCTCCCCCGTAGACGCCGCCGTTCGTGCTCGGTGGCCAGCCTCCTTGCGGTTCGCCGGCGGTGCCACCCAGTTGCGGCTCGCCTCCCGCGCCACCCGTTCGGTAGATGCCACCGGTCGGGTTGCCACCCATGCCCCAGTATCCCCCGAGGGGAGCTGAATAGATCCCTCCGCTTCCGGGTTCCCATCCACCGGTACTGCCGCCGACCGGCCCCGGGTCGGCGCCGCCAGCACCGCCGGAATACGGGACGCCATACATGCCCCCCAGCCCGTCGAGACCCGTGCACGCCGCGGTCTCCGCGCAGTCGCTGTCGTCACAGTCGCCGCGACCATCGCGATCGTTGTCGACGCCGTCGGTGCACTCCTCGGTGCAGTCGCCACTCGTGCACTCGCTCGCGGCGGTGGACGTGCCCCCACAGGCCCCCACCAGCGCTCCGAACAGTCCCACCGCGACCGGCGCGCTCACCTGTCGGCGCCACGCAGCCCAGGGAGTCACCGGCCGCGCAGCTCCGAGCTGATCCGCAACGTCGGCGAGGAACGTTCTGAGGGTCTCAGGATCAATGTGTGCCAAATGTGCCTCCGGGAGTTCGGCTCCGGCCGAGCGGTGGAGCAAGGATCGGACCAACGAGCACTGGCCCACTTCGGTGCTCTGAATCAAGGATTTCTGGCCCCAGTGGACGTGGAATGGCACTGCGCGGCGCTTCGATTCCGGGTTCCCGCTCGAACGTGGACCATCCCATGGCCCACTCCCCTGGGGCCCCTACTTGCGCCACGTGTCCCGCAGGTGGCACGCCCCGACAAGCTCGCCGCCAGCGCGCCACCTGTGCCGCGTCGACCGCTGCGTCGGCCACTGCGCGACCAGGGTGCCGACATGCCGCGGCGCGCTCCCCTCACCGGACCAACCGACACTCCGATCTTCCGTGCGCGCGAGCTCCAGTCGGTTCCACCAGCCCGAGCGGAGTCGGCAACACCAGGGCCATCTCGGATGTAAGTATCTGGAACTAAATATAAATAGCTAACCGGGTCCGCGCCCGATCCGCACCGGGGGCGGGGCCGATCCTTGGTGGGGGTGGGGTCGCGGCGAAGGGGCGGTGGGGTCGAGACGAGCTGGCGGTGGGGTCCAGGCGAACCGGTGGCGGCCTCGGCGGCAGGGGTGCCCCCCTCGATCCTGATGGGTGGGCGGTTCCCAGAGCGTTCCCTGCCAGCGGCGGCAGCATTCGGGCACCCGACCCACGAGAACCAGCGGTGCGCCGATCGACGACCGGGGTCGTGCCCGCGGCGAACCGGGGGTGGGGTCGCGGGTTGCTGGGGGTGGGGTCGCGGGTTGCCTGCGGTGGGCGAAACCAACGGGGTCACGAGGGAGCTGACTGGGGTGGTGGTGCCTCCGAGCAGAGCGGTGGTGGGCCCGACCCTTTCTGGGGGTGGGCCCGGCCCTTTCTGGGGGTGGGCCCGAGCTTCGCGGGGATCGCCGCGATCGCCGGCGCCAACCCCGCCCCGCACCGGACGAAAAGACCACGACGGGCAACCACCGGAGCGGCGCTCCGACGCTCGCACGGCGGCGCTCCGACGCTCGCAGGACGGCGCTCCGACGCTCGCTCGGCGGCGCTCCGACGAGCGCAGGGCGGCGCTCCGACGCTCGCTCGGCGGCGCTCCGACGCTCGCTCGCTCTGGCGGGGACTGAGCGAGGAGCTGTCGCGGGAGGTGGAGCCCGCTGGCCGTGGCGGGTTCCTCACGGTGCGCCTGGCGCAGCATACGGGGCGCCAGCGCCACTTCAGTCCACTCTGCAGGTGAACTCATGCACTCCGAGCTCACCACCAGCACCGCCCGCGAAGATCTCGAAGCCGAAGAACACGTCCGTCAAGTAGAAGCTTGGGAGAATGCCATACTCGTCCGCGGCGTGGAGAAACTCGGTCAGGTCGAGCGACACCTGCGCGATGTCGGAGCGCGCCACGAAGGTGACGAGCGGGACGGGGCCGTAGCCGGCGGGTCCGTTCCAGGTGCCGACCCAGACGTCCCAGGTGTACCCCGCGATGACGGCGTCGCCCTCATCCACGCCGGGCGGCGAGGTGTCGCTCGGCGCGTGCAACCACAGCCTCATCATGCCGTCGATCGCGTCGAGGTAGGTGGTGATCGGCGGAGCGTGGGCCAGCCAGAGCTCGCAGTTGGTCGCGAAGCTCTCGGTGGTGCCGCCCCACGCGAGGGACGTCTCGATGCTGGCGATCGCTGAAACCTGGCGAGGGAGGCGGTCGGTATCGGCGGTGGAGAAGACGCCCCCGCGAGTGTCACCGTTGGAGCCGATGTAGAGGGAGGGGAACGACACGGGCTCGCCGGCGCGCGACGAGACGCCGTACCCCTCGACCACCGTGAAGCTGTTGTCGACGTACTCGAGGATCAGATCCGTGTTGAGGGGGTCGCCGTAGTTGTTGTTCTGGATGACGTACTGCTCACCGTCGCGCAGCACCTTCGCGCGGTCGAGATCTCCCTCGGGCGAGGACTCGGTCGAGCCCACCGTGCCGAACAGTGTTCCCACCCAGCCCCCCGTGGCAGCGCGCCCCCCCGTCGCCTCCACGCCAGCGGCACCGCCGCTACCCGCGCTGCCCGCGGTGCCGCCCGGCGCCCCGCCCAGAGAGAGCTGGCCTCCGGTCGCGCCCGTGGGCTGTCCGCCACCTCCCGACCCACCCGACTCGGCGCCGCCCGTCGGCTCGCCGCCGGTCGCGACTCCCCCGGATCCAAGCCCCCCAAGGCTCTCGACGCCACCGGTGCCGCCTTCCCCACCCAGCGCGCTGCCTCCCGTCGTGGTCTCCTCCGCGCCCCCGAGACCACCGGTGCCCCCTGCGCTGGACGCGCCGCCCCCGTGGTCACCGCCGGTGCTCGGACCCACTTCGCCCCCGGTGCCGCCGAATCCCGATCGACCCCCCGTCTCCCCGCTCGTCGAGTCGATCCCTCCCGAGCAGGCGGTGAGTGCCAGTAGCAACCACTCCCCCCGGACCCTCGGTGCCATGCCGAGCAGGGTAGCCGACTCGACGCGCGACCGCGAGTCAGCGCCCCACGCGCTGCTCTGCAACCTGCATCAGCTGCCGAACTTCGGCCAGCTGGGTCATCAGCTCCTGCAGCTTCTCCCCGAGGGCGCGGGTGTCCGCGCGACGGCTGCTCAGAGCGTCCACCAGGGGGTACACCATGCGCTCGACCAGGGCGACCTGGCGGTCGAGCAGCGTGTCGAGCCCCGGCGGGGGCTGGTTCTGGACCTCGATCTGGAGCTGGTGCCCGCCGAGCTGCGCCAGCGCTTGCCCAAGCCGCTCGAGCTGCGGTTCGATCCACGCCGGTGGAGCGTCCGTTGACGGCTCGAGACGGGGCTCGGCAGCTCGCCGGTCGGCAGCGGCGGTGGCGTCGGACACGGCAGCTCGGATCGCTTCCAGTCGCGATCCCAGGCCGGACAGCGTTCCCGTGAGGCGCGTGACCGGGTCGTCGTCCTGACCCCCCATCGTCTGCAGGCGGGAGAACTCGCTCTTGATCTGTTGCCAGCGCGCGCTCTGCTCGGGAGTCATCCTTTCCCGCAGCTCCGCCAGCCGCAAGAGGTTGGACTCGGCGCCGGTCGTCAGAGTCTGCGCCTCCCCGGCGTAGTGGTCGTCGAGCAGCGCCTCGAGCTCGTCGTCGTTGAGCGCCGCCACCACCTTCTCCGCCAGCTTGTTCATGTTGCGGTAGCTGCCCTGCAACTTGAACGGAGGCTCGGTGCGGTAGGCGTCTTCCATCGACGCGCTCCGGATGTACTCCTGGTTCACCTGGAGCAGGAGCTCCTGGCACTTGCCAAGCTTCTTGAGCACGCTCACGATCTCCTGCACCTCCACCGCCGAGTAGTCGTGTTCGAGCTCATTGGTGGGGATGTCTGCCCCCTGAGCCATGCACAAGAAACGGTACACGTCCGCGGGAGCGCGCCCCGCCAGGGGGGCGAGCACCGGGTTCGACGTGAGCGAGTTCTCCAGGTACGAGAGGGCGAAGTCCTGGCCCTTGCCCTCGAGAATGTCGCCCAGGTTGTAGGTGTCCGCGCGGTTGGCCAGCATGTCGGGGATCTGGAATTTCTCCCCGCTCTCGGTGTACGGATTGCCCGCCATCACGACACAGAATCGCTTTCCGCGAAGATCGTAGGTCTGGGTCTTGCCGCGCCAGACCCCTTCCACGCGGCGCTGCGCGTCGCACAGGCTGATGAACTTCTGGAGTAGCTCCGGATTGGTGTGCTGGATGTCGTCGAGGTAGAGCATCACGTTGTTGCCCATCTCGAAGGCGAGGTTGATCTTCTCCACCTCCTGACGCGCCGTCGCGCTGCTCGCCTCGGCGGGGTCGAAGGAGGTCACCGTATGCCCCAGGGAGGGTCCGTTGACCTTCATGAAGACGAGACCCAGGCGATTGGCCACGTACTCCATCAGAGTGGTCTTGCCGTACCCCGGGGGAGACACCACGAGCAAAAGCCCCATCGTGTCGGTGCGCTTGGTCGCCCCGGCCGCTCCGATCTGCTTGGCGAGGTTCTCACCGATGAGGGGCAGGTAGGTCCCGTCGATCAGACGATTGCGCACGAAGGCCGAGAGCACCCGGGGCTTGAGCTCCTCGAGCCGCAATCGGCCGCGTTCCCGCTCCAGGACCTGGTGGCGCAGCTGCCGGTAGGCCTGGTACCGGGGGACGCGGTCCTCCACGAACTCGTCAAGGCGCGTCGTGAACTCGTCGAGACGGAGCTTCATCACCCCGTCCTCGATCCGTGGATGACGGCCGAGCAGTCCGGTCACGACCACCTGGCCCATCGCCTCGGTCGACTCGCGGTCGAGCTCCGCGCCGGTGATGAGCAGCACGGCGGCTTCCACCACCGCAGGAGCCAGCTCTGCGAGGCGCTCGGCCCGGAGCCCCAGCTCGTCGTCCCCGGTCGCGAGGAAGCCGCGTAGCCAGGCAAGCGCCACGCGGAACCGATCGGCGGACGACTGCCCGAGAGCGCGCAGGTCGTCCTCCAGCGCGAGACGCTGGGCGCGACGATCCAGGTTGGCGAGGAGCGCGTTCACGAGCTGTGTGGCCTCGCTGCTGGTGGTGAAGCGCAACCGCTCCTGCGCCAGCTCCGCGGCGAGGTACTGGCCGGCCGCGCGCACCTCCGCGCTGGAGGCGGGAAGCTCCTGGCTCCGCAGAAAGTTGGCAATCCGGGTCGCCAGCTCCGCAGAGAAGTCGTTCTGCGCTGCGGGACTGGAGAAGGTGCCGCGCAGGCGACCGAGACTCTGCCCCAGTCGGCCCAGGCGCGCCTTCAGCTCGCGGTCCTCGAGCTCCGACCAGAAGAACGCGGCCAGCGCCCGTGACGTCGGAGCAAATCGAAGCAGCCCCGCCGTGCTCCGCAGCGACAGCACCCGGTCTAGGACTGCGGCGCCGTCAGCGTCGTGGACCCCGCGCTCGTAGCCCTCGTCGTAGCGATTGGCGGCCCACTGACGCACGATCTCGAGCAGGCGCCCCGCGACGACCGCGTCGCTCAACTCCGCGAGCGTCAATCCCTGCTCGGCCCCCTCGGCCGCGCGCAAGACGGACGCAGCGAGGTACTCCCCACGATAGACGGTGGGACTCTCGCTCACCAGCGGCTGGTCCCAGAACTCCCGGGTCGCCTCGAACGCCGCGTCCTCGACCGCCGCCAGGTAGTCGGTGCCCGCCAGGTGGAACCGCAACTCGCCCTCCCGCGGGATCAGAGTCAGCTCCAGCGCCTGTCGATTCACGCTGAAGCGGTGCCGCCCCAGCTTGATCAGGTCGTCGCCCCCCTCGAACAGGTCGATCCTGTCCCGGAGCCCGCGGAGCGCGTCCTGACGCGCCGCCTTCAGCTTCGACTCGATCTCCTCGGCGTGCACCGCGTCCTCGAGCTCGCGCAGGCGCTCCGCGAAGTCGCGCACCTTGAGAACCAGTGCGTCCGCCGCAAAGTACGCGTTGAGCTCATCGGGCTCCCGGAACGACTGCACTCGCCGGGCGATCCCCTCGAAGATGCGGTTCGCCGCGGAGAGGATCGAGCCGGCTCGCCGCTGCCGCTCGTCGAGGAGCTGCTGCTTCTTCGCACCAAAGGCGTCGTAGACCTCTTCCCGCTTGGCCGTGAGATCACCGATGAACTCGTCGAACTCACCGAAGCGGCCCTCCAGCTCCTCGAGCTGCACCAGGAGCCGCGACAGCCCCTCGTCGCAGCGCGCCGGAGTGTCGGCCTGGGCAATCGCTCCACTCACACTCTGGGAGAAGAGCTGGAACTGGGCAGCAAACTCGGCCCTCCCCTCGCGCACCGCGATCGACTGGCGGCGGTTCTCCAGCAAAGCTCGGACGCGATTGAGCTGCGCCAGCACCTCGCTGATCCCTTCGAGCATCTTGGCCCGCGCCACGGGATCGTCCGTCTCGAGCCCAGTCACCACCTCGCCGAGCGCGTCGACCCCCTGCCCCGTCGCCTCGAGATCCTCGGTGAGGGGCGCGAGATCCGTGCTCTTGTCCACCGCCTCGATCCGCCCAGCGATCGTCTCCAGGCGATCGAACAGTGGCCGCAGCGAGGCCTCGTCGAGGAGAAAGGAGACGCATGCCTGGCTGACCTCGTCGTACGCCGCGACGACCTCGGCCTCCAGGGTCGCGAGCACATCGAGGTCGATGTAGCGCAGCTCACGGAGGGTGATCACGTGTCCCCGCTGGCTTCGCAACGTGGTCAGCGTCTTCATGAACCCGTCCACGCTGGTCAGATTGCTGGGCTGGGTCCCTCGCAGGACGACGAGTTGGCGCTCCCGAGCGTCGGTCAGCGCCTCGCCCGCGCGACGCTGGAGCGCGACCACCTTCTCGTACTCGTCGATGACCAGCTCAGCCGTCTGCCGGATATCGTGCAGCGGAGCGGCGAGATCACCCACCGCCTCGTGGGCGAGCCAGTAGTATGCGTCCGTCGCACGCACGACCGCGGCCACCAGATCCTCGAAGGTCTCTCGCCGTGGCTCTGGATGCTCCGCCAGACGACAGATGCTCAGCGCGTCGGAGATCCCGCGCACCAGATCGGCATTCCCCACCTTCCCCAGGAAGCCACCCGCCGAGGGGGCGCGCGCCGCATGCTCCGCCGAGACGAAGGGAGTCTGCCAGATCTGCATCGGGTGCACGCGGGTGGGCTCATCGCCAGCGCTACGAAAGACGACCATCTTGCCGTCGTCGAACAGCGAGTACCCATGGCACGTCAGGGGCCGCTGCACCTGCTTCTGGATCAGGTTGTAGGGCAGCATCACGTACCGCCCCTCCTCGGCCTGGTAGAAGACGTAGAGCACGTCCTCGCCGTTGGGCGACCGGACCGCACGGTGGAACATCAGGCCCGCGACGTCCCCCTCGAAGGTCTTCGTTTCGCCACTGACGAGGTAGTAGCCCCCGGGAAAGATCAAGCCGTGGTCCTCGGGCAGCTCGACGCACGCCTGTCCGATGTTGTCGATCCGATCGACGCGCTTGGTGCGGGTGTTGAAGACGAGGTAGCGATCCTGACTCTCACCGTAAGGACGCACCTTGAGCAAGATCAGCGTCCCGACCTTTGCGTACTGCACGTCGGCGTCGTCGACAGACTGGCGCGGGTCGTCCACCGGCTCCGAGTAGATACCCTCCCCGGTCGCCGTGTTGTTCTCGATCTTCACCGTGAGATCGCCACCGGTGGTCTCGACGAACACCTGGTCCAGGATGTTCAAGTGCGGATAGCGCCCGGCGACCTGGTTGTCCCGGGTGGCCACACTCCACTCGAAGCCGTGAGTGGGCGGCACCTCGAGGTCGCGCTCGCCGCGGTTGTCGATGTAGCTCGTACGCCCCTGCGGATCGAGGGCCCAGCGAAACACTCGAACGTCATCGATCTGCCCGCCCACCTGGAAGACCGCGAGCAGTTTCGTCTCCGTGGTGCGGAGTTGCACCAGACGAGCGTCCTTGTAGAAGCTGTAGAGTTCAGAGAACTCGCGCACGAACTGCGGGGACTCGAGGAGCGCGAATGTGTCAGGCGGAAGCTCGTGCAGATCGAATCCGTCGTCGCCCTGCCTGAGCTCGTGCAAACCCAGAA
The DNA here is from genome assembly GCA_050304295.1 of Polyangiaceae bacterium. Classification (GTDB taxonomy): domain Bacteria; phylum Myxococcota_A; class Polyangia; order Polyangiales; family Polyangiaceae; genus JAFGBI01. The sequence continues at coordinate 16,582 of JBNLDK010000070.1, forward strand.
CGTCCCGCACGTGGGTCTCGGTTCGCAGACCCACGAACACGTTGTAACCAAAGAGCAGGTGCCCCCCGACCTGGACGATGTCGCGGGGCACACAGTTGTTCTCGGTCCGGACCCGCGTGTTCCCGAGGACACTCAGCTCGATCCCGCCGAACACCTCCTGGCGCCTGGCGTTCAGGCGCTGCACCCGCCCGCCCAGCTCCGCTGCCTGTTGGGCGAGCCGGGCCCGCAGCACCTCGTAGCTGCCCCCAGCCGCTACGTCGGCACCCGAGCCCGCGTCCCTGGGGGTCGATTCCGACACCGCCACGTCAGCCCGCGCGAAGTTCCCCGAGACCCAGCTCCTGGACCTTCTCGATCAGTCCTTGCAGCCTCGACTGCTGGTCGGGAGTCGCCGCCACCATCAACTTGCCGAGCACCGCCGACAGCGTCAGGCTCTGGATCTCGCCTGCCGAGAGCGCGGGTCGCGAGAGGATCTCCTTGAGATCCTGGCTCAGGCTCGAGTCGCCAGCGAGGTAGTCCTTCAGCACTTGCCGCGCCGTCTGACTGCTGTCGACGAAGCCGTCGATGCTCTGCCCCACGCTCACGGCCTTGATGAAGCGGTCGAAGAACTGACCGTCACCACCGACGAGCTGCACCTTCGCGTTACCCAGGGCCTTGCCCATGACCTCGGCCTGGTGCCCAGCGACATCCTTGGCCACGCGAATCCGAGACAGCTCGATCTCCTTGTCCGCCTCCAGGCGGATGCGGAACTCCTCGTGCTCGCGGGCCGTGCCCTCCATCGCCTTGAGAGCGGCGGCTTTCTCGTGCAGACCCGCAGCCTCGGCGAGCAGTTTCTCGCGGGTCGCGGTGGCCTCGGCCTGCCCCTGCTTCTCGACCGCCACCGCGTCGGCCTCCTTGACCCGGGCCTGGGCGAGCCCCTGCTGCTCGGCGCCGGCGGCCTCGGCCAGGAGCTTCTCTCGTGTCGCCACGGCTTCCGCCTGGCCCTTCCTCTCGGCGCCGGCCGCTTCGGCGAGAAGCTTCTCCCGCGTCGCGACCGCCTCCGCCTGCCCCTGCTTCTCGATCGCCCCCGCTTCGGCTTCCCGGACCTTCACCCGCGCGAGCCCTTGCCGTTCCTCGCCGGCCGCCTGCGCCTGCATCGTCTCCAGGGTGACCCGCGCCTGCGCCAGGCCCTCCTTCTCGATCGCCTGTGCGTTGGCCTCCTTGACGGTGACCTCGGCGAGCCCCTTCGCCGCCTCCTCGGCCTTGACGCCATCGGCCAGGCGGATCTTCGCCTTGGCGTGCTTGTCGGACGCCTCGAGCGTCGCGTCGGCCTCGACGATCTTCTGTCGGGCGTGGAACTTCGCCGCCTCTTCCTGAGCCTCGGCGGCCTTGAGCATCTTCACGAGCTGCTCCTGCGCCTCGGCCTCCGCCATGATCCGCACCACATCCTTGTTCCGGGTAGCCTCGGACACGGCGCGCAGGTCCTTGATCCGCTCCTCCTCCTCGGCCACCGTCCGATCGACGGCCACCCGGGTGCGCACCACATCGGCGATCGCCTTCTTCTCGACCTCGATCGCCTTCTCCTTCTCGATGCGCTGCAGCTCCACCTCGCGCTCACGCGCGATGATCTCGAGCCCCTTCTCCTTCTCGACGCGCTCCCCTTCGACGGCGACGACGCGTTGCCTACCCCACTGCGCCACCTCCACCTGGCGCTGCTTGTTCTCGTCGGCGATCGCAATCTCCTCGTCCGACTTGATCCGCGCCAGTTCCGCCTTGCGGCGCTCCTCCGCCTGCACGCGGAGCGTCTCGGCCTGCTCGCGCGCCTGCATGGTGGCGATCTCGCGCCCCTGCTTCGCCTTCGCGTCCGCCTCCTGCCGCTGCAGCTCGAGGATCGCCTCCTCCGCCTCGACGTTCTGCTTGGTGATGATCTTGCGCTCGTTCTGCTGGTGATCGTTGGTGAGCACGTTCTGGGCCGCCGTCAGCTCCGTGATCTTGCGGATCCCCTGCGCATCGAGGATGTTCTTCGGGTCGTGGTCCTTGAGCGGGGTCTGCTCGAGGTAGTCGATCGCCGCGTCTTCGAGAACGAACCCGTTCAGGTCCTTGCCGATGACCTCGATGATCTGGTCGCGGAAGCTCTCCCGTTCCTTGTACAGCTCCTCGAACTCGAGTCGCTTGCCCACGGTCTTGAGCGCCTCGGAGAACTTCGCGGTGAAGAGCTCCTCGAGCGCGGCGTGCTTGCTGGCGCGCGCGCACCCGATGGACTGCGCGACCTTGAGCACGTCCTCCTGGGTCTTGTTGACGCGCACGAAGAACGCCACCTTGATGTCCGCGCGGACATTGTCCTTGCAGATCAGCCCGTCCGCCCCTCGGCGATCGATGTCGATGGTCTTGACCGAGATGTCCATGTACTCGGCGCGGTGAACCACGGGCAGCACCAGCGCCCCGGTGAAGGTCACGATGGGCTCAGCCGTCATCTTGTTCACGATGAGCGCCGTGCCCTGATCCACCTTGCGGTAGAACTTCCCGAGCAGAACGAGGAACCCAACCAAGACGAGGACCACGAACCCCGCCACCGAGCCGATCAGGATCAGGTTCTGATCGTCGAATAACCCCTCACCGCCCATGCTGCTCCTCCGTGCTGGCATCCCGCCATGGCAGGACGACCCTCGTTCCTCGGGGCACCCCGCTCCCGAGCCAGGCGGAGACTAGTGCGGGGACCGCGATGGAGCGACCAAAAAGCAGCGAGGAGGCACGCGGCGCTCCGCGGCGTGGCTGTGGACGAGGTCAGGCCGGTTGTCGCGCTCTTCTGCCACCGGAGCGTCGGCGCTACTCCTTGTTCCCCAGCATCGGGTCGAGGGGCTCCACCAGGTACGCCTCGCGCTGCTCGTCGTAGCCGATGATCAAGGCCCGGTCGCCGCGGCCGAGCTTCCCGGGTTCGGCACGGACCGCCAGGATGAGCCCAGCCCCGCCATCCTCCAACTGAGCCTGGCCGAAACCCTCGTCGACCCTGCCCGTGCTGACCACACAGACTTGACCCACGAAGTCGCGGCGCCGCTTCGCCGCCTGAATCTGGAATAGCTGGCCCAGGGGGCGCGTGACGACGCTGGCGATCGGTAGCGCCAGCACCAGCGCCACGAGGAGTACCACGATCCCGCCCACCCAGATCGGGCCTGGGACCAGCGGCGCGAGGTAGCGAGACCCCACGAAGGACAGCACGAACCCCGCCGCCACGAGCACGCTCCCCACCACCGTCGCCGGGGCGTGACGGAGGCTGAGCGCCGAGAGCAGCCCAGTCAATCCCCCCCCAGTCGCGCTCCCGCCCGCGACCGCACCCTCGACCGCTCCCTCTGCGACCGCCTCCGCAGCCGCCTCCCCGAGCGCCTCGGCGGCCCCTTCCGCCGCAGCCTCGGCGGCGCCCTCTGCGGCCCCTTCGAAGAGACCGTCGAGGTCCACCGCTCCCACGATCACCAGCAGCCAGTACAGCACCGCCAGCACCAGACCGATCGTGAACACGATGGTGGGAAAACCGAGAACGATGGCGATGAACTCCGACATGCGTGGCCCTCGCCGCGGAGTCTACCACGGCGCCGCCCCCCACCCGGAACAACGCCCACGAGGGGCGCCGCCGTCCACCATGAGCGTCACCGGCGCCAGCGCGCTGCAAGAGTGCCCCACACCGCCCGGCACGGCACGTGGGGGCCGCGGCTGCCACGCTACGGCGCCGTCGGTTCGGGGCGCCGCCGCTCTCGCCGGCGCGCCGGGCGCGCGCGCGGCACCCAGATCTCGTTCGGGCGAATCGCCATGCCCGCGCGGGTATGCCCGTGGTCGCTGGTGAACAGACTCCCGTCGCGTCGATAGTGGCGCCGGATGAGCGGACGGAGCGGGACAACGTGCGCGCTGTCGCCGAGAAGGATGGTCTGGTAGTGGTGACCTTTGATCTTGGCGGTGATGTCGTCGAGCATCGCGTCCTGGATGTCGTCGTTGCCCGTCTTGAGCACGTCGCGGATCGCCATATTGTGAGCCGACGTCTCGCCGTGCCCCGCGAGCTGGGCGTAGTGTCCCGTCCCCGGGCTGAACACGGGACCCGGCAGGGTCCTCAACTTGGCGAGGGCCGCCGCCACCGCCTGGCGGTCCTCGGTCGTGGGACGGACTCGCTCGTGCCGGAGATGGAGCAGGCCCAACGCGACGAGGACCGCCACATGGCAGACAGCCAGTGCTCGGGAGCGCCAGCGCTCGTCATCTCGCGTGGAAAACCAACCGATCAACAATCCCGCCAGCAGCGCGTCGGCGGCAAAGGCGGGAATGAGCACGTTCACCCAGCCGTCGGTGTGCAACATGGAGACGTAGCCCGAGACGTTGCCCATCAACCAGAGCCCGCCGTACAGAACCGTCTTCGCCCAGCCGCGACCGGTCGTGATCGGGGCGGCGAGCGCGGCCACCGCCAGCACGCCATGGATCCCCACCGTTGACCAGAAGTGCCTGAGGAGGAACCGATGCCACTCGTTCCAGCGCCATTCGTGCTGACGCGGCGCCTCGAACACGTAGAACCAGAACCATCCGTCGGTGGCGGCCTCCAGAGCAACCAGCGCCGCCAACCCCACGAGCAGCGCCGCCAGCGCCAGCGCGAAGAATCGGCGCCGATCCGCGAACAGCGTGTAGCCGATCGGAGCCAGCGCCAGCAGGAACGCTTGCTGCTTGGTGAAGCACGCGGCCACTAGCAGCAACCCCGCGACCACGGCCGACGACAACCCGCGCCGGAACCTGACGAGCCAGCACGCCCCCAGGACCAGCACCAGCATCAGCGTGTCGACCCGCGCGAGCCCGAACCAGAGCTCGGTGGCGGGAAACGTCGCGACGAACAGGACGACCGAGATCAACCCCGCCCACCAGCAGTGCGTCTCCCGACGCACGAAGTCGAAGAGCACCAGGAGCGACAGCCCCCAGGCGAGGACCGCCACCCCGCGCAACGCCGGAAGCCCGACCCCGACGAAACGCGCTGCAAGCGCCGAGACCCAGTAGTAGAGCGGCGGGTAGATGTAGGGCACGAACTCGGCCCGGGGCGCCACGTACAGAGGCTGGCCCGCCACCACGCGCGCGACGTGGTCGACCATCGCGCCCTCCATCCACTCGATCTCGTACGGGTACTGCACGCGAGTCACCGTGGTCACCGCCACCGCGATCAGGACGCGGATACCCACGTAGAGCGCGACCACGCGGAAACCGAGCTCGACCCAGCTCGTCAGCGTGCGGGGCGAGCGGGGCAGGAACTCGTCGATGCGGCGCATCACCCACGCAGTACTCACGCCGGTCAGCTCTAGCGGGTCCACCCCCTCGGCGCAACGCGCCAGCGTGACCGGTCGTCACCTCGAGCACGGGCCGCAGCGCGCGCGGCGTGACTCGCGGCCTACTCGAGCAGGTGGTCGTACACGCCGGTGTTCAGTTGCCAGATCAGCTTGAACCGCTCCGCGGAGAAGAGGGGACCGCGGATCACCGGTCGGAGCTTGTCGTAGTACTCGCGGAGCTTGGGGTCCTGGATCTGGTTCTGTCCCGTGCGCAGCGTCTCCAGATACCCCGGCGGCACGGGCCGACCATAGTGGGCGACACGCCACACCTTCCGGTGGGGCCAGTGCTCGTAGGTCACGTGGGCCAGCAAGGCGTCCGTCAGGTTCGCCAGATCGAGGATGTGCACATGGGGACCTGCCCCGAGCCCGGACAGCCCCGCGTTGCAATGCAGCTCCGCGACCTTGCCAGCGTCAGCCATCTGCCGACCCTCCTGGTACCACCCGCTGCGCTTGAACCCGGTCCGGCGCAGGTTCGCCATGATCCCGGTGTTCTCGAGGTACCAGTCACGCTCGTTGACAACTCCGCTCTCGGGCACCGCGGTCGGGCGGGGGTTCTCCCGGAACGGATTGTGGGGGGAGACGAGGATGACCAGCCCCAGTACCGCTGCCATCCGCATCACTGCCGTTCGATCGGGCTGCTCGGGCACGTAGCTGGTCAGCAGACACACCGCACCCACCAGCGGCAAGCTGAGGAAACGCCCCGCCATGAAGTCGCCCGCCACCCAGGCGACGTACGCGAGCTGGAGCAAGATCCCGAGCGCCAGCAGCCGTCGCCCCCAGTCCCGGTGACTCCAGCCGGTCGCGATCCCCGCACCGATCAGCAGACCTGTCAGCGGATCCCGCTCGAGAGAATCGAGCAGGTAGATGAGGCCCTGGGCGATCATCGTGCCCTTCGGGATGTCTACGTTGAGCTTGGCGAGCGCCGTGTTGGGGATCAGAAACCCGTAGTAGACGAGAGAGAAGAGTTCCCAGGCGATGATCGGCGAGAGTCCGATGAGAGCGAGGCGCAGGGAACGACGCCAGGCCAGCTTCGTCCACAGGTAGGCGAGCGCCGGGATCGCGATGAGCGCACTGTCGAGGCGGTTGACGAACATCAGACCGCCCAGCAGCCAGGCCCACTGAGCGTACCGAATACGCCAGTCGGGGACGAGATAGATCGCCAGAAACCCAATCAGCAACAGGTGGCTCAGCGGGTTCTCCAGGCCGCTGGTCGAGAAGTCCGCGTAGGACTGGGTGAAGGCCAACGCGACGAGGGCCAGCGCCGCCACGGCACCATCGCGTGCGACTCGGTAGGAGAAAACGAGCGCACCCGCCAGCGCGACCACCAGCGATGTCCCCACACAGCTCCAGTACGGCTGGCGAACGAAGGCGTGGGTCACACTGACCAGGAACACCCACAGCGGGTTGGTGAACCCCTGGACCCGCTCGTCAGGGTTGAAGGTCAACCCGTAGCCGCCCACGAAGTTGTCGACCACGCGCATGCTGATGAACGCGTCGTCGCACATCCACGCGCGGCGCGTGACGATCAGGACGAAGGCGACGAGCCCCAGCACGCGGAGGGTATTGCGATCGAAGCCGAGGTCCTGGTCCTGCCGCATGACGATTCGAGTTGGGAGTACACCATCCCCGCAACCAACCTCAAGCGAACAAGCTCCGACGCCCAGCGCGCAGTTCCCTTCGGCACATCCCGAATTGGGTGACAAGTTCCCGCTCCGACAGCGAAAATCGCCGCCCCAGCGCCATCGCCCCCGTTCTGGGCGCCTGCCGCAGCGTCGACTGGATTCGGTCAGTGGCGCGCCGCGGCCGGGGTCGGCCGCGCATTTCTTCCGCAGCGGACGACCGAGTCACCTCGTGCCACGGCGGCGACGTCGACCCAAGGGCCCGCCACCGCGGCGATCCCCGGGGCTCACTTCCCGTCTGGCGGGTTCACGCGGCACGAGAGCACATCGGCAACCCAAGCGGGGTCCGCCCGGTTGAAGGGCTCGTCGCGAAACCGGACCTGAAGGTCCGCGGCCTGCTCGACCAAGCGCACGCGACAGGTCGCCGTGAAGCGCTTCTGCGACCGCCGACCCGGTCCCTGGAGGTACTCGACCAGTGCCGGGTCCTGGAAGAGCCCGGCAGCGAAGAAGAGCTCACGCCCCACCGTGACGACGGGCACGATCGGACGATCGATGGAAGGGAGGCGGCGACCATCGGCGGCGTGCGCGCACCGATGGGTCCCGTAGACGCGGTCGGACGCGCAGCTGAGCTTGCTCGCATCAATGGGCACGAGCGTGAACTCTGCCTTGACCATTCCCCCCGCGTGCGGCGGCCGACCGCGGTAGAAAAAGCCCGCAACGGCAAGTCCGATCCCAACCAGAACGAGCCCCCAGTCCCATGCGGCCTGGCGCGCGGACCCCTGGATCCCCGCCATCAGCGCCAGCTCCGCATCCAGAGACGGGCCTCGAGGCCCTCCTGGGTGAGGGGGATTCGCGACCAGACTGGACTGTAGAACGCCCCCACGTCCAGGGCGACGAGGAGGAAGATCAGGGCGAGACGCTTCCGGCGTTCCGCCACCCACGAGACAATGCCAGCCAGCAGGATCACCCCGAGCGCGTAGCAAGGGAGGTAGTGGTAGATGTAGGGATCCCGTCGGGTCAGCACCCAGGGCGACAGGAATGAGAGCCAACCGACGAGCAACAGCAGGATGCCAAACCCGTGAGTGGACCAGAGTCCCGTGCCCTCGGGAGTAGCGTGGGCCCGACGCTGGGCCACGGTATGGCGCACCCCATACCAAGCTACCCCACCGAGGGACCCCACGACGGCCAGTGAGGTCACGTACCAGGTGAACGGATTGCCGAGGGTCGTCGCGAGGCGGACCGCGTCACGAGAACCGGAGCGCGTGATGACGAGCGGCTTGAGCGCAACCAGCCAGGTAGGCCAGCTCGAGGTCAGCGGGTGATCCATCTTCGTGGCCGAAGCGTGCTGCAAAGCGAGCCGGCGCGTTTCGGAGAGCGCCGTCCAGACGTCGGCAGTCTCCCCGGTCAGGGTGAGTCCAAGCCACCAGGGAAAGAGAAACCCCAGGGCATACGCGAGCCCGACGCCGCCGATCGCCATCCCCCGGCGCCGCGCCGAGAAAGGCGCCAGCCACAGCGCAAAGGCGATCGGCCCCAGCGTGGCCACGCCGGAGATCTTGATGTTGGTCGCCAGCCCCGCCAGCAACCCCGCCACGATGAACGTCCAGACCCGCGGACGCAAGGCCACGAGGAGGATCGCCCCCATGGCCAGGGCGACGAGCTGACCGTCGATCAGACCGGTGCGGGAGTAGGCGATGAGGAATCCGTCCGCGGAGAGCAGACCCATCGCCACCCACGGCGCCAGGCGCCCCGGGAACAGACGTCGGGCCAGAGCGGCACCACAGAGCAGGATCGAGATACCCGCGATGAGCCCCGGCAGTCGCCAGGCGAACGAGCTATCGCCCAGCAGGTAGAGGCTCGCCGCGATCGTCAGCTTGCCGAGGGGCGGATGGTCGTTCCAGTCGTCCTTGCCCTGCAGGTAGTTGCGAGCATTCTCGACGAAGTGGTGCTCGTCGAAGGTGAGCGCGTCGGGTGCGCCGAGCGCCTGCACGCGCAGCACCACGCCCATGACAACCAGTAGCAAGCAGACGACAACCACCGGCGACGGGAGCCAGTCCCACGCCGAACCAGTCGTGCGGGGCCGAGCGCCGGACGCGTCGGGCTCTTCTCGGGGGTCTTCTCCACCCTCGGCGCGCTCGGGTTCCTGCGACACGGCCGCGCCCTTCTAACATGAGCCGGTAAGCCGCACTAGAACACCGATCAGCTTGCCCGACGCGGAAAACACCTGTCTCCGGGCGCCAGCAGGGGCGAGACGCCCGGAGACAGGTGCTTCCCGCTGGCACTGCTGCCCTGTCGGTGTTCTAGGTCGTTGATTTGGAACAACAAACAACCGCTCCCCCTTGCGGTTGCGGTTGAGTCGTGCCTGGGGTCGAATCCTGGAGCCGCCTTCGCCATGACGCGCGCCTCCCGAACCCGTGCCCCGACCGGAGGCGCCTCAGTCCACGCGCTCCCCGAGCCCCGCCGGGCCGTGGCGATCGGGATGGTCGCGGCGACGACGATCGTGCTGCAGATCGGGCTGACCCGGATTCTGAGCGTCGTCATCTGGTACCACTGGGCCTTCCTCGCGGTGTCGCTTGCCTTGCTCGGCATCGCGGCACCGGGGGTCTGGTTCTCACTGGTCACGCGCCGAGATCCTTGGCTGCCCCGCCTGCTGCTCCTGGCCGGGGTCACCGTCCCGGCGGGCGTCTTCGTCACGGTCCACGCGCCGGCGTGGGTCGGCGTGCAAGCGGCCCCCTGGCTGTGCCTGGCGGCGGCCCTCGTCGCCTTCCTGGCGCTCGGCGGAACCGCTTGCCTTCTGCTACTCTCGGCGCCGGGTGCCACGGTCGCTCGCCTTTACGCGGCAGACCTGGTGGGCGCGAGCGTCGGCGCCGCCGTCACCGTTCCGCTACTCTGGCTCGGCCCCACCCCCCTGGTCGTGGCGGCGCTGGGTCTGTTGCCCCTCGCGGCCCACACCACGCTCTGGCCGCGACGCTGGCTCGCGCCCGCGCTGATCGCAGTACCATCCCTGCTGGCGCTGACGATCGGAACCCCCTTCGAGGTCCATCACACGAAGACGTACAGCGAGATCGAGCCGGGTCGCGTCCCCCAGTACGAGCGCTGGTCCCCCACCGTCCGCGTCACGGTCTTCGACGACGTGTTCTGGACCTCCGCCCCGGGTGGCTTCCTCTGGGGCTCCGGTCGCGCTCGACGAGCAGGGACCGGGCCGCAGCAGTACTGGCTGGAGCAGGATGGATCGGCGGGCACGCCGATCACACGGTGGTCCGGCGATCCGACGGAGCTCGGGTACCTCTTCGACGACGTCACGTCGATCGGCCACGAGCTGCGCCCCGGCCGCCGCGTGGCCATCATCGGCGCCGGGGGCGGCCGCGACGTGCTCGCGGCACTGGCGGCAAACGCGCGCCAGATCGATGCGATCGAGCTGCACGGTGTCATCCTCGAGACGGTGCGCGATCGGTACGGGGCGTTCTCGGGGCACCTCTACGACGACCCGCGCGTCACACCCATCGTCGGCGAGGGTCGCCATGTGCTCAGCCAGAGCTCCACGCACTACGATCTGATCCAGATCTCGCTGATCGACAGCTGGTCGGCCACGACCGCGGGCGCCTACACCCTGGCGGAGAACCACCTGTACACGGTCGAGGCGTATCAGCTGTTCTGGTCGCGCCTGACGGACAGGGGGTTGCTCTCCACCAGCCGGTGGCTACGGGGTGACTTCGGGCTCGAAGTGCCGCGCCTCTTGCTACTCGTGCGCGCGGCGCTGGCGCGGGAAGGGGTCGCCAACCCCGCTGACCACGTCGCCGTCGTCCAGGGCGGGGCGGTGGGTACGGTGCTCGTTTCCCGTCTCCCCTTCGCTCCCGAGGAGTACGCCAAGCTGAACCGCATCGCCGCCAATCGGGGGTTCGTCGTGCACTTCCCCCCGGAAGCTGCCACCTCTGGCGACCGCCAGCTCGCGCAACTCTTCGCTCGAGGTCCGGAGGCACTCGCGGGCCAGGGCATCGACCTGACGCCCCCCACCGACGACCGGCCGTTCTTCTTCCAGGTGCTCTTGCCCTTCGATGAAGTGACGAGACCGACGGCCGTGAGCCTCGGGGTCAACAACGAAGGTGTGTGGACGCTCCGCCTGGTGATCACGATCGTGGTGGCAGCGGCACTGGGAATGCTACTTCTACCGTTTCTGTTCACGGATCGCTTCGAGCGCCGCGGGCTATGGCGCGGGAGCGGCTTCTTCGCGTGCATCGGCTTCGGGTTCCTGCTGGTCGAGGTCACGTGGATCCAGAAGCTGGTGCTGCTGCTGGGCCACCCCAGCCGAGCCGCAACCGTAGTGCTGGGCGCGCTCCTGCTCGGCACTGGCCTCGGCTCCTTGGGAGCTCCGCACTTCGGTGTCGAGCGACTCCAGCGCTGGGGCTGGGCGACCGGCGTACTGATCCTCGGACTCACCCTCGGCGCCCGGCTCGCGCCGGCATTGCTCGCGTGGCCCGGTGGCGCGCTCGCGGCCGCTGCCGTGCTCGTCTTGCTGGTCGGCGGCATGACGATGGGGCCCTGGTTCGCGCTCGGGCTCGCCCGCTTCGGCGACGTCAACAAGCCCTGGTTCTGGGCGATCAACGGTGCGGCGAGCGTGGTGGCGGGCGCGGGCTCCCTCGCGGTCGCCATGCAGCTCGGGTACACTGTCGTCGGGTTGCTCGGCGCCGCCGCCTACGGTATCGCCTGGTGGTTGCTGCAGGGAGCGGCCCACGCCGAACCAGTCGAGGACGCCGCGAGCGTACCCGAGACGAGGCCACAGGCCCCCAGCAGCTGAAAAAATGCAGGCACCGGAGCTCGCCATCGAGCCCCCCCGCGCAGAGAACCCAGCGCGAGCCCAGCGGGTCGGTGTAGAAGAGACGCGATGCCGCGACCCGGTGACTCGCCTCGACGATCGATGTGGCGCGCCCTGCTCCGCTGGGCGCTCGTCACCGCGCTGATCGTGGCTGGCAGCCCACCCGCCGCCGCCCAGGAGCCCGATCCAGCGCCGGGTGACGTCCCGTCCCTGGTGGACCTGGAGGCGGATCCCGCGATCGAGTCCCTCCTCGGCCAGCGGGTGGCGCGTATCGAGATCGTGGTCGAAGGTGAGGGCAGCGCCGCTCCGCCCGAGCTGCGGCGCGTGCTGGTGGGGGAGCCGCTCAGCGTGGAGATGAGCCAGCGGGCGATCGGTGAGCTGACGGACAGCGGGCGGTATTCCAGTGTGCGCGCCGCAGCCATCGCGACCCCGGACGGCGTGGTGCTAGAGCTCACCGCTGTGCGCCGCTACATCGTCGAGCGGGTCAAGGTGCAGGGAGGCAAGCTCGACACTGGCCAGACGCTGCGCGCCGCCGAGATCCGTCCGGGGCAGGAGCTGTCGATTCGTGCCGTGCCACGACTCGAGAACGGTGTCGCCAGCTTCTACGCCCACCACGGGTATCCGAACGCGGCGGTCCACATCGAGCTTTTGGACACCGACGACCCGCTGCGCACCGTCCTCGTGGTCCACGTCGAGCCGGGTCTCCCGCTGCGTGTCGAACGTCGCCGCTTCGAGCTGAGCCCCGACCCCGACGACCCGAGGGTGCTCGCGCTCGTCCGACGCTACTCGCTGCCCCGCGGCGACCGGGCCGATGAGGACCGCCTGAACGACGCCGACCGCGAGCTGGAGAACCGCCTCCGCGCCAGCGGCTGGCATCGTGCCCAGGTCGGTCACGAGGTGCGGCGGGTCGTCGGCTCCGACGTCGCCGCACTGACCGTCCGGGTCGCCGCCGGGCCCTCCTTCGAGATCCGCTTCGAAGGCAACCGCACCTTTGACGCGGCGCGCCTGCGGCAGGTGCTCGCGCTGGACAGGACCGAGGATCGAAGCCCGCTGACGCTCGTCGAGCGGCTCCGCGACCACTATGTCCGCCACGGCTTCTTCGATGTCGAGATCGAGGTCGAAGAGCGCGCGACCCCTGACGACGTGGTGCACGAGCTGTTCTTCGCGATCCGGGAGAACGGACAGGTGCGGGTCGCCGCGCGGGAGTACCCGTGCCTGACCGGCGACCGGACCCCCCGCGAGGTCGGTCAGGAGATCGACAGCTTTCTCGGTGAGGAGCTGCCCGGCACCAAGGTGTTCTCGTCGATGGACCCGGCCACCATCGACGCCCTCTACGGTCCCACCCAGAGAACCGGCGCCCGCCTGGCGCCCCCCTCGTTCAGCCCGTGGAGCACCTACGCGCCAGAGGTCTACGACCGCGCACGCAAGCACTTGCAAGATCTGTATCGCGCCGAAGGCTATCTGAGCGCGACGGTGGGCCCGGTCCGGGTGATCCGCCGCGCGTGTGCGCCGCGTTCTCCACCCGGACAGTGCCTCCCCATCGGCCCGCGCGAGAGCCCGCCCGCCGTGTGCCGCTACGACGAGATCGGGGTCCCCATCAGCGAGCCCCAGCTGGACGGCAGCTGGACGTGCCAACCCGACCCTGCGCGCGGCCTGAAGTGCGAGCCCGAGGTCGTGCTCGTGATTCCCGTCAAGCTGGGCCCTCAGAGCATCCTCTACGACGTCCGCTTCGCTGGCAACGAGCGGCTGGCGGAGCAAGAGCTCGCCAAGATTGCCCAGGTGAAGCTGGGCGATCCGGTCAGTCAGCCCGAGCTCGATCGCGCCACGCGACGACTGCTCGAGGCCTATGCCGAGGAGGGATTCGCCTTCACCTCCCTCGACGCCGCGCTCGAGCTCTCGCCGGATCGAACCCGGGCCCGTGTGACCTTCCGCATCAGCGAGAGCAATCGGGTCACGGTCCGCGACATCGTAATCCGGGGTGCCCGCAAGACCAACGAGGGCGTGATCCGCCGGCGCATCGCCCTCCAGAAGGGGGAGCTTTACCGGCGCAGCGCGGTGCGCAAGACCGAAGAGCGGCTGGCCATTCTTGGCGTCTTCGCCTCCGTCACCGTGAGCCTCGAGTCACCGTACGTGCCGGCACGGGAGAAGGTCGTGGTGGTGACCGTGCAAGAGCGGGAACCCCAGTACCTCGACATCAAGGGCGGCTTCAGCTCGGGCGAGGGTCCCCGGGGAGCGCTCGAGTACGGGCACCGCAACCTGGGCGGCGGCGCGGTCCAGCTGCGCCTCCGAGCGGCACTGAACTACCTCCCGGACTTTCTCATTCTGGAGGACGACGTCAAAAAGAAGTTCCAGGAGCTGCAGCAGGACCAGGGCATCGGGGCGCGTCTGGAGCGGCAGATCTCGGCCTCGGTCGAGTTCCCCGACATCGGACTGGGACCGCTGTTCCGCCTCGGTGTCGAGGGACTGAGCGTGCGCGACAACTCTCGCGACTTTGGGATCAGCAAGAACGCCGGACTGGTCACCCTCATCTATCGCCCGACGAGAAGGATCACGGGACAGATTGGGCCCTCCCTCGAACTGAACGAGGCAGGGATCTTCGGCGAGGAGGAGAAGGGGGCACTTCAGGCATACCTCGTCACCAACCCCACACGCCGCAACCTGTTCCGCGTTCCCGAAGGCGAGACGGTCGCCTTCGCCCAGCAAGTGAGCGCCACCTGGGACCGCCGCGACAACCCCCTGGGGGCAACGCGGGGAACCTTCGTGAGCGCCCGGATCGAGCACGTGCGGGCCACCCCCACCGATCAGCTGGACGAGCTGCTTCGGACCCGACCCGTGCGTGGCCAGTCGGACGAGGCCGACGTGTTCGACGCGATCGTCAGCGACTTCGTCCGCGTCTCGAATCGACTCGCCGGGTACGTCCCTTTTGGGGACCGTGGCTTGGCGCTAGCACTCAGCGTCGGGTGGGGCGTCAACATCCAGACGTTCTCGGGCTCGCAGACTTACCCGGACCGCCTGTTCACGTTGGGCGGCGTCGACAGCATGCGCGGCTTCCTCCAAGACAGCGTGATCCCGGAAGACATCGCGCAGCAGCTCCTCGACGAGGACTCGGGACTGAGCATCGAGCAGGTCGTGGTCCGGGGAGGCGACTTCTTCGTCAACCCCCGCAGCGAGCTCCGCATCCCGATCGCCACACCGAACGTTCAGACGGCCATCTTTCTCGACGCGGGAAATCTGTGGACCAGCGCCGCCAACTTGGGAGCCCGCGACCTGTTGAACCCGAAAAATATGCGCTACTCTGCCGGGACCGGCCTTCGGGTGGGAACTCCGGTGGGCCCCCTCGTTTTCGACTACGGATTCAACCTCCAGCGAGTTCTGGATGGCCTGGACGCGCGGCGAAGCAACCAGCGATTCTGGGAGGATCTCGGGGCGTTTCACTTCAGTATTGGGGTGTTCTGACGCATGGCCCCCCTTTACCCGCGGGCTGTGACCGCTACCATCGCAGACTAGATGAGCGACGCTGGTGATGGCGACCGGGGAGCGAAACCCCTCGACCTGGCCGAGTTCGGAGACATCAGTGGTGTCTACGACGAAGTCGTCATCCAGGAGACCGAGCACCACGGGACCACTGGCCCCGCGCAGCAGAACCTCGGCGCTCGTACGGCGAGCATCCGCCCCGCCAACCCCAGTCTCGCCCCCCCCCGGGATACGTCCCGCCGCCGAAGCTGGTTCCGGATCGTCAAGCGAGCGATCGCCACGCTCATGGTGCTCGGCGTCGCCGGGACCGCTGTGACCTGGTGGGCCGTTCACACCTTCGACTGGGCGGGCCCGCTGGTGGCGGACACGCTGCGGGCGGTCATCGGTGTCGACAACGTCACGAAGCTCGAAGACTGGGTGTATGCCGTCGAGGATCGCTACAACCAGTGGTCCCGCCGCGACGAAGCGCCGCAAGCGTACTGGGAGGTTCCCGCCCCCACGACTCCCACCGGCCCCCCGCCGATGGGCTCGAACTCGGCAGGAGCCGCCGAGCTCGAGCTGCCCCCATTCCAGCCGGCGGACGTGGGACCGGTGCACAGCTCGTGGTCAGCCCCCGGAGATGGCAAGTGGGTCCCGATCGTCGACTCCCGGCGTCCCGAGGAGCAGCCGTACATGTACAAGACGCTGCTCCACCCCGATCGCAATCGGTCCTGGGCCGAGGTGTTCGTGGTCGCCATCGACCTGCGTCGTTCGCGGCTGCACCTGGTACCAGGGTACCAAGAACCGAAATCCCAGACACCCGAGGCGAACGAGCGCCTGAAGGAGCGGACGGAGGCCCGCGGCGCCGTGATCCCCTCCAAGGACCACGATGAGCTCCTGGCAGCGTTCAATGGCGGCTTCAAGACCGAGCACGGCTACTACGGCATGATGCTGCACGGGCTGACCATCATGCCACCGCGCTCGAAAGCCTGCGTGGTGGCGATGTACCGCGGAGACGAGCTGAAGATCCGCGACTGGGAGGCACTCCAACCGACGACGGAGCAGATGGTGTGGTACCGGCAGACGCCGAACTGCATGTACGAGAACGGCAAGATGCACCCGCTTCTCAACGACCCCAACGCGACTCGCTGGGGAGCCACGCTGGACAAGGAAACCGTGATCCGGCGCAGTGCGATCGGCCTCAACGCGGACCGGGACATCCTCTACGTGAGCATCACCAACGCGACGACCGCTCAGACGATCGCCCAGGGCATGCACCACGCGGGAGCGGCACACGTGGCGCAGCTGGACGTGAACTGGTCCTACCCCAAGTTCCTACTCTACGAACCGGAGTACGAGGGGGGCCCGCGCAAGGCGGTGGCCCTGGCCAAGGGCTTCGAGTTCGATGAGGACGAGTTCATCCGCACCCGAGCGATGCGCGACTTCTTCTACCTGACCCGCAAGCCCTCCGCGGACGCCCGCGCCTGGGTCGCGGCGCAGCGGAGCTCGCCGGCGAGCGCCCCGGCGAGCAGCGGCGCGCCCGCATCCAGCGGAGCCCCGGCGGGCAGCAGCGCGCCCGCGTCCAGCGGAGCCCCGGCGGGCAGCGGCGCGCCCGCGTCCAGCGCCGCCTCAGCCTCGGGGCGGTAGCGGTTCAACCCGTCGCGAGAGGGGCGTAGCCGACACCCGTCAGTTCCTCGGAGAGGATCCAGAGTCGGGCCGCATCCTCGACGCTCCGCGCCGCGGCCACTGGCTCCACCCGTCGTGGAGAGCCCCACAGCTCGAACGGTCCTGCGGGGCCGTAGTAGGCCCCCCCGACCACCTCTGGCGCCGCGCACGCGTACAGCTGAGGGAGCGCGCCACGCGCGGCAGACTGGGCCAGCAACGCATTGCCCGCCGCCATCACCCCACCGGTCCAGGTCGCCCCCGCGAGACGAGGTCCGGCTTGCTGAAGGTTCGTGGCCGAGTATCCCGGATGGGCCGCCACGCTGATCGTGGAGTGGCCCGCCCCCGCCAGGCGCCGCTGCAGCTCGGTGGCAAAAAGCAGGTTGGCGAGCTTCGACATGCTGTAGGCGGGCCACTTGCGATAGGTCGCCTCGGAGCCGAGGTCGTCCCAGCGCAAACGACCGAAGCGATGGTAGATGCTGCTCACCGTGACCACCCGCGAGTCCGGTGCCGCCAGCAGCAGGGGCAACAACCGTCCGGTCAGCGCGAAGTGGCCGAGGTGATTGGTACCGAACTGCATCTCGAAGCCGTCTGCGGTCTGGCGCCAGGGCAGCGCCATTACCCCGGCGTTGTTGCAGAGCACGTCGAGGCGCGGGCAACGCTCGGCGAGGCGCTCGGCAAAGTCCGCCACCGAATCGAGCGACGCCAGGTCCAGCCGCAGCAGTTCGAGGCGGGCCCGAGGGTGGTACCTCCGCACTGCCGCGGCTGCGTCTTCGGCCCTGGCCAGGTCGCGGCACGCCATCGTCACCGTCGCGCCAGC
Organism: Polyangiaceae bacterium; assembly: GCA_050304295.1. Classification (GTDB taxonomy): domain Bacteria; phylum Myxococcota_A; class Polyangia; order Polyangiales; family Polyangiaceae; genus JAFGBI01. The sequence goes on from JBNLDK010000070.1 coordinate 34,264, forward strand.
GCCTGCCAGGGCGCGCACCGTCTCGAACCCGAGCCCGCTGTTGGCGCCCGTCACCACGATGTTTCGTCCCTCGAGGTTCGGCAGATCGGTCACGGTCCATGGCGCCATGCCCCAGTCGTGCGCCCGGCTGAACGGGTCGTCAACCTCTCACGCCGGAACGACCAGCGAGCGGGCACTCCGCCCGGGCCCTCCGGCCACCACCGGTGAGAGGACCCATCCGCCACGGGGAGCGCTATGCTGCTCCGGTGCCGGAGCTTCCCGAGGTGGAAGTCACGCGACGCCAGATCGCGCCACTTGTCACAGGACGCGAGATCGCGCGAGTGATCACGACACCACCGTCAAACTTCTTCCTGACCCAGCCGGGTCAATTGCGTCGACGCCTCACCGGACGCCGCATCACCACCCTGCATCGCCACGGCAAGTACATCGTGGCGCGGCTCGACGACGGCGGTCAGCTGCTCCTGCATCTGGGCATGACGGGACAGCTGTTCGGCGCGGGGGCGGCAGCCCCACCCCGGCACCGACCGTCGCCGCCGACCGCGGTCCTGCCATTCGCTCCCGACCGACACACCCATCTCTGTCTGGAGTTCACCGACGGCGGCCCCAGCGTGCTGTTTCGGGACCCGCGCAAGTTCGGCAAGGTGCAACATCTCCGCAACGGGGAGACGTGCAAGCGACTCGATCGTCTCGGGGCGGACGCCCTCGCCGCCGACCCCCTCGAGCTCTGGCAGCGCACCCGCCGCCGGCGGGTCGCCATCAAGTCCGCGCTGCTCGATCAGTCGTTGCTCGCCGGTGTCGGCAACATCTACGCGGACGAGGCATTGTTCGGCGCGGGCCTCCGTCCCACACGCAGCGCCGGGCGGCTCTCCCGACGCGACTGGGAACACCTGCTGGCCGAGGCCCAGCACGTGATGCTGCGCTCGATCGAGGTCGGAGGAACGACCATCAGCGACTTCGTGCACCCCAACGGCGAGTCGGGAGCGTTCGCCATCGAACTGCAGGTGTATGGCCGCACCGGTCAGCCCTGCCCGAGCTGCGGAACTGCGATCCGCCGGGTGGTGTTGGGAGGCCGGTCATCGCACTTCTGCTCGAGCTGTCAGCGATAGCCGCCGCGGATTCCTGCCGGGACACCGACCGCGCTCGAGTGGGGGTGCGCACCGTCCCCGCCGGCCCCACTTCCCGCGAGAGCGCTCACATCGCACGACCTCATCGGACTGCGCTCCGCGACGCCGATGGCGCTTGACTTGGCACCCGTTCTTCCGCCATGTGAGCCGCATCCATGGACCAGAACGAAGCCAAGGCGCTCGTCGCCCGCACTGCCCTCGAGTACCTCCCGGAGCACGGCGTGATCGGACTCGGTTCCGGGTCGACCGCGAAGCTCTTCATCGACGGCGTCGCCGCGTTGGTCAAGCAAGGGCACAATCTGATCGGTGTGCCCACGAGCTCCGCAAGCCGGACGCAAGCCGAGTTCCTGGGGATTCCGCTCCTCACCGAGGAAGGCCCGTGGCGCATCGAGGTCTGTGTTGACGGAGCCGACCAGGTCTCCCCCGCGCTCGATCTGATCAAGGGTGGCGGCGGATTCCACACGCGTGAGAAGGTCGTCAACGCCGCGGCCAAGAAGAACGTGGTCATCGTCGACGAGTCGAAGCTCGTCGAGAAACTCGGCGACGGCTTTCCCGTGCCGGTGGAGGTGCTGAGCTTCGGCCACCACAACACCGCGGCGGCGCTGAACCAGTTTGGTCAGGCGAACTTGAGACTGGTCGGGGGCAAGCCCTTCAAGACCGACGAGGGGAGCTACATCTACGATATCGAGAGCGGACCCATCGACGACCCCCGCGAGCTGGACCGAGCCCTGCGAGCTGTGCCGGGCGTGGTCGAGACCGGACTCTTCGTGAACCGCGCCGATGTGATCCTCGTGGGCGGGCCACAGGGCGTACGGGTCATCGAGCGCGCCCCGAACGGCCAGCGCTAAATGAGCGAGCGCGATCCTCGATCGCTTCGTGCCCACCCCCCAGCAGAGTGAGGGCTGGGCACTGCGCTGTGAGGGCTCGTCTGCCCGACACATTCCGGCTGGTTCTGAGGGGGCTTCGCCAACTGAGCATTCATCACATCTCTGTCTGAGTGCCCAGGAGTGGCCTGGAAGCGGGGCTCCAACCAGCTCGCGCCGCTTCCTGTTCGTGCCTTCGGCCGGTCGTTGGTTGGAGTTCCCCGGCGGGGCTGGCGCAGTCTGCCAAGCCCCCTCCCCAAAGTCCGATGAGCCCGCGCGACGGTCGAAGTGCTCGACAATCGCGCTCCCTCGTTCAGCCCCTGGCACCAACGGCCCACACGACCGCACTGTCCGCGATGTGCGCCTCCCGGGCGCTCCGCCGGACACCGCCGAGGGGCGGGCAGCCGCTGGCTGCCTCGTCACGGGTCCAGGCACTGAACGCACGGCACGCTCCGACCGTCCACTTTCGCCACCAGTTCTGGGTGTCCCGCGGGACGAAAGCCGCTGCGCTACCGTCGCTCGATGCGGCAAGGGTTTTGCATGAACTGCCCCCCGGCGCGCAAGGAGACCCAGCCGTGGAGGAACCGATGTGGAGATTCGAACCCTCGCCTGTCGATAAGGATAATACGAGCTACACTGCGGGTGTGACTGCCCGGCGACTGATCTCGATGGCGGGTGTCGCGGCGCTGGCCTGGCTGGTAGCGCCCGCGAATGCCCTGGCCCAGAACCAGAACTCGCAAGACACGGCTCGCGCGGCCAGCCAAGCCGCACGGTCGGCAGCGGATGCCGCGGAGGAATACGCCGACGGGGACATCGAGGCCGATCAGGAGCTGAATCCCCTCGACAAGGCGCGGCAGGGCGTCGTCGTGCTCGAACAGCAGGGCAAGCCCATCGGAGTGGGCACCGTGCTACGCGGGGATGGCCGGATCCTGACCGCCTTGTCGCCGCTGGGTCACGGTAACAACCTGGACGCGCGGTTCGCCGACGGCAGTGTCTCGCAGGTGCGGGTCGGGCACAGCGATCGTGCCTGGGACCTCGCCCTGCTGATCCCCCAGAACGGTCGGTGGCAAGACGGGCTGCGGGCCTCCCGCCAGGCAGCGACTCGCGCCGGGTCGGATCTGCGTTCGTTCAGTCTCGTCGGCGGCAAGAAGCTGATGCTGACTCGCACGATCGTGAAGGGCGAACGCACCCTGGTCGGGGGTGACAGCGAGCTACTCCGGGATGCCCTGGAAATGGCCAGTCGCTTCAAGGCAACGGACATCGGCAGCCCGGTCGTCGACGGTGAAGGCAACGTGGTGGCGGTGATCGCGAAGGCCTGCGCACCAGGCCCCAATGGATCCTGCACCCGAGTGCCCTACGGCGTCCCCGTTTCTGCGGTGAAGGCCTTCCTGCGCACGGTTCCGGCCAACGCCGTGCCGCCAGCACCATGGCTCGGTATCCAGGGAGCCGGGGAGGACACCGGCGTGGTCCGAGGTGTGCGTGTGCTTTCGGTCCATGCCTCGAGCCCGGCGGCGGCGGCCGGCTTGCAGGGTGGCAATGACGAGTCCCGCTCTGACATCGTTGTCGCGGTAGACGGCCGTCCCATCACCACCCCCGAACAGCTGGCCACCGAGATCAACTCTCGCGCGGTGGGGGACAGTGTGCAGCTGCTGGTGTTCGGCACAGGAAAGTTCCGTCAAGTGAGCTTGACCTTGCGCCCCACACCGGGAAGCCAGCCGCAGGCCCAGAGCGCACCCACGAGCCGCGCCCAGGTCGTCAGAGCCGGCAGCCACGCTCCGGCCCGCCGCTCCAAGTAGCGGCCAGGAACCCGCAAGAGCAGCGCGGATCCGGTCGACCAGACCCAAGCGCCCCCTCGGCCGTTCGGCTTGCCGGGGGGTGGGGTGAGTGTGACGGCGATTGACATGCGACCGACGCGAGGCGAGGATGGGCGCGAATCTTCAGCGTATTTTGCGATGAGCCACCCGTGTCGAACCCTCTGCGAATAGAGGTCGCCGGCCAGACCGACGTCGGCCGCAAGCGGAACCACAACGAGGACAACTTCGCCATCCTGGCGGAGTTTGGCCTGTACGTCGTCGCGGACGGGATGGGCGGGCACGCCTCGGGCGAGGTCGCGTCGAAGATGGCGGTGGATACCCTCCAGGAGTTCTTCGCGGCCACCGCGGACGATCCGGAGCGGACCTGGCCATACAAGATGGACCGGAGCCGCGGCTATGAGGAGAACCGGCTGATCACCGGTATCAAGCTCTGCAACCTGCGCATCTACGAGTCATCGCAGCGCAATGCCCGCCAGCGCGGCATGGGCACGACCCTCGTCGCCTTGTTCGCGGTGGAGGATGGCATCTACGTGGCCCACGTCGGGGACAGCCGCGTCTACCGAATCCGCGACAGCAAGCTCGAACAGCTCACCGAAGACCACTCGCTGCTGAACGACTACAAGAAGATGAAGCACCTCACCGAGGAGGAGATCGCGAACTTCCCGCACAAGAACGTGATCGTGCGCGCCCTCGGCATGAAGGACACGGTGAAGGTCGACACGCGCTTCGAGACTCCCCGCGCCGGCGACACCATGGTGCTGTGCACGGATGGGCTGTGCGGGCCGGTGACCGACGAGGACATTCTCCAGATCACGCTCGAATCGCCCGATCTGTCCACGGCCGCCAGCCGCCTCATCGACGCCGCCAACGCCAGCGGCGGTCCCGACAACATCACTTGCATCCTGGCTCGCTGGATCGAGTAGCCGCGCGCCAGCCCCCAAGGACCGCGCCAGCCCGATGACCGCCCGCCCGACGGCGCGCGTCTTCACCGGACGGCGCTGGCGCTCACCGGACAGCGCTGGCGCTCACCGGCTGCTGAGCTCATGAACGATGTCGGCTGTGTACTTCACGGCGTCTGGGTTCGTGTCGGGGAGGATGCCGTGACCGAGATTGAAGATGTGCGCCGGCGACGGTCCGGCGCGATCGAGCACATCCTGCACCCGCTCCCGGAGCAACTCGCGCGGCGCATTGAGCAAGAGTGGCTCGAGGTTGCCCTGCAGTGCCACCTTGGGTCCCAGACGAGCACGCGCCTGGTCGATGGGCGTTCGCCAGTCGACGCCGATCACGGTGCCGCCCGCCTGGTGCTGTAGCTCCAGCAGCATGGCGGTCCCAGTTCCGAAATGAATCACCGGGACGCGGTCAGAGGGCAGCGCGGAGAGGATGGACTTCACATGGGGCAGGATGTGGCGCTCGTAGTCTGCCGGGTAGAGCGCTCCCACCCAGGAGTCGAAGAGCTGCACCGCTTGGGCACCCGCCTCGATCTGGGCCAGGAGGTAGCGACGCACGACCTCGGCGAGCTTTCCGAGCAGCTTGGAGAACAGCTCCGGAGCGTCGTACATCATCCGCTTCGTGTGCACGTAGTTGGTGCTCTTGCCGCCCTCGATGAGGTAACTGGCGAGAGTGAAAGGCGCACCAGCGAAGCCAATGAGTGGCGTCTTCCCGTCCAGCTCGGCGCGGATCTGTCTGATCGCCGCAAGCACATGCGGAAGAGATTCCTCCGGATCGACGAGACGGAGCGCATCGACGTCAGCTGCCGTGCGGACCGCATGGTCGAAGACCGGTCCCTCGCCCTTGGCAAACTCGAAGGGCGCCCCCATCGGTTCCAGAGGAAGCAGGATGTCGGCGAAGAGGATGGCCGCATCGACGTCGAACGCGCGCACCGGTTGCAGTGTGACCTCGGTGGCGAGGTCGGGCTGTCGACAAATCTCGAGCAGAGTATGCCGCTCGCGGAGGGCGCGGTACTCGGCCATGTAGCGACCCGCCTGGCGCATGAACCAGACCGGCGTTGCGTCTCGCGGCTCACCGCGGCAAGCGCGCAGAAAGCGATCCCACACGAAGCAATCTCCTTTGATGTCGCGCCGCTCAGTTCGGCGCAGATTTGTCCGGCGACTCCCTGGACGGACCACCCATGGCCGAGTCGCCCCCTTCGTACTTCGACGGGCACTTCGCCATGATCTGCGTCGCTTCGAAGCTTCCGCTCTTGGCGAGGCGTCCTTCGGCGGTCACCACCACGTCGGTGTAGGGAACGTCGCGGAAGGTATCGGGAACGGAGCACTGCGGGTACTCGACGGGGATCTGGGCACCGTTGCGCTCCAGCAGAAAGCGATACTCGCACGGATCATCACGCCGCTGCAGCGACCCCTTGACGAGGGTTCCCTCGACGCGAACGCTGCGGCCCGCGAGGCGATCGGCCTCCGCGAGCAGCTCGTCCACTCCCTTCGAGTAGACCACCGAGCTCTTGAAGCTGGTCAGCACCAGCACCAGCATGCCGCCACCGAGGATGAGCAGCATGACGACGAGCCCGAGACTGCGCTTGCCCGTCGCGGAGCGATCCCGATCGGCGTCCGCCTGCCGCGAAACGGGCGCGACCTCCGCGTGCTCCCCCTGGGCCACCGCCTCCGCTAGCTCTTGGTCGAGTTGACTCACGCCGGGAAGCCTAGTCCCTGGCCTGGGTCGGGTCCACCCGGTCCGGACCACGCCCAGCCCAGCGGCGCCCCAGACTGCCGCCCAGCGCCCCGCCCAGGGCCCCCGTCATGCCCAGAACGAGAACACTGACCCCCGCGACAGTCCACGACTGGAGCGCTCCCGCTACCCCGGCGACCCCGCAGCCAACGAGCCCGGCAAGGGTTCCCCCAGCCACCGCGTCACGCGACGAGGCCCCAGCTGCCCCCCGGGTGATCGCCGCGGCGAAGACGACCGCTACCAGGAACGCGCCCAGCGAGATGCCTAGCGCGGCAAGACCCGCGGCCGGAAGAGCACCGGCTGCTTCGCCGGGCGGCAGCCATGCCTGGATCAACCACGCCGCCGCCAGGGAGAGCGGCAGCCAAGCGGTGAAAGCGACGACGCCAGTCACGATCGCCCAGTAGCCCGGGAACGGCGGAGCGAGATCGGACGTCGGACCCACGACAGGCAGCCGCCGCTTCTTCGACATCGGATCCAGGTATAGGTCGGCCTCGGCACAATGCACACAACTGGGCCGCGAGACGGGCCGAAGGAGAGAGTAGTGTCCCAGGCTGCTGTCACCCTCGCCGTGCTGGTCCTCGCCATTTCCCCAGGAAAGCTCGTTTCTTGGGGGAAACTCGGGGGCTGGTCGCCGAGTGCGCCAAGGGTTGCCCACAGCGGTGCCTCGCCGCCGCCACCAAGTCTTCCCTATCGAGTCTGGCTCGGTGAGGCTCTGCCTTCTCCCGGGCCGCCGAGTCCCGAGGTGCGCCCTCCCGCCGTCGGGCGCGCACAGCACGCCCGACGGCCACTGGAAGTCGCGGGAGGGGTCGGCGCTTGCCTGCCCCTCGAGGCGAGCGAAACACCCCGAGAAGAGGCCGATACCACTCCCCTCCCCCTGGGGTCGCTGGCGGTCCTCTGGCGCGTCCATCCCCACTTCGCCTGGGGCCCGGTCCTCGACCGAGCCGAGCGCGAACCGCTCACGTTCCGCCGCCGCCGTGGCGAACCCACGGCTCGCAACCGTTTCGTCGGGGTGGGAGCGCGCGTCTACGCGCGAGACCAGGGCGTGTTCGACCCCTACCTTCAGCTCGACCTGGGCCACGAGACTTCCCGCCTGTCGCGCACGGTCAGCGCCGGAGGCCGGATCGTGAGAACCACGGCCGGGCCCGCCGTGCGGGTAGGGGCCGGGGTCGACTGGTGGCTCGCACCCCACTGGCGAGTCGGCTTCGCTGGCTTCCTGACTCAGGAGCGTGCAAAACGCCGATCCTGGTGCGCTGGGCCCTGCTCGGGCTTCGAGCTGAACGATCGGGATCGCACCGCAACGTCCGTCGCGTTCTCCGCACGGCAGACGATCATGCTAGGGAGTCCACACTGAATTCGTGCCAAGACACCCTCACTCGAGTCCGGTGGGCCAACCCAGCGGACTCCGCGAAGGGGGTCACGGGCGTGCTCCGGGGTGAAGGACGATGAGCGACTTGGACGTGTTGGCGCTGGACCGGGATCTACAGCGGACCGCAAACGTCTGGCGACGCTGGCAGCGCGCGCTCACCCGCGGCGAAGCACAGGACTGGGATCCGTTCGCCGGGCTACCCGATGTCGCCCGCCGCAGCGTGCTGCATGAGGTGACGGAACTGCCAGAAGCCGACCCCCTCCGGCACCCCTTGCGACGTTGGGTGTATCGACTCGCGGAGCAACGAATCAACCGTCGCAGCCTCGCGTACCTGGCGGAGCTGCGTCATCACGTCCGCCACGCCGTGGCCCAACCCGAGGGGGGGCAGTTCACCATCGCCGAACTCACCACCCAGTTCCTCACGGAGGCCGCACGCCGGGGCGCCTGGCTCGACGCGCTGTCGTCGGTGAGCGACTCCCTGAGCCGTGCCGAAGCGCTGCTCTGGGAGCGGCGACACGAGATTGCCTGCGGAATGCCCGTGGATCACGCCGACACGATCGAGTGCCCAACGGGAGCGATCGAAGCCGCACAACGGTGGCTGGATGTGTCGGACGAGTTGCTGAGCGACACCGGGGCCACCAGCTGGTCACGCTGGGTCGAGCTGGCGCTGGGCGAAGGGGCGCGCGAAGGCTGGCCCGCACGGCTGACCCCGCGAGCGCTCGCGGA
>JBNLDK010000071.1:0-21213 GCA_050304295.1 Polyangiaceae bacterium
ATGCAAGTCACTACTATCCGTTTGTCGGACGAAGAACGAGCCGCGCTGGACGGCCTTGCCCAGCGAATGCGGGCCAAGGTGCACGGGCTGAAGGTCAGTCGGGCCGCGGCGCTCCGGGCCGCGCTACACGCGGGGATCGAAGCCCTCGAAGAGCCAGAACCAAAAGGGGGACGTGATGGCCGCTAAGCCCCCAGCCATGCAACAAAAGTGCGACGGCTCGCACCGAACCCGGATCGCGATCCAAGGTAAGCAACGCTGGATCTCGTTCCCCACGAAGTCGAAGCGAGAAGCCGAACGGGCCGCGGAGAAACTGCGCAAACCCGCACGGGCCGGTGCGAGTCAAAAGACGCTGCAAGCCGTTGCGGACCTAGCTGCCGACCCGAAGGCGTTCGATCGAGCTTTGAAACGTGCGATCTCGGACGCATTCGCGGAGAAGCGCGAAGCCAGAAAGCGAACGCCCACGTTCGAGCAAGTCGCGAAACTCTGGACCTCGGGAAAGCTTGCGAAGCAGTACCCCGATCACGTGGCGCAAAAGGACTCAGGGCAGGACGAAAGCCACTTGAAAGTCTTGAACCAGACGATCGGGAAGATCGAGATCGGTGCGTTCACCCTTGACGATGCAGATCGCGCAATGGCCAAACTGCCCGAGTCGGCGCGGTCGCCGTCCACGCGACGACACTACGCGCAAGTGATCCGGCGAGTCCTGCAACTGGCCGTGTATCCACTCCGCCATCGCGAGGCAAATCCAATCCCCAAAGGGTGGCTGCCCCGGGTGGCCAAGCTGAAAGCGAAGTCCTGCCTCTATCCGTCGGAAGAAAGCGCTTTGCTGGCATGCGAGACAGTCCCGATTGCACGGCGAATGCGGTACGGCTTCGCGGCGCGCGAGGGCATGCGACAAGGGGAACTGCTCGCGCTTACGTGGGCGGACGTCGATGTCGACCGTGGGATCGTGAAGCTGGACGAGAATAAAACGGATGCTCCGCGATCGTGGGCGCTGGATCCGGGCACGGCTCGCGCGTTGCAGTGTTGGCGGGAGCTTCGGGGCAACCCGGCGCCGACGGAGATCGTGTTTCCGATCGCGATTGACGAAGACCCGAAGTTCGCCGAAACGCTCCGGGCCGATCTCAAGACGGCTGGCGTCACTCGCCCGGAGCTCTTCGAGGCGACGGGTTCGCGCCTGGCGTTTCGCTTCCACGATCTGCGCGGGACCTTCGTGACGCTGGCGCTCGCGAACGGGCGATCCGAGACGTGGGTTGCGGATCGGACCGGGCACACCACGTCCGCGATGATCAATCGCTACCGCCAAGCTGCCCGCAACGCGGCCGAGGTGAAGCTCGGTTGGCTGGGCGACATGGCGAAGTCGATCCCCGAGCTGCGCAAACTAGACCAGAAACTAGATCGGCCCGCGCCGCGCGCCGTGAACGAGTAGCCGGCATGCCGGCTAACCCTTCGGAATCTTGCTTTAAATCCGGGTAGCCCCTCCCGGACTCGAACCGGGACACCCTTCCGGGCCGAGGATTTTAAATCCCCTGCGTCTGCCATTCCGCCAAGGGGCCTTGGGTGAGCGATCGTGTCCCCCATTCCCGGGCTCGGGGCAAGGGGTTCGGACAGGAGGCGCCATCGCGGCCTCGAGCCATGGTCGCGTCAGTCGATCAGGTCGCTCAGGTCGATATAGGGTAGCTCGGGATCCGGGCGGTCCGCGTCCGCGTCGTCGGGTGCGATGATCCACGCCTGGTTGCGGCGCACGAGGATGGGTTTGAGCTGCTCCTCGGCGGCGTCGATGCTCGCCGGATCGTCGGGATCGATGCAGGCCACGACCTGGATCGAGAAGTGGGCGATCGCCGCCCGCAGGGCCCGCAGGAAGCGCAGGGTGGCGGGGGGCGGGACGCTGCGCTCGTTCGCCATCCCGAGGGCGATGCCGTAGCGCTCCTGCGCAGCTTCGAGCGCGTCGACGAACTCGGCGCCGCACAGCTCGACGAAGGTGTCGTGGAGTCCGTTGTCGCGGATCTCGTCGAGGCGCTTGCGGCTCTCGGCCCACTGCTGGGCGTAGGGTGCATCGAGGAAGGCGAGACCTTCCCCGAAGACCAGCTCGAGGAGCTGAGTCGCTCGGGCCGAGCTGGCGGTCTCCACCTAGGTGTAGGCGTGGAGTCGGTCGTGAACGGCGATCCAGGTGGCGTCGAGCTCCTGGTCGACTGGGCGCGGATCGCTGCGGAGCGCGGGCGGTGTGGTCCGACGCCAGGCGTGGTGCAGGTCGACGGCCGCGTCGCGCATCCGCTTGGCTGCGGTTCTGACCGAGGCGCGCGCGTCCGGGGGGACTCGCACCAGGAGCTCTCGGGAGAGGGCCAGCGCTCCCGAGACGTTGACGTGTGGGACTCGCAGGTTCTCCAGCAACTCGATGTGACTGGTCATGGTCTCTTTGGGCGTACCCCTGCGTCGAAAGTGCCGCAAGGAGCACTTCCGGATTCTGCGAGGCGGGCGTCCGTGCGCGCCAGTCACGAGGTCGCCGTGACTGCGTTGCGAGCTGCGCGGACTTATCGAACGAGGGCGGTTCGCTGCGTCTGGAGCCGCGATGTCATCGGAGCAAATCGTGGCCTTTCCTTGTCAGCGCCGTTCGCTTCCCCGACAATGGCCGCACCATGGCGGGTATCAAGCAGCTGGGTGTGCTGTGCGTCGTGTCGGCCATCGTGCTGACGGCGTGCAAGAAGGAAGAGAAGCCGGCGGTCGGAATGCCTTCGGCGGAACCGCAGGGCACGGCGGCGGAAGGGGACGCCTGCACCAAGGCCGCGGAGTGCGTGTCCGGGCTGACGTGTGCGAAGGATGGGACCTGCCAGACGCCGAAGACGATCGAGTGCCGGGGACGCCAGCAGGCCTGTCAGGGAGAGGGGCGCTGCCAGGGCAAGGACGGGCGCTGTGTCGCTGACTCCGCGGAGACCTGCAAAAAGAGTGGGATCTGCCAGCACGACGGCCGCTGTACGCTGAAGGACGGCAAGTGCCAGGCGGTGAGCAAGGAGGACTGCGCCGCGGTCTGCAAGGAACATGGTCGCTGCACTCCACAGGACGGCAAGTGCGTGGCTGCGAGTGCGGACGAGTGCAAGGAGTCGCGCGCCTGCCAGGTCTACGAGCGCTGTCGTCTCGTGGACGGGCGCTGCACCGAGAAGTGAGCGCGCGGAGGCCCGCGCGCTCACCGCGATTCGGTGGTCCCCTCACGCCGCTTGGTGGGCCACGTGCTGCAGGGCGGCGTCGAGGAGAGTGAGCATGGCCTCGATCTCGTCGCTGGTGACGCGGAGCGAGGGCATGAAGCGCACGATGTCGGGTTGCGCCGCGTTGACCAGGAGTCCGCGGGCGAAGCAGGCGTCGCGGACTGGAGCGGCGACCGGTTCCCGCAGTCGGAGCGCCCAGAGCAGGCCTCGGCCACGCACCTCGACCGCCTGGTGACGCGCCGCCAGCGCGGCGAGCCCGGCCGCGAGCTCGACTCCTCGGGATTCCACGGCGCTTCGGAAGTCGTTCCGGGTCACGACGTCGAGGACCGCTAGGGCGACCGCTGCGGTCAACGGGTTGCCGGCGAAGGTGCCGCCCTGGTCGCCGGGCTCGAACACGCTGGCGCGGCGGGTGGCGAGTGTGGCCGCGATGGGCACGCCGCCCCCGAGCCCCTTGCCGAGGGTCATCACGTCGGGCTGGATCCCGTCTGCCTGGTGAGCGAAGAGCGGTCCCGTCCGACCGATGCCGGTCTGGATCTCGTCGAGCATCAGGAGCACGCCGCGTTCGTCGGCCAGCTCGCGGAGGGCCGAGAGGTATCCGCGAGGGGGAACGACGACCCCGCCTTCACCCTGGATGGGTTCCACCAGGATGGCTGCGGTTCGGGGGGTGATGGCGTGGGCCATGGCCTCGAGATCACCGAAGGCGACCTTGACGAATCCGGGAACGTTGGGCGGGAACAGCGCGTCCCACCCAGGCTTGCCGCTCGCGGCCATTGCCGCGAGGGTCCGCCCATGGAAGGCGTTGTGGGTCGTCACGATCTCGAAGGCGCCGCCTCGCTTCTGACGCCCCCACTTGCGGGCGAGCTTGAGCGCGACTTCGACCGCCTCGGCGCCCGTCGACGTGAAGCACACCTGGTCGAGGCCACTCAGCTCCGTCAATCGCTGCGCCAGCGCGAGCTGCGGAGCGTTGTGCAGGCCGGGACTGGGCGTCACCAGCGTTGCCGCCTGCTGGGCGAGCGCCTGGCTGACCTCGGGGGCGGCGTGGCCCAGCGCGTTGACCGCCCAGCCCTGGATGAAGTCGAGGTAGCGGGTCCCGTGGTCGTCCCACAGGTACGACCCCGCTCCCCGGACCATGACGGGGTCGGGGCGCTGCGTGATGGGCATCAGATGTTGCGAGGATATGGGTGGCATGGGTTCGCTCTTCTTTCCCGGGCGACTCGTCGGCACCGCGCCAACGCAAGAAAGCCGCCCGAACGTTCGTTGGGGCGGCTTCTGGTCGGGTGGCTCTTTGCGCTAGGGAGTGCGCACCCCGTCCCAGCCGCCCGCGATAGCGGCGGCGCGACGAGCAGCGGCGCGGACCAGGTGACTCACAGGCCGAAGGATGGGCCGGGGGGATGGAGGAAGTCAAGTTCTAGAGCGGGGGGGCAGCTCAACTTGCGAGACTCCCGGCCTGCGATGGCGACTTGCCGACTCGCAGGTGTCCGCGACCCCACGCTGACGTTGCAGATTGGAAACGGCAGGACCCGGAAGGCGCTGCAACTGGTGGCAATGGCACGGGAAGGCCATTGGCACGGCGGGTGCACGCATGTTTGGCATGCTCGGGCGGGTCCAGACCAGACATCTCGTCACCCACGCACCGACCATCCTGCGACACTACGGATGGCGGGTGTACTGGCGGTGCCTCGTCAACGTGGTCAAAAATCGCGGGAGAGCGACCTTCCTCGAAGCGCTCTGGTGAGCTCGGTCCCCTGCCGGACGCTCGTCTAGGTGAACGCTGGCAGCGCCAGGGCCGCAACCGCTGCCAGAACCAAGGCCACGAGCACGAGGACCAGCCAGCCGCGGGCGGTGCTGCGCTTGGGTGGGAGCCGAGCTCCCTCGCCGAGGCCATCGTGGATCGAAGCCAGCGAGACGCGACGTGCCTCGACGCGCGCCGCCTCCTCGGCCGCCTCCGGAGTGCTGCCGCCCCACGTCTCGACCAAGTTCACCAGGCGTGAGCGGTGGTCCAGCGAGTCCGCCACGGTGGGGCGCAGCCACTCGGCGACCTGTCGCGGTGTGGCGGGGCGGATGGCGTCCTCGAGGGCCTCGGCGAATTCCTGCGCCGTCGCGAAGCGGTCTCCGGGGTCGAGGGCCAGCGCCCGCATCACGATCCGGTCGAGCTCCTCGGGAACATCGTCGCGCCGCTCGCTGGGGGCGGGGTAGTGACCAGCCAGGATCCGGTCCATCCGCTCCCGCTCGTTGGCGGCGCCAAACAGGCGCCGCAAGGTGATGAGCTCCCACGCCACGATCCCCACGGCGAAGATGTCCGAGTGGTGCGTCAACGCTTCGCCCTGGATCTGCTCCGGCGACATGTAGGCGCTCTTGCCCTTGATCCGATTCGGAGCGGTGTGGTCGAAGTGCTGCATCGCCTTGGCCACGCCGAAATCGAAGACGCGGCCGATGCCTTCCGTCCCCACCATGATGTTCTGGGGGGAGACATCGCGATGGATCAGGCCAATGCGCTCTCCCTTCTCGTCGATCGCCTCGTGCACGGCGTGCAGTCCATTGAGGACGTCGGCCATGATGCGGGTGACGATGTCGAGGGGGACCTCCTGGTACTCCTTGGCGAGCCGCCGACAGACGGGTGACAGCGACTCGCCGTCCACGTACTCCATGACGAGCAGGACCTCGCCGGCGTCCGACACCACGTCGAGCATGGGAATCACGTTCGGGTGCCGGATGCGGGCTGCCAGGCGCGCCTCCTTGAGCAACATGCGGGTGAACTCCGCGTCCTTCAACAGGTGCGTGTGCAGACGCTTGATGGCGACCACGCGCGAGAAACCGCCAGCGCCATCGAGGCGACCCAGGTGGACAGTGGCCATGCCGCCGGACGCGAACTGGTCGAAGAGCAGGTAGCGTCCCACCCGCGCGATGGGGTGCATGGACGCCGGGTCCAGCGTGAGGGGAGCGGGCTGCACGTCGGGCAGCGAGTCGCCCGTCGCTTCCGCGTCCGCGCCGTGCGTCTCGCCCAAGGGGGCACCGCAGCTGGGGCAGGCGGGCGCGGCTGTCCGGTCAGCGAGATCCGTGGGCTGCTCTACGGGCTGCTCACACGCCGGGCAGACGGCCGACACCGACATGCGCTCACCCTACCATCTTCTGGTTCCTTCCGGAGGACCCACTCTTGCTGGCTCTGGAGCGCGGAGGCGCGGCGGGCCATCTTGCCAGCCGGCGTCGCGGGACGGGGCGCGCGCGTCGCTCCACTGCTGCGACACCCCACCTTGGGATCAGCGCCGGTGATGCTCGCTGTGGGCGAGCAGTCCCTTGGCAGCACACAGCGCGATCAGGTGTGCCTGCTCATCGATGGCTTGCTCCCCCAGCTTGTCGTGTCCTGCCTTGGCGAACCTCAGCAGACTGTCGTCGAACTGCGCGTGGGGCGCGAGCTGTCGCACACGGTCGACGACCTTCCGGAGGTTCTCCATCCGATTGGTGGTCATCTCGGCGCCCAGGCAGTGATAGTGAAGGGCGGACTCCTCCAGCGTCCAGGGAGGGCTGGGGGGGCGCGGGTAGACGAGGAGAAACTGCTCGCGATCCTCGATCACCAGGCTGTGCTGTTTCGTGACCTTCTTGGTTAGCTTGAGGCCTCCAGTGACGACGGCGCCCTTGAGATCGAACTGTCGGTGGGTGGTCGTGTGGACGGTTTCGTCGCGGGTGGGCCGCGTGCCGTGGATCAAGACCACGACCTCGTCGTAAGGGAGCTGTCCCGCCTCGGCGCAGAGGCCTCCGGACTCGAACCGGAGCGCTCGTGGGCGGGTCATCTGCGACCGTGCTGTCACCGCTCCGGTGTCGAAGGCGACCGCCTGGTGTCCACGCGCCCGCAGTCGCTTCAGCACGGTGACGGCTCGGTCTTTCTCGCTGCTGCGCAGCACGATGCAAGGCACGCCCCGGGCGAGGAGCAGGCGGGCGTCGTAGGCGGTCATGCCGAGATCCCCCGCCAGCGCCGGAGCTTCCTCTTCAGTGGAGGTGGCGAGGGTCACGAGCCCCACGGCAAACATTGCCAAGCAGTCTACCCGACTGCAGGCGCGGCGCGGTGTTCTCGGCGTTGCCATGGAACGCGCGTGCCATCGTCGAATGACTCGACGATGGCACGAACAGAGCCAGGGCCCCAGGCTACGTCCTACCAGGTGCAGACGAGGGTGCTGTCGCTCCAGCTCGAGATCTCGAGGGTTCCGGTCGCGCCACCGGGACAGCACGGTGAGCCGGCTTCGCTCTGATCCGGGTCGTAAACGAGGTACGATGCCCGGCAGCCTCCGACCGGACTCGGCTCGCCTTCGATCATCCCGCCGATGGGGTCGATGGTGACGGTGTCCGCAGTGGCTCGGAACTGGAGGAATTCGTTCTCCGGCCAGCCGGCAAACTTGAGCTTGCACTCCAGCCCGGCCGGGTCGGTGTCCATCTCGACGTCGAAGACGTAGTCGTAGGTGAGCTGACACACGCCAGGTTCGAGCGCGCTGAGGGTGAGCTGGTGGGGCCTGGGGCCGCAGCTGTTGGCACCGGTTCGTCCCTCCCAGATCTTCTGCCGCTCCAGGTACACCTGCAGCTGCTGGTAGAACTGAATACCGTCGAAGACCCGCTGCCCGTTCTGGTCGAAGAGGTAGTCAACCCGCTGCAAATCGAGGATGGCTTGCACATTCCCGCAGTCGTCTCGACCGCGGCTCTGACAGATGGGCTTGGCCTCCTCGGCGATCCGGATGTCGCGCCACCCGTTGTTGTAGAGGTAGGTCGTGGCCTCCCACTGTCCCATCTCGTGACCGACGGCCACGGCCAAGGCGGCCATCATCCCGTAGTAGCCGTCCGGATTGTGGCAGATCTTTTCGAGGTTTTGCGTGACCGTTCCGACGTCCTCGGTGCTTTCGGCCCCGCACCCTGCGAGAACTGCCGCGCTGACAAGTGCTGCAACTGCTGTCCTTTTCTTCATGTTCCCTCCGCTTTTTCCCCTGTGGGCAACTGCCCGTCCGGCAGTATGGTCGGAGAATCCATGCCATTTTCAAGTCTTCCTGGATAATAGTGTTCGTGCTAAACTGGCGGGCTGACTGGTTTGGGGGGACCTCGTCTGGGATAAGGGCTGGTGAGAAGAGCGCCCCGGCTGCGATCTTTCCGGGCTAGAGTTTCCATACGAGGTTGCTGGTCTTGACGAAGCGCCCCCATCCCGAACCGGAACACGAAACGACTGCCCGGTATCCTCCGGAGTCGATTCGGGTCGAGGAACCGGCTCCCGGCGAGCTGGTCGGAACGCTGACGATGCTCAAGGGGCCGCGGCTTGGGACAGTCTTCCAGCTCACCCGGGGTGAGAACGTGATCGGTCGGACGCCCGAGGCGGAGGTTCAGATCCCCCTGGATGGGATCTCGCGCCAGCACGCCCGCATCGTGGTCGATGAGAAGCGCTACCTCATCGAGGACCTGGGCTCCACGAATGGGACGCACATCCGCGGGACTCGGATCGAGGGGTCGGTCGAGCTTCAGGACGGCGACCGGATCAATCTGGGGGGTGAGGTCGTCCTGCGGTTCGCCCGCGAGGGGGAGCTCGAGCAGCGCCTGCGAGAGGAGCTGTACGATCTCGCGACCCGCGATCCCCTGACGAAGGCCTACAACCGGCGTGTCCTCGAGGAGCGCATGGACTCCGAGTGGCCCTGGGCAGTGCGGCACTCCAGGGAGTGTTCACTGCTGGCCATCGACCTCGATCACTTCAAGCAAGTCAACGACTCCCACGGCCACCCGGCGGGGGACCAGGTGCTGCGTCAGGTCGTGGACGTCATCTATCAAACGATGCGACGCGAGGATCTCCTCGCTCGGGTCGGCGGTGAGGAGTTCACGGTTCTGTGTCGCGCCACGGGCCTGCAGGCAGCGGTGATCCTGGCGGAGAGGATCCGCGCCAATGTCGCCGATGAGCCCTTCATCTGGCGCGGCCGGGAGATCCCCGTCACGCTCTCGATCGGTGTGGCTGCCTCGAACGAGTCGAGCATCCAGTCCCCCGAAGGACTGAGAAACCTTGCCGACCAGCGGCTCTATGCTGCCAAGGAGGCGGGCCGCAACTGCGTGGAACCCGCGGCGGTGGTCGCGTCATCGCGCGACGAGCAGAATGACGACGACGAGCAGTAGCCCGATGATGCAGGCCAGCAGGGCGATGATGGCCTTGCTGCCGGCACGGCCCGGCATCAGCGATCGCGAGCGGCCCCCCTCGATGATGACCGGCGCGGTGGGGCGGCCCGACCCCGCCTGACTGGGGCGCGCCCCGGGTCGAACCGTGGGTCTCTCCGCCTCCGCTTGCCGACGGCGGATCGTGCGTTCGCTTGCCGGTCGACTGTCGGCGCTGGGCGGCGGGGGGCCCTGGTTGGGGAGCGTGTCGTCGTCTCGCGGGGGACGCGGCGGCAACAGTCCCTCGGGGATCGTGACGAGTCCGCTTCCCGCCGTCGGAGTCTGCTCGCGCTCGACCACCTCCAGGCCGCGCATCAGATCTTCCTTGGTAGCGACACGGCTCAGCTTGCGAAGCTCCTCGATCGCGGCCCGCTTCTCCTCCGAGAGTCGGCGCCGCACCAGCGCCGCGAGATCGTCGGACGTGACGACCTGATCGCGGTCGACGAGCCATTCCTCGAGCGCGACGCGCATGTCGTCGGCGGTCTGGTAGCGGTCGTTGCGGTCCTGCTGGAGCGCCTTGACGACGACGGTCTCGAGGTCCTCCGGGTAGTTTGGCTTGAGCTCGCGGGGGCGCTTGAACTGTCCGTTGAGGATCTTGTTCATCGCCTGGGGGCCGCTGCCGAACGGCCGCAGGCCGAGCGTCGCCACGTACAGCACACACCCCAGCGCGTACACGTCGGCGCGCCGATCGACGGCGTCCCCGACGATCTGTTCGGTCGGTATGTAGGCGAACTTGCCCTTGATCTCGCCGGTGCGGGTGCGTGAGTGCAGCTGATGTCGCGCCTTGGCGATCCCGAAATCCGAGACCTTCACCTGGCCTTGCAGCGAGAGCAGGATATTGGGTGGTGAGATGTCCCGGTGCACGATGCCGAGAGGCATGCCATCGGTGTCGCACGCCTCGTGGGCGGCGTGCGTGCCGGCACAAGCGTCCGCCACGATGCGCGCCGCATGGTGGTACTTGAGTGGATGCAGCTTGGTGCTCTGGTGGAGGAGCCCGGCCAGCGAGTCCCCCGCCACCCACTCCATGACCATGAAGATCAGCTCCTCGTGCTGATCGAGCTCGAGCAGGTCGCAGACGTTGGGATGATGGATGGCCGAGGCGACGGTGGCCTCGTCGATGAGCATGCGGGTGTACTCACTGTCCGCGGCATACTCGGCCTTGACGACTTTCATCGCCACCGTGCGGGAAAGACCGAGCCTCCCCTCGGGCTTGGCCGCCCAGACTTCTGCCATGCCGCCGCTGGCCAGCGGAGCTAGCAACCGATACCGCCCGACGCGGTCCCCCGGTTTGAGGCGGGAGCTGAAAGTGTCGCTCTTCGGGTCGGACACGGTTCCCCTGACTCCTACAACAGTGCACCAGCCCATAAGAATAGCCAAGTTGGCTGACGAGTTGAACCCCTGGCCGAGGTGTTCCTGCCGAGCGTTCGGTGCTATTCTCATCGTTCGCAAGTGCGGTCGATCAAGGCGAACGTCAGCTCTCTCAAACCCGGCGACCTGCTGGGCGACTATCAGCTCCTGCTAGAAGTCGGGGTTGGGGGCATGGGTCGGGTGTGGGCGGCCCGCCGCTCGCGTGGATTGCCGTCGAGCCAGCTGGTGGCCCTCAAGACGGGGCTGGGGGAGGTCGGCGGGTCGCCGGAGTTCGAACGCCTGTTCCTCGACGAGGCGCGGATCGCGTCTCAGATCGAGCACCCCAACGCGTGCGCGGTCCATGAGCTTGGACGGGACAAGGGGCTGCTTTACTTCGTGATGGAGTGGTGCGACGGCGCCACCCTGCGCGACGTCCTCGATGGGATCGAGGGGCATCGGCTGGACCATGAGGTGGCGGTTCGAATCATCGCGGACGTTTGCGCGGGGCTGCACGCTGCCCACGAACTCACGGACGAAGACGGTGCGGCTCTGAATGTCGTCCACCGTGACGTATCCCCCCAGAACGTGCTGATTTGGACCGCGGGGCACGTCAAGGTTGCGGATTTCGGGGTCGCCAAGGCTCGCGGCCAGCTGCATCGGCCCACCGAGACCGGCGAGGTCAAGGGGAAGCTGAGCTACATGGCGCCGGAGCAGGTGACCTCGTCGCACCTCGATCGGCGTGCGGACATCTTCGGGCTGGGATGTTTGCTGTACGAGGCCACCGTCGGCAGGCGGCCGTACCAGGGGGGCGACGCGCTGGCTACCCTGTACCAGCTGCTGGAACGCGAGACGGTCAGGCCGTCGGAGATCGATCCCGACTACCCGCCTGCGCTCGAAAAGATCGTGATGAAGGCGCTCGCGCGCGACCCCGAGGACCGCTACCAGACGGCGGCGGAGCTGGGGCGTTCGCTGGCCGCCTGGTTGGCGTCCCGTCGCGCGATCATCAGCGAGGCGCAGGTGGCTCGGGTGGTGGACCAGGCCGTCGGAGAGCGGGTCACTGCCCGGCGCCGCGCCATCGCGGAGGTCGTCGAGCGTCTCGACTCCCACCAGCCCTTGAGCCCCAGTGCGCCGCCAAATCCCAATACGGAGACGCACGAGCCGACCGTCAAGCCGGTCCCCACCGACAGCAGCACGCTCACGTTGCGGGATTCGGCGGTGGCCAGCACGCGGCGGCGGGACCGCGGTATCATCACCTGGCTGGCCGCCGGAGCGGTTGCGCTGGGCCTCGTCGTCATCGCGCTGGCGCTGGGCCTGGATCGCCCCGCAGAACCGGAGTCGTCGGTTGGCGTGACGTCGGCGAAACCCGTCGCTTCGGCTGGTCCGACTCCCTCTCCATCCGTGGCGCCCGAGCCGGTGCGAGAAATCCTGATCATGATCACGGCTCAGCCCCCAGCCGCGGTGGTCCGCCTGGACGACGAGAAGGAAGGCGCCAACCCGCTCGTTCGTCGTGTCCCGGCCGATGGTTCCCGGCACGTGGCGGTGGTGACGGCTCCGGGTCATAGCCCCCAGACGCGCCGCATCGTCTTCGAGGACGAGCAGGAGCTGGTCGTGCGTCTGGACCCCGTGGAGCAGCCCCCAGCAACGGGGACAGGCTCTCCCCCATCGCTGCCGCCGGGTCCGATCAAGACCACCCGGGTCCCGGGTCAGCCGCCGCCTGTCACGACGGGCTCGAAGCCGATCCGCTCACTCGATACCGACAACCCATTTGGCGAGGGACACTGACGTGCGTGGATCGTGGTTCGTCTGGTTCTGCGTGATGCTGGCTGCGCCTCCCGCCCTGGCCCAGCCAGACGGCGATGACGGCGACGCCGGTGCCGCTCCGGCGACGGCCGAGGAGGCCGCCGGCGAAGAGACGCCCGCGGAGCCGACCCCCGAGCAGCGGGTCGAGGCCTCGACGCGGTTCCAGAAGGGGCTCGCGTTCTACCGCGAGGGCGATTTCGAACTCGCGCTCATCGAGTTCGAGCGAGCTTACGACACGATTCCCGACTATCGCGTGCTCTACAACATCGACCAGGTCTGCGTCGAGCTGGGACGCTACGCCCGCGCCCGCAAGGCGCTGCAGGGGTACCTCGATGGTGCCGGCGATGGGATCACCGAGGAGCGCGCGCGGGAGGTCAATGCCGACCTGGATATGCTGAAGAGCCGCACGGCGTTTCTCCTGGTGGGCACGAACGTCGAAGGTGCCAGCGTGCTCATCGACGGTGCGCCGGTGGGGCAAGCACCGCTGCCGGACGCGCTCATCGTCGATGCTGGAGAGCACGAGGTGGAGGTTCGCCTGCCCGGGTACTCGGGGGTGCCGCAGCGGGTGACGCTCGCCGGTGGTGATCGACTGGAAGTGACGCTGGAGCTGACGGAGCTGATTCGCGAGAAGCCACAGGTCGTCGCTCCGCCACCTCCTGCCCCGGTCGTTCCCGAGCCACCGCCACCGCCCCCGGCTGCCGAGCCCGAGAGATCCTCGGCTCTTTGGGCCGGATGGGCCACGACGGCCGCGCTGGCGATCGGTGCGGGAACGACCTTCGCGCTCGGGGCCGCCGCCGTGAACGAGTACGAGTCGATGGACGACGAGCTGGGGCTCGGCGAGAACGACCTGCCCGACCAGAGTCGCAAGGCCGACAATCTCTTGCTGACCACCGATATTCTCGCCGCTTCTGCCACCGTTGCGGGAGGAGTGTCGCTCTACCTGACGCTGCGCCAGCGTGGTCGAGCCAGGAGGGAGGAGGCCGACCAGCGCGGCCTGCGCCTCGACGTTGGCCCGACGCGCGCCACGCTGGTTGGCAGGTTCTAGAGCATCTTCCGGGAGTCGGGCGAGTCATCCGCCAACCGGGGACAGCCCCGCGAACTCGACCTCGACGAGAGTGGCCGGCCTGCGACCGCCGCCCAGCGTTCGTGACCGCCTCGGTCGCGGTTCGGCACCACTGTCGGCCGTCGTCCGACAGTGGTGCCCACGGTAAGGGGCCGCGCGGCCGACCAAAAGTGGCCACATTGGCGGTGCAGCTGCGGATTGATCTAGCTAACATGTTAGTTGTCTTGTGCCCCTCACTGCTTCCCACGGCCGCGTCTCGCGACTTCGAGCTGGTCGTCTACATCCAGCGGGAGAAGCTCTCGTTCACGCTGCCGAAGCAGGGCCGCCTATCGGTGGGTCGGTCGCATGACAACGACATCCGCGTCGAGCACACCTCGGTTTCCAGACAGCATCTGGCCTTGCACATCGGCGAGGAGATCGAGATCGAGGATCTGAACAGCTCGAACGGCACGTTCTTTCTCAGTGATCGCGGCGAGGTCCAAGGGGAAGACGTCACCGCAGCGCGCGATCGTCGCCTCCCACCCAGAAAGAGAGTGCGACTTCGCCCCGGCGAACTCGTCCGTGTCGGGTCCGTGCTGATCGCCATTCATCGCAAGAGCCCCTCGACCATGCACGAGGCGCTGCGCCCCCCGTCGAAGCAGTACGCGCCGGCTGTTCTCATCGACCCCGAGGTCAAGCGAGTTCACGAGCTGGCCGCCCGAGCCGCTCAGAGTGAGATCACGGTGCTCGTATTGGGGGAAACGGGGGTCGGCAAGGAGGTCCTCGCGGAGACCATCCACCAGCACTCCAAGCGAGCCAATCGCCCGCTGCTGCGCCTCAACTGCGCGGCGCTATCCGAATCTCTCCTGGAGAGCGAACTGTTCGGTCACGAGCGCGGGGCGTTCACCGGTGCGGTGGCGGCCAAGGCGGGACTGCTCGAGGCGACGGACGGTGGTACCGTCTTTCTCGACGAGATCGGGGAGCTGCCACTGTCCACGCAGGCGAAGCTGCTGCGCGTGCTGGAGGAGGGGGCGGTGCGACGCCTGGGCAGTACGAAGCCTCGCCAGATCAACGTGCGGTTCATCACCGCCACCAACCGGAATCTCCAGATGGAGGTGGCGCGCGGCAGGTTTCGCGAGGACCTGTATTTCCGGATCAACAAGGTCACGCTCACCCTGCCGCCGCTGCGCGATCGCAAATCGGAGATCGAGCCCCTGGCGCGGTTCTTCCTCCACGAGTTCTGCAAGGTGTCAGGGATTCATGAGCCGCAGCTGACGGCGGAGGCCGTCGACGCCCTGCTCGCCTACCGCTGGCCCGGCAACGTGAGGGAACTCCGCAACGCGATGGAACGGGCCCCGTTCCTTGCTACCGGGGGCGTCCTGCGGACCGAGCACATGCCCAAGGAGTCGGACATCGTCGTTCCCGACCTCCCCGAGCAGCTCTTCGATGCGACGGAAGACGAGCCGGCCACCGCGTTGCATGGCGCCTTCGACCCGCGAGAGACCGCGACGTCACGCCGGCCGGACGAGCGCGAACGCATCATCGATGCGCTCGAGGCGTGCGGAGGGAACCAGACCCGGGCTGCCAAGTTTCTGGGGATCTCGCGCCGGACCCTGATCAACCGGTTGGACGAGTACAACCTGCCGCGTCCGAAGAAGCGCGTGGCGCGGGGCGGCTGAGAACCGGAGCGGACCCGCGGGAGCTGGGGCCGACCGGACCGGCCCTCTGCCCCGAGGTGGACTCGAGCCCTCTGCAGGCGCCTCCGCGTCGAGAATCGGCGGGGAGGGCTCGCCAGCCCATTGACGCGACCCACGGGTGCAGGTCCGATCGCCGCCCGATGGTGCGCAGCCACAATCTACCCCCGGACGTCTTCGAACGACTCGCCGCGCTTGCCGACAACCTGTGGTGGACCTGGAACCCCATGGTCGAGCGACTGTTCGCCTCCCTCGAACCGCGCGAGTGGGCAGCGACTCAGCACAGCCCTCATCGCACGCTGCAGCGACTGACTGCAGAGCGGCGATCGGTGCTGCTCGAGGACCCGAACTTCGAACGGCGAGTCGCTGACTGTGAGCGCGCGCTGGCTGACTATCTCGCGGCCCGCACGTGGTACCAGCGAACGGCGTCGAGACGAGACAGACGACTGCTCGTCGCGTACTTCAGCGCTGAGTATGCGCTCCACGAGAGCCTGCCGATCTATTCGGGTGGCCTGGGCGTACTCGCGGCGGATCACCTCAAGAGCGCTTCGGATTTGGGGGTGCCGCTCGTCGGTTTGGGGTTGTTCTACCAGCACGGCTACTACCGCCAGGAGCTGCTGGGGGACGGAGCCACGCGTGTCGTTCGACCGCGTCTCGACGCCGCCTACCTGCCACTCAGTGATTCGGGTGTGCGGGTGGAGGTGCCGATCGGGCAGCGGGTGGTGCATGCTCGTGTCTGGCAAGTGCGGGTGGGGCGAGTCCCGCTGTACCTGCTGGACACCGACCTGCGCGAGAACGCCCGGCAGGACCGCACCTTGACCCACTACCTGTACGGGGGGGACGACGGGTACCGTATCCAGCAGGAAATTCTCCTGGGCGTTGGCGGCCTGTTGGTGCTGGACCAACTCGGTCTCAAACCGAGCGTGTTCCATCTCAACGAGGGGCACGCGGCTTTCTGCTCGTTCGAGCGGTACCGTCGCTTGCGCCGTGACGGTTGTGGCGAGGACGCGGCCATCGAGCGGGTTCGTGAGAGCACCGTCTTCACGACCCACACGCCGGTCCCAGCGGGGCACGACCGGTTCTCGGCGGCTCGCGTCACGCGCCAGCTGGGTGCGGGCGCTCGCGAGGCGGGGATCGATCGGCACGAGCTCCTGGGCCTCGGACGCGTGGACCCCGACGACGACCGGGAGCCGTTCTGCATGACAGTGCTGGCACTGCACCTGGCGAAGTACTGCAACGGAGTGTCCGAGATCCACGGGGACGTGACGCGTCGCATGTGGGCGGACGTCTACGGT
This sequence comes from Polyangiaceae bacterium, assembly GCA_050304295.1. GTDB lineage: Bacteria > Myxococcota_A > Polyangia > Polyangiales > Polyangiaceae > JAFGBI01. Next base: position 16,544 of record JBNLDK010000071.1, read on the forward strand.
TGCGAGCCGGATCAGGTCCCGATCGAGCACGTCACGAATGGGATTCACAGTCAGACCTGGCTGGCGGCAGACGCCGAACCGATCTACGAGCGCTACCTCGCGCCGGACTGGCTGGGGGCCGGGCCCGAGCAACCCTGGTGGGAGCGGGTGAACCGGATCCCCGACGCCGAGCTGTGGCAGCTGCGCAACCGACTCCGCCGCCGCCTGGTGGCGTTCGTGCGCGAGCGCTTGACCCAGCAGTTGCTGCGTGCGGGAGCTCCGCGGGACGAGGTGCTGCACGCTAGCAGTGTGCTCGACGAGGGGGCGCTCACGATTGGATTTGCGCGGCGCTTCGCGACCTACAAGCGGGCGCCCCTGGTGTTCAAGAGCATCAAGCGACTGGCCCAGATCCTCTCCGATCCTGATCGTCCCGTGCAGCTCATCTTTTCCGGCAAGGCTCACCCGGCAGACGAAGCCGGTCAGCAGTTCGTGCAGCAGGTGGTGGCCGAGTCGCGACGCAAGCAGCTCCGCTCCCGCGTAGTCTTCATCGAAGACTACGACATGCACGTAGGACGCATGCTGACTAGCGGATGCGACGTGTGGCTCAACAATCCCCGACGCCCCTTCGAGGCCTCGGGGACGAGTGGCATGAAGCCGCCGCTGCACGGGGGCATCAACTGCTCGGTACTAGACGGCTGGTGGCCGGAAGCGTTCGATGGGACCAACGGCTGGGAGATCGGTGGCGGGCGCGAGCTGAGCACCCCGCAGAAGCAAGACGCACACGACGTCCGAGCCCTCTACGAGCTGCTGGAGCGGGATCTGGTCCCCGCCTTCTATGACCGTGATGCCGACGGGTTTCCGGGGCGCTGGCTGGAAACGGCCCGCGCGTCAATGCGCACTGTTTGCTCCCAGTTCAACACCCATCGCATGGTCGGCGAGTACGTGGATCGCTACTACCGCGTGGCTCACCGCTGACAGCGCTCCGGGGTTTTGTCGGGTCTCGGCTCGTGGTGGCAAGTCGCCCTTGACGGAGTCGGGCCGGCGGGAATATTCGACGCTCTCTGCCAAAGGAGTATCGATGAGCACCCTGACCGAGTCCCCCGCCTGGAAGGCCCTCGCCGCGCACCGCGCCGAGATCGACAAGACGCACATGCGATCGCTGTTCGAGTCCGATGGCGCGCGGTTCGAGAAATTTACGCTGCGGCTCGACGACCTGCTCTTCGACTACTCGAAGAACCGGATCACCGAGGAGACGATGCGTCTGCTCGTCGGCTTGGCCGAGCAGCAGCGATTGCCCGAGCGGATCCAGCAGATGTTTTCCGGGGCCAGGATCAACCTGACCGAGAACCGGGCCGTGCTTCATGTAGCCCTTCGTAATCGCAGCAACCGTCCCATCGAGGTGGACGGCAAGGACGTCATGCCCGACGTCAACGCGGTGCTGGCGAAGATGCGTACCTTAACGGAGGCGGTGCGGAACGGGACCTGGAAGGGGCAGACGGGCAAGGCCATCACCGACATCGTCAACATTGGAATCGGGGGGTCCGATCTCGGGCCGGTCATGGTGACCGAGGCTCTGCGGCCCTACTGGAAGCAGGGGCTCAACGTGCACTTCGTGTCCAACGTGGATGGCACTCACATCGCGGAGACCCTGAAGCGCGTGAACCCAGAGACCACTCTCTTCTGCATCGCCTCGAAGACGTTCACTACCCAGGAGACGATGACCAACGCCCAGTCGGCGCGGGCCTGGCTGGTCGAGGCGCTCGGCGACGAGTCGGCGGTGGCGAAGCATTTCGTCGCGCTGTCGACCAACGCCAAGGGAGTGGCTGAGTTCGGTATCGACACGAACAACATGTTCGAGTTCTGGGACTGGGTTGGTGGCCGCTACTCGCTGTGGTCCGCCATCGGTCTGCCCATCGCGTGTGTGATCGGGATGGACCACTTCGAGGCGCTGCTCCAGGGCGCCCACGATGCGGACGAGCACTTCCGCACCGCCGCGCTGGCCGAGAACATTCCCGTCGTGATGGGGTTGCTCGGAGTCTGGTATGGCAATTTCTTCGGGGCCCAGTCGCACGCCATCCTGCCGTACGACCAGTATCTGAGCCGGTTTGCCGCGTACTTCCAGCAGGGCGACATGGAGAGCAACGGCAAGTACGTCGACCAGCAGAACCAGCCGGTGGACTACGAGACCGGGCCGGTCATTTTCGGAGAGCCTGGGACCAACGGGCAACACGCCTTCTACCAGCTCATCCACCAGGGAACGAAGCTCATTCCCTGCGACTTCATCGCCCCGGTCAAGACGCAGAACCCGATCGGGAATCACCACCCCATCCTGCTGGCGAACTTCTTTGCCCAGACTGAAGCCTTGATGCGTGGGAAGACTCGCGACGAGGTGGCAGCGGAGCTCGACGCCGCAAAGGTGACGGGCGAGCGTCGGGAGATGCTCCTGGCACACAAGCAGTTCCAGGGGAACAAGCCCACGAACAGCATCATGGTGGATCGGATCGATCCGCGTTCGCTGGGCCGCCTGGTGGCGCTCTACGAGCACAAGATCTTCGTCCAGGGAATGCTCTGGAACATCCTCAGCTTCGACCAGTGGGGGGTCGAGCTGGGCAAGCAACTGGCCAAGGTCATCCAGCCGGAGCTCGAGGGCGACGCCGCGGTGGCTTCCCACGATGCGTCGACGAACGGACTCATCAACCATTTCAAGTCGCGTCGCTGATTGGATGGGGGCGGTTCTCGGTTGCCGGGTGTCCAGCCCGGGCATCTGGCACCGAGGAATCGCACCGGCGTGGGCAGGGACTTCGGGCTCCCCTACCTGACGACGGTTCGTTGCGCTGGCGAATCGCGGTAGTCTCGGCATGTGAGTTGGGCTCTCCTCGTCGTTCCCGTTGCTGCCGTGTTGCTCCTCGTGGGCGCCGTGAGCTGGATCGTGCGCCTGAAGCGAGTGACGGCTCGGGCGGTGCGAGCCCGCTTCGGGGCGGAGATCGTGATGATCGACGAGGCCGCGAACTGCTTCGGCGTCGAGTCGCGAGGGGCGAGCCAGGTGCGGGGCAATGGTTGCCTGGTGGCGACCCGTGATCGGGTCGTGTTCGTGATGTGGGTGCCGCGGCGCGAGACCACGATTGAGCGAGCTGACATCCTCGCGGTCGAGACTCCGCGCGCGCACCTGGGCAAGAGCCGTGGAGTCCCTCTGCTGAAGGTGATCTTCCGGGCCAACGGGAGGCAGGACTCGATCGCTTTTGCCGTGCGCGACCTCGACGGCTGGGTCGCTCGGCTCACTCCGGCCGACTGATCGCAGGATCGTGGGGCTGGTTCTGATGGCGGCTCCCTGATAAAGCGAAGCCATGGTTGCGCGCGTGCTCATCGTGGCGGGCTCCGACTCGGGTGGCGGGGCTGGAATCCAGGCGGATATCAAGACGGTGACTGCGCTCGGCGGCTACGCGATGACCGCGATCACCGCGCTCACCGCTCAGAACACCCGCGGTGTTCACGACGTCCTGGCCGTCGACACCGAGTTCGTTCGGGCTCAGCTCGAGGCTTGTCTGGAGGACCTGGGCGCTGACGTCATCAAGACGGGCATGTTGCACTCGGCGAGCGTCATCAAGGCGGTCGCCTCGGTTGTCGAGGCACGAGCTCCCTCGGTTCCGCTGGTGGTCGATCCCGTGATGGTGGCCAAGGGCGGAGCCGCGCTGCTGCAGCCGGAAGCCCGCGACGCGCTGCGTGAACGGTTGCTCCCTCGCGCCGCGCTGCTCACTCCCAACGCGCCCGAGGCCGAGGTGCTGACGGGCGTGCCCGTGCGCTCGCCCGCCGATCTCGGGGCTGCCGCCGACCGCTTGTTACTCCTGGGCGCGAGCGCCGTGCTCGTCAAGGGTGGTCACCTGGAGGGAACCGAGGTTGTCGATCTGCTGCGCACGGCAGACGGTTTCGAGCGGCGGTTCACGAGTCCTCGCCTGGAGACCCGCAACACCCACGGCACCGGGTGCACGCTCGCATCGGCGATCGCGACGGGGATCGGGGAAGGACTGACACTGGAGCACGCTGTCGAGCGGGCTCGAGGCTACGTGCAACAAGCGATCCGGACGGCTCCCGGATTCGGCAGTGGGCACGGGCCGCTGTATCACGCCCACACCCTGCGCACCGTGCCGGAAGCGTGAACGTGCGCGTGGCGTCGGGCCGTGCCATAACCCGCGGGATGCCCAGCCCTCGGATTGCGCTGGCTGCCGTGGCCCTGGTGGTCGTCGCTTGCAAGCAGGACCACAGCGCGCTGGCGCGACGTGAGCGTCCCGAGCCAGCGACGGGCGGTGCCGGGGGGGTGCCTTCCGCGGTGGCGGGGGGAGCCGCAGGCGCGGCCGGGTTTGGGGGTGGGGGGGCGAGCCCTGTGACGGTTCCGCCCGAGCCCGTCGGCAAGAACGTACTCACCCTCGTGCACGGCGTCGTCGACGCCGCGGTGCTGCAGTTCTGCTTGATTCGGGTGCGAGAGGGGAGACGTCGTCCGGCGCAAGCCCCCCCGCAACCTGTTGGAGGACTGACCTTTGGCGAGTCCCTCTCCCTCGTGGAAGTGCCGGGGCTCGACCCAGCGTCTGACGATTTCGTGGTGGTCGCGATCGCGGCGTCCCCCGGGGAGCTCGAGGGACTGAGCTGTGACATGGCCATGGAGCGCGGCGCGCAGCTGCGCGCCGCGCCACCCCCAC
>JBNLDK010000072.1:0-15252 GCA_050304295.1 Polyangiaceae bacterium
CCCCGTCGCGCCCGCGACGGCACCAGCTTCTCCTCCAGCGACACCAACGTCGTCCCCCGTCGAGGACACGACGCAGGACATCCTCGATCGCCTTCGGGATCCGCAGACCGTGGGCACCACGGTCCTCGACCTGGTCACCGAGTACCAGGCCCTCCGGAACGACGGCGAGGATCTCGAGTCCTTCGTCGCGAAGTACCTCGAAGCTCTGACATCGGTGTACGCCAGCCATGCTCAGGAACTGCGTCCCGAGGTGCGGCGTCGACTGATCCAGTTGCTCGCTGGTACCCTGGACCCGCGCACCGAACCTGCCCTCCGAGTAGCCCTGGACGGCTTTGCCAGCGGCCGCCTACCAGAAGCCGAGAGCGACGTGGAGAGCGCTGCTCGAGCACAGGAAGAGCTTCGCCTCCCGGAGCTGAGAGCGCCGCTATTTGGCGCATTCCGGGCGCTGCACGCCCATTCCCAGCAGGGTCAGCAAGCGTATCGTTCGGTGAGTGACGCACTGCTTGCGGCACCCGACCCAACCTGGGCGGACGCGCTTCGCGAGATGGTTGCCACGCCGATGCCCTGGCCCGACGACGCGCCCGGTGCCTACGCCGACGAGCTCTTCTGGCAGACCGTGGCAGCTCGCTTGCTCGGTGTCATCGGCGACAACACCGCGGCGCGGCCACTCCTCCGAGTGGTGCTCGATCCGGCAAAATCAGAGATTGGCCGCACCGCCGTCCTCGCTCTCGTCAAGTTGGGGCCAGCCGCCGTCGCCCCGGCCAGCGCCGTACTTCGCGGTGACGACCGGGAATTGATCGCTTTCCATCGGGAGCAGATGGCTCGGCTGGGACAGCTGCAGTCCGCAACGGCACCCACCTCGCGCCGCGACGATCACCTGCTGCTGGCAGCCGTCGTGTTGGGCGCGTCTGGACAGTCGGCAGCCACCGACGCGTTCCGCCATGCACTGCGCATGGGGCCCAGTCCCACCGACCGGGCGGTACTCTTGCGTGAGCTCGCCAAGTTGCCCGCCTCCGACGTCACCAAGACCTCCTTTCGCAGCGGCTTCGCACTGCTCAACCTCGAGGTGCGGATGCCCCCGGGCGGCGTTGGAGCGCTCGCCGAGCTAGCGGCAGAGGCCGTGCCCCGCTTCTACGATCCGGCGATGGTTCCGTGGCTTCTCGCCCGCGCGCAGCAGACCTTCGGCGACGCCGTGGCCCGGTCCGACTTTCGCCGGGCGGCGCTCGCCACCGCCATCAAGCTCGGGCAGCTCGATCAGCTACCGACCATCGAGCCCAAGATCGCCAGCTGGGGCACGCCACTCGACCCCAAGCACGCCGACAGTACCGGCCATCCCCGCGTGGAGACCGCCCTGTTCGAGACCGCTCGCACGCTCCTCGAACGGTGTCAGTCCGCCACGGACTGCTACCTCGACGCGGTCGTCGACCCCGGCCTCCAGGCCACAGAGACGCGCTTTGCCGCCATCCGAGCAGCCTACCAACTCGGGATCCACGGCGATGCCGGCACGGCAGACCAGCTCGCCGCGCGCCTGACAAACATCGAGTCCCCCGCCGTCCGATTCGCCGCCGTCCAGGCCATCGACCACCTCTTACCGGAAGGCTCGATGGCGGTCGCCAAGCAGCTGGAAGCGGCTGCCTCTCCACATGAATCGGGCGACCCCATGCGTGAGGTCGCCTACCGACTCCGAGGACGCACCCAGCGCGCCGTTGACCAGCCACCGGTGGTACCGTCCCGCCGTCCTGGCACCCCCGGGTGAATGGCCGAGTGGCTGCTCGCGGCAATCGGTACAGGCAAGCCTTGCGCGGCAATCGCGCCCTGGGGGAGCCCCGCAAGGTGACGAGCTCAACACCAGTGAGCTCTGGGATTAATGGGCCACCACCATCGCCGTCTGCCAAACTACCTGCGTGCGTGTCGTCGCCAGCGCCTCCGCGCTCCTCGTGCTGCTCCCAGCGTGCCAGCTCCTGAGCCACGCCGAGGCCCGCGATCGCGAGTCCACCCCCTCCGCCGAGCCTCCCAGCGCCCCCCCCCCGGCGGCCCCAATCCCCACCTGCGACCACTGCTTCGATATCGAGCGCTGCGTCGCGGGCCGCTGTGTCCCGAACTGCCCCCAGGGTGAGGTCTACATCCCCGCCACCGCGGCCGAGGGATTCACACTCGGCCGCGACCTTCAGGAGGGCAAGGATCAGAGCCACACGGTGGTGCTGACGCGACCGTTCTGCATGGACTCCACCGAGGTCACTGTGGGCGCCTACCGCGATTGCGTCGAGCACCGAGGCTGCGAGCAGCCCAAGCTCTTCGACGTCAACTCGAACTTCCGGTTCCACCGCGAGGATCACCCGGTGAACATGGTCCACCTCGACCAGGCAGAGTTCTTCTGTCGAAGCCTCGACAAGCAGGTGCCTACCGAGGCCCAGTGGGTCTGGGCGGCGGGACATGGCGACGGGCGCAAGTACCCCTGGGGCGACGAAGACCCCACCTGCGAGAACGAGCGTGCCGACTTCACCCCCGGCGGGGCACCCAAGAGTGATCCGGCAGGCGATGTCGGGTGTCGCGGGGGCAACACGAGCCCTGTAGGGTCGCACCCCAGCGGGAAGAGCTCCTGGCCCAGCGGGGACATCTACGATCTCGGCGGCAACGTTTGGGAGTGGACCCGCGACTGCTCACTCCCCTTCGGGACCGAGCGGCAGGTGGACCCTCACCCGACAATCCACCCAGTGCTCGTCGATCGGTGCTGGGTCTTCGTGTTGATGGGCGGCGGCTGGAATCGCTCCGCCACCGCGCTCGAGGTGGGCTGGCGGGCCGCCGCTCGCCGGAACTACCAGGTTCCAGGGCTCGGCTTCCGCTGCGTCCGTGAAGCTCGCGTCGCGCATCAGCGCTGAGGCGCCAGCGACGGCAAGCCCCGCGCCACGCCCGGTCGGCCCGATCGTTTCACAGCCACCAACCGAACTCCGGTGTAGGATGGGATTCAGCGCGCATGGTCATCTTTGTCCCCCTCGGCCACGACCGCGAGCTCTCTCGACCGCCATACTTCGGGATTGGCGTCATCGTCACCTGCCTGGTGGTCGAGTTCTGGGCCTTCACGGCCTGGTGGTACGCCCTGCAAGGAAAAGACGTCATCGATCCGATCACCCTGGGGGGCTACCGACCCATCACGGGTCTGCACCCAAACCTCCTGCTCAGCGCCTTCGTGCACGGCGGTTGGCTGCACGTGCTGGGCAACATGGCCTTCCTCTACGTCACCGCGCTCAACCTCGAGGATCGGTGGGGTCGAGCGGTGTTCGTGCCTTTCTACATCGCCGCGGCGATCGCAGCGGCGATGACCTTCGGGGCTCTCCACCCCAGCTCCAGTGTGCCGCTGATCGGAGCCTCCGGCGCGGTCGCCGCCACGATGGGGGCATTTCTGGTGTGCTTTCATCGGGCCCAGATCCGCATGTGGTACTGGGCCTTCTTCTTCCGCGGCACGTTCTACACGCGGGCCTATGTGGTCTTCCCCATCTGGTTCGCCCTGCAGCTGCTCTCGTCGCTCGGCGAGGGTGATTCGGGCGTGGCCCACTCCGCTCACGTGAGCGGATTCCTCTTTGGTTTGATCTTCGCTGCGTTGATGTTGGCGCTCGGCTGGGACCGCCAGCGGCAAGCAGACTTGGACCGCCAGGACGAGGTCTGGCACGAGGAGCCCGATTTTCTCCTCGCCACCGAGTCCATCGCCCGGGGCGACCCGACCGCTGCGCGCCCCGTCCTGGAGCAACTCCTGGCCAATCACCCGCAGCATCTCGAGGGTCGCCTGGCACTGACTCGCCTGTTGCTCGACGCCGGCGATCCCGCGGCCGGGCACCACGCTTCGCTGGCGATCGAACATGTCTTCCCCAACGCTCCCACGCGAGCCAGCGATCTCTTCGCGGAGTTCGTCGAGGTCTCGCCCCAGCTACCGCTCAACGATCGAGCCTTGGCCCTCGTCGCGAGGGCGGCCCACGCGGAGCGCGACATCCCGCGCACCTTCGCCGCAACCCGAAAGCTGATGCTCGCCCACCCGACCAGCCCCCATGTCCCCGACGCGATGGTCGCCGCCGCCGACCTCCAGCGGCAGCAGGGGCGCGAGGATCTCGCCCGCAGCACCCTCACCAACTTGATCGACATGTTCCCAGGCGCCCCCGCCGCCCAGCGTGCGCGAGAGCTACTGCCGCTCTGACATCAGGCGCCCACGTCTCGACCGCTCAGCTGCCCCGTGGTGGCTGGTAGGCCAGGATCTCCGCGCGTGGCCGGTTCGCCAACTCCCCGAGCAGCCTCAGGTAGCGGAAGGTGTAGATACCGGCGGCATGGCCGTCGCCCCAGGTCAGGCCGAGTGCGTAGCTGCCCACCCGACGGATGTCCCGTAGCTCGTGCGCCGCGCGAGGGTCTGACGGCGTGACGAAACGAATCGGCCCTTCGTGCCCTTGGCAGCCCGCGCAGGGGCAGAACCCTCGGAGGATCCAATGCTCGAGGCGCATCGTGGCGCCATCAGCCCAGTCGAACTCCATCGCCGTCGCGCCATGAGGCGCGCGAATCGCTCGGGGGATCTGCGTGCTGTCGGCAGCCATCGGTGGTTCCAGCGAAGGTTTTCCACACTTTGGAACGAAAAGCGGCAGGCGCACAACCCGATTTTCACCCCTGGGGGTGTTTGCATCCAACCCCACCACGCCCCACATTAGTGGTTGAGTTGGGGGGGCTGGTCCGACCTGCGGTCGTCTCTCATCCGCACCCACCTAATCCGGAGCCACTCGATTGTGAGCCGATCCGAGCCGCCACCAAACACTGTCCGCGGTCTCCGCTCGGAGCCGCCTTCGAACCGTCTCCTCGACGCGCCCAGCAGCCCGCCTTCCGACGGCGACGACGGACCGATCACTCCCACCCGCAGAGACTCGTTCTTCTCCATTCAGCAGATCGTCCAACCCGAGGATCTCCGCGTCGTCTTCCAGCCCATCGTCAACCTGGCCACGGGGCGCCTATTCGCCTACGAGGCGCTCGTGCGCTGTCGCCACGCCACGCCCCCCGCGCTGTTCGAACAGGCACACGCGGCAGGTTGCATTGGCCGCCTTGGGCGCATGGTCCGGGAAGTCGCTGTTCCGCTGGGGTCGGGTCTCCCGATCTTCCTCAACGTCCACCCCGGTGAGCTCGAGGCCCCCTGGCTCGTGCGACCCGACGATCCCATCTTCGCCCACGACCACGACGTATTCCTCGAGATAACCGAGTCGGTGCCCATGGAGCACTTCGACCTCTGCATCAACATTCTGCGCGAGCTACGCGCTCGCGGAGGGGTCCACCTGGTGGTGGACGATCTGGGGGCCGGGTACTCCAATCTCAAGAGCATCGCCGATCTCGAGCCCCAGATCGTGAAGCTGGATCGAGGACTGGTCGCCGGAATCCACCGCAGTCGCCGACAGCAGTGCCTGGTCAACGGCGTCGTGCGACTGTGTCACGATCTGAACGCCACCGTCGTGGCTGAAGGTATCGAGACCCGCGATGAGTACTCGGTGCTGCTGGATTCGGGGGCCCAGCTCGGACAAGGATTCCTCTTCGCACGACCCGGCTTCCCAATGCCGGAAGTGGAGTGGCCCCCACTCGCCGCCGTCTGACCCCCGGCGCCACTGTTGGTTCATCCCGCAACCGGGTGTATACGCGGCCCCCATGGCCGCCGCAGAAGCGAGCACTCCCCGTTGGTTCGTGCGGGGGGACATCGATGGGTTCTTTGGTCTGGCGCTCGACAACCTGGTCCAGGTGCTGGTCATCGTCGGACTCTGCACTGCCGTGCTGGGATTCCCGCCGAACCTCATCTACGGGCGCCTCCTGCCCGGGATCAGTGTTTCCCTCCTCCTGGGCAATGGCTTCTACGCCTGGCAGGCGCACCGCCTGGCACAAAGGACCGGGCGCTCCGATGTCTGTGCCCTGCCCTACGGAATCAATACGCCGAGCGTGTTTGCCTACATTCTCCTGGTCATGCTGCCAGTCAAGCTCGCTGCAACAGCGCGGGGAGCCTCGCCAGACGCCGCCGCGGAGATCGCCTTTCGGGCTGGCATCCTGGCCTCAATCGGTTCCGGCCTCATCGAAGCCGGCGGCGCGTGGCTCGTCGGCTGGCTGCGCCGGTGGACCCCCCGCGCGGCCATGTTGGCCACGCTGGCGGGGATCGCGATCACCTTCATCGCAGCCGACTTCCTCTTCCGCACCTTCGCGTCACCACTGGTTGCGTTCCTCCCACTCGGCGCGATTCTGCTCACGTATTTCGGACGCGTGCGGTTCCCACTCGGGATCCCAGGCGGACTCGTCGCGGTGGTGCTCGGCACATTCCTCGCTTGGTCCACTCCTCTTCGAGACTGGAACGCCCAGGAGTTCGGGTCGGCCCTCGGGCACCTCGGTCTCCAGCTCCCGACCCCGGCGCTCGGCTCCGTGTACGGGGGGCTGGTCGAAGGGCACCTGACCGCCTATTTCGCGATCATCCTCCCGATGGGGCTCTTCAATCTCGTCGGCTCCCTGCAGAACCTCGATAGTGCCGCGGCCGCTGGCGACGACTACCCGACAGTGCCCTCGTTGACGGCCAACGGCGTCGGCACGTTGCTCGGCGCCTGCTTCGGCTCTCCCTTCCCCACCACCATCTACATCGGACACCCGGGCTGGAAGGCACTCGGCGCTCGCATCGGGTACTCGGTGCTCAACGCCGTCTTCTTCACGGTCCTGGGACTCTCGGGTGCCGCGGCGCTGGTGGCATACCTGATTCCGATCGAGGCCGGGATGGCCATCGTCCTCTGGATTGGCGTCGTCATGGTGGCCCAGGCGTTCCAGGCAACGCCTCGCTCCCACGCACCGGCCGCCGCGGTGGGACTACTACCCGGCATTGCTGCGTGGGGCGCCGTCCTGCTCAAGCAGGGACTGCGAGCCGCCGGCGCTGGCTCCCCGGAACACCCTTTCACGCCCGCGCTGCTGGACACCTTCGCCCAGGGTGGAGTGTTCGCCCACGGGGCCTTCGCGCTGGAGCAAGGCGCCTTGCTCACCGCCATGATCTGGGCAGCCATGACCGTGGAAATCATCGAGCAGCGCTTCCTCCGCGCCGCGGCCTGGGCCACGGGAGGCGCCACGCTGAGCGTTCTCGGTCTGGTCCACACCTACACCTGGAATCCGGCGGACACGGTCCAGACCCTGGCGCTGGGCCGGGCCTGGCCCTGGGCCGTGGGATACCTCCTTCTGGCCGCACTCCTTGCGGTGGGACATTGGCTGCCACGCAGCACCGACGGCGACCAGCCCTGAAGAACCGCAACCAGCTCGACCCAGCAGGGTAAGCCCCCCGGGCCAAACCGGCGGGTTTCCATGCTATCATGGCGGTCTACTGCGGTCGGCACACCCCGGTTCTGTCTTGCCGTCTCTGCTCGGGAGTACAGCCATGGCTTCGTTCACCCTTCGCACGTTCCTGTCCACCCTCTGCATCGCGATCGGGGCCGCAGCGAGCGTCGTCGCCTGCGCGCCCGATCTGGAGTTCGAGAAGGACCATTGCCTCAACGAGGAAACCGACGGCGACGAGACAGATCTGAACTGCGGTGGCGAAAGCTGCGACCCCTGCTCGGCGGGGCAGTCCTGCGCGAAGGCCGAGGATTGTCAGAGCCAGCTGTGCAGTGCCGGCACCTGCATCGTCGAATCGTGCGACGACGACATCCCCAATGGCCTCGAGACCGACGTGGATTGCGGTGGTCCCGACCCCGACTGCGCCCGCTGCGAGGACGGGCAAGACTGCAAGCAGAACGGCGACTGCCGCAGCAACATCTGCACCGATGCCGGCACCTGCGGGACGGAGCCCACGTGTGAGGACCAGGTCGTCAACGGCGGCGAGACCGACGAGGACTGCGGGGGATCCACCAGTTGCGCACGCTGTGGAGTCGGCAAGCTCTGCGAGGCCAATAGCGACTGCAAGAGCGGTCTCTGCGCGGACACGGGCCTCTGCGAGGCGATTCCGACCTGCGACGACGGAATCCAGAACGGCGACGAAACGGACCGCGACTGCGGTGGTTCGAACCCGGACTGTCCCCGGTGTGCGCCGGGAGGCATCTGCGAGCGCGGGGGCGACTGCGACACCGGAGTCTGCACCGATGGGCACTGCGATATTACTTGCAGCGCGGGAACCGCCAACTGCGACGACGACCTGGAGAACGGCTGCGAGACCTCGATCAGCGGCGACGTCGACAACTGCGGGGCCTGTGACAACGTCTGCAACCTCCCCCACGCCAGCGCCGTCTGCAATGACGGAAACTGCGGGATCGAGTTCATCGACGGCGTCAAGAGCTGCCAAGACGGCTGGGGAGACTGTGACAACGAGCCGGAGAACGGGTGCGAGACCAACCTCCGCACCAGCGTCGAGCACTGCGGCATCTGCGACAGTGAATGCAGTGTACTCGGGGGCAACGAGCGAGGTACCCCGTACTGCGACGCGGGTGCATGCAGTGCCACCTGCACCGAGCCTTACGCAGATTGCGAACCGGATCCGATCACCACCACCCTCTACGAGTGCGAGACCAATCTCGAGAGCGACCCCGACCACTGCTCCGAGTGCGAGAACGCCTGCCCCGAGGGCGCCAGCGCAGCCGTCTGCCGCAACGGCATCTGCGGGTACAGCACCTGTGACTATCCCACGGAGGACTGCGACCTCACCGACCCCGACTGCGAGGCGGACCTGACCAGCGTCACGACCTGCGGCGACTGTGCGACCAGCTGCGCCCCACAGAACGTCGTCACGGCGCTGTGCACGACGTCAGGCTGTGACTACGACGACTGCCGAAACGGGTACGGCGACTGCGACGGCAACCGCGCGAACGGCTGCGAGGAGAATTTGCAGTCCAGCAACGCCCACTGCGGCGCTTGCGGCAGCGTCTGCCCTCGCGACGGCACCAACGTCCTCAGCGCCACGTGCGTGGCGGGCGTCTGCGAGTGGGGCAGCTGCGCCTCCGGCTACGACGACTGCGACACGAGCCTGACCAACGGCTGCGAGACGGACGTCAACGCGGTGACGAACTGCGGCGGCTGCGACCTCGCCTGCTCATCGACGGGAATCGCGCGCACCTGCTCGGGTGGGGAGTGCACCGGCGAGTGTCTCACCGACCGCGCCGACTGCAACGACGACAAACGAGCCGACGGCTGCGAGGTCAATACGGCTACCAGCATCGATCACTGCGGCGGCTGCGGCCAGGCGTGTAGCACCAGCAACATCACCGCAACGTGCAGCGCTGGCAGCTGCAATGGATCGTGCAGCAGCAACTACCGCGACTGCAACAGCGACAAGCGCACCGACGGGTGCGAGGTCAACATCAACACCAGCGCGCGCAACTGCGGGGCCTGTGGGGATGCGTGCAGCACCACGGGCATCAACCGCAGCTGCGTCGGGGGCAGCTGCGAGGAGGGTGAGTGCCAGCCAGATCGCCTCGACTGCAACAACGACAAGCGCACCGACGGCTGTGAGGTGAATCGACTCACCGACGCGGACAACTGCGGGAGCTGCAACACCGTGTGCGCAGACCTCACGCCAACCTGCACCAACGGCTCGTGCAGCGGCGCGCTCCGGGTGACCTACACGGCGGGGGACTTCAGCGACGACGGTCACACGGGAGACAACCAGATCAGCTTCGCCACCGCGCTCTGTAACGACGGCAGCGCCGCCGTGACCCTGGCCAGCGTCCGCCTCCGGTACTGGATGTCACTGGAGGGGCAGGTCATTGGGACGCAGACCGGGGGTACGGTTCTGCACGACTCCACCTACGCCTACGACTATATCGAGATCCCCGTCCCGAACGGCAGTCTGGATCCAGGCGCCTGCACGAGCATCTCGGTCAGTGTCATGGCAAACAGCGGCAACTTCGTGGAGACGGACGACTTCTCGCGCCCCTCCCCGGTAACGTCGGGCAGAACGGTCGACAACGATCGGATCACCATCTACCAAAACAATACGTTCATCCAGGGTCAGCGCCCCCCCCTGCCGTGAGGCCAGCGGGCCCGGCAGGCCCCGACACGGCGCCCGAGCGGCGGCGTGCGCGGGCCCAACGGGGGTGGTATGACCCCCAGCTGGCAGTCTGGCCCGTAGTGCTCATGTCCGACTCGCAGCCCCCTATCTCCGCCCTCCTCGCCACACGGGAAACGCTGCTTCGCGAGAGCTGGAACGACTCGGTCGCTGCCTTCGCGTCGAAGTTAGTTCGCTTCCTGCAGGACCCCCATCTCTACGACGAGGCCCAGGGACTACTGGACGATCTTCTGGAGCTCGTGGAGCGCCCGACTGGGGGAGGGGCCAGCGACGAGAGCCATCCACAGCGGATCGTCGCTCGCCTCCGGGACATGCAGCAGCGAGAGGGGCTCGGGTCGACCGAGATGGTCTTCTTCCTTTTCTCGATCAAGGACATCCTGGAGGATACGCTCCGGCGCGCATCGCAAGGCACCGATCCATCGGGCGCACCGCCGTGGCACCGGGAGAGTCTCAGGCAAGTGTCCAGCCTACTCCATCGGCTCGGACTGGTGCTCTTCGAGAGCGACGTGAGAGCTCGCGAGGAGGCCGGTGCTCATCACGACGTCCTGGCGATGGAATACGCGCTGCTCTACGAGCGGGCCCGCCGGATCGCGATCACCGATCAGCTCACGGGACTGTTCAACTTCGGCTACTTTCGGGAACGCCTGACGGAAGAAACGGCACGGGCCGACCGCTACCAACGCCTGCTGAGCTTGATCATCTTCGACATCGACCACTTCAAGCGCTTCAACGACACCAACGGTCATCCTGCGGGAAACGAGGTCCTCAAGAGCTTCTCGCAGATCCTCCAGAGCTGCGTCCGGGAGGTCGACATCGTGGCACGCTACGGGGGTGAGGAAATGGTGGTCCTGCTGCCCGAGGCAACCCGTCGCGACGCCACCCAGATGGCCAACCGGATCCAGGAAGCCATCGCCGCCTTCGCCTTCGAGGGCATGCACTCCCAGCCCTCGGGGCGAATCACCGTCAGTGCCGGTGTCGCCACCTATCCGGTGGATGCGGCCTCCTCCGAGGAACTCGTCGAGCGGGCTGACGCGAGCCTCTACACGGCGAAGAAGACTGGTCGAAACAAGGTCGTCTGGTACGAGCCCCCCCACCGGGAGACGCTCGTCTTCCACCCGGGACGGTTCGTGGACAGCATCGCGCTCGTTGGCAGCTTCAACAACTGGGACAAGGACTACGACTTCATGTACCCGACCGCCAACGGTGACTACGAGTTCGAGATCCGTCTCAACCCCGGCGTGTACCAGTACAAGTTCGTCGTGGACGGCCGCGACTGGATCCCCGATCCCAATTGCCCGGAACGGGTTCCGGACGGGCTCGGCGGTGAGAACAGCGTCTTGCGAGTGCCGCGTCAGCCGTAGATTCTACGGCTCGATACTCGGGATGGCCGCGGGCGGCGGACTCGCGACGGCTCCCTCAGTGCCGGAAGTCGGTTCCGGCTCGCTGGAAGCTCCCTCTGACTTCGGTGATTCCGGTTCGACCGGAGGAGGAGCCGCGCTCGCCGCCGCTGGCTTGGAGTCGTCCTCCGTGGTGGCCAGTGGTGCTGGCGATGCCACGACCGCCGCCCTGGAAGACGAGACCGCGGCGCGCCGAGACTCGGTTGGTGCTGGCGACTCGGCTGCGCTGGCGCTGGGTGTGGCCGAGGAAACCGCGTCGAGGGAAGTGGTGGGCCTTGCGGAAATGACGGGGCGTGCAGAGACCACGGGAGTCGCCGAGGCGATGGCGTCCCGTCCGTCGCTTGCAGAGACAGATTCGCCCGACCCCGACGCCAGCAACACGGCCCGAAGCCCGAAGAACGCGGCCACGAAACTGACAACGAAACCACCACCAACCAGGAGTCGCCCCAGCCAGGGATGCGGCTCCGACGTCGGCGTCCCGGTCGCCGGCTCCGCATCCCGTGGAGTGGGCACTTGCCGCTCCTGACGGACCTCCGCCGCCATGTTCTCGATCGCGCTGACCCGGCTCAGCTCCTCGGAGTCGGACGCCATGGGCGAGCGCAGCTGGACCGGGGGATCGGGGGGAGCTGGGGATTCGGTAGACTTCTCGGTGTCCACGGGCGGCGGGGGATCGCCAGGCGGATTCGAATCGGTGGGCGGAGACGCTCGCGGCGGCGCAGGCACCGTCGAAGTGGTATTCGTGACCGCTGCGGCCCCGGAAAGGATCGCCGCATCACGCAGGACCTCGCTGAGCATCTCCTCCACGGGACGCTCCTTCTTGACCGTGAAGGTGGGCAAGGATTCCGCCGCCTCGGTGCCGGAGTCCGGCCCGTTCGACGTACCCGCTGCCGCCCCCGCCACCACCGCCGCGAGCTCACTGGGATCGATCTCTCGCGTGGGTCGCTCGCTGGTCGAGAGCTCGCGCTCCGGCGCGTCCGAGATCACCGGCGCCAGCCGAGGCTCTGGGACGTCCGGTTGCCCGCCTGCCCCGTCCGCGTCGTCCAGCGCCATCCCGCCGCTCGACTCCGAAGCATCGCCTGGCACCGCTGAGGCGGGCTCCAGTGTGGCAACGCTGTCTCCAGCGCCAGTCGCTGCCACTTCGCGCAATCCACGCGCCTGACTCGCTCCTGCGGGAGCGTCGTTGCCCGCCTGCGAGGTCACGACGACTGGCTGCTCGGTGGCAACGAGCGTCTGGGCAGTCCCCGACCCCATCCCGGCATCGGCCTCCCGCAATGCTACCGGTGGCGATGCCGGCTGGGCGGCTTCGCTCGGTCGCAGAGTGGTCAAATCTTGAGAGGGAAGCTCCTCGATGGTTCCCCAGTCGTCCTCGTCGGGAAGATCGTTGGGCAGCGGAGAAGCCGCAAAAGAGTGCTGGAGACTCGCCCCCTCCTGCGGTGCGCGCTCCACGTCCTCGACCGCCGGGGCGCCCACTTCGGAACTCAACTTGACCCCATCAGGTGGGCCAGGAGCCTCGACGCGCGGAGAAGTCGCCGCCTGGCGCGGGGGTCGGACGGAGCGTGGCTCCAAGTCCGGTGGCGGCTCGATGCTGGGGAAGTCGCCGCGCTCGACCAGGCTCGAGAGCTCTGCGAGCACCTCCGAGGTGCGCACCGATCCAGCGATGTGCCGTGGACCCAGCTCCTGGACGAGGCCGAGCACCTCCTCGGGGTCCCCTAGCCGAGCTTGGGGATTGCGCTCGAGGAGGGTCATGACCAAGGCCTCGACGTCGGACGGCGCCCCCGGCGGGGGAATGCTGCCCTGCCGAACCCGCTGCCACACCGCGGCCTGATCTCCTCCTCCGAACAGACTCCGGTTGGCCAGTAGCTCCCACCAGATCGCGCCCACGCTGAAGAGCTCGGACCGCCTGTCGGCCTCGAGCAAGGCACCCAGCTGTTCTGGTGCGCGATAGGCCATCAGGAGCGGATTCCTCGGCGGACGAGCGAGCGTCAGGAGCCCCAGATCCGCGGCCACGATGGTGCCCCCCTCGCCCACCAGCACAGCGTCGGGACAGACACCGAACAGGGGCCGGGCGCGGCCCGCTGCCTCAAGAGCACTGGCGGCGTCGAGCATCATGCGCAATAGCTCCAAGATGATCCGTACTGCCACCGCCGGCGCGAGCGGCCGGCCGCGCCTCTGCGCGGCTCGCATCACGGAGGACAGCGGCACACCTTCGGCGTACTCGGTGGCGATGATCAGGCTCGTGCCGAGGCGAACCTCGATGATCCCCGTCACGCTCGGGTGACGGACATCCCGGACCTCCGTTGCCGACTCCCGGATTGCGTGCAGGGTCGTGTCGTCGAGCAGCGCCTTCTGGATGCGACGCACGAGCACGTCCTGTCCCCGGTCGGACCCGACCGCGATGCGCCCCCGAAAAAGCCCCCCCAACGCCGTCGCCGCAATGGGTTCGACGAGCTCGTAGCGGCCGAGGCGATGCTCACTCCCGGGTCGCCCACTCTCCGTTTGGGGTCGTTCCACTCGCGAAATCTACCGCGGTTCGACCAGAGAACGCACGAAATCCGCGACGAAGCACCGACGACGACCCAGTTGGCCGGATTCCTCCTCAATCACCGAATCCGGCCCGGGCGAAAGCGCCACCTACTCTCCACCGGCATCGGATCGCAGTGAGCGTCGGCCCGCTTCGTCACCACGAAGGCCGGCATCGCGAGTGGCGGGTGTCGTCCCCCGGACGACCGGAAGTCGGGTACGTCTTGGCACCCCGCGGTGCAACTCGTGCACGTCGAAGGCGAAACGGTCGAGCAACTCGGGATCGAGCGGATCACCATTGAGCGGGATCGACAGATACGGCAGTCGCGTGGTTTCGGCGATCTTGCCGTACTGGGCCTCGGCAATCTTGCACGGCATGCACTCGTGCGGCCCCACGATGACCACGCCCTGCACCACTCCTTCGCGGAACTCGTGCAGAGGCCCACCCAGGGTGAGCACCGCCTCGCCCTCGAGCTTGGGGTGCACGTACGGCTCGGCCGCTTCGAGCACTGCTTCCACACGAGGCCGGGCCCCCCACCCCAACGCGTCGGCACAGATGTCCCACAGAACTTGGAGGGACACGCGCTGGATCAGTCCCTTCAAGCTGGTCTCGATGGGGTGGTCCCCGGCGAGCGGTTGGCCCGCCGCCACGCGCCGTTCACCAAGCAGCGTCGTATACTCCAGCCACTCGATGAAGGGCGCGAAGCGCACCCGAAGACCCCGCTGTTCCAGCTTGTCGACGACGAAGTCGTTGGCGAAGGGATCCAGTCGAACGTAGATTTCGCCGACCAGCGCCACCGTCGCCACGTCGCGGCCCGGATCCTTCACGGCAGCGAAGTCGATAGCGGCGCGGCGGACCAGATCTCGCGCCCCCCACATCCCTCCCGCGAGCTGGCCCAGCGCTCCCCACAGCGTTCCCTTCGACGGTCGCTCCATCCGGTCGAGCAACTCGCGGCGATAGGCCTGGAACAGTCGGTCCGCCTGGCCCGCGCGGCGCTCCGCGGGACGCACATCGTAGAGCATTGCCTGCAGCAGATCGTGGGCAGCAAAGCCAACCCAGAGCTTCGCGGAGAAGTCCGCGCTCATCTCGTCGAAGTAGTTCGTCTCGTCGGGCGAGACGATGTCCACCCGCTCGGCCAGACCCAGCCGCTCCAGCGTTAGCTTGTGCAAGGAGTGATAGACTCCGAACCGGCAGGGTCCGTGCGTCGTCGGCATGAAGAACGTAACGTGCTCGCTCGGATCGGAGAGCTCTCGAACCCGGTTCAGCATCGTGCCCAGGGTGAGCATCATCGGCACGCACTCCTTCCCCGA
>JBNLDK010000073.1:0-8663 GCA_050304295.1 Polyangiaceae bacterium
AACCTGGGGGGTCCAGCGGTCTCAGGCCGTTGGAGGTCGTCCGATTCGGGGATCGGGGCTACACTCCGGAATCGGGAGGGGGCGTGCACTGATCCAGGCGGCCCGGCAACAGAGGCACCATGACGGCGAAGGTAGGTCTCACGGCGGCATTGACATTGGCCCTCGGAATCGGGTGCTCGAGCGACTCCGATGACGTCCACCTGCAGGACGGCACTGGCGCACAGGGCGGCGCCAGCGCTACCGGGGGCACAACCCCCGTAACCGGAGGCGGAACCACGGGCGGCGCCAGCGCCAGCGGTGGCGCCACTGCGGGCGCAGGTGGCGCCCCGAACACCTGCGGCGACATCGTCTGCGGTACCGACGAGGAGTGCTGCGGACCTCCCGACTGCGGGCACTGTATCCAGGCCGGTACCGATCCGGCCTGTGCGGCGAGCTGCACGAGCCGTGCGTGCGGTGACGAGGGACTCGAGTGCATCGATCCAGTGCTGGGCTATCCAGGCGAGATCTGCGTGACGCACCAGAGGACGGCGGGGCCGACGGTCATCGTCGCCTACGAGTGTGTGCGCGACCCCTGCGGCACCGACCCGCTGGACTGCACCTGCGCCGCCGAAGTCTGCGTGGACAGTCCCGTCCCCGGAGCGCGGTGCATGAGCCCCGACCCCGACGCGCTGACGCTCCTTTGCGACGACTTCGAAGGGATCTGCAACTCGCCGGACACCCCGATTGCCACCCCCAACGGAGATCGCCCGATCGCGTCTCTGCAAGCAGGTGACCTGGTCTACAGCGTTCACGAGCAGGCGATCGTTGTGGTTCCCGTGTTGCGTGCGACGCGGACAGCGGTCCAACACCATCGGGTCGTGCGCCTCGAGACCGAGAGTGGCGTGGTCCTGGAGATCAGCCCGGGGCACCCGACCGCGGACGGTCGCAGCCTCGGTGATCTCGCACCAGGGGACCAACTGGACGGCGACCGCGTCGCCTCCGTGGTGCAGGTCCCGTACCACCACGAGCACACCTACGACGTCCTGCCAGCCTCCGACACGGGAACCTACTTCGCCGGCGGGCTGCGCATCGGGAGCACGCTCGGACCCAAACCGTAACGAGCCGCGCATGTCGTGACACCGCGATCCGGGCGATCGTCGTGTACCACGGCTGCAGTGACCGGGGATGTGTTGCCTACGGAGCTGCCTTGGATCCGCGACCCCGACCTCGAGTTCCGGCTTGCGGTCGAGGGGCGGGACGTCGCCTACGACTTCACTATCGGCGAGGTGGCCCGACGAGCCCATGACCGAGCGCGATCGCTCATCGGGTCTCAGGGCGCGGTGACTGCGTGAGTCGCAAGGTCGCTGTCTCGAGAGCGCCATCGGTTTGCTCCGCCGCAGGGCGCAAAGCGCTTCGGTCCCAACGTAGTCGTCTCGCTCTGCCTCGCTCCAGCACCACTGATTCCCGCTCGGGAACGAGTGGGCCGGGTGTGCGTCCGGGAGGGGCGTGACGTTGACCCTGTTGCGCCTTACGAGAGACTTCGGCGGCAACGCCAACCTACAGCGAACATCGCTTGCGATGATCGCCAATGAGTAAAAGCGCCCAGTTGACGCTGGCGGCATTATCGGGAGTCGTTGCCCCTCACCCAGGGAGGGGCAACGACGGACAAGTCAATCAACGCAACTGGTTAGCACTGTAGGAGGCTGCCATGCAGGCACTACAATCTTGGATCGATGGGGCAGAAGACCTAACTGGAGTGTCCAGGCAACTGCTGATCGCCATGGCGATTGTGCTCGTCGGGTGGTTGCTCGCTTTGGCGGCCCGCTTCCTCGTCGGCCGCGTGGTGCGGAGCTGGACGCTGAGCGCAGCGAGGCAGGGCGAGGACGACCTGGCGAATGTCGTCGCCCGGCACCGAACGGATCGCATCTTTGCTAGAGCCACATTCTGGGTGGTCCTGCTCGTCGCCCTGATGGCCGCGACCGAGATCGTGGGCCTCGCAACCGTGAGCTCCTGGCTCGGTGCTGTCGCCACCTACCTGCCTCGGGTGTTCGCGGCGATTCTCATCGGGCTCGCCGGCGTCGTGTTTGGTTCGCTGGCTCGAGTAGCGTTGGCGAAGGCGTTGCCCTCGAGCAACATCGTCGATCCTGAGCGCCTCGGTGGCTTCGCGCGGCTCGCGATCATCGGCGTCTCGGTGCTCGTCGCGGTGCAGCAGCTCGGTATCGACATGGGATTCGTCACTACTCTGCTGGCGATCGTGCTGACCGCCCTGTTGGGGGCCGGTGCGCTGGCATTCGGGCTCGGTGGAAAGGTCACCGTCGCGAACATCCTCGGGACGCACTACGCGCGTGAGCTTTATCACGTGGGCCAGACGGTCCGGGTCGGAGAGGTGGAAGGACAGCTCGTTCGGGTGACGGCCACGACTGTGGTTCTCGATACGACCGAGGGGCAAGCGGCCGTTCCGGGGAGTACGTTCGCGCAGACGGCCAGCTTGAGGATTACCCGTCGTGACTGAGGAGGCTCAGGTCAGGATGGCCGAAGCGTTTGCCGCGCGGCACCCGGAGGATGTCGCGCGCATCTTGGAGCGAGCAGCGATCAGCGACGTCGCTGGATTGCTCGCGAAATGGCGTCCCGAGATCTCGGGGTCCGTCGCGTCACGCATGGTCCCCCAAGTCGCGGCCGCGGGCGTGGCGGCTCTCCCGACCGAGGACGCGGTACGGGTCCTCGAGGCGATGCGATCATCGGCTGCCGCCAGCGTCCTCGGCAAGGTGAACGAAGGGGCGCGAAATCTGCTCGTTGATGCAATGCGAGGCGACGCTTCGGCACCGGTTCGGCGGTTGCTGGCACAGCCCCCGGGCACGGCTGGGTCGGTGATGGAACCGATCGTCCCCGCGGTGGCGGTTGACGTGATGGCCAGCGAAGCCGTCGAGCTGCTCCGTGCCTCGTTTCCCGAGGCGAGGTCCTTCGTCTACGCTGTCTCCCGAGACGGGATACTCGAGGGCGTGTCCACCGTGGCGGAACTGGCCTTTGCGGGCGCGGCTCCAGTGCGAACGGTGATGAAGACGGGCATCGAGTCGATTCCCTCGCGCGCCTCACTCGAAGCACTCGCTGGTCACCCGGGGTGGCGCAAGGTTCATCAGCTGCCCGTCGTCGCACCAGACGGGAGGTTGCTGGGCGTGGTGCACCACGAGGTGGTGCGTCGGATCGAGGCCGAGCTCGGCACGAGCACTGCGCGACCGCCCGCTGCCAGTACGGCGGCGGCACTAGGCAGCTTCTACGCGCTGGGGGTCGGCGGCTTTGTGGCATGGGTGGGGCAAGCCGTGCTCACGCCCGGCCGGAGGGATGCACCATGACTCCGACGTTGGCCGAGACCCTCGTGGCAACGTTCGCGTCGCGACATCCCGCCGATGCGGCCGTCGCCCTTCGTGGGATCACCGAGGATGACGTTCCTTCGGTGGTGTTTGCGCTTCCGGCTACCGCGAGCTCTGCGCTGCTCGCGCGGATGGATCCTGACGATGCGGCACGCGCGCTTTGCGGCGCCTCGGACGAGGCCGGGAAGCAAGCGCTGCTCGCGCTCGACCGGACCCGGTGTGCGGCGCTCATCGCGCACCTCGAAGCCGCCCAACGCAGCCGTTGGACCGAGGTGCTGCCGCGTTCAGTGGTCGACGAGGTCGAGGATATCCTCGCCTATCCAAGCGGGACCGCCGGAAGTGTCATGGATCGCGTGGTGCTGCGGTGTCGACGCGCCGAAACCGCGGAAGCAGCCCTGGCGAAGCTCCGGCGATTCAGTGGGCGCCGGGTTGCGGACCTCGTGATCGTCGACGACGAAGGACGGCTCGAGGGGCTGATCCCGCTTCAGATCGTTGCGGCCGCATCGCCCGAGGCCGCGCTGCACTCCCTCGACGTCCGGGAGCCCGTCCGCGTGCTGCCGATGACGCCGCGCGACGATCTGCTCGAGCTCGTCGAGACGCACCGACTGGCTAGTGTGCCGGTGGTTGACTACGAAGGCCTCCTGCTGGGAGTCATTCGTCCCGACGCGCTCCTGAGCGTTGCGCACGAGGAGGGCGCCGCTGATGCCCAGGCGATGGTCGGCGCCAGCAAGGAAGAGCGTGCGCTGTCGACGCCCTGGACCGCCATTCGGAGTCGACTCCCGTGGCTTCAGATCAACCTCGCCACGGCGTTCCTCGCGTCGGCCGTTGTCGGCATGTTCGACGCTACCATCGCCCAGGTGACCGCCCTCGCCGTGCTGCTGCCCGTAGTTGCCGGGCAGTCCGGGAACACCGGGGCGCAAGCCCTCGCCGTGACGAGTCGTGGACTGGCGCTGCGTGAGATTCGAACGTCGCACTGGTGGCGAGTCGTTCGCAAGGAGGTGACGGTGGGCGCGAGTTCTGGCATGGCGGTCGGGGTCGTCACCGCGCTCGGCGTGTTCCTCTGGAGCCAGAACTCCGTGCTTGCTGGCGTCATTGGTGCCTCGATGGTCCTGTCGATGATGCTCGCCGCCGTGGCTGGGGCAGCCGTCCCGCTCTTGTTGACCGCGCTCGGCCGGGATCCCGCGACTGCGTCGTCGATCATTCTGACCACGGTCACCGATATCGTCGGGTTCTTCAGCTTCCTGGGGCTGGCCACGCTGATGCTCGACAGGTTGGGCGGCTGAGCCGGCGGGAGCAGCTCGGCTGCGTAGCGCTCGCGGAAGAGCTGCTATTCCTCGGTGCGGAGCTTGCCGTCACCGTCGGGCGGGGTGGGCTCGTCGAGGGTCCGAACCAGCAGCTGGGTGGCGCGGCCCTTGTCGACTTGAACCACTTCGACCGACATGCCGTCGAATTCGCACACGTCGCCGACGACTGGGAACCGGCCCAGGTGCGCCACGACGTGCCCGGAAAGCGTGCTAGCCGAGCTGCCGGACAGGTCCAGCTCGAGCTCGACGCTCAGGCGCCTCATCGAGATCGAGCCCCGCACTCGGTACTCGCTCTCCCCCGCGACCTCGAGCTCGGGCAGCTCCTCATCGAATTCGTCCTCGACCGGGCCAACGATCTGCTCGAGCAGGGTCTCGAGCGTTGCCAGACCCACGGTTGTTCCATGCTCGTCGACCACGGCCACCATGTGGGGGCCGGCCTTCTGCATCTCGTGTAGCAGACTGCGCGCCGGCATCGTCTCTGGCACACGCCGCAGGGGGCGCGCAATCGATCGGAGATCGATCGGTTTCTTGCCGATGTGGCGCAGCAGATCCTTGACGTGCACCAGCCCCACCGGGTTGTCCATCGACCCCTCGCAGGTCGTGCTGGGAACCGACTGCCGGCGATCCACGTCCTCCCCGACAACCCGGCCTACGCGCACCCGGCCTTCGGCTTCTCGGAGCGGGTCGAGTTTCTCCAACAGCTCGCCGCCGCCGGGGGCGCCCACTTCACCTGCCACATGCTCCGCCACAACCGCTTCCAGCCCCTCGACTACGTCCGCCTGCCGGAGAAGCTGAGCATCCGGGTCGACGACTTCCCGAACGGCTCGCGGACGCGAGTGATCCGCTTCCCCAAGAACGTCCGCACGGCACGCTGCCTCACCGCGGGTTCGTGGCCCCTCAGCAAGCCCAAGCGCGTCAACGAGCGCCCCCTGCCAGCCGACTCTCGGGCCGCCAGCGCGCCGTTCACGAGCGCTCCGCCGAGCGCTCGCCGCCGCTCCGAAGGCACTGCCCGAAGATCTGGCACAGGGGGTGCGGCGGCTGCGCCGCAACCTCGTTCCCCCTCCCTTTCGCGGGATCGATGGGGAGAAGCACTATCGCTGGCTGCCCGAGGTCGGACCGAGTCGCCAGCTCCCCTCCCACCTGAAGTCATTCCGATTCACGGAGGCTGATCTCCGGCTCCTCAAGGGACTCTCGGTCGAGCTCGGCGTGAGCGAGACTGACGTCATCCGGCGCGGCCTGCGGGCGCTGCTGTAGTAGCGCCGCGGGGGCGGGCTCGGGCTCGCCTTCGAGGAGTAAGCCAGCGTATTCCACCGCCAAACGCGCGGGCGGGCAACTCGGAACCCGAGACACGAGTTCTCGCCAAGCTCCAGGAAGGGGTCATGCGGTCGGACCTCTAGAGCAGGCCGAGTAGGAGTGCCGGAGCGATTTTCCAAATTGTCCACAATACTGGACACAAACAACGCCCCGACTGCCAGTCGCGGTTCGTCACGACCATTGGACAATCCCACTATCCACTACCAAGGGGGCACCAGTGTGAGCGCGTCGCCGGACGGGCTCGGCCAAATGAAACCACCCATGTTCGTCTGACGGTGCGCCGTGCGCCGGCCGCATTCACCCAGAACTTGTGACCTCTGGACGAGCACCCGTCCAATCCAGCCTCCGCGCGCGCTCCTACCGGAAGGCAATGCTCTTGCGTGCGTGTCCGACACACTATAACTTCGGCCGCGAGGAGGCTAGCGCATGCCATTTTTTGTTCTGTTGGGAGCAGATCGGCGCGAGGGCAACGCCAGTCGGTCCAGTCAGACTCGGCGCTGGCAAGCGATTTCCCCACGTGAGGAAGGATCACTGGCTCACAAGAGTGCTGGGGTCGGCATGTCCGCGCTTGGAAAGTGCGAGCGCCTGGCAGCAGCGATGGGGCTTGAGGCAGCTGGGCGCGCGTTCCTCTCTCGTCGTGTTCGACTCTCGCTGATGCGACATCAGCGTTGAAACAAGGAAGGGAAGAAGTTCAACATGATTCGGACCATTGCAGGCGCGGCTTCCGCGCTCACCTTGCTCGTGGTGGCCAGTCAAGCGCACGCGGCCATCACCATCACCCCCCGCCACCAATACGACTCGGTCACCCCGACCAAGGACGGTAGTGCCTACGTCGCGTGCCAGTCCGGCGAGACCCTGGTCGGGGGTGGTTTTGACGCGAACAGCTCCGACGTGTTCGTTCTCAACAGCATGCCATCGGGCAACGGATGGTGGGTCTATGCCCGCAATGTAGGCAGCGGCACCAAGTCCGTGTATGCCTTTGCGGTGTGCGCTTCCGGGGACAGCAACGTCACCAGCTGGGGGATCAGCTCCAGTCCGGTCAGTGTGAGCCCCGGATACAACGGGACTGCGGAGCCGGAGTGCTCCGGCCGCGGCCGGGCTGCAGCGGGTGGCTTCTACTCATACAGCAGCAGCACCGACTTCACCGCCGTTCAGTCCTTTCCCACCTACGTGACCGGGGAGAAGACGTGGAAGACGGTCTTTCACAATGCCGCATGGCCAGCGAAGTCATTCACGGGAGTCGCGCTCTGCGTCGAAAACCTGGACGCGACCTTCTCCACCCACAACAGGTCCGAGGCTACGGAGATCGAGGGCGGAACCAACGGATTCAGCTACAGGTTCTGTCCGGGAACCGGCGTGATCTCGGGCAGTGGTTGGATCTTCGACACACTGCCGAATCGGTGGGTGTACGGCGCAAGAAGTGCGGGTAGTTATGGGTTCGCGAGAGGTCATCACGACGGGGAATCGTGGGAAGCACCAGCGTTTCTGACGTCGTACGTTCGGTGCATCACTCCCACGTGAGTTGCAGCCGGCGTTGACGGATTGCGCAGCCGGCTTCCACCCGGGGCGCGTCGCGGCGTCGTGCAGTGCGGGCTGCAGCCAACCCCTGACGCTGGGGGGTGCGGAGGCGCGCGCCGGATAGCCGCGGGCGAGAGACACGGCATCGGGTCGAGCCATCCGCGCCCCCAGCTGTCGCGGGCGCCAGTAGCGGAATCGGGACTGGTCTCGCCCGTACAACTCGGAGCCATCGAGGCAAGGGCATCCAAACCCTTCGGAGCCACCGGCCGGCAGTTAACATAACGTAGAGGTGATGCGATCTCGGGCCACTGTGGTGTGGTCGGATGATTTGAGCGAGCTGGATCTACGAATTCGCGCACAACGACGACTGCTTCATGGGAGATCGCCTCACCATCACCTTCGCCGCCGGCAAGGTGATCGACGTGCGGCGGCAACGATACGCGACCGGTGCTTCTGAGCTGGGACGCCGGGGGGGCCGCCGGATGGAAGGGGGTCAGCGGACTCGATCGAGTGCTTCCAGGGCTTCGACATCCGCTAGAACAACAAACAGGTTGCTTGTTGTTCCAAATCAACGACCTAGAACACCAACAGGGCAACAGCGCCAGCGGGAAGCACCTGTCTTCGGGTGCCTCGCCCCTACTGGGCGCCCAGAGACAGGTGTTCTCCACGTCCGGCAAACTGACCGGTGTTCTAGGTCCTGCGGCCGTCCCGAGGCTCGCTTGTTGACGATGAGATCCTCCCGAGAGGTGGTCGGATGATTTGACCTGGGGGCGGAGGCCGGGGAGGCTGAGCGAAGGCCCTCCCGGGATGGTACCAGCTCGAAGCGCGGCCGTCGGACTTCCGCTCGTTCAGCGCTGACAGTCGCTCATGCACTCTTGGAAGGCTGTGCCGCATCCCGAGCGCGCACAGAACGCCTCGCAGAGCGGGTCGGGTGCGGTGGCGCGAGACGATGGCGCCGGCGGGGTGGCGGGCGCCCCCGACCCCGCCGGCTCAGCAGGCGCGGACTCGGCGGCGGCTGGTGCCGCGCTGGCACTGGCACGAGCTGGCCCGCCATGGAGCGGGTCGCCCCCGCTGAGTGGACGACTCGGACAACCCACGGCGGCGAGAGCCACGCCAATCGCACCCACCATCCGACCCAGCCGATGGAGTGCCACTGGCGAGAGAGGGAGCTTCGGCATCG
>JBNLDK010000074.1:0-20561 GCA_050304295.1 Polyangiaceae bacterium
GCGGGCGATGCACACGCGGCCGTCCTCCAGCGGCTGGCGCAGCGCCTCGAGCGTGCTGCGGCGAAACTCCGCCAGCTCGTCCAGAAAGAGCACGCCGTGGTGCGCGAGGCTCGCCTCCCCGGGGCGCGGCACGTCGCCGCCACCGATGAGTCCGGCGTCCGACACGGAATGGTGCGGGGCCCGAAATGGGCGTGTGGCGACGATCCCCACGTCCGGGTCGACGAGCCCCGCAACGGAGTGGATGGCCGTCGCCTCGATCGCCTCGTCGAAGGTGAGCGGGGGCAATATCGTGGGCAGTGTGCGGGCGAGCAGCGTCTTGCCCCCGCCGGGGGGGCCGACCATGAGCAGGTTGTGGTTCCCCGCCGCCGCGATCTCGACCGCCCGCCTGGGCCCCCCCTGGCCTCGCACGGCGGACAGGTCGATCCCGCCGGTCCCGAGCGCGGGGTGGAACCGGGTCACTGGCACTTGCGCGAGCGCGTCCCTCCCCTCGCAGTGTCGCACCACCGCCTCGAGATCGTCCGCCGCAAACACCTCCATCGCCGGTGCGAGCCCGGCCTCCGCCGCCACGCCACGTGGCACGATGGCACGCTGGAATCCCCGCAGCCGCGCTCCTTCGAGCTGGGGCAGGACTCCGCGGGTCGGCTGGAGGCGCCCATCGAGCGATAGCTCGCCGATCAGCACCGTGCCCACCAGCGCGCTCGAGTCCAGACGGCCAATGGCGCCCAGCACCGCCAGTGCAATCGCCAGATCGAGGGAGCCGCCGTTCTTCCGCAGCTCCGCCGGCGCCAGGTTGACGGTGATGGCGTGCTCGTCCAGGAGGATACCGAGACGGGCCAGCGAGCTGGCCACCCTGACCCTGGCCTCTCTCACGGTGGAGCCCGCGAGGCCTACCATCTGGAAAAAGGCGGGACCGCGCGTGGAACACACCTCCACACGAATGGGGTGCGCGTCGAGACCGACGAGCGTGCAGGTGTGCGCGGTGGCGATACCGAGCGGCTTGCCCTGGATGGGTGCCGGGGACGGAGCGAACATGGGGGCCAGGCATGCAGGGCGCATGCCTGGCGTCTCGGTAGCGGATTTCGCCTGCTGGGCGCAGCGCGAAGGGGTGGCGAAGGGTGGCATGGCCGGCGGCGGCCACCTTGGCGGCGATGCTTCACGGATGTCGGGACATCCAGGTGGTGGGGCGTAGCTCAGGTGGGACGTGTGTCGGTCACGAATCCCGGGGGGGCCGGATGACACCCTGCGTCAGTTGGTCACTGGGCGCCTAGCGCTCCGCATTGAGTTGCCTTGGGTCCGGACCGCACGCATCATGGAACGATGCGGACTACTGGGTTGTATCTCGAGTTCTCGCCCATCATCATCCGCCAGATTCGCCATCACACGACCGATCGAGAGCTCGTTGTCCACCTCAACGAGATTGCCAAACACATCATCGAGGTGGATCGCCGAGGGAGCAAGACAGTGGCGGTCGTCGACTTGAGCCGAGCTCCTCGGATGACGGTTGTGCAACGCAAGATGTACTCCGACTGGCTGGCACAGCATCACCACTTGTTCGAGCGTGTGAATGTCGGAACTGCATTCGTTGCTCGCAGTCAGTTGATCCGCGCGGGGCTGGCCACGGTGTTGTGGATGCGCCCCCCGCCGAACGGGCACGTCGTCACGTTGAGCCTCAGCGAGGCGGTGGAGTGGGGCATCGGGCGTCTCAGAGAGCACGGGATCGAGCCCCCCGACCGCCTCGTCCATGACCGTTCCCGTGCCCTGCTGAGTCTCGGCAGCGACTTCCCTCCCTCCTCGACGCGCACATAGTCCCCAGGCTCGGGGCTGGTGGCCAGGACGACTCCTGGTCCCCTCCATGCCACCCAGCCATCGTCGCGTGAACCGGTCGTGGCTCGCGGAGTCTAACTCGTCGACGCTTGACCACACGTGCTGGGTGCGCGACGGTGAGCAGGCGGTGGAGATTCGAGATGGCGGGACGCAACAGTCTGTCGCGGCGGTCTGGCGACTGCTCGCGCGAACCCGTCGGTGGGGCGTCCAGCGAGTCGCCCGTGCTGCTGGGCCAGCAGCATGTCTGGTGGCGTGCACAAGAGCGGCCGGTCCGGAGCCGCCAGCGCCAGCGACCGCTCCCGCTACGGAGAACGCTCCGCGCTCTACCGCTTCGCAGGGACCCGCCGCTCCGTCTGGTTCTGCGTCGGAGTCTACGCCCTCCAGCTCTGGGTCGAGCGTCGCACCTTCGCCCATCGTGACACTCCGGGACTGCCCCTGGGCGCCGTTGCCGCAGGACACCCCAGACCGCGACCTGGCGGGGATGCGTCTGCGCTACGTCACGGGGACGGACACCTGGCTCGATATGCACCCGCTCGGGGAGGCTGCCCTGCTGTTCGTGGGCAGCTGGGTGGGCAGAACCCCGTACCTCATCCGTCGAGGGGAGGTGGTATCGGTCGAGGGGCTCGACAGCTACCTGCAGCAGGACAACGCAGGCATGTCCTTTGTCGAAGCCGGGGGTACTTGGCCTCGCGATGCCTGGTTGGCTGTCTCGCAGAGGTCGGACGCTGGCCCGAGCATCGCGTGGGTCTACCAGTGGGTTGCGTCGAGCAAGGCTCCCGGAGCGGCGCCGTCGGGCAACTGGCGCCTCGTCCATGAGCATGGCCGCCTGGTGAGCGAGCTGGTGCCCTGGCAGCGGGGGGTGCTGATCGCCGGCAATGTATCGGACTTCGTCTCGTTCACGTCCCCAGTGCGGGTCTCGTGGCTGGCGCCGCCCGCGTTCGAGGACTGGACCCTGCCGTTCTGCCCGGGAACGTTCCCCTGGTTCGTCCGCGGAACGACGGCGCAGGTTCTGGGGTTTGGCTGCCGACCGGACGCGAGGTGGGAGGACGTGACGGGTCCTGAGGCAGGGATCTTTCGGGCCACGTCCCGCGTGCGGGGGCGCTGGACAACCGAGCGTCTGCCGCTTCCTTCCACGCGCAATCCCGAGTCTAGCCCCGACCAGTGGGAGCTGTTTGCGGAAGGCGAAGAGCTGCTCTTGCTGGAGCAGGGAGCCTCGACCCAGGCGTCGCGGCTGTATCGACTCGCAGGAGGAGAGTGGGTTCCCGAGCCCACGCTGCCCGAACCGTTCCGAGTCGTCACCAGCGACGATCATCGCCTCTGGGCCCTGTCGGGTCGCCAGCTGTTGCGCTGGTCGCCCGAGGGCTTCCTGCCCGTCGCCCACTTGCCCGAGCTGGGACCCGAGCTCGACTGTGCCTGCTGCCGCGAGAAGGACACGGCGGTCAGCGTGTGGGAGGCCGGCTCCAACGACCTGTGGCTGGCGTTCTCGGCGCGCGGCCAGGGCCTGCTCTTCAACACCGCGGGGGGCAGCAGCTCCGTGCATCTGGTGACGGACAGCGAGGAGAGCGCGCTGCTCGAGCAGCGCCTCGCGTGGGACGACGCTTGCCCCCAGACCGTCGCCCCGGTGCTCGCCCTGACCGACCGCGACCCTGTCAATCGGGAGCCCTGGAGCATCTCGCACCAGGAGGCCCGCGTGCTGCTGCAGCGAGCTCTGCGCGCACACCCCGAATTCCGTGCCGTGCGATTCGTGATCCACCCTTGCTTCGAGGAGGAGTGCATCAGCGCCATCGTGCCCGATGAGCAGACGGGAGAAGCCTTGGCGCAGGCCGTTGACCCCGAGGCCCGCTACCATGGCGGCTGGTCGAGCTTGCACTGCGGGAGCCACCCGGGCAGTCGCCCCTTCGAGGTGTTCCCCTAGCGAGGCCTCCCCACCGGACGAAGCTGCTCCGCGGGGGGAGCAGCGGAAACGGCTGAGCAAGAGCGAGGGACCCCGCGAGGTGGTGTGGGCCTCGATGACGCGCAGTATCCGCGGGCGTGTCGTCGACCATGTACTCGGACCCCACCCGAGCATTGAGCCGCGTGCTGGGGTACACTGGGCCCTCGCGGAGGAACGTCGATGCTTCAGGACAGAATGGCCGCTCTTCGGATTCGTATCTTGACCGGCGTCGCGGTACTGGCGCTCGGCACCGCCTGCGGAGATGGGAAGGAGGACGGCGGCTCGTCCTCGAGCAGCGGAGGCTCGGACACGCCTTCGGGTGGAACGGGAGCGTCCACGAACGCCGGGGGCTCGCCCTCGGACGGCGGTTCCGGGAGCGGTGGTATCACATCGTCGGGCGGTGCAGAGACGGGCGGCTCGTCGGGAGGGTCCTCGGGTCAGACGGGAGGGAGCACCGGATCAGGAGCCAGCGGGGGTACAGGTGGCTTCTCCTCTGGCGGTGGGCCCCTCACCGGCGGCAGGCCCGCGACGGGGGGGGCGTCCTCTGCTGCCGGCAGCCCTGCTTCGGGGGGGGACTCGTCTGGCGGTGGTCCATCGGGGGGAAACGACCCGGGAGCCGCGGGAGCCCCTGCCACGGGCGGCGCGGAAGACGGCGGAACGGTCTCCAGCGCGGGCGCTGGTGGCAGTGGTGGTTCGGGCACTCCCGTGGGAGACATCGTCGCTGATCCGAGCCCCGGATGCTCGGGCAACGCCAGCCCCCCCGAGGGGGCGCAGACGATGGACGTCGACGGGACGGAACGCTCGTACATCGTGTCCCTCCCCGACGGCTACGATCCGGAGATCCCCTACCCGCTGATCTTCGCCTTCCACGGCCTGGGCGGCAGCGCCGAGCTGGTCAGCAGCAATCGCTACTACTTCGGAATCGAGCAGACGGGAGGCACCCCGAGCATCTTCGTCTATCCCGACGGTCTGGAGACGGGCAACGGCGCCGGATGGCCAAACACCGATGGTCGGGACGTGGTCTTCTTCGACGCCCTGCTATCCACCATGCAGGACAACTACTGCGTCGACCGCGCCCGCGTGTTCTCCACGGGACACAGCTACGGTGGGATCATGAGCCACACGCTGGGTTGCCAGCGCGCGGAGGTACTGCGAGCGATCGCCCCCGTTGCGGGTGCCATGTTCGGGCGCGGCGAGTGTTCCGGGCCGGTGGCAGCCTGGGGAGCGCATGGCGATCCCGATGACACCGTCGACTACGAGAACGGCCTCTCGGCGATGGAGCGGGTGATGGACGTCGATGGCTGCGATCCCAACTCCGGTACCCCCGTCGAGCCCAGCGAGTTCTGCACGGCCTATCGGTGTGACGTGGGCTATCCCGTGATCTGGTGCGTGCACGACGAGAACCACAACTGGCCAGGATTCGCTGCCGAATCCATCAAGGCGTTCTTCGACGGCTTCTGAGCAGGGCTCGAACCACGGATGAATTGGGACGTCTAGGCGTGCGATGAATCCCGTCGCGGCGGGCAGACTCAGGTTGCACTGCCTCAGGCAGGCCCCCTCCCCCTCCACGAAAAGCCCGTCCCAGCTGGCGATCACTCAGTATACGTACGAGATCCCGCAGCTACCGTCGAAGCAACTGGGGGCTTTCCACGAGGGGAGCGTCGGCACGCATCCGTCGCAGCCGGTAGCTGGCCCGCAGACGAGCGCCTCGAGATCGGTACGCCCCTCGGGATTGATGGCGACCAGCGACTCCACGTCGGCGCCACACTCGCAGCATTCACGCGTCACGGTCATGCAATCTTGGGACGTGCTGCATGCGGTCATCGGAGCGTGGGTGAGATCGACGACCTCGCAGCGACCCGCGTTGCAGGTGGCCACGATGGACCGGGTGCCGAGGGCGATACAGGGCGGGCAAGCGGCGTCGGTGGAGCACTTCGCGGCGTCGTAGGCGGCGACGGCCGCACGATTCAACGCCACGTAGTCATCGGCGGTGCTCACGTCACACGGTTCACAGCAGGCCCTCAGGGTGACAAGGCAGTCGTCATTCTCGACGCACGCATCCGCGCTTCCCGTGCCGCCGCCGGTCCCATCGACGGGGCAATCGCAGTCGAGCTCGCTCACTTCCCAGACGGCGTCGATACACCGGGCGGTGGTCACCTCGACACAGCAACCCTTGTCGATGATGTCGTACTCACAGGGCCCGAGGGCGTTGCAGGCATCGCCCTCGGTCGGAGTTGCGCGCGGGCAGTCTTCGAGGTTGCCACCGTTGCCTGCTGAAGCCCCTCGGCCCGTCGATCCGGTCGCGCCCGTCGCCCGGCCGCCGACACCGACGCCACCGCTGGTGGCCCCTCCCCGCTCGGTTGGGGTCGCGCCTCCGTCGCGTCCGGAGGGATCCGAAACGGTCTTCCCACAGCCGGCGGCCAGTGCGGCCACGGCGATCATCGCGCCAACGTTACGAGCTACCAGCCGCGTCATCCGGACACAGCGTAGCACGTCGCGCGTGGGGGGAACGGCACCTGGGCTGAAGGACGACACCAGCCTGCCAACTGCACTCCGGAATGCTATGCCAAGGTGCGCCGATTGGTCGTGGTGGACGCTGCCTGCACCCCCTACTGGAAGCCATGTGTGGCGCCGCACCAAGCACCAGAATGCGTCAACGCCGCGACCATGCGAGCTCATCGGGAAGCCGCTGGGGCGTGACGAGCTCACGATTCCCGGTTCCGCGCCGATCCTGCTGGGGCTCGCAACGCACCGACAACACCAGTAGCCTGCGTGTCC
The DNA here is from genome assembly GCA_050304295.1 of Polyangiaceae bacterium. Classification (GTDB taxonomy): domain Bacteria; phylum Myxococcota_A; class Polyangia; order Polyangiales; family Polyangiaceae; genus JAFGBI01. The sequence continues at coordinate 6,536 of JBNLDK010000074.1, forward strand.
GACGAACTGGTCGCGGCAACCTGCCCGACGATGGGAAGACATGAGGACGGCGTTCAGCCATTCCGTTCGAGTTCTGGCGTGCGGCAACTGCGGCGCGCCACTCGATGCGTCCTTGTCCGGGGGGAGCGTTGCGTGCGCGTACTGCGGAACGCGGAGCGAGATCGCCGGCAGAGACGACACCGAGGAGCGTGCCGCAGCGGCAGCGGCGCGCTCGGCACCGGTCAGCGAATCCGAACGCCTCGCCCAGCTGCGCCGGCAGGACCACGAACCCCTGGTCCCGCCACCGAGCCTTCAGCACTACCTGGAGCGGGGCAGCACGACGCTCCGGCCCGAGTCCCTCGAGAAGGCCAAGGGCGAGTGGCGGCGCGCGCGCGCGCAGCTGAGCTCCGGTGGAGCGGCGGCCGCCGAGCGCCTCTTTCACTTGACCCTGATGATCGCGCCCCTGCTCGACGGTCGCAGCGAGCGCGCTTTCCTCGAGACCGCGCTCGAGACCCTGTCGGACGCACGGCACCGACAGCTGCTCAGGCGCCGCCTCGTCCATCGGGCCGTACTCGCAGGCGACATCGACGCCGCCGAGGCATGGCTGGCCCCCTGCAACCCGCGCTCGACGGAGCTGCACATGGACACGGCATACCGCATCGCCGCGTCCCACGTGGCACTCGCGCGTGGGCGACCGCAAGAGGCGCTGGTCCAGCTCGGCGAGCACGCGGAGGACCTGCCCATCGCCGAAGGCAACGACGCAGAAGCAGGCGTGCTCCGCGCGCATGCGCTGGAAGCTAGCGGTCTGGATAGCCTGGCTCAGCAAGCGCTCGTCGAGACGTCTCGACCAGCCACTCGCTACGCGGAAGTGACTCGGCTCATGGACGAGCACGCCAGCCTTCGACTTTGTGCCAGGTCCTGGCCACCAGCGAAGATTCGCCTGGACGCGAGCATCCGCATCCAGATCCTCCAGGAATGGCCGTCGAACCAGACGCTAGTCGTGATCTATGGAGTCGTCGCCGCGATCTGCCTTCTCGCGGGCGCAACCTACTTCATTCCCAGCGCCAACACCCCACTCGGCGCCGGCATCGCGTGCACCCTGGTCGGAGCCGTGTTCGCCGCCCTGGGGGCCTACGGCATCGCTGATGATCGCCGCGACGCAAGACTGAAGCAGACCGGGCAGCTCGGCTTCGGGCGAGTCGTCTCGGTCAAGAAGCGCGTGGCAGAGACCGGCTCGGCGCAGCAGCGCAACCGTACAATCGAGGTGTTCCAGGACCTCGAGGTGCTGATCGAAGCGCCCGACAGACTCGTGCCGGGGAAGTATTCCGTGAAGACGACCGAGCCGCCTCCCCTCGGCCGCTACCCGTGCTTCTTCGATCCGGCCCACCCCGAAGGACGGTTCCGTCTCAAGCTCGGCCCGCTCTGGAAGTAGCCACCGTCACGCTCCCCGATCGCGAACGCCTCGGGAACGTGGAGGGGAGACGTCGCGTCGGCGCGCCCGGCGCTCGTCTCACCGCCAGTCACTGGCGACGATCGTCGTGAGCTTGCCATCGTGCGTGAACTCGCGGTGGTGGCTCTGGCCGTCGACGACGATGGTGACCTGGCCCGCCGCACCCGATTCGCCACCGACGAGCAGCGTGCGGTAACGTCCCGAGCTGCGTTTCGTGAGGGCGACCCGGGCCAGTGAGGCGCGCGCGACCTCGGGCGACCAGGGGGTGACGAGACGCCCGGTGGGGGTCAAGATGGCGATGGTGGGGCAGCGCTTGCCCTGGGTGGTGCAGAGAACGCGGGCCTCGAACCAGCCGGGCTCGTCGCTCTTGGCATCGTAGGAGGGCGCGGAATTCTTGCCCTCGAGCCGGGCGCGACAGCGGGCCGCTTCGGCGCCGGCGCGCGGGTGGTCGGGTGAGAGATCAACAGCGGCGCGCCAGTGGGCACAGGCGCGCCGCTCATCGCGGGCGGCCTCGTAGGCGCGGGCAACGCGCATCTGGGTGGTCGCGGCGAAGGGGGCAAGCTCGAGGGCGGTCGCGAGGTGGGTAGCGGCCTGAGCGCCGTTGCCCTGGATACCGGCGACCCAGGCGAGGCGCTCGTGGACCCAGGCGTTGTCGGGGTCCAGACGCGCGAGCTCGCGGCACTCGTCCGCGGCATCGTCAAACCGACCGTGGCGCACCAGCGTGGTGACGAGCTGCTGCCAGGCGTCGCGGCTCTTCGGGTTCTTGGCAAGCGTCGCGCGCGCCGTGGTGATGGAGCTGTCGCCTGCCGAGCGCCAGCCTTCGCTGCCGGGGTGGTGGACGAGTGGGCGGTAGCTGGACCAGGAATCCCCCCCTCGGCTGGACCAGTTGCCCACCGGGGAAGGCGCGCCACCAGGGCTGAAGACGATCGGGTACACGACGGTGACGATGCCGCCCTCGGGCCGGGGGAAGGAGAGTCCGTAGAAGGCGCGGACGACACAGGAGACGACTCCGGTATCAGGCAGGTCACTACCGCCATTGGTCGCCGACGAAACGCTGCCGTCGCGCCCGATGACGAAGCGGGCAGTGACGCGACCAGTGAGCTCGGGGTTGCGAGCGAGCCCCTGCTCGTAACACATGCGGAAGCGGCCGAAGTTCTGGCGCGTGATGCGCTGGATGACCTCCGGCGGGAGGCGGCCACTGACCGTGCTCGTTCCCATCCGCACGCGCGGTGCCCGCGTGACGTGCGAGCCCCCCAGGCGACCACGCCCGCTGCCAAACCCCGACCCCGGGAAGGAGGAGCCGCCCGCGCCGCGACCAAACGTGGCCACCGAGCCGAGGCCAATTCCCTCGCCCCGACCACCGCCGCCCTCGCCGATCCCCGAGAGCCCGAGTCCGCCCGAACCGAATGCGCTCCCGACCTCGCTGCCCCACAGGTTCCCGGTCGACGAGCTCCCGTCCGCTTCGGGGCTGCGTCGCTGGGTGCGCTGCACCCCGAACTCGCGGAACATGCGCTCGCTCTCCAGCACCAGAAGCGAGGTGAACCGCGAGGCAACGTGGTGGCGCTGGCTCAGCGCAACGACTTCCTGCTGGGTGGCCGCGTCATCCGCCGCCTGGAGCGCCGCGATGCGGCGCTCGGCCCAGAGCCGCGGGACGAGCGGATTCTGCCCCTCGCGCTGGCCTGGGTCCACCCGGTTCTCGAGCTCGTAGCGCTCGCCCGCGAGCGTGCCACTGAGGGTCACCCGTCCGGCAGCGAGCTCGGTCATCTTGCCCACGACACGGAAGGTCTGCCCCAGGCGCAGGTTCGGCAAGCGCTGGGGAACCACCTCGGTGAACGCCGGCGGCAGCGTGAGCGCCGGACGCTCGATGACGGGCGTGCGAAGCGCCAGCACCAGCTCGTCCGTCCGCGCCGCGAGCGAGGCTTCACTGGCGACGGTCTCAGAGCTGGCGCCCAGAGCGGACGCGAGCCCGCTGAGCTGCACTTCGTCCACGTTTCGTCCGGTGCCGAGCAGCCGCACATCTGCCCCCGAGCGCAGCACCGCGCCGCGCGCCCGCTCTGCTATCCGTTCCACCGTGAGCGGGCCTGCCGTGGCGCGCCCATCGCCCAGATACACGATCTGTCCCGCGCGCTCCACCCGCGCCGCTGCGGCCACGAGTGCCTCGGCGACGTCCGACGCGCCCTGGGGGTGCGCGTGGTGCCCCAGGAAGGTCCGAGCCGCCCCAACGTTCTCTGCCGTCGCTGCGTCCAGTCCCTGTGGCGGATACGACTCGCAAGCTGAATCACACACCAGCACGGCAAATCGCTCATCCTCGTCCAGATCTTCCAGAAGCGCTTTCGCGATCCGCAGCTGGGCTCCCAGCGATTCCTCACCCTGACTGAATGAGCGATCGACCACCAGCACGCGATCGAGCGCGCGCGGGTCCGGCACCGCTACGCCCGCGGGCAGCGCGGCGGTGAGCTCCAGCGCGAAGTACTTCGCCTCTCCGGCGCCAGCGCTCACCTCGGGCAGCTCGACCTCCTCGCTCTTGCCCCACTCGGGCACGAACACGCTGAGCGCTGCACTGCGCGGCGGGACTGCGTACTCCACGACGAAATCGCGCGTCGGAACGAACTCCTGGGCGGTCATCGTCAGCGTGGCCCGCTCATCGCTGGCCGCGATGGAGGCCGGGTACCCCACGCTGCGAGGGTTGGAGATGGCGTGATCGCGAACGTCCACGGTTGCGGAGAAGTCGTCGATCGGCGTGGCGCGATCGTTCCCGAGCCCCAGCGGGAGCCGATACTGCACGGTCCCACCCGCGCGCGGCAGCGCCTCGTTGTAGGCGATGACGACGCGTCGTCCCTGTCGGGGCTCGATGGGAAAGATCTTCAGGCTGAGCTCGCTGCCGCTCACCCACTCGAGCAGCGCCGGGTCGCGAGGGCGCACGGTATCGTCCACGATCCCCTTGAAGATGCGAGCCGCGCGCCCCTTCTCGACAATCTCGCCCTCGACAAGCTCGTCACCTACCCACAGGGCCAGGCGCGAGAGGCTGGCCCGAGGAGGCAGCGCGAAGACGTAGCGCCCCTCGAGCACGCGGTCCGTGTCGTTGTGCAGGGTCTCTTCGATCTCGGTGCGCGCAAAACCATCCCGGATCACCGTCTTTGCGTGGTGGGCGCTGACGCGCACACCGGTCACGATACGCTCGGTTCCCGGGATGCGCGCCGTCACCCTCCCGAGCCCCCGAGGCTGCGACTCGGCAGAGTCGGGCTCCTTCGGCAGGACCCGCATCACCGGACTGACGCGCCCCGCGTAGACCGCGCGCCGGTCCACCTCGCGGTGCTCGACGTGAGCGGTCTGTCCCGCGAAGAGCGGCGTCTCACCCAGCTCGGTCGCCCCGCGGTGCAGGGTCACGGTTGCCTCCTCCTCGTCCCGCGCGCGCACGGACAGGGCCGTCCCCGCGCCAAGCCCCATCTCGAGCCCGCCAGCGATCACGACCAGATCGCTCGTCCCCGGCTCGACGGTCGCGTGACCTGCGGTCACGACGATCGCGTGCGCGCGCCCCTCGAGCACCGTCGCTTCCCCAACCTGAACCCAACCGCCAGACGGCAGCCGTAGCACTGCCTGCCCACCCTTCGTCTCGAGACGCCCCGGAAACGGCACGCTCGCGCCCTTCTTGGCATCCGAACAGTGCGTCTGGTCCGCCGTACAGAAGGTCGCCGTCTCGCCCCAGCTCCGCTCGACCGTCGCCGTCCACTCCAGCGGTTCGGGCTCCGGCGCGCGCGCACACGCACACACACCAACCATCATCCCCAGGACGCGCCAACGGGCCATGCTCCCCAGACACCACGGGGAACTGATGGTTCCATTCCGTTTCAGTCGATGGGGTGTGTCTGCAAGTGCGCGAGCGTTTCCTCGGCCACGACCTCTGGTTGCTCGTCGACGATGAAGTGACCCCCGTCCGGTCTCACGACGCGATACGGGCCCGTCATCAGCGCTGCCGTATCTTGCACCGAGCGTTCCCCCAGGTCTTCGCTACCGTGGATGAGCAAAGTGGGCACGTTCACCTCCCAGACGTCGAACTCCTCGACCACGCGTTGGTGGCCTCGTGACGCCCGGTACCAGTTCAGCGCCGCGGTCATGGCGTTCGGCTCCATCATGTGCGCGATGGTGGCCTCGGTCTGGTCGGCAGGTTTCGCCGTCCACATGTTCCTCATCGCGTTCGGTGTCCAGAACGCTTCTCCCTCGCCCTCGGCCATCCAGACATTGAGCAGGGACAGGTAGCCCGCCATCTCTTCGTCCTCGTAAACCGAGCGCGCCCAGATCTGGTAGTGCGGGATCGAGATCGCGGTAAACGAGGCGACTCGTGCCGGGTCTTCCTCGAGCATGAGCCATCCGACGTTCGCCCCCCAGTCGTGACCGACCACGTGAAACCGCTCGCCGAGCTCGCTACCGAATGCAAACGCATCCGCGACGAGCTCCTCGTACCGGTAGGCGTCCACTTCGGCAGGGCGCGCGCCAGGACTGTACCCGCGCTGGTCCGGCGCCAGACAATGGTAGCCGTGGTCCAACAGCACCGGCATCAGACGGGTCCACTCCAGTGACGTGTCGGGGAAACCATGCAACAGCAGGACAGGCTCGCCGTCAGAACCGGCCTCCAGCGCATCGAAGGTGAATCCCCTCGCATCGATCGTGCGCGTTCGGATCCCCTCGACGCCTGGCGCGCCGCCGGTTGGTTCTGCTCCGCCGGGGCCAGCCGCGCCCCCGGTGGCCGCGTCACCACCCGTGCCGCCGCTCGACATGGCTCCCCCCGCGTTGCTGGCCCCGCCCGGAACCGCGTCGCCCCCCGTTCCGGCAGCGCCACCCGAGAGCGTTCCGCCGGACGGTGGCACTCCGCCCGTGCCACCGCCGACGGCGAGTCCCCCCGAGCTGCTGGTACCACTCGAGGCCGCAGCACCGCCCGTTCCGGTGGAGTCTCCCGAACCAGAGCCGCCGCTCGCGGGAGAGCCCCCCACCGCGGTGGTGCCACCGGAGGCCGGGACGCTCGTTCCGGTGGAGCCACGCGAGTCGGACGCGCAGCCCCCTCCGACGGCCACCAGGGCCACCAGGAACCCAGAAATAGGGGTCGATTTCATGGAGACCTCCGAGTCTTCCCTCCCACCTTCGGCGTCAGCAGTGACAGGGTCCCTCGTCGAAACGGCCTGCGGAAGGTGAGTCTTCTCACACCTTCACCAGGAAGGTTACGGCGTGGCTGCCGAAACGCCCTCCTGCGAGCGGACAATCACAACCTCACCACCGCCGTACACCAAGCCCGTGCGAGAAAGTGCGCGTTGCTTCGGGCGCGCACGCCGGTCACCCTAGGATTCATCGTCGATTCGCCCGGCGATCTTGGGACGTGTTTGCCCTCGGGGAAACCCAACCGTGACGTAGCGGTTGGCTCCCACCAGAGGTCGCGGTTCTTGGCTGCACATGAAGGAAGACACCATGCGTCACGGTTCCCCTGAGTCCAGGCATGTCCGGCGCCGATCAGCTGCGTTGGTGGGATTCTCCGTATTCGCCCCCCCTCGCTCCGATGAAAGCCCCGCGGCTCAACCGGGCGCCATGTCGAGCTGGCGATTGACGCAAGCGTTGCTCGCGGCGGCTCGCTTCCCGTTCTCGGGAGCGCTGGCCCTCGTCGTCGCTTTCGGTTGCTCGGCGTCCACTCCGGAAACCACCAGCGAACACGAGCCCCCGGGCTGCCCGACGGGGCAGGTCGAATGCGGCGCGGGATGCGCGGACGTCGAGAGCGACGCGGCCCACTGCGGTGACTGCAACGTTGCCTGCGGGCTCACCGAGATCTGTACGGCCGGACTCTGCACCTGCGCGGCTGGATACACGGACTGCGGCGGCGGCTGCGTCGACACGCTGACGGACCCGAACAGCTGTGGCCAGTGCGGCACCGTCTGCGTGGGCCAGGTTTGCTCGCAAGGCGCGTGCTCGGATTCGTGCACCGCCGGCCTCACGAACTGTGATGGAGCCTGCGTCGACGTGGCGACCGATCCTCGCAACTGCGGCGACTGCGCCACCGAGTGCGCCGGGGGTGCCTCCTGTGCAGCGGGCGTCTGCGTTGGCGGCGGCACCGGCGGTGCCGCGACCGGGGGCGGTGGCGCCGCGACCGGAGGCTCGACGCTGGGTGGCGGCGGCGCCACGCTGGGTGGGGGCGGCACCACGAGCGGTGGTGGTGGCACCACGAGCGGTGGGGCCCTGACCGGGGGCGGCGGCGCCGCGACCGGAGGCGGCGGCGCCGCGAGTGGCGGCTCGACCGGGGGCGCCGTCGTCGTCACCGATCTTCCTCCGAACGAGGACTACACCGAGGAGGTGAACGGGGTGTCGTTTGACATGGTGTACGTGCCGGGTGGCACGTTCACCATCGGGTGCGAGAGCGGCGACTGCCCGCAGTATGCAGAGCCCGTGCCGGGGGTGACAGTCAGCAGCTATCTCATCGGCAAGAACGAGGTAACGACGGAACTGTGGAATGCCGTGATGGATGACGATGCCTCGAGCTTCGGCGGCACCTCCATCACGAGTATTACCTGGTATGACGCGCAGAGGTTCGCTTGCCAGCTGAGCCAGATGACAGGCCTCAACTATCGCATGATGACCGAGGCCGAGTTCGAGTACGCGGCCAAGAACCACCTGAGCCGGCTGGAAGACATCGGCAGCGGCGAAGAATGGGCCTACAACTCCTGGGAGACCTCGCATACCGGCGGGACTGACCCCGTCGGAACGAGCAGCGGACAGCACACGCAGAAGACGCGGCGCGACGCGCAGGGAACCGCGGACAACATCACCGGGCGCCTCATCCGTTCCATCGACGGCGTGGGCCCCGCGTTGCGCCTGGTCGTCTCGGCCGAGACGGCCTTCCCTCCGGACATGGTCCCACCGTGCGATCTCCACGCCCCGGAGATGGGCGACGAGCCGGTGAATTCCTATCGCGACCCGCGGTGGGTAACGGGCAGCGACGCGCACTGGACAACGGGTTCGATCGCGATCGGCAGCTTCGATCTCAGGGTTTGGGAGGACGGCACTGCAAAGATGGGCAACACCGACGGCCAGTGGTTCACCTCCAACAACATCGCCTTCGTGTTCGTGCCGAGTTCGGGCGCCAGCACGAAGTACGCGTACATCTTTCTCGATGAAGCACACGGGTCGGTCATCTCCGACGCGGGTTTCATGAGCGGCGGCTACATCGGAAGGATCGAGAAGGCGGCGGCGGACAGCGAAGCGAAGCCGACACTGGCCAACCTGCAAAGCGGGGCGGAACTGGCCGCAGCGGCGGGGGATGACTACAAGATGGTCGACATGGTCAACATCCCGGAGTCTGCCAAGGAGCAGGATCCACGCCTGCTCGATGGGACGAGCCAGGGATGGTTCCAGGACAACACCCAGGCCGGCGGGGTGCACCACTACCGAAAGGACGTGGACCCCGACGAGTTCCGGTTCACCGTCAATCAGGGAAGCATGGTGATGCTGGCCAACGGCGAGTGGTTCACCGTCAACAACACATTCCTGCGAATCACGCACTCGAGCGGATACACCACCGACTATCTGTACGCGATCGACTCGAACGGGTACTTCTATCACAACTCGTTCCAGGCGTACGAGCGCGCCGACTTCAGGATGTTCCAGCTGAAGGCCAACAGCGACACCTTCCCGGAATCCTGCGGCAGCCACTGCAGCGAAGAGATCCCGAAGGGTGAAGGGCCTTCGCTCTACGCCAACATGGAGAACGGCCATTCGACGTTCGTGCCGGCACCGTGCCCGGCGGACGGCTGCGAGTAGACAGCTCGACCGAGGACGCCGCGGAGCGGGCAGCTGGCCCTGTGATGCGATCGACCTCGGATGAGGTGGAGTCTCGTTGACCCGGCCGGTGGCGACTTCACGCTCGCTCCGGGCAGGCCCCCGGAAACGCCGGGCGAGCTCGCGCCCCCTCGGGGCGGAAGCACGCGCCAGCTCGCGCCACTCCCGGCGCTGCGCGGCAACGGGTCACGGCGCGAGGCCGACGTCGGCCCCCTGACATCCGGCGCTTGCATCGGCACCACGGACGGCACACGCTGACACAGATATCGGTGAGAAGTCCCGCCGACGCGCGCCGACGCCGATGGGGGAAGGCTGGCATGGCAGTTGCTTGGGACTTACTCGGAGGTCAGACGATGAAGACGTCAAGAAGTGCGGTGCTGGGCGGTGTGGCTCTGGCCCTGGTGTCGATGGTGGGCTGCGAGGGCAGCGTGGACCGGACCGAGCCCTTTCAGGTCGGCACGGTGTCGGCTCGGCTCACCCGGGCAGAGAGCTGCGAGGACCTACTCCAGAGGATCCAGGCCGACGCGGAAACCAAGGTCAGGCTCAACGCTCGAGAGGCTCGCGACGAGACCGCAATGATGCGCGGCGGGATCCTCATGCTGGACGACGGCGCTCCGATGGCAAACACCGGGGTGGGAGCCGATGCCGGTAGCGACGGCGCCGCCGTTGCCGGTCCCGAGAACTACTCCGAGACCAATACCCAGGTCGAAGGAGTGGACGAAGCAGATATCGTCAAGACGGACGGCGAGCACATCTACCTGCTCCATGGCACCCAGCTCTTCGTGCTCGACTCATGGCCAGCCAACGCCACCTCGATCTCCGCTCAGGTCGAGATCGAGGGATACCCGGTCGAGATGTTCGTCAACGAGGGACGCGCGCTGGTCTACTCCCACGCCGATGACCCCATGCCGGGCGAGGCCACGCTCAACACCCCGGATTGCCTGGGCTGCGAGTGGGACTACTGCGGAGAGTACTGGGGCGGCAACTTCCTGAAGTTGACGGTGATCGATGTCTCCTCCAGTGAACCCAGCGTGCTGCACGAGTCCTACTCGGAGGGCAGCTACGTCTCGGCGCGAATGCACGGTTCTCTCGCACGTGGCGTCATCCAGGGCGGCTTCAAGGGCCCGAGCCTCTATCCCTACGTCGAGTACTGGGATTCGCGAGGCATTCAGCGGTCTCAGACGCAGATCGATCTGGATATCGCGAGATGGGAGCGCGATGTGCTGGCTGCCATCGAAGACACGGAGCTCGAGGACTGGCTGCCTCGTTCCTACGTCAAGAAAGGCGAAACCGTCAGCGCCGCAGAGCTGGACTGCTCCGCGTTCTACGTCCCCGACGCCAGCGCCGCTGCGTTCGGCATCACCCGGGTAGCCGCGCTCGACCTTGCGGCGGACACCCCCACCGTATCGGCTGTCTCGATTGTCGGACAAGCGCACGAGATCTACGCCAACCACGACGTGCTGATGCTCGCGCAGAACGACTACTCGTGGGGCTGGCGCGACGTGGGCGGCAGCCAGACAGCCGTGCACCTGTTCGAGATCGCAAACGCAAACCTGAAGTACGTCGCCTCGGGCCACGCTCCGGGCACGATCCACGATCAGTTCTCACTCGACGAACGAGACGGCATCGTCCGCCTCTCGACGACCCAGGAACTGACCACCCTCAACAACGACTGGCAGACCAGGAACTTCGTGGTCACGATGAAGCCGAATGCCAAGGGAGCGCTCAAGATCCATGGCACGACCGAAGCTCTGGCCCCGGGCGAGACGGTCTACTCGACTCGCTTCATCGGCGACATCGCCTACGTCGTCACCTTCCGGCAGATGGACCCCCTCTTCGCGATCGATCTCTCGGACGCCGCCCACCCAACGCTGCTCGGGGAGCTCCACATCCCCGGCTTCAGCGACTACATGCACCCCCTGGGAGAGGACCACCTGCTGACGATCGGTCGCGACATCGACCCCAACAGCCAGCAAGACCGGGGCCTGCTCCTGCAGATCTTCGATGTGAGCGACCCGTCCAATCCCCGACAGGCCTTCACCCACAGCTACGACCAGGATGGCTGGTCCGAAGCCAACCACGAGCACAAGGCGTTCAACTACTACGCGCCCCTCAACCTGCTCGCTTTCCCCTACACCAACTACTCTGGCGGAGGGACCAGCTCCCTGGAGCTGTTCCGGGTCAGCACGGAGACAGGCTTCGAGCCCCTCGGGGCCATCGACCACAGCGTGTTCGCAAACTCGGACTGCTACAACGAGCTCGACGAGTACTGGATGTGCAACTACAGCCCAGACGTGCGTCGCGGCCTGTTCATCGAGGACTTCGTGTACTCGATCAGCTACGGTGGCGTGCTCGTCCACTCGCTCGACGATCTGACCACGCCCGTGGCGTCGGTCGACCTGCCGGAGCCGGACGCCTCGAGCCCCTACTACTACTGGTGAACCGCGGGGAGAGCCGAGCGTCTCACTGACTCGGCATCGACACAGCGGCGAGGGCTGCGCCCGAGACGGCGGAGCCCTCGTGCCGTTCCAGAGTCACCCCGGGCGTTCAGGTCCAGGTGCGGTCGCGCCACCGGATGGGACGTGAAGCCCTCGGCATGCGACCGGTCACAGGCTTGACTTGACGTTCGCGATCGGGAACTCGGCGCTCCCTTGACCCCCACCCGCCTCCATCAGGATCTTGGCTTCGAGAATGTTGTCCATGTTCATGCCGACATTTGCCCACTCTTCGAAGTGCTTGGTGACAGTGATGACGCCACACTGCCGACCCTCCTGACGGATACTCCAGTGCTGCGTGAAAGGGGTTCCACAGCGTGAGCCACCCGTTCCACCGAAACTGCCCGAATAGAACTTGTAGACCCCGCCGTCGATCGTGGCTGATCCTCTCTCTTGCATGCTCCAGGGACTGAACGGCATGCCGTTGAACGAGTCGTCGATGATGTAGTATTCGACACACGGACTGGTCGCCCAACCGTAGACGCCTATGTAGGAGAAGCCGCCCGCGGAGCCTGTCCTCGTGTAGGTGAATTCAGCGGTAACTTCGCCTAGCTGACTGATGGCCCTGCCGCCCCACTCGATCCCGAGACGCGCCAAGAAATCGCCGTTGTTGTTCCAGCTGGCGCTGAAGGCCGGCACATCGTAGTACGTGATGCACGCGCTGCCGCTGTAGCTGTTCGACCAGAGCTCCCAGCTGAGGTCGCCCGCCCTGCCTGTTCGGTAGCTTCCGCAGTGAGTGGTGCCACTGCTCGTCGGCATCGGGGCTGAACAGTCCAATGGATCGCCCGTGGAGCCGCCTGCTCCGGAACTCCCACCTGTAGCCGCCCCCCCGGTGGGCTCTGCGCCACCCGTTGCTGGCTGGCCGCCGGTGGCCGCGCCCCCCGTTTCGGTCCCGCCGGTGGCCACTCCCCCCGTTTCGGTCCCGCCGGTGGCCACTCCACCCGTCGAAGCCCCACCAGTACCCCCGGTCGTGACAGCGCCACCCGTTCCACCTGTACTCGGAGAGCCGCCAGTGGAAGCGCCACCGGTCGCCACGCCACCGGTCGGCATCTGCCCGCCGCTTGGCAACGTGCCGCCCGAGGTGGAGGCCGCCGAGCCGCCAGTGCCGCCAGCGGTCGCGCCACCCGTGGTGGCCGAGCTGCCCGTCCCGTCGTCTTCCGCCGGGTCGCTACCGGACGAGCACCCGGCGCTTCCCAGCGCAACGCCCACGATGCCAGCAAGGAGGCCTCTCACGATGTAATCTTCGGTTCTCATCGATCTACTCTTCGACATGGGCGGGTGCCCTGGAAACGATTCCCTCCCGCAGTTGCGCTCGCGCGGCGAATTGGCTCAACAAAGGTCGCCGACAAACGTCCCGGGGCGCTGACCGGCTCGACCACTTTCGCCGAAATCACCGACGCACTCGGCCCCAGGGGGGGGCGGGATCGCGATGGGGAGTGGGCACCGATCGGGTGGGAACGAAGTCGAAATCCCGTTCGGTACTCCACGCGGTGAAAGTAGCACAAGAAGGCGTGCATTCGACCTTGGCTCGGCGTTGCGGTCCGATGATTTGCCCGGCGCACGGCCCCGATGCGCTCTCGCGCGATCATTCCACACGGAACCTCCCGATTTGGCCTCGGCGCGGTCACCCTCGCGCGACGTTGCGTAGCACTCCGACGCGCGTGACCACTTCACTCGTAGCCGAGGTGATCGCGTGCCCAGTTCGACCGAGTGCCATTCATCCACTGCGTCGAACCGAACTGGGACAATGATGACCGCGCGAACAGATTGAGCTGGAAGAGGAGCGTTCAAGACACGCTCCAGCCGTTCCGAGTCGTGCCGACGGGTTCGACTCGAGCGCCGCAAGCGTCCCCCCGCGGATCGCGGCATCGACACGCTGTCTGGTGGGTCCCCCTCACGGAGCTCTCACCTTCAGAATCGTGCCAGCGATGTCCCGCTGCTTCGGTCCCATCATCCACTGGCCGACCGGTCGCCCAGTGTGTCCCTGATGGCGATCTCGGTGTCCCTGATGGTGATCCCCGTGTCCCTGATGGCGATCCCCGTGTCCCTGGTGGCGATTTCACCTGAGGGGGCGTAGTGCCCGGCCCTCACTCTGCTGGGGGCTGGGCACGAAGCGATCGAGCATCGCGCTCGGGTACGAACCGGCTACATGGGTGACGTTTCTATCCGGGGACATGGGTGACACTGGAGGCATTGGTCACACTATCCAACAGGATGGGTGACAAGCCCATCAGCTGGGTCGCAGGACAGGACGACAAAGGTGACGGTCCCCGCTGCTTCGGTGACGGGG
>JBNLDK010000075.1:0-25407 GCA_050304295.1 Polyangiaceae bacterium
AATGGTCAAGGCCGGTAGCTAGCCGCTTCCGGCCTTTTCCCATTTGGCAGGATTTCTTTGTTTCTTGGTCCGCCTCCGGCGGACTCCCCGGCTCCGCCGGGGGCTGCCCGCGCTACGAACGCTTGAAGGCCGGAAGCCAACACGTCCGGCCTTCTTCGCATTTGGCAGGATTTCTTGCCGATTGGTCCGCCTCCGGCGGACTCCCCGGCTCCGCCGGGGGCTGCCCGCGCTACGAATGGTCAAGGCCGGTAGCCCCATCTTGACCACCGCCGGCACGATGGAGCGGTATTTCCGCTAGATTCGCGGAAAGCGTAGATACACCAGCTACCCTTTGGCGGCCGCTCGCGGCTGGATCCGAGCCGCGACTTGCTCGGTGTCGAGCAGATCGCCCATGCGCAGCACCCTGATGAGGTCGCGTTGCTCGTTGGTGGGCTCGGTCAGGCTGTACGTCGGTGGCACGTCGGGATCGGCGCGGAGCAGATTGAGGTGACAGTTGGCGAGCTGCTCGAAGCACGCAGGCGCCGACATCGGCATCGATGAGCGCTTCAAGCGTTGCTCCAAGGTGCGCTCCAGCAGCAGCGCGAGCATGCAGAGGGTGACGTGGGCGCGCACCTTGGGATCGGTGTGGTGGTCATGTCCGGCACGGCGAGAACGTTCATGGGTCCTCGGCAACCGCAGACCACGCAGCGAAACTCGCGGTCTGGCTGCGTCGTTCATCCTCGGCGTCAGGCTTCCTGATGGTGGGTACGTGACCTCGCGGCAGGCAACACTGTGCGCAGTTGCCGAGTCCTGACTCGCCGAATGGCCTCAAGAGGACGGAGGGGAAGGCGGCGCGGGTTCCGCAACACGGGCACGGAGTTCGGTTGAACAACGCGAGGCCGAACGCGAACAATGCGGCGCCGAGAACGATGGCGGCAGCAGCCACCACGATGACCGTAGAACCGAAGCCAGAGAAGAGCGCGAGCGGAACCATGACCACGAGCACAGCTGCAACGACGAAGATCGCAGCTGCGATGCACAACTCGCCCACGAACAACCTCCTCCAGCTAGCAGCGTGAAGACGTTGCCGTGCTGCGATGCGGTGCGTGTCGCACTCGACGATCTGGTCGCGATACGGTCCCGGCACGAGGCCCCCACATCCGACTGGTGACGTTGCCGCTCAGTTGCTGCGTGCCTGACAGTGTAGGCCAGACCTACGAGCGAAGCCAGGCGACCTCGGCGCGCACCCCAGCGCCACCTGCTGCCGCACGACCCGCCAAACCTGCCTCCGGCAGGTCGGGGCCCGGAGCCTGGCTCCTCACCCACCAGCTCCCCAACGGCGTCCGAGGAGCTTGTCCTGACGGTCACGGTCTTGGAGGCCACACTGAGGCTACGTCGCGAAGACGAAGACCAGCAAGGTGAGGAGGAGAACGAACAGCAGTCCGGGCCAGTCGATCGTCGTCTCGAGGACGCACAACCGCGGATTGCGCGGGTGGTAGCGCACTGCGACGCGCGCCCCTGGATGATACCGAGCCAGGATCTTGTCGACCGTGCGCTGTCGGTAGTAGGCGTCCGCGTTGGGGCCGAAGCGAAGCCGGTGACCGTGATGGATCGCGCCGCGGACCTCGTATTCGTAGCTGATGGTGATCCGGATGAGGATAGTGTCCCAGAGTTGATCGTGGCTGGCGCTCAGCACGGTGCCGGGTGCGATGGGCCAATGGCGAGCCTGCCATGCTCTGACGCATTGACGGAAGGCGAGCACCGTCCCCCCTACACTCAGCCCTTCGAGCAGCAGCGACTCCATGTTTGCCATCGTTCGTCTGCGACATCTGGGAGGCGAAGCAGGCGAACCCGGCACGCGGTCTGCAGCGTCTCCCCGCCCTGAAATCCGCGTGAGCAACCGCGGACGCTCCACTCTTTGTCTCACTCCCTCGACCCGGTTTCGCCGTTTCTCTCCCAGATGGATGACTCTCAGCGGGGCTGCCGAGGAGCTTCCGTGGCCTTCCTCGGCCGACCACGCCGGTATCGTCTCCGTGGCCCCCCTCTCTTCCCGGGCCGAGGAGGTGAACCAAAGCGGGGCTCAGGCTTCCGTCTCGCCCTGCTCCCCGGCGTCGGGCGGGGTGTCATGCACCGGGGCTCCGTGTTTGTCCACCAGCACGCACCCGGCCGCTGCGGGGTCGAAGTCGGCGGGCCATTTGGTGCCGGTGGTGTACCTAGCACCGCTCTGTTTGGCGCCGCTGAGGTCCGCGCCGGTCAGGTCCGCGCCGGTCAGGTCCGCGCCGCTCAGGTCCGCGCCCCTCAGGTCCGCGCTGCTCAGGTCCGCGCTGCCCAGGTCCGCGCCCCTCAGGTCCGCGCCGCTCAGGTCCGCGCGGAACAACTTGGCGCTGGTCAGATCGGCGTCGCGCTGGTCAGCACTGCGCAGGCTCGCGTGGACCAGGTACGCGCGGCTCAGGTTCGATTCGCGCAGATCCGCGCTGTCCAGGTTCGAGAAGCTCAGTTTCGCGCGGCTCAGGTTCGATTCGCTCAGGTTCGATTCGCTCAGATTCGATTCGCTCAGGGCTGCGCCGCTCAGGTTCGATTCGCTCAGGTCCGCGTCGCTCAAGTCTGCGCGCTCCCTCAGATGCACCATGCGCCATGCGTTCCACCCATCGACCCCACCGCGCAGCTTCGCCAGGTGTTCCTCATTGGCCATGCGTTGGCAGTAGCACGGCGCGTCCCATGGTGGTGTCCCGAACCTTGTGTAATTCGCTCGTCGCCGGACAGCAGCCGGTTCGGCGGAGAAGTTGCCGCCGCAAGGGCACCGCGTCGGTCATTCGGAAGGGACCTTTCGCGTCGAGGAACCCCTCGACCTGATGCGGAGGCTGGAGCGCCTAGCGGAATGACTTTCGGCGGCACGGCCAGATCAGGGCCGCGTCTGGCCAGGACCTGGATGACAGCGCTCCCCACATCCGTGGAGCCTCCCTCACGCCGCCACCCGGACCAAAACCCCAGCAACCCGCTCTGGGTCCTCCCCCAGTAAAGCCCTCTGTTGAACTCGAATGACTTGCTGGTGGTCAGCTTCACCCGCGTCATCCCGGTGCTACTCGACCGACTGCTTCCCTTCAGCACCGGCTCTCTCCTCGGCCCTGGCCGCCGCAAGCATCGCTGGAATGCGGTTCCAGGCGCCCTCGCCGGTGATGAGTCGAGCCGCATCGCCGTAGGTGAAGTAACACCACGCCCAGTTGAGTAGTACGGCCAGGCGGTTGCGAAAGCCGATCAAGAACAACAGGTGCACGAGCAGCCAGGCTACCCAAGCAATGGAGCCCGCAATTCTCCATCTGCCGATCTCGGCTACTGCCCGCGAGCGACCGATGGTGGCCATGACTCCCTTGTCGAGGTACCGGAAAGTGGGGCGCGGCCTTCCGGCGATGTCCCGCCGAATTGCCGTCGCGACGTGTCGGCCCTGCTGGATGGCGACCGGGGCAAGACCAGGCAGGGGAGCGTCGGTCCCTTCCGGGACGAAGCACGCGATGTCGCCGATGGCGAACAGCTCTGGGTTTCCCGCCACGCTGCAGTCCGGGCCCACTCGCACGCGCCCGTTTCCGTCGAGCGGCGTACCGAGGGCGGACGCGAGATGGCGCGCCTTGACGCCAGCCGTCCACACGACGGTCTGCGATTCGATGACATCGTCGCCCACTGTTACGCCACCGGGGCCAACCTGCGTCACCTGGGCGCCCACACGCACATGGACCCCAAGCTGCTCCAGATGGCGTCGCGCCGCAGCGGAGCTTTGGGGAGTAAATGCGGGCAACACTCGATCTTGTGCCTCGACGAGCACCACCCGCGCCTCGTCGAACGACAACTCGCGGTGCTGACGAGCGAGCGCCGCGCGCGCCAGTTCGGCCAGCGCCCCCGCCACCTCGACTCCAGTGGGTCCGCCACCCACGACGACGAAGGTCAAGAGCCGACGCCGAACCGCTGTGTCGATCTCTCGCCCGGCAGCTTCATACGTGAGCAGTACCTGGCGCCGCAGCGCCGTGGCGTCATCGATGGTCTTGAGCCCGAACGTGTGCGGACCCCAAGTTGCCTCCTTGCCAAAGTAGTTCGACTTCGCACCGGCGGCCAGAACGAGGTAGTCGTAGGTCTGTTCCGAACCATCCGCCAGCACCACCGTCCGTCGAGGGCGGTCAATCTCTCGCACCTCGGCCATGATCGAACGAGCGTTGGACTGTCGCGCGAGCACCGAGCGAACGGGATAGGCGATGTCAGCTGGCGAGAGCCCTGCCATCGCCACTTGGTAGAGCAGCGGCTGGAAGAGATGGTGATTCGCACGATCGACGAGCACGACATCCACGGGTGCCGAACGCAAGGTACGCGCAGTTGTCAGGCCGGCGAATCCTGCGCCGACGATGAGCACAACAGGTCGTGTTGCCATCAAACTCAATGTGGAGTCGCGCTAGGCGTTCCACAAGGCGTCTCGTCCCCCTTCACGCGCTAGACGTCAGGCGAGTGGCGAGATCGTCGGCTTCGCCGCTGAATCGCCGGACACCGAGCACCGGCAAGGCGACGACGTTTCTACCAGCAGCAGAGCCTGCTTCGTCTGACGGAACAGGAACGCGCGGTTCGATGCCTTGATGCGGGCGGCCCCGATTGAAGTGGGCCGCCCATCTTCGAGCACCGCCGTCGGGTGCGCGTCCCCCAAGACGATGACGTGATCGAGGCGCCTCGACTCACGCGACGAAGAATGCAATCGCGTTCGCCCAGCCCCCCGCTCGGTCTACGATTGCTTGAAGGCCGGAAGCCAACCCGGTGTGGCCTCGTCGTTCATCGCTCCCCCAAGGCGCTCTCGCAACGACGCAGAAGCGCTTCGTCGATGGCGGATGCGCCGCGAACCTCTCTGATGATCTCCAGTGCCTCCAGCAGGCACTCCACCGCGATGACATCCTCTTCCAAGGGGTCCGTTGGATCGTCTTCCACGTCCGCCAGTGCGCATCCGAAGTCCGCGACAATGGCATCGCAGAAGTCGGCCGCACGCTCTCCATCCCCCTCCGCAAGACTGTGCCGAGCGCTTCGAAGCATGGCCATGCCAACGCGCTCCATGCAGTGCCCGAGCAACGAGGTGACGACTCGGCCGTGGAGGCCCACGGCTGCCCCCGCGCGCTCGTCACCAACCTTGACGAGAAGATCGTAGAGGGTCAGTGCAGCGTTGCCGAGAAGCACTCCCGCGAACCAGGCTTCGCTACCGGGAGAAGCGCCTGTTCCCCGAGGCAGTTCGTCGATGTGCCGCTCCCCAATCTCCGAAATGGACATGCCCAGCGTGGTCAGTGCCGGGCCAAAGCCGGCAGTAGTCACGGAAAGCGCCTTCAGCAGTTGCTCCAGCCGCACAATGGCTGCAACCGAGCCGAGCGTTGTGCTGTGGCCCTGCTGGGCAGCCTCGAAGGCTGAAGCGGCCTCCACCTCGTCGGGTCGTGCCCCGGCCTTGAACGAGGGCGGAAGCGCGAAGCCCGACGACGGCGGGCGGATCGCAGTCAGGAGCGAGTCCCACTCGGGAGACGTTGCTTCGGGTGCTTCATCTGGCTGACCGAGCGCAACGCGGTACGCAGCGAACGCGATGGGGTCCTGGGCGGGGTCGGGGCGGTTCATCACGTTCCCCGTCGCGGCTCGGGTGAAACCTCCCCCCACCCGGTCGATGGCCAGCCGCGCGTCGTCCGCGCTCATCGCAAACTCAACCGTCAGGCGGAGGAACAGGTCGCGCTGCGATCCCGCCCAATCCCTGACGAGCGTGACCACGTCGCGAGGTGTCTTCCCCGGTGGCAGCGGGATGCTCAGGTCGTCCGTCACTTCCATGGCGGCCCGAGGATAGGCCATCGTGTGCCCATCCTCGGGCCATTTTTCGGGCCACTCAACGCCGCGCCGGGCCAAGGATGCCAAGATTGACCAGGATGCCAGGGCTGCCATTTGGCAGGATTTCTTTGCTTCTTGGTCCGCCTCCGGCGGACTCCCGGGCTCCGCCGGGGGCTGCCCGCGCTAAAGCGAAAAGCACGGAGATCGGAGCGAATCCGGTCCCCGATCTTCGTTTGTTCGGGCAAGGATTCGGGCAAGCCGGGCGCCGACCGACGGGGATGAATTCTCGGATAGTCAGGGCAACCTTCAGAATAGGCAGACCAGTCCTTCAGATAGGCAGGCCAGTCCTTCAGATAGGCAGGCTAGTCCTTCGGATAGGCAGGCCAGTCTTTCAGATAGGCAGTACAACCCTTTAGATAGGCAGTATGAATCTCGGGGGAATGGGCGGGTCACGCCACGTGCCGAGCGCGGCAGCAAACGTTTTGTCCAGAGGGCCCCCGTCCAGTCTGATGAGCACGAAGGAGTAGCCCCTAGCGCTTCCGGGAGAGAATCGTCCCCGTGCGACCGGCGACGTAGACAGTGTCGTCGGTGCCCCACACGCTCGTGAGGCGGAACACGAAGGCGCCCGTGTCCTCGGTGGTCCAGTGGACACCGTCGTGGCGATCAGCTTCGCGTCGTCGCCAACGGCGTAGCCGTTGGACCTGTCGGCTACGCGGCCAGCACCCGCACGGGCACCCGTCCCCTGCCATCGAATCCCCCCACGCAGCGATTGCTGGAAGGCAGGAAGCTACCGCTGCGGCCTTCTTTGCTCGGGCAGCCTTTCGTCGCTCGCTTGGTCCGAGAGCGAGCCGGACCGCCACGAGGAAGTCGTCCTCTACGCCATCGTCCAGGACGTAGCGAGGGCTGTTGCGCCAGTGCGCTTCCAGCGGCGCCACCGGAACAGCACAGACGTCAGTCCGCCAGCGCGAACAGATCTCGTACCCAATCAAGATGAAGTGGTGCACACATCAATATGACTGTGGCAGTCGGCTCCGACGGTGGCAGGCAACGCCGCAGGTGGAGTCGGGCACGGCACATTCCGTGCTTGTGAAGGTGGCCCTGAACGCACTCCCACCTGACAACGAGCGCCCATCTGCGGCGGAATTGCCATACGAGCTTCAATGTGACGGCGACAGAGTTCGGCTCATCGGCGACCTACGCATGCACGACGCCGCCGCCATTTGGCGCGACATTCGCAAAGTCGTAGACGACAGCACGGGCACCGTCGTGTTCGACCTGTCGAGCGTGCCAACCGCGGATGGCAGCGTGGTGGCGCTCCTCGTCGAGATCCGGGCTGAGCTCGCGGCACGTGGCGTGACGGCGGAAATCGTGGGTGCGAATGAGCGGGTCGAAACCATCGTCGACCTCTATTCCGGTCACGAGGCATTCGCGAAGCGCAAGCGACGAAGGCCGGAAGGAACCATCGCCCAGCTCGGTCGGGCAACGCTCGAAGCCAGCGCAGAGGCGAAGGCCATCCTCCACTTCTTGGGTAGCATGGTCCTGGCTGCAGGCACCCTGGTGCGTCACCCGCGGGCCGGCAACTGGAAGGACGTCGCGCCGCTGTGCGAGACGGGCGGTGCCAACGCCGTGCCGATCGTGCTGCTCATCAACTTCCTGGTCGGCTTTGTCATGGCTTTTCAGTCCGCCCAGCAGCTCGAGATGTTCGGCGCCAACGTCTACGTAGCCGATCTGGTTGGCATCTCTGTCACACGCGAGCTTGCCCCGCTGATGACCGCGATCATCGTCTGTGGCCGGTCCGGCGCCGCGTTCGCCGCCGAGCTCGGGTCGATGAAGGTCAATGAGGAGATCGACGCGCTTCTCACGCTCGGCCTAACGCCGTTCGGTTGGCTCGTTGTCCCCCGTGTCGTCGCGCTCGTCCTCGTGGTGCCGGCCCTGACCCTCATCGCTGACTTCGTCGGCGTCGCCGGCGGCATGCTGGTCGGCGTCATGGACCTGGGTCTCACCGCGCAGGGCTACATCGTCGAGACGCTCGCCGCGGTTCAGGCCTGGGACGTCATCACCGGGCTCCTGAAGAGCCTCGTCTTCGCCACCGCCATCGCGCTGATTGCGTGTCAGCAGGGATTTTCTGCCACCGGCGGCGCCGAAGGGGTCGGCAGGCGCACCACCTCGACTGTCGTTACTTCATTGTTCGCGATCGTCGTCCTCGATGCACTCCTCACCGTCGTCTTCCGGGCATTCGACATCTAATGGGACCCTCCCGTCATCATCCATCCACTCCGCATGCGACTCCGAATCGGGGTCCGTTGCGCCTCGTTCGGGTCACTCGCGCGATGCCGCGACGTCTCCGACCAAGCGCCGACAAGCCCATCATCGAGGTGAAGGGCCTCACCATCGGGTGGGGCGAAGTCGTCGTGCAGAGGGATCTGACCTTCGACGTCCGACGAGGGGAGGTGTTTGGCATTCTCGGTGGCAGCGGAGCGGGCAAGTCGACCCTGATGCGCTTCCTCATCGGCCTCGAGCAACCCCTCGAGGGCGAGATCGATATCGCGGGCTGCGGATCCCCCGATCTCGAGGCAGGTCTCCCACCGTTTGGCGTCATGTTCCAGGCGGGGGCGCTCTTTGGGTCGATCACGGTTGGCGAGAACGTCTCTCTGCCGCTCGAGGAGTGGACCGATCTGCCCGACGATGCGATCGCGGCGATCACGCGCGCGAAGCTGAAGCTCGTTGGACTGGAGCGCGCAGTCGACAAGTTTCCCTCGGAGCTGTCTGGCGGCATGAAGAAGCGTGCGGCGATCGCGCGGGCGCTGGCCCTCGAGCCAGCGCTCGTGTTTCTCGACGAGCCGTCCGCCGGACTCGACCCCGTAATGGCGGCCGACCTCGATGAGCTCATCTTGACTCTGTCGAAGTCGCTCGGCCTCACGGTGGTTCTCGTGACGCACGAGCTCGCGAGCATCTTCCGCATCGCCAACCGCATCTTGATGCTCGACAAGGAAGCAAAGACCAGCATCGCCTGCGGCGACCCGCGAGAGCTACGGGACAGTCAGGACCCGCGTGTCAGTGACTTCTTCAACCGCAGGAGCAAGGAGAACTGAGCCATGGCGACCCCGACCAACCACTACAAGCTGGGTCTGTTCGTCATCGTCGGGGTCGCTGCCGCAATCTGTGCCAGCATCCTCTTCGGCGTCGGGCGATTTCGGAAGGATACCGTCCGCTACCACTCCTACTTCAACGAGTCGGTGGAGGGCCTCGCGCTGGGCTCACCGGTGAAGTTCCGAGGTGTGACCATCGGCAGCGTCTCGGCTATCGAGATCGCACCCGACCACCGCATGGTCGACGTGGTCAGCGAGCTCGACAGCGAGGAGGTCAAGCGCATGGGACTCACCGAAGCCGGCCAGGAACACGGAGACGTGAAGTTCGCGATCCCACCTGACCTTCGCGCCCAGCTCGGCTCGCAAGGCATCACCGGGGTGAAGTTCATCTCGATCGACTTCTTCGACGTAGCGAGCAATCCGTCTCCGGTTCTTCCGTTCGAGTTCCCGGCGGATCACTACATCCCAGCCGCTCCGAGCATGATGAAGAACCTCGAGGACGCCCTCACCAACGCAATGGACCGTGTCCCCGAATTGGTCGACGCGGTCGTCATCATCATGGCTCGCGTCGACCGTCTTGCTGCGAAACTCGAAGAGCAGGACGTCTCCGGCCAGTTCGTCGCGACGCTCGGCCACGTTGACGAAGTGATGGTGTCGCTCCGGAGCGCAATCGCGCGAATCGACAAGCAGGACCTCGGCGCCAAAGCCGCGAACGCCATCACCGACCTCGATGTGGCGGTGAACAAGATGAGCCAGACCCTCGACCGGGTCAACGGTCAGACCGGGCTGCTCGCGAGCACGCAGCGCGCGACCGATGCGTTTGGCGATGTGGGACGCGAGGCCCGCGGTACGCAGCAAGATCTCGGCGCAGCCTTGCGTGACGTGAGCGAGGCCGCCCAGGCGATCCGATCTCTGCTCGACTCGCTCGAGAGCGATCCCGACATGCTGCTCAAGGGTAGGACCAAACGGAAGGCCGAGCAGTGAAACATCTTTGGACCACCTCAGCCATGGCCGTCGTGCTCCTCGGCTCCAGCGCCTGTGCGCTGCTGTCGAAAGCCAACCTCGTCGACATTCGCTATTTCAGTCCGGAGCGGGTGGAGGCGAGAGTCGACAACGCGGCCCCGATGGCCGCTTCCCAGCAGGGGGACCTGCGGTTGAGGCTTGGCCGGGTGTCGTCCAGCTCCAGCCTTCGGGAGCGCATTGCCTATCGCAACGCGGCCTACGAGCGCGGATACTACGAGGAGCTCCGCTGGACCGACCGTCCGGAGATCTATGTTCGGCGCACATTGGGTCGTTCGCTCTTCGAGGTTCACGGGATGCACCGCGTTCTCACCGGCCCAGCACCCACGTTGGAGACCGAGGTGCTCGCGTTCGACGACATGCGCCTGAGCACGGGCCGTGCGGTGAGGATTCAGCTGAGAGTCGTTCTCTTCGACGATGCCAGCGTCATCTTCGAGAACACGGTAACTGTTGATCGACCGGTGGCGGGCGACAAGCCCACGATCGAGGACGTCGTCGCGGCGATGGCGGACGCGCTCGACACTGTAGCGGAAACGGTTTCGCTGAGGGTCCACGAGGCGCTTTCGGCGAGGAGTCGATCGCGAGAGGGCAACTCGGAACGGTCCCTCCAAGACGGCGTCGAAGAATGACTCGGGGGCTGTCGCGGGCTGGCGCGCCAGGGTCGATGACCCTGAACACCCCTCGCCAGCTCAATCATTTGGATGCACGGGGTCCATCAACCCGAAAGTGGGCAGGGGTGGCTTCTGCAGTCGACCTGTGGCTCAAGCGACATGGCCCGCATCTTGCTCGTGTGCTTGAGCAGTCCACTCGAGGTACGCATGAATGAATCCACCGGCCGCGCTCGCTGGCATGCGGAGGGCATTACCGAGGTAGAGCAGCGCCTCGACAGCCCAGAGTCCGGGCTCGAGCAGGAGGAGGTCCGGCGGCGACTGGAGCGGTACGGCGACAACGTGATCGCACGCGCACCACCGGTCACGCCGCTACAGATGCTGTTGCGGCAGCTGAAAGACCCCCTGCTGCTGGTTCTCATCGGGTCTGGTGTGCTCGCCATTGCGCTTGGCAAGCTCACCGATGGCGCGGTGGTCTTGGCGGTGGTTCTCGTCAACACTCTCATGGGGTTCGTGCAGGAGTACCGCGCCGGGCAGGCAATCGACTCCCTCAGCCAGCTCGTGCCTCAGCGAGCCGAGGTGAAGCGCACCGCCGTGTGGACGAGCGTTGGATCGAGCGAGCTCGTGCCGGGCGATCGGGTCAAGGTGAGCGCTGGCGACAAGGTTCCCGCTGACCTTCGGCTCACCCGAGTAAAGAGCCTGGCGGTCGACGAGGCGATGCTGACAGGGGAGAGCGTTCCCACCACGAAGCAGGTCGAGGTCGTGGAAGCGGACGCCGAGGTCGGGGACCAGAGCTGCTTGGCCTTCAAGGGAACCCTCGCCACCTACGGCACCGCGGAGGGGATCGTGGTTCGGACGGGTTCCCGCACGGAACTCGGCCGCATCTCCGAGTTGCTGAGCAAAGCCCCCGAACTCGAGACGCCACTCACTCGCGCTCTCGCGACTCTCGGCAAGCAGATCACCGTTGCCATTCTCGCGCTGGCCATCGTCATCACGGGCATCGGGATCTGGCGAGACTCGAGTGCCGGCGCTGGCCTCTTCGAGGCCGCCCGCGATGCGGTCATGTTCGCCATCGCGTTGGCGGTCGGCGCCATCCCCGAGGGGCTCCCCGCGGTCGTGACCATTGCGCTGGCGATCGGCGTTCGCAGGATGGCCAACCGGAATGCAATCGTGCGCAAGCTGCCGTCGGTCGAAACGCTGGGCAGCACGACAGTGATTTGCAGTGACAAGACCGGCACCCTGACTCGTAGCGAGATGACGGTGCGACGGGTGTGGACCCCCCGCGGTGGATACGAGGTCGACGGGGTGGGCTACGGCCGACCCGGCGAGGTCCGCGGGTGGAACGGGGGCGACTCGAATGAAGCGCTCGTCGAGTTGTGCCGTGCGGCGGTACTCTGCAGTGACGCTCGGGTCACGGGGGACGGAGACAGACGCCGGGTCGAAGGCGATCCTACCGAGGGCGCGCTCGTGGTGCTCGCCGAGAAGGCCGGACTGGACATCAGCGACGAACGCTCGCGCCACGAGCGGCTGGATGCCGTCGCCTTCAACTCGGAGCGGAAGTACATGGCAACTCTGTATCGGGGCGAGGGTGGGGAGCGCTTGGTCTCGCTGAAGGGGGCGGTCGAGGTGGTGCTCGACCGTTGCAAGCTCGGTGGGGAGCTGACTCGAGGGCGTGTCGAGCAGCAAATGACCGAGTTCGCTCGGCAGGGTATGCGGGTACTCGCCCTGTCCCAGCGCGAGCAGGCCGCCTCCGAATCCGACGAATTGACCGAGGAACAGGTGGATGAAGGGGGCTTCCGGTTGCTGGCCTTGTTCGGGATGGTCGACCCTCCGCGCCCGGAGGCTATCGACTCGATAGCGCGGTGCCATCAGGCTGGTGTGGTCGTCAAGATGGTCACTGGAGACCACGCCGCCACCGCCGAGGCAATCGGTCGGGAGCTGGGGCTCCAAACGACGGGGACCGCCTTGGCGGGCAGGGAGCTCACCGCAATGAGTGATGATGAGCTATGGCACGCAGCCCGGCAGACGAACATTTTTGCTCGCGTCTCACCGGAGAACAAGCTCCGCGTCGTTCGCGCATTGCAGCGGCAGGCTTCCGGAGTGGAACGCGCCGAGGTCGTGGCGATGACGGGGGACGGCGTGAATGACGCTCCTGCGCTCAAGCAAGCGGACATTGGGGTCGCCATGGGTCTCACGGGAACAGCTGCTTCGCAGGACGCAGCCGATCTGGTCCTCACCGATGACAACTTCGCCACCATTGTGAGTGCGATGGAGGAGGGAAGACGCGTCTACGACAACCTGGTGAAGTCGCTCGCCTTCGTTCTCCCCACCAATCTCGCGCTGGCTCTCATCCTGGTCTACGCCGTGATCTTCTTTCCCTTCGACCCGGCACGTGGAGAGCTCTTGCTGCCGATCAAGCCCACGCAGTTGCTTTGGATCAACCTGGTGGCCGCGGTCGCCTTGGCGCTGCCGTTGGCCTTCGAAGCGAAGGAACCCAACCTGATGCGTCGCCCTCCACGACCCCCGAACGCTCCGGTCTTCAGCTCGTTCCTGGTGTTTCGCACGGCACTTGCTGCAATCACCATCAGCGCTGTGGCCATCGGTACGTTCTCGTTGCACCACGGGGCATTGCTTGCCGCGGGGACCGATCCCGAGTTGGCCTTGCGCGAAGCACAGACGCTGGCGGTGACCACCGTCGTCCTGGCGCAGATCTTCTACCTTCTCAACTGCCGCTCCCTGGATGGGTCGGTCCTGGCCATCGGCTTTTGGTCCAACCCGATGCTGTTCCTAGGCATCGGCGTCGTCGTCCTCCTGCAGGGACTCTTCATCTACGCCCCGTTCATGCACGGGATGTTTTCGAGTCGCCCCTTGGGTGCGACCAATCTGCTCTGGGCTGCCGGGGCTGGTTTGGTCGTCATGCTGATCATCGCTGTCGAGAAGTTCGTTCGAGCCCGTGTCCTCTCGTGCCGCACTGGGTCGTCGCGCGGGACGGCGAACGTCGTCTCATGATCGATGCGGCTCATCGCACCTGGTCACGCGGGCGTGACCCCGGCGCGCACGATGTTCCCGAGACTGGCGCGATCGGTGCATTCGATCGCTGCTGCACGACCCGTCTCGCAGCCCGCAAGGTCTGTGGGCCGGGGGAAGCGGAAAGAACCATGGTAGCGATCAACACCGATTTGGCCCGATACACCTCGATGGCTGCAAAGCACCCCGTGCTCACCAGAGAGGAAGAGCTCGTTCTCACTCGCCGCTGGCGGGCGTCGGGGGACCCGCGGTCAGCTGATCATCTGGCGCGGTCACACCTGCGGTACGTCGTGGCGATGGCGCTGAAGTATCGGCACTACGGGGTGGCCACCGACGAGCTCATTGCGGAGGGCAACGCTGGCGTCGTGGAAGCGTTGAGGAAGTTCGAGCCGGAAACCGGCAATCGCTTCGTGACCTATGCGACTTACTGGATCCGCGCGTACGTTCTTGACTGCGTGCTACGTTCTTGGTCCATCGTGCGCGGTGGGTCGGGTGCGCTGCGCTCGACGAAGTTCTTCATGTTGCGTCGCGAACGACGGCGCCTGACGAACCTCCTGGGTGACTGCGAGCAGGTCACTGAGGTGCTTGCGCAAAAGCTTCGCACCACGCCGGCGCAGATCACGAAGATGGTGCACCGCCTGGAGGCGCGTGACGTATCACTCGACCGAATGGCGTTTGGCGACTCGAGCACCCCTTTGGTCGAGACCATGGCATGGTCCGGCGCGGATCCAGAGGAGACGATCGCGGACGACCAGGTGAGTCGGCAAATGTCCGATGTCGTGCGCCGCGCTCTCGCCGGTCTCGACCACCGGGAGCGCTACATCGTCGACAACCGCCTCATGGCCCATCGGGGTGATGAGCTTTCGCTTGCAGAGATAGGCCGTCGATTCAGCGTGTCGCGGGAGCGGGTTCGCCAGATCGAGGCGCGCGCCAAGGACAAGCTGCGGAGCCGTATTGCCGAAGTCGCCCAACATACCGCTGCAGATTGGCTGAATAGGAGAACGTTGGCGACTTGAACGGATGCCCCGCAACTCTCTTCGTCTCGGGGTCAGCGGGGACCAAGCCTCCCCATCTTGACCGCCGCCGGCACGATGCAGCGGTAGCCCACCCGAGTGATTCCATCTCGAGCGAGGTCACGTTCCGCAGAACGTCCGAGTGACGACCTCGTGGGGCTCGGGGGCTTGCTCGAGGTCGGCGTACTCGGGCTGGTCGTCGAAGGGGCGCTGGAGTGCGGTGACGAGGCGCTCGAACGGGGCGAGCTCGCCGGCGTTGGCGGCTTGAAGCGCCTGTTCGACGCGGTGATTGCGCGGGATGATCACGGGGTTTGCTGCGCGCATGGCGGCGACGCGAACGGAGGGGGCGGTTGCGTCCGCCTCGAGCTGGCGGCGCCAGCGCTCGAGCCAGCGCTCGGCAACGTCTTGCGAGGCGAAGAGCGAGCTCAGGGCCGCGTCGGGTGCGCCGTCGGCGACCCGCGTCAGGTGCCGGAAGAACAGCGTGAAGTCCGCCGCGCCCTCGGCCATCGCCGCCCAGGTGACCTCGACGAGTTCGTCGTTGCCGGCCGTTTCGGTGAGGAGCCCGAGCTTGGTACGGAAGCTCCGCATCAGCTCGCGCGCCGTTTGGTCCTGGAAGCGGTGGAGAGCTGACTCCGCCCACGCTCTCCCCTCTGCTTCATCTGGGCCCAGAAGGGAGAGTAGCGTCTCCGCCAGACGCGCCAGGTTCCACGCGGCGATCTTTGGCTGATTCCCCCACGAATAGCGCCCCTGGTGGTCGATGGAGCTGAACGTTTTCTGTGGATGAAACTCGTCCATGAACGCGCAGGGGCCGTAGTCAATCGTTTCGCCGGCCACTTGCATATTGTCCGTGTTCATGACGCCGTGAATGAAGCCGTACGACATCCACTGCGCGATGAGGGTGGCTTGCCGCTCGGCAATGCTCGCAAATAGCGCGCGATACGGGTGAGCGGCAGACTTCGCGTCGGGGTAGTGGCGCTCGATCACGTAGTCGGCGAGCGTCTTCACGCCCGCGAGATCGTCGCGCGCGCGCAGGAACTGAAACGTGCCCACCCGCACGTGGCTGCGCGCCACACGCGTGAGCACGGCCCCCGGCTCGAGCCCATTGCGCGCCACGGGCTCGCCCGTGGTGACCGCCGCGAGCGCCCGCGTCGTGGGAACGCCCAGCGCCGCCATGCCCTCGCTCACGATGTACTCGCGCAACACGGCCGAGAGCACCGCCTTGCCGTCGCCGCCACGCGAAAACCGAGTCCGCCCGGATCCCTTGAGCTGCAGGTCGAAGCGCTCGCCACCGGGACTGACCACCTCGCCCAGCAACGTCGCCCGGCCATCCCCGAGTTGCGGCACCCAGCTCCCGAACTGGTGCCCCGCGTAAGCCATCGCGATCGGCCGCGCCGCGCTTGGCACACGCGCTCCGGACACCATGGCAACGCCCTCATTCGACGCCAGCCAGTCAACGTCAAGCCCGAGCCGTTTCGCGAGCGGCTCATTGAGGCGTACCAGCGCCGGCTCCGGCGCTGGCTCGGGAGGCGCCTCGGCGTAGAACGTGGCTGGCAACCGAGCGTACGAATGGTCGAAGGCGGGGACACCCATGCCCGATGCCTAGGGCCCGGAACTCCGGCGCACAAGGCGCGCTCATTCTCGTCGACAGACTCCTTGTCGGGATGCTCCAATACCCACTCAACTTCCACCATGTCCTTGGTGCGTCCGGAAGCTAGCTTGGTTTGAGTCGTCATTCAGCGACGACTCAGTCACGACGCAGCTCGTAGATCTCACCAGGTCACCGATCCCGCGGCACTCGCTGCACCCGCGCTCCGCGACAACTCCCACTGCTGGTTGCAAAGAGCAGCCGTGGCGCTCAGCCGTTCTTCCACCGGTAGCGCACCATGCAGCGGCGGGTTCGGAGTACCGACCGAATCACTTCACCCGAGTAGACCCGTCTGCGCTGCCTCCTCGCTTCGCGGTCTTGCTTACTCTCGCTCACGACAAGATGTTTCAGTAGCATCTCTCGCTCGTCCGAATTCGGAGGCAGAGGCCCTTGTCTCCAGAACCATGGTGGAGTGGAGCGCCACGCCGTACCGATCGCACCACCGGGTAGGACAGAACCGGTATACTGTGTTCTCCATGACTCCGTACTCGCTCTGGCCATACGTCGGCGCGCTGGTCCTCGCGGCGGTCGTTGGAGGGGCATGCCTGACGCTGTTCTGGCGCGTCGGGCTGCGTCAGGGCACAGCGTGGCATTTCATCGTTCCGGGGGTTCTAATCGTGATTGCGGGCGTCGCTTTCACCTTCGACCGCGTGGGCGAGCGCGCTGTTGCGCCGCTGCGCGAAGAGCCCGTCCGGTGGCGGGAAAGGCCTGAGCTGGTTGACGCCGCGCGCCGCGCCTGCTGGTCCCTGCGACACTGCGCTGAGGCGCGGGCTCTTGTACGGCAGCACCTCTTGACAGCGTGGTGCGGGGACGACCCCAAGCTGTGGCGTTGGGCCTTGCCGGAGCTTGCGCGCCTGCCCGGCGACGAGCAATTCGCCAACTACGACGCGCGGCGTGGGACGGCGTGGACGCTCGGTCGCCAAGAATGGTGCAGGCTGTACGCGCCTTGGAGCGTGCCATTCTTCTTTGGAGGCTTCAGCGAGGCGGCGGACAAGTTCGAGTGGGACCATCCGCGGCGACTACTCTGGTTGCTCGTGGCCGCGGGGCGGTTCCGTGAGGGGGCCGAGCTCGTCAGGCAGACCCGCAATGATGGCAAGTGGCACGGAACTTTCGGCGGACCACAACGCCAAGCCGACACGTGCTGGATGCACTACCTCGACGCCCGCGCCGGCAGCGAGACGGCACTTGAATACTTATTGCGCCAGATCGAAGACCTGCGCAAGGCAACTGCCGCACTCCCAGAGCACGCCTCGCCACCGTACCGAACGTCTCTAGCGGACTGCGAGATCCTTGCCGCCGATCTGACCGAAGGCACCGCACGCCTCGAGCTTCTGCCTCCCCGTCCCCAGCGTCATACGCTCCGGTGGCTGTTGCGCGCTGAAGTCGCCACGCCAACAGATCGCGCACGCCTCCCGTGGAGCCTCTCGTCCAGCATCGTCGCACGAGGCAATCTGCTTGCGGAACCCGTGACCGCACTGCATGTAGCCGCCCTCGAGCGCGTCAGCGAGAGCACAGAATCTACCGCTCTGCTCATACGCGGTGACCTGCTCAAGCATGCAGCAGCGTGGGCATCCGTTACGGGGCGCCCCAACGAGGCGCTCAAGCTCTGGCGACGGGGGGAGGACGCCCACCGTGCAGCCGCGACGCAGACGCCAGCGGCCGCAGTCACCGAGGATGCGGGGCTCGTCGTGTTGTACCTGCAGGCAGGCAGAATCGACAAGGCGTTGGCACTGGTTCGCTCGCGGGAGTTCGCCGGAGGCGAACGGCTGCGAGCCATGGTGGAGTACTCGCGGAATCCCGACCCGTTGCAGCTTGCCGCGTGGACCAAGGACGACATGGACGAAGGAGCCTGCCCCGAATGGTCGCAAGCCCAAGAGCACCCAATGTTCCCTTGCGTCTGTGGCTTGCTTGGATGGCACCGCTGCGCAGGGCTGGCCGACGCCGAGGCTGCACGCGAACACGCCCGCTACCTGGTGGAGCGCGAGCTGACCCGGCCTGGCGACTTCGTCCATGGCAACTGCACCAGCGTCCACCAACTCTGGCAACAGCTACACCTGCTGGGTGTTGCCGATGACTACCCACGAGTCGGTGCCGCCAACCAGCGCCATGTCGAGCTCTGGCTGAAGCGCGATCGCGTCGTACCGCTGCTGCTCCTTGGAATCTGGTGGAACGTCCATTGCCCGCGGGATTAGCCTGGTCGTCATCGAGCTCGACGAGTCGGGCAGTCAGCAAATTCACAGCTTCTCGATGGGAAGCTCGTACGGCGTAGGAGCCCATATCGAGCGGCTGGGCACCGCGGCGAGTCTCGACGCCATCGTCATCGCCGAATCGAGGATCGTGGAAGGTTCCATGGCAGTGGCGCGGTTCGATCCGGAGCAGTCGCGACTCGACGACGCCATCGCGATCGGGCCGAGAGGTACTCGCCCGCGCATCGCCCGCACCTCCCGCGGTCTTGCGGTGACATGGGTCGACAGCACCACGGGCGAGACGCTCCTCAACGTGCTCGACTGCTGCGTCGAGTGAGCTTGAGTCGAGGGACGCCCGGGGATCGGACACCGCCGATCCCCGGCACATGTAGCTAGACTTCGGGGAAGCTCTACAGCGCGGCTTGCTGCTCGACGAACTCGATGAGCGTGGTGCTGCCAACTCCCACCGTCACGGTGGACGGGATCGCGACAACGCGCCATCGCACCGTCCAGTCGGTGGAGGCGTTGGCTGCGATGGCGCTGTACGCACCCTGGGGTTCGAGCTCCAGATAGCCCGACCCCGGGTAGATCTCGACATCCCCCTCGCCCGGCGCCAGGTTGGCCGCGGGCACGTCGTCGAAGAACTTGAGGAACGCGTAGCCATTCAACACGTAGGCGAGCCATCCCCCGGACCCGTCCGCGATGATCTTGGGTCCCTCGCTGACGACGGTCGTCTGCGTCGAATCGTCGAGCCACACGTGGCCGTCCACCTCCGACACCGTCAGCTCACTCGAGTTCTCCATCGAGCTTCCGGCCGGAAACACTGCCAGACCGCCACGCGGTACCCGCGAGATCTCCCATGGAGCCAGGGAGAGAGCTCGGTTCGTCTTGATGGTGTACACCAGCGTTATCGTGCAGGAGCCAGCATCGACCGAGATATCCTTGTCGGCGCCAGCGCCCAGACTGGAGCTGATCGAGCCGGTCAGCAGCAAGTGGTCGTCGCTGACGCTGGCCGCGTAGGCGCCCCCATCGATCTCCTCGACGGGTGGCCAGCTCCAATCGCTTTGCGGGCTGGTCCAGAAAGTCGACCCCGAGCCATTGCAGGCAGCCGAGCCATCGTAGGTGGCACAGCTGAAGGGCACGATGATATCGGTGCCCCCCACGCTCAACGACGTGACGCGCGCCCCGATCTGCGGGTTGACGTCGAGGACCATGTCGCACGACGGCACATCGAACTGCCAGTCCGAGTCGCTCACCATGGTGGGCACCACGGCGGTCACACCACCGGTCCCCGTGCCACCCGAAGCCGATTCGCCACCGGTCGCCATGGTGCTACCCGTGCCAGCCGAACCGCCCAGGGGTTCACCGCCGGTCGCCATGGTACTGCCCGTGCCAGCCGAACCACCCAGGAGCGATTCGCCACCGGTCGCCATGGTACTGCCCGTACCACCCAGACCGCCCGACGCTGCAGCCCCCCCGGTGCCCCCGCCGCCCATGCCGGCGCCGCCCGTGCCGGCACCGCCTCCCGACCCAGCGGTCGCGCCCAGCCCTCCGGTGGGGGCGGCTGCTGTGCCCCCGAAGCCCGACGTGTCACCGCCCGTTGCAAACAAGCCGCCAGTGCTCGGCACACCGCCCGTCGCGTCGCCGCCCATGCCGCCGGTGGGCAAATCAGCAGGTCCCCCGGAATCAGCGGAGCACGCGACACTGACGCTGCAGGCACCGATGAGACTGGCGAACGCACGCCAGGGAAGGCCTCTTGAGCAAAGATGACGCTGGAGCATGGGGTAGCCTGTAAAGTTGAGGTTCCTGAATGGAATACCGACGCAGCGTCGCAGTGTACACCCCAAATGGCGCTCGTGCCTGGCCCCCGTCGTCCGTTCGCTGCTTGCGTCCCGAAGCCCAGACCTCAGTGCCCACTCGGAGGCCGCGGGCGGGTCCGCGCTCGCCCGCAGCCTGCACCAGACGCGCAGATTCGCGAAATCGTGATTCTTCTCGCCACCGAAATATCACGTGGGATTACACGCACCCGAGGGGGCGCTTCCGGGGCACACGGGCGTGGTGTGCAACCGGTCCGGTCAGGGCTTCGTCGTGCCCCCCTACAGCGCCGCTTGCTGCTGGGCGAATTCGATGAGCGTGGGGCTGCCGACGGCCAGCGTCACGGTGGTCGGGATCGCGACGACGCGCCACCGCACCGTCCAGTCGATGAAGGCGTTGGCTGCGATGGCACTGTACGCACCCTGGGGTTCGAGCTCCAGATAGCCCGACCCCGGGTAGATCTCGACATCCCCCTCGCCCGGCGCCAGGTTGGCCGCGGGCACGTCGTCGAAGAGCTTGAGGAACAGGTAGCCATTCAACGCGTAAGCCAGCCATCCTCCGGACCCGTCCGCGATGATCTTGGGTCCTGCGCTGACAACGGTTGTCTGCGTCGAGTCGTCGAGCCACACGTGGCCGTCCACCTCTGACACCGTCAGCGCGCTCGAGTTCTCCATCGAGCTGCCAGCCGGGAACACCGCCAGGCCGCCACGTGGAACCCGCGTGATCTCCCACGGAGCCAGGGAGAGGGCCCGGTTCGCCTTGATGGTGTACACCAGCGTTATCGTGCAGGAGCCCGCTTCGACCGAGATGTCCTTGTCCACGCCCGCGCCAAGAGCAGCGTTGATCGAGCCGGTCAGCAGCAAGTGACTGTCGCTGACGCTGGCAGCGTACGCGCCCCCATCGATCTCGACGACGGGTGGCCAGCCCCAATCGCTCTGTGGGCTGGTCCAGAAGGTCGACCCCGAGCTGTTGCAGGCAGCCGAGCCATCGTAGGTGGCACAGCTGTAGGGCACGATGATGTCGGTGCCCCAAAGGTTCAACGATGTGACGCGCGCCCCCGCTTGCGGGTTGACGTCAAGGACCATGTTGCACGACGGCACCACGAACTGCCAGTCCGACTCGTTCACCATGGTGGGCTCGACGGCGGTAGCAGCGCCGCCCGTTGCCGCCGTTCCTCCGGCGGCGCTCGCCCCCCCCGTGGCAGCCGCGCCAGCGATGGGCAATCCAGCAGGGTCCCCGGAGTCAGCAGAGCACGCTACGCTGACGCTGCAAGCACCGACAAGACTGGCGAACGCGCGCCAGGGGAGTCCTCCGGAGCAAAGGTGACGATTGGACATGGGCAACCTGTGAAGTGGAGGGTCGTGAGTGGAATGCCGACGCGTCGCAGTGTAACTGGCCTGGCTCCCTGACGCATCCCCAGGCCGCCCACCGATATTCGGTCCGTCGAACTCACCACCCGCCCGCATCAGAATCACGAAACGGCCTCTGGCGCTGCGACCAGCAGTGCGCTGGAAGCCGGCTACGGCGCCTACTGCTCCGTGGGAACCAAGAACACGACGGTTTGCGCGCCGGCCCGCACGAGCACGGTCGTTCGCGCGACCTCTCGACCGTCATAGGTACCGATCACTTCGTGCGTGCCGGGGGTGAGGGGCCAGTAGTTCACCTGCGCGTCGGTCCCTGGCTGCGTCGTCCCCTCGCTGACAACGAAGCCTCCCGTGGTCAAGACGACCCGCCCCGCTTCGCCGCGATCGGTGATCGCGACGTCGACTCCGGGTGCCACCTCGCCCTGGCAGTCGCCGACGAAGACTGTCAACGCCCCGTGTGTCCCCCTGAGTTCGGAGAACGACGCCACGATTTGCTGAGCCAGCTCCCAGCTGATGGGAGACTCGGGGGAAGCAAAGGAGGTGAGCGGGGGGTAGCCAAAGTAGCTGAGGTAGGGAACAGTATCTGGGCCGGTAATCTCCACGTATCCGTAGGAGAAGCCCGCATCCAGTTCGATGCTCGCTCGGTCCGCCGAGAAGCTGACGGGTCCTTCGGCAGGGTCGACGCAGTCGGCATCGAGCTGGCGACAGGCGCGGATCTCGCCCTCGAGGGGGTATGTTTCGCCGTAGGCGGAGAAGACTGCGGTGTAGGTGATGCGCGCAACCTCGTCGGGGCGCGAGTGGATCGTCTTGACGCGCCCCACGCAACTCCAGTCGCCCCCCCGCTCGCACTCCGCACCGCAGTCGTCAGGCGCGCCCCAAACTGGAAGGAAGCAGTCACGAGCGTTCCCGTACAGCTCCTGGGTGGGTTCTGGGGCGATATCGATGCAGAGCTCTCGACACTGAATGCCGTCGCACTGCGCCACGCAACGCGCCAGCGTCGCACAGTCCTCGTCCTTGGCGCAGGCGGTGGCGACGTCGCAGCAACGGCTTTCGATGCAGTCGCCACAGGCCTCTTGCTCGTGGTTGTGGAAGAGACTGCCGCATCGCGTGCACGCTTCGGTGCACTGCGTCGTCTGGCAGGTCAGGAGCGCGCCCAGCTGCGTTTCGCTGCCCGCCTTCGCATCGCGCAGGCAGGCCCTGCGGCAGGGGCGGTCGTCGCGGGCACAGGTCGCCAGACATTCGAAGGGCTCACGGCACGCGGCCTTCTCCTCGCAGCCGTCGAGGAGCTCTCGACACTGCCGCTCCGCACACACGCCGCAGGCTGGCTCGGACCAAGGGATCGCCTCCGCCCACGGTCGCTCCCGGCTCGCCTCGTATGCCGTGCACGCGGTGACCAGCAGGGGAGCGAGGCAAGAAATCGCGGTGCGGGCGGGCGGGCGCATAGGCGCCGCATTAGGCCACTGTCCAGACGACGGGTCATTGGTACTTTCCCGCAGCTAGTCCGCCCACCGCGCGATCCATCCTCGCGGCCAAGCAGCTTCCTTGCCGTCCGCTCATCCACCTCAACGCAGCTGATTCTCGCGGGATAAAGTGCTAGCAACGGCGACGTGACAGTCTTCAGGCCGTGCATCGATCTCCACCACGGCAAGGTCAAGCAAATCGTGGGGGGCAGCCTCACCGAGGTGGATCGTCCGCAGGAGAACTTCGTCTCCGATCGTCCTCCGGCGTACTTCGCCGAGCTCTACCAGCGGGATGGTCTGCACGGCGGGCACATCATCCAGCTCGGGGCAGGCAATGCCGAGGCGGCGCGCCAGGCCCTGGCCGCGTATCCGGGCGGCCTCCAGCTCGGCGGTGGTGTGCGCCCGGACAACGCGCGGGCCTGGCTGGACGCCGGAGCCAGTCACGTCATCGTGACCAGCTACCTCTTCGAGGCCGGACAGCTGAGTGAGCGACGCCTCCGGGAACTGGCGGACGTCGTCCACCCCTCCGAGCTCGTCATCGATCTGAGCTGTCGGAGACGCGGAGACGAGTGGTTCGTCGCCACGGATCGGTGGCAGACCATCACCGAAACCCAAGTCAACGCCGCCACCCTGGAGCAACTCAGTCAGCATTGCGCAGAATTTCTGGTCCACGCTGCGGACGTGGAGGGGCTCTGCCGCGGAATCGATGCCGAACTGGTCCGCCTCCTTGGCGAGGCGTGCAGCGCTCCCGTGACCTATGCCGGCGGCGCCAAGGAGCTCGCGGATCTGGATCGAGTAGCGGAGCTCAGTGGCGGCAAGGTAGATCTCACCTTTGGCAGCGCGCTCGATCTCTTCGGTGGGACCGGCGTGCGCTACGCAGACTGCGTGGCGTACAACCAGGGGGGTGGAGGAGCGTAGCTTCTCACCCGCACGCCAACGCAGCGCTCAGCTGGAACCACGACGCCAGCACGGCCAACGGCCGTGAAGCCCGCGAAGACCGCGCGGGAGGCGACCGCACCTCGGCGCGGGCGCGCGTTCAGCTACTCGCACCCGAAGCGGTCGGTCTCGACGCGAAAGCCCGCGTCGTCAGGACCCTGTGTGAGACCGACGGCAACGTAGGATGCACCAGTCCAGAAGAGCCAGCCGAGGGCGGATGTCTCATCGACGGCGATCGTTTGCGGAAGCGTTTGAACGACCGTCACGCCAGTCCCATCGAGCACGTAGCGACGAAGCTTGCCACTGTCGATGTACGCGCTCTCGCCAAAACTGGCGTTGTACGTACCCGCGGCAATGTAGCCCGCCACCGAGCTTCCGAGATTGCCCACCACCCCGTCAACCGGGACGGCGGCATCGTCCACGGCCCTCACGTGCAGGGTGTAGAAGGGGTTCACGCCCGTCACGTACAGGTACTCGTGCCCGTCTCCCGTCCAGAACGACGTCACGTCGCCGGTGCGAGCCCAGCTTCCCACGCGCTGACCGAGCGGGTCGCTGATCTCGAGGCGATGGTTGGCAATCAAGGCGAAGTTTGCGCCCGCTGCATAGAGGTTGCGAATGGGGGAGCCGAGGCTCACCGGATCCATGGCGGGCGCGAAGCGCTCATCGAGGATGACGAAGCGGCTCCCGGTGATCAGCCCAAGGCGACTGCCACTCGATGCGATGGCGAATTCGTTGGAGTTTCCCGCCGGCACACTGGGAGTGTGAAGCTGGCCAACCGGTGCAAGGTTGGTGTCGAACAGCTGAAGCTCCACCGCAGTGGTGGTGTCCCCGCGGAGCCAGACGACGGCCCAGTGGGAGCCGGTCCAGGCGACTGCGGGGCGAGCCACGATCTCCGGTGCAGTCGGCGCCGCAATCTGGATCGCGGCGCCGCTCGCGATGCCCATGTCGTTCAGGATCTGCAGCTGGATGCTCGTTTGTTGGCCGTTCGTCTCCACCCAGACAACGGCAATCTCGGAGTTGCCGAGAGCCGCGCCAGCGTAGGTGTGCGTATTCGCGGCCGCCTCGGGGATCACGTCCGCGGTGATCCACTCGCGGCCGAGGTGCGTCATCAGCCCCTCGTCCACCAGGGCGTCGCAGTCGTCGTCCACACCGTTGCACGTCTCCACCGGTGGGACGCATTCGCCCCACATCCCGTCGTTGCAGGCGCGCTGGCCGCGGGATCCACAGCGGGTGTCGCACGTCCCCATGGTTCCGTTCGTGCAGCCGCCCCCCCCGCCAGCGCCGCCCCCTCCGTTCGCGCTGCCCGCCGCGCCCGCGGTACCGCCCGTTGCCGCGCCGCCCGTTGCCGCGCCGCCCGTTGCCGCGCCGCCCGTTGCCGCGCCGCCCGTTGCCGCGCCGCCCGTTGCCGCGCCGCCCGTTGCCGCGCCGCCCGTTGCCGCGCC
>JBNLDK010000076.1:0-122302 GCA_050304295.1 Polyangiaceae bacterium
AAAACCCTGTCTCCGGGCGCCTACTACGGCGACCCGGAAGTTCGTTCCGGGTTGTCGTACCCAATGTGATCGGGTGCCCAGTTCGGACGGGTGCGTCTCAGGGTTTGCGCCGGCCCTCCACCCCCGTGTCGGGCCGGCGGAAACCCGGAACGAACTTGCGGACTGCGGTACTAGGTCGAAGCTCGTGAGCCGATCCGGTGGCATGCGAGTTCTTCAGCGTATCTCCCCGGTTGGCGAAAGACCTTGACGGCTTTGGCCGCCGCCTCGATCGTAAAACTGCCCATGGAACACACCCCGCCGGGCTCCAACATCGCTGCGTCCATCTTTGTCGATCTCCGTCGCCAGATCCTGCGCGGTGAGCTGGCAGCTGGCGAGCGGTTGCCGGGAGAGCGTGAGCTGGCCGCAAAGTATGGCACGAATCGCAACACGCTGAGGGAGGCAGTGCGCAAGCTCGAGCAGTCGCGGCTGGTCACCGTCCGTCACGGGCAGGGCGTGACGGTGACGGACTTTCGTCGTACGGGCACTCTGGAGCTGCTCTCGCCCTTTCTCGCGACGGGTCCTGAAACTGGGGAGATTGCTCGGATCCTGGAGGACCTCCTCCCGGCGCGCCAAATGGTCCTCGAGTTTGCCAGTCGGCTCGCTGTGCGTCGTGCTGACGAGGCCGACATCGAGCGGCTCCAGGATCTGAGTGATCTGCTGGTCTCCGCGTTCGACGCCGGTGACCCCAAGGTGGTGGCGCACGGATTCCAGCGCTGGATCGATGCCCTGATCGATGCGGGCCACTCGGTCGCGTCGCGGTGGATCGCGAATCCGTTTCTCGAAGCATATCGTGACCTGATCAACCGCTTCCCGTTCCTCTGGGTGCTCGATCCGAGGTTCATCGGCCACTTGCAGGAGTTCATGGATGCGCTGCGTGGTGGGGACGAGGAACTCGCGATTGCCAGCACGCGCACCTACTACTCGGCGATCGACGAGGCGCTGCTGCGCATGCTGGACGGCCCGTTGGCCCGGAGGGCGACGGTGACGCCTCCCTCCGACGCGGTAACGACTGCCGCAGACCCCTCGGAGGCGGGTTCGTGATCTGGATGCGATGGGCCGCCGTCTCGCTGGCGATCTCGGTCGTAGGATGCGAGCCCAAGAACGAAGACTGTGAGCCGGGGACGGATTGTGCCTGCAACGGGATGGGGAGCTGCGTGCGGACCTGCACTGGGGCGGCCTGTTCGTTCCGTTGCGGGGCCAGCGGGTCGTGTCGCTTCGTTTGTCCGGAAGGTGACTGCCAGGCGATCAACGAGGGCTCCGGGAGCATGCAGATGCTGTGCAGTGGGGGGGGGGTGCCGAGTGCGAGCGACGGGCAACGGCAGCACGGTCGTCAAGTGTCCTGGGCAGCGATGCTCGCTGAGCTGTGCGGGGACTGGTCGCTGTACGATTGCAGCGTGCCAGACGGGGTGCAAGCTGGACTGCCATGGTGCTGGTCAGTGTGTCTGTCAGCAGGGATGTGGAGACTGAGCGGGGTGGGGTGCCCGTCAGCATGATGTGGCTCGTCCGTGGGTGTGGCCGCTCTCGCTACGGTTCGAGCAGTGACGCGTAGCCTTCGCGGAAACTCGGGTAGGTGAACCGAAATCCCGTCGCTTGCAGCCGCTGGCTGCTGCAGCGCTTGTTGGAGCCTGCCCGGCGCCCCGAGGGTGGCAGGGCACGCGCGCGAGGTGGGGGCGCTCCGAGCTGAGCCGCCAGCCATTCGAGCACCGTTCGCTGGTCAGCGGGGTGCCCGTCGCTGCCAACGTAGAGGGGGTCGGGTCGGTTCAGTTGCAGTAGGTGTTCGAGGGCCGCCGCACAGTCGTCACGGTGGTTGCGATTCACGAAGCGAGGCGCCCCCTCCGGGTAGGTGGCGTCTCCGCGGCGCACGGCTTCGACCAGGCGGGCGCGCCCCGGTCCATAGATCCCGCCCAGCCTAAGTATGATCGGGCAACGTCTCCACTGGCGCGCGATCCCTTCTCCCTCCAGGAGCCTTGCCCCGGTAAAGTGGTGAGCCGCGGCGGGCGACTCCTCATCCACCCATTCTCCGGCCTGCTGCGCGTAGACGGCGGTGCTAGATACGAAGACGAGCCGCTCGGGGGCGAGTTGCTGCGCGTCCAGGGCGGCCAGCAAGTTCCGCAGACCGACCACATATGCGCGCTCGTAGGCCGTCTCGGAGGTTTCGTCAGCGCTGACCGCGTAGACGACCGCGGTCAGTTCGCGTGGCAAGGTCGTGAGTGTGGGGGGCGACGCGAGATCGGCGCGCAGGCTGTGCAGGGGTTCCGGGACCGGTGACGGGTCACGGCGCAGGGCAAAAACGGTGGCGCCGCGGCGAGCGAGCCGGACGCCAAGTGCCGTTCCGACGTAGCCAGCGCCGACGATGAGGACGCGCATGTGGCGCGTCGTAGCGATCAATGACCGCCAGAACAACCGGGAATGCGACTGCCGGTAGACCGCGCTGCGGTGAGACGGTAAGCGCAAGTCACCCATGTCGACGTTTGCACCACTTTGGGTTCGCGACGCTCACCACGTCACCCAGGCCAGGGCTGATGTGTTGCTGGTCTGTTTCTCCTCGGGCCCCTTGCGCGATGACGTCCCGCTCGAAGCGGCACGATTTGGCATTCCCTCGAAGACGTCGGTCGAACGACTGGACGTGCGTCGCCAGGAGCGTCGGGCGAGCCCGGAGGTCTTCGATGGATGGCGTGCCGAACCGTTGCGAACCGTTGCCCGTCGGGACCTGGACTCCGACCTTTCCGTGCTCGACGCCGTAGACGAATGCCACATGATTCGGGTCCGGGTCTCCGACCCCCCGGATCTTGGCTACTTGCAGGCGAGCTGGGGCGTGGCGCGCTGGATGTGCGCGCGTGGGGCGACGCTGGTCCTTGACGGCCACGCTGCCCGTTTCTGGCGAGCAGAGCAGGTCCAGGAATGGGAGCTGGAATCCGAGGTCAACGTGCGCCGCGAGGTCAGCTTCGTCTTCGAGACGGATGTTGCCTTCGGTGAGGCGGGGCACTTCGTCCACACGCGGGGGATGATCAAGCTGGCGCGACCTGATGTGGTGGCGATCTGTGGGGCAGAGGATGTTCCCGTTGTGGTGGAGATCATGAAGGAACTGGCCCAGGGCATGGCCCGGGGGCTCGTGCCCACCTCGACGCGGCACGGGGTGGCGCTCAACGAGCACTTGAGTCTGTTTCTTGGCGAGCCGCCCCCTGATCTCGACGTTGAGAGGCTGCACCTCAACAACGACGCGACTGTTCTGTCACTTGGCGACGGCGGACACCTGACGGGACTCGTGGAGAAGCTTCGGTCGATGGCCGAATGACGTCGTGGCGCGTGCTGGGGCCACGGTGCCGAGCGCTGCCAGCTCTGGTCGGACCAATCGCCCAGTTCGGTGGTGTTGAACCGAGCTGGGGCAATGGATGGCGAGCCTTGCGATGGGTTCGGAACAGTCACGAGTCGAATTGGTAGCTCCGGTCGACTTGGCAGACGCGGACGTCGTAGTGCGCGTACCAGTCCCGGCGACCGCGCTCCTGGAGCGCCCGATGCTCTGGGTGATCGCGCCACGCAGCGAGGTCTGACCCCGAGTTCCAGTAGGAGACAGTGATCTCCAAGGTGCCCTCGCGCGCGGAGGTCTGGCCGAGGAACCCCGGCATTTGGACGACCAGCTTGCGTAGGCGCTCTCCGGCTTCTGCGTAGCCAGGAGGTGCATCCTGGCGGAGAGTGGCGGTGAAGATCACGGCGAGCATGCTCACGTCGCGGCGCTCGTCGGCGCGTAGGACACCTGCACGAGTCCACCGGGCAGTTCGCGGTGAGATCGGAGTGCGAGCGGGCGTCGCTGTTCGACCCCGGCGAACAGCGGTTCGCCCGCGCCGAGCACAACGGGGCAGAGGGTCACCACGATGTCGTCGACCAGTCCGGCGTCCAGCGCCTGACGGATCAGCGTTCCGCCGTCCAGGTACACGTCCCGGTCACCGGCGCGCTCGCGGGCGAGAGCAATGAGGTCAGCGATGGAGCCGTGGGTCGCCGAGACCCCCGGCGGGGGAGGGGCGCCCCATGGTCTGTGGGTGGCGATCAACGTGGGCAGATCGCCATACGGCCAATCGATGCCCATTGCCACGACGGCGTCGTAGGTGGTGCGCCCCATCAACAGGCACCCGATCTGGGCGAGGAACGCGCTCCACCCGAAGTCCTCATTGGGATCCCCGGAAGATTGTGGGAGCCAGGACAGGTCCCCTTCCGGGCCGGCGATGAATCCATCAAGGGAGCTTGCAACGTACACCCGCACCTGTCCCATCGTGGTGGCAGTGTAGGGCCGACTGGGCAGCCGCCAACCCCGCTCGCCCGCCCGCCCTTGCCACCCGGCCTCGCTGGTGTCCGAAGGCGTTGACGCCGCCCGGCCTGTGCGGGGTCTGGGCCTCGAGGTGGCTCGTGCAATCGCGGCCAGGGGAAACGGACCGTGCGTGCCGGGAGCGTTCGCCGGGGCCCGACGCCCCGTTCAAATCGGGTGCCGTGGTGTCCATGAAATCGGGGGTGTGGAGGTGTTGACACCGCTCGATCGATGCGCACCTTTGCCGTGTCCTTGACCGGGCCCCTGACGGACCGGACGGACCCACCGACTTCAACATCAGTCGTGCGTAGCGGGTTGCCGCGCGCCAGACCACGATGGAGGCCCACATGTTCCAGTACATTGGAGATTTCGACCACGCATTTACGTTCAGCATGCTCGACCAGTTGCGGCGGCAGATGGACCGCACCTTCGACGAATACGACCGAACGGCCCAAGCCACCTCGGCCCGCAACTACCCAGCCTCGAACCTCTACGACAGCGGCTCGGCCTATGTCGTCACGGCCGAGGTGCCCGGGTTGACCCAGAAGGAACTCGAGATCACCGCGACCCAGGATGTCGTCACGGTGGCGGGTGAGCGCCGCAACGATGTGCCCGAGGGCTACTCGGTACACCGTTCGGAGCGTCCGAGCATCAAGTTCAAGCGGAGCTTCGCCATGCCCGCGCGGATCGACCCGGAGAAGGTTGCTGCCACGCTCGCGGATGGTGTTCTCACCCTCACCCTTGAAAAGGCTGCCGAGGTCAAGCCACGCCAGATCTCGGTTCGGGCTCACTAGACCAATTTTTCCCACAGATGGAGGAAGATCATGGACCAGATGCAGAAGCACAAAGCTGACGTGGAAAACGTCCGCCAGCGGCCCGCGGTTGCGCCTCGCGTGGACGTGTACGAAAATCCCCAAGAGTACCTCATCGTCGCCGACCTTCCCGGCGTGAAGAAGGAGAACCTCCGGCTCGACATCGACGAGGACGAGCTGAAGCTCGAAGGCATCCGCGAC
This sequence comes from Polyangiaceae bacterium, assembly GCA_050304295.1. Classification (GTDB taxonomy): domain Bacteria; phylum Myxococcota_A; class Polyangia; order Polyangiales; family Polyangiaceae; genus JAFGBI01. Next base: position 5,353 of record JBNLDK010000076.1, read on the forward strand.
GTCCCGGAGCTGGGCGCGCTTGTCGGTGGCGAATGCCGTCCGGTGGACTTCCGACGCAAGTTCGTGGTTCCCCAGGGGGTGGATCGGGAGAAGATTGACGCCGAGTTGACGGCCGGAGTGCTCCGGCTGCGACTTCCGAAGGCGGAAGCGCTGCGTCCACGGCAGATCAGCGTGCGGGCGACGTGAGCGCGGGCTCACCCGAGTTCGGCTGGGAATCCTCTGTCCAGGGGATTCCCGCTGGCGTTTCCGTGGCCAGGGAATGAACGAACCGCCCGGAGGGTTCACCCGGAGAAGAACCATGCGCTGGACCAGTCCCCTATCCGTTGTGTTTGTCACCACTTTGCTGACTGCTGCTGGATGTGCCCGGCCTAGCAAGCCTGCCGAACCGACGGGCCAGAATGAGCCCGCCGCGGTGGCCGCCAACGAGAATGCAGTACCGGTGCTGCCCCACCCGGTACTCGCCACGTTTGGCCCGACCGGCAGCGCCACGGTTGCGGACATCGCGGAGCGCGTCACGCCCAGCGTCGTGAGCGTGCACTCGACCAAGGTGACCACGGGGCCACAGCTGCCGCCAGGGCATCCATTCAGACACTTCTTCGGCCCGATGCCCGATCAGCGTCAGCAGGGTCTTGGGTCGGGGGTGATCGTCGCCAAGGACCTGGTCGTCACCAACAACCATGTCGTGGAGGACGCCGACGAGATCAAGATCACCACCAAGGATGACCTGGAGCTGGAGGTGGAGCTGGTCGGTACTGACCCCAAGACGGACCTGGCTGTCCTGCGCATTACCGCCGGGGGCGAGGGGCTCCGGCCTCTGCCGCTGGGGGACTCCAGCAAGCTTCGGTTGGGGGATGCCGTGCTGGCGATCGGCAATCCCTTCGGTATTGGACAGACGGTGACCATGGGGATCGTTAGCGCGAAGGGGCGCGCCGATCTCGGCATCGTCGACTACGAAGACTTCATCCAAACCGATGCCGCGATCAATCCTGGCAACTCCGGGGGAGCGCTTGTCAACATGCAGGGGGAGCTGATCGGGATCAACACTGCGATCGTATCGCGTAGCGGAGGCTATCAGGGCATCGGATTTGCCATCCCCACGGACATGGCACGACCGATCGTCGAGAGTCTGGTGGCTGACGGTCATGTCGAGCGCGGCTGGCTTGGCGTTCACATCCAGGATTTGAGCGCGGATCTAGCGGAGGCGATGGGGCTCAAGTCCACCACTGGAGTCCTGATCGCCGACGTGGGGGACGGAACTCCGGCTCAGAAGGCAGGGGTCAAGCGCGGTGACGTAGTACTGGAAGTCGATGGCAAGGCGGTCACCACCACGGGTCAGTTGCGCAACCAGATTGCCGCTGCGGGGGCCCAGAAGCGTGTCGAGCTCACGTTGCTTCGAGACGGCAAGAAGCGGAAGCTCCCCGTCGCGCTGGGCGCGATGCCCGACGACCCCGCTGCCCCGGGGAAGAGTTCCCCGGGCACGACACAGTCCGGTCCACTCGATGGCCTAGCGCTCCAGGAGCTGACGCCAGAATTGCGCAACAGGCTTCGGCTGGATTCCCAAGTGACGGATGGAGTCGTGGTCGCCGGCGTGGAGCCTGGGAGCCCCGCGGCTCGTGCGGGGCTGCGGCCCGGTGACGTGATTCTTGAGGTTGACCGCCAACCGGTGACGAGCGTCAAGCGTTTCGGTCAGCTCTGGCGCGATGTGAAGGGAAAGGCGCTGCTGCTCGTGCACCGGCAGGGCGCGACGAACTACATCGCGGTGGGTCGGTGACTCGGCGCGAACTTGTCACCCAGACAGCAGTCGCCCCACGCGGTATCGACTGCTGCTGAGGAAGCTCGGGTCGTTGCGGGCCTTCCCCGAGCTTCGCGCGTGGGCAGTATCCAGAGCGCTCCCTGCCGTCAGGTGCGCAGCCCGCCGGTCACAAGCAGAGGGCGTCGTACACCTCATTGGCAACGACTCGCCCCATCGCGCCCAGGGCGGGATCCTCGTCGCATGTCTCGCAGGGCGCGGGGCCGCAGCCGCGGGTCAGCAGGCAGTCGAGGACCCGCGCACAATCGGCACGGTCGGGCTGTGTCTCCGCGAGGCAGGTCTGCCCCTCTGGTGTGTCGCGCCAACCGGTTAGACAGAACGGCACACAGAGTCCCGCTTCGCACACGAGCCCACCGCCACAAGATGGGTCCACGGTTGCGCAGGGCTCTCCGTTGCACGGAGGACAGTCGCCGCCGCAGTCGACACCGACCTCGGTGCCGTCGACAATGCCATTGCCACATGCGCACTTGCGGTTCGCGCAGACCCCGCTGTCGCACTCGGTGTCCCACAGGCAGTCGGCCCCATCCTCACCCGGCCCTGGGACCGCGGAACTTCCCCCGGTTGCCACTGCGCCACCGGTGGCGACGAGAGCTCCCCCCGTGGCCACGACGGCTCCCGTGGCCCCGGTCGCTCCGGGATCGCCGCCAGTGGTCCCGACGCTCCCGCCGGTGGTCCCCGCTGTCGCACCTACTCCGCCGGTGGGTGCCGCCGCAGTACCCTCACCGCCTGTGGCGGGGCTTCCTCCGACGCCGAGGGGGGTATCCTCGGTGGTCGCGCACCCGACGGCGAACGCCAGCGCGGATCCCAACGCGGCGATGAAGCAAGGGGACCGGTGAATCATGCGCCCAGCTTATCCCAGCCGCGGGAAATGCGCACGCGATCGGATGTTCCGGCAGGTCGAGACCACACGGTCCCACGGAGCGAAGCCGGCGGATCAGAGCTTCGGTCCGGTCATCGTTTCTGGCCGCACCCAGCGATCGAAATCCTCGTCAGCCACCAGCCCGAGAGCGCGCGCGGCTTCGCGCAGGGTGGTTCCCTCGTGGTGGGCTCGCTTCGCGATCTTGGCCGCGTTGTCGTAGCCAATGTGGGGGTTGAGGGCCGTGACCAGCATCAGCGAGTTCTCGAGGTGCATCCGGATACGGTCGGGGTTCGGTTCGATTCCCGCGGCGCAGTGGCGGCGGAAGCTGTCGCAGCCGTCGGCCAGCAACCTGGCGCTCATCAAGAAATTGAACGCCAAGAGCGGCTTGTAGACATTGAGCTCGAAGTTGCCGCTGGCGCCGCCGATGTTGATGGCCACGTCGTTGCCGAGCACCTGAGCGCAGAGCATGGTCATGGCTTCGCACTGGGTCGGGTTCACCTTGCCCGGCATGATCGAGCTGCCTGGCTCGTTTTCTGGGATTTTGAGTTCTCCGATGCCAGCGCGGGGACCCGAGGCGAGCCACCTCACGTCGTTGGCGATCTTCATCAGACTCGAGGCAAGCGTCTTGAGGGATCCATGGGCGAAGACGATCGCATCGTGGGCGGCCAGGGACTCGAACTTGTTTGGTGCCGTGACGATCGGGTGTCCGCTGAGCTCGGCAACCTTCGCAGCCACACGCGGCGCGTATTCGGGATGAGTGTTCAGTCCGGTACCGACCGCGGTGCCTCCGAGCGCTAGCTCGCACAGATGAGGGAGGGACTGTTCGACGTGAGCCAGTCCGTGATCGAGCTGGGCGACCCAGCCACTGATTTCCTGCCCCAGCGTGAGTGGGGTGGCATCCATCAGGTGGGTGCGTCCAATCTTGACCACGTCGGCGAACGCACTCGCCTTGTCCGCGAGTTCATTGCGGAGCGCCTTCACGCTCGGTATTACCCGCTCGCGCACGGCCTGCACGCAGGCGAGGGTCATCGCGGAAGGGAAGACGTCGTTCGAGGATTGCCCCCGGTTGACGTGGTCGTTTGGGTGAACCTGTCGCTGTGGTCCTCGCTCTCCGCCCAGGATCTCGCTCGCGCGATTCGCGAGCACTTCGTTCATGTTCATGTTGCTTTGGGTGCCGCTGCCCGTCTGCCAGACGACCAGCGGGAACTCGTCGTCGTGCTCGCCGGTGAGGACCTCGTCTGCGGCCTGGATGATGGCTCGGCCCACCGGCTCGGGCACCATCTCCAGATCGATGTTGGTCAGGGCCGCAGCTTTCTTCACCAGGGCCAGGGCGTGGACCAAGGCGAGGGGCATGCGCTCGCCCGAGATCGCGAAGTTTTGCAGGCTGCGCTGGGTCTGGGCACCCCACAGGCAGTCAGCAGGGACCTCGATGGGTCCCATCGTGTCGTGCTCAGTACGGGTCTTATCGGTCATGGACGCACCCCAACTTCCGCTGCCTCGACCCATCCTTCTGGTGGATCGACGGCACAGGCTCCGCGCCGGGCGGAGCGGTTACTCGACGCCAGCCCGCGAAGCGAGCAGGGTTCCTAGACGGGCGTGCACAAACTGCGGCCGGGGATCAAGATCCCGACGCGGTTAGCAGTCGATTTGACCGACCCACAGGCCGCCGGTAGGACTCGGAGAACATGCCTGGGGTTCGGTGCGCGATGTGGACGACGGGGGCGGTGGCCTCGCTGTTGGCGGTTCTCGGGGCCGCTTCTCCGGCCTTTGCCCAGACGGAGCCCACGCCAACGATCGGTCCTGGCCGTGGAGCCGGGGAGCGGCGGGTGGACGCGGAGACGCGTGAGGACGGTGGCGGGGGAGCAGGCCTTCCCGAGCGCTCGGACGCTGGAAGAGAGTCGGCCAGGGACGAGCCGCCTCCGACCCACCGCCGTGGGCCGGCCCCGAAGGAGCCGAATCCGAGTCTTCCCGACGATGTGCCCCGGGCCGACGCCAAGGACGCTGTGCGGCGGTCCATCGCTCAGGGCCCGACCGCCCAGGATTTGGCGGCCCCCGTCGATGACCCACAGCTCCAGGCGCTGCAGGCCGCGGAGATGGTGCTCTTTCCTCGTCCCCTCGTGGGAGTTCAGCCCGGGTGGTCCTGGGAACTTCCACAGCCCACCGGCGACGCGCCCACAGTGTCTGCGACAGGGGTTCCCCCGCTGGCCCGTCTACGGCCTTCCCCCCGCCCCAACGAGCTCTCGGCCAGCGACGCGAAGTGGCTCGAATCGCTGACCCTGCCGAACCTACCCGTTCGTCTCGATGCGCGAGTCGTCAAGTATCTCAAGTTCTATCGCGACAGCGCCCAGGGTCGGGCCATTGCGCGCGCCTGGGCTCGCAAGAGTGGCCGCTACACGCCCGCGCTCAAGGCGGAGTTTGCCAAGCAAGGCCTTCCCACCGATCTCGTTTGGCTTTCTCTCATCGAGAGCGGACACAACCCGACGATCCAAAGTCCGGCAGGAGCGGCTGGGCTCTGGCAGTTCATCCCGGAGTCGGGCCGAATGTACGGGCTCACCGTCGATCGATGGGTCGACGAGCGGCTCGACCCGCTCCGCTCGACGCAGGCGGCCGCTGCCTTCCTCAGTGACCTGTACCAGCGATTCGGTAGCTGGGAGCTTGCCATGGCCTCCTACAACATGGGCTACGGGGGGATGAGTCGGGCGGTTCGCAAGTACAACACGAACGATTTCTGGGAGCTGTCTCGTCACGAGGCCGGAGTGCCCTGGGAGACGACGCTCTACGTTCCAAAGATCATGGCGATTGCCATCGTCATGAACAACAAGAAGGCCTTCGGGCTCGAAGGTATCAAGCCCGACGAGCCCGTCTCGTTCGACACCGTACGCGCGGCCCCTGGGACCTCCTTGTCGCGTGTGGCGGCGGCTGCCGAGGTGGCGCTGCCCGACATCGAGTCGATCAACCCGCATCTGCTGGCCTCTCGAGTGCCCCCCGACAGCGATCGCCGTCGTGCCAAGACGTGGCCGGTTCGAGTTCCCTTGGGCAAGGGGGTCGTGGCGAGTCGAAAGCTGACCGCTGCGAAGGGTATGGAAGCGGACATTGAGCCATACGTTGTCCGTTTCGGCGACACGATCGCGACGGTGGCGAAGGTAAGCCGTGCGTCCGAGCCCACCTTGCGACGGCTCAACGACCTGGAGCAGAACGAGCAGCTGGACCCTGGTACGGTCCTTCTCACGCCGCGGCTCCCCAATGGAACGGCCCCAGGAACCGCGGCCGAGCCGGTGACGGTCGTGTCCAGCGGGCAGTTCCAGTATGCGGACAGGCGTCGCGTGTTCTACACGATCCGCCGCGACGATCGGCTCGAGGACATCGCACGTGCTTTTGGCGTTCGGGTGGCGGAGCTCATCGCGTGGAACTCGGTGGATCCAGCTGCAAAACTTCAGGACGGCATGGCGCTGCAGGTGTTCGTTTCTCGAGCCGCGCCGCTCGACCGCGTTCGCTTCACCGATGAGGCCGACACGAAAGTGCTGGTGGTCGGGACCGACGAGTTCTTCGACTACTTCGAAGGACTGAAGGGAAAGAAGCGCATGCTGGTGACGGCCGGGAGCGGCGACACGCTCCAATCCATCGGCAAGCGCTACGGCATGAGTATCGGGTGGATGGAGCGCGTGAACCGGCGGTCGCGCCGCGATGAGCTCACACCGGGCGAGACCGTGGTCGTCTATGCGGATCGTGGGGTCGCGGCTCCCGGGTCCGCGGCGGGCCCGGGCCTCGAGCCGCTGGGCCCGATCCTGGCTCCGCAGCCCGATGCCTTGCCCCTCGTAGCGGGCGACTAGCAACATCGTCGGTGGCCGCGCCTGCCCCGGGGATCAGAGCTTGCCCTTCACCACCAACTCGAGTGCCTGATCCAGGTACCACTGCCCCGCGGGAGGACCCCCGTTGCAGGTGCCGTCCGATTCGCCAGGCCGCTTGATCCACAGGAAGGCGTGTACCTGGGGATCCCCGGTGGCCGTGGTGGGCGCTCGACCCAGTCCTCGTCCGGTGGGATTGCACCACGCGAGATCCGGAGCCTCCCCCTGACCGTTGCGGCTCGTGTCGACGATGAAGGGGACGGGCTCGCCAATGTGCCTCGCGATCTCCTTCCCGTAGGCGATCGTCTTTGGCGTGTCGACATAGTTGCTAACGTTCAGGCTGAACCCGTGCGCTTCTTCGACTCCGGCCGCGACCAACCGCTGGGCCATCTCGTCAGCGGCGACCCAGTTCGCGTTGCCGGCGTCGAGGTAGACCGCGGTGTGCGGTTGCTGGCGCAGGGCGCGGATCGCGTAGCGAAGCAGGCCGAGTCTCTCCTGCGCGTGGTTCTCGTCGAGGCAGCTGCGCAGCTGTCCCAGCGCGTCCGGCTCCAGGATGACCACCGCACCTGCGTCGCCGATACCGCGCGCGAAGCCGAGGATCCACTTGCGGTACTTGTCGGGGTCGTCGAGGCCTCCCTTCGAGTACTGGCCGCAGTCGCGGTTTGGTATGTTGTACGCGACGAAGACGCGAGCGGCACCAGCGTTGCGGGCCTGCTGGACACGGTCGCGCACCGCACTCTCGATCCCTGGCGTCCATTCGCCCATCCAGTCTGCCTGCGGTTGACTCGCGATCCGCATCAGCAGTCGCCCGGGGGCACCGCCGATCTTCCTCGCCTCGTCTGCAGCCTGCGATCCCGGGTCGACGAAGAACTTCGCGCCCACCAGCGGATTGACCCAGTGGGTGGCAGTGGCCTGGGGGAGGGCAGTTGGTGGAGGCGGGCTCTGGACGCATCCAGTTGCAGCCACGGTGCTGACAGCACCCGACAGGAAGATGGCGTGGCGTAGGCGCATCGCGAGGCTCCTTGGGAGGTAGTCTCCCGATTGGTGTCGATCGGCTCAAGAGCCTGCGAATTGAGAACAATTCGCAAGAAATGAAAGCTCGGTTCGGCGGGTCGCTGCCTGCCCATGGCGGGCTCCCGTCGCACCAGTCTCGACGACCCACGTTGGCTGTAGGTCGCAGACATTTCCCGCGTGAGGACCACGGCCAGTACGGTGACCCTCGGCAGATTGCGGCGACCGGCAAACCGCGCTCGCACGTTTGTACGTTCAGTTCGACGGAGGGACGCCACGATCGCTGGCAGCCAGAACACCCTCCTCATCGCTCATGATCTGCTCGATGAGCTGTTTCGTGTGGGCAAGGCTTTCCGTCATGCGATAGCGAACGTTGGTCTTCGTGACGGCGAAGTCGTTGCCACCAGGGAAGATTGCGTCGCCGATGAACAGTACGTCGTTCTCGGTCAGCCCTTCCTTCTTCATCTGCAACACGACCTGCCGAATCCCGTAGTCCTTCTCGAACCCCGAGACATCCACCGAGGTCGAGCCTCCAGCTCGAATCGACAGGTACTCCGGGAGGAGTCGTCTCAGTTCCGCGATCAGCGGCTTGCGCTTCGAGAAGTCGGGGTCCCACGTCTTCTTGGCTTGGTGCGGAGCCTGCTGCCCGAGCGCCGAGAAGGTGACCTGGCAGATCCGGTCCTCGAACTGCGGTCCCCAGAGCTGGGTGGGGCGCTCGAAGTCACACGCATCGAATGCAGTTTCGAAGGCAGCGACGATCTGGTCGAACGAGACACCAATGGATGTCGAGTTCACGAGTTGCCAGTCGTCGTTTCTCCAGCGGAAGACCTGCCCTCCACTGACCGGCGCCACGATCAGCCGTGGGTAGTGTTCGGGCCGGATGAAGCGGACGAACTGATGGAGGAACTGCTCCCACTTGCATCCGGAAATCACGGACACGTAGCGGGTTTCGAGGAGTCGGTGCAGCTGGGCCGCCATGTCCGGGTCAAGATCGCACTTTGACTCCGCCAGCGTGTCATCCAAGTCGAACATGACGAGCTTGATCTTCATGAGCCTATCCGTGGTCGTGGAGGTGCGTGGTGTCAGGTGGCCCGGGGTCTCCACCGCGTCTCATAGTGCGGCCTGGCGGCCCTGTAAATGCCCGTCGATCGTCCCAGAGGAACCACGACGCGGCGGTTTCGTCGCGGCCGCGAGCGAAGGGGGATGGTTCAGAGGGGTTCGAGCTCGATCGTCATTCGGCAGCTCAGCATCTCGCCGGGTGCGAGCACGATGGTGCCGGTGTCGGTCTCGCCGCGCTCGGCGTGGTTGAAACCGTCGTTCATGTTGGTGACGGGCTCCACGCAGAAGAAGTCCTGTCCCTCGGGCACGTACACGACCAAGTGCTTCATGGGACCGCTCGCCGTCAGCCGGGCGCGCAGTTTCGCGTCGGGCCATTCAATGGTGGCGGTCTGGTCGTCCCATCCCGGAAAGCAGTGGTCGAGCACGACGCTCTCTAGTTCGCGCAACTCGCTGAAGTCCCATGACTCGGGAATGGCGACTCGCTCGGTGGGGATCCCGTCGTCGTTCGCGGCCAACCAGACGCTGCCCACCCGCATCTGGAAACGGGTACCAGCTGGCTTGCGGAAGAATGGGTGCAGACCCAGCCCTGCGGGCATCGCCTCGCTTCCGGTGTTCTTCACCGAGATGTCGATGCTCAAGGAAGTCGGAGTCAGGGAGACCTTCTGGGTACTCGTGTAGGCCGAGGGAAAGTCGTCTCCCCGATAGTCGAACTCCAGGGATGCCGAGGTGGGGGTCGTCTCGACGACGCGCCAGCTGCCTCGAAATCCGTGCCCGTGCAACGGGTGAGGATGTGGCTTCATGTTGGGCTCGAGACGGAACTCCCTCCCCTGGAACCGGAGCTGACCGTTGGCGATGCGGTTCGAGAACGGCACGAGGGGGTAGCAGGAGGTGTCGAGGGCGTTCCGATTCGTGATGGCTTCCTCGCTGGCTGGTCGGAACAGATCGAGGTCGCCCTTCTTGAAGGCCGTGATGGAGCCACCCACTGTCGGCTGGACGGTTGCGCAAAGGTCTCCACTCTTCAGCTCGATGACGCTCATGTTGGATCCTCCAAAGGAAATTTGCCCCTGTGACGTACCAGTGGCTTTCGCTCGAGGGAAGTGGCAAGACGCGGTTCATGTCTGACCTCTCCGCGATCGTCCTGGCTGCTGGGCTTGGCAAGCGTATGAAGAGCAACCTCCCCAAGGTCCTGCATCCTTGTGCGGGGCGGCCCTTGGTCCACTACCCAGTTCGAGCGGCATTCGAGGCAGGGGCTCGGCAGGTTGTCGTGGTCGCGAGCCCCCAGACGCGCGAGCCCATCCAGCATGATCTGACTCGCGTCTTTGGGGCTGAACGGGTCATCGTCACGGTTCAGGATCCCCCCCGCGGCACGGGGGACGCCGCCCGGGTGGGGGTGGGGCCGGTCACCACCGAACGGGTGATGATTCTGTGCGGCGACACACCGCTGCTAACGGCTGCCGATCTCGACGCCTTGGTGCAGGGTCTCGGTGTCGCCCCCGGTGGCCGCCTCGCCGTGCTCAGCGCGATCCTCGAGGACCCGACCGGCTACGGAAGGATTCTCCGCGATGAGGCCGGGGCGGTGACGCAGATCCGTGAACACCGCGACTGTTCGGAAGCAGAGCGTGCTGTGCGCGAAGTGAATGCGGGGGTCTACGTGGTCGATACGGAGTTCCTTCGCGCTGGACTCGGGCGCCTCACCCCGTCGAATGCTCAAGGCGAGTACTACCTGACCGACGTGGTGGCGATGGCCGCCGCAGACGGGGGAGCGTCGGGCGTGGTCGGCAGTCGCGACAGCTTGCTCGGTGTGAACGACCGCTCGCAGTTGGTCGAAGCGGAGGGCCTGCTCTTCGCGCGCATCGCCCGTCAACACGCAGCAAGAGGGGTTACCGTGTGTGCTGGCGCCTGCATCGAGGATGGTGTGACGTTCGCTGGCGAAGCGCGCGTCGAAGCCAACGCCCAGCTGTGCGGGAATACCCGCGTGGGCGCCGGCGCGGTGGTCGGTGTGGGATGTGTGGCGACGAACGCCGTGATTGGCGCCGGTGCCGTTCTCGCTCCCTACACCGTGGTGCGCGACGCCGAGGTGAAGGCGGGTACCCGGACCATCGCCCACGCGACGATCGGGGATGGGTAACAAAGTCGGGCCGAGCGCTGAGTAGCCGCGCCTGTTGTCGGACACACGCCAGGACCCTTGCGTCCCGGCCGGTACCTCAGTTGCGACCGAGCAACGCCTCGATCGAAGCGACGCTGCTGGTCGGCGGGGGGCTGCCGTTGGATCGACGCTGACCTGCTCCGCCCACGTGTGGTAGGTCGTGACGCATCTGCGAGGCCTTCACTTCGAGATAGCGCGCCGAGTGGGGGTTGGCCTCGATCAGGATGGGAAGCCGGCCTTCTACCTCGATGCCCAGCGATTCCAGTTGCTCGCGCTTGTCCGGGTTGTTGGTCATCAACAGCACGGATTCGACTCCGAGTGCCTTGAGCATTTCCCCGGCAACATCGTACTGCCTCGCGTCAACGGGCAGGTGAAGGAGTTCGTTGGCTTGGATCGTGTCGGCGCCTTCAGCCTGGAGCGCGTAGGCCCGGATCTTGTTGGCCAGTCCGATGCCGCGCCCCTCCTGGCGGAGGTACAGCACGATCCCGCTGCCGCGGCGGACTACCTCAGCTTGGGCAAACTCGAGCTGGTCGTTGCAGTCGCATTTCAGGGATGCGAACACTTCGCCCGTCAGGCATTCCGAGTGAACTCGGATCGGCACTCGTCGTTGGCCCCGCACGTTCCCGTGGACCAGCGCGACGTGCTCCTTGCTGAGGGCGGGGTGCGCGCTGTCGTCGTCCCAGCGGAAGACATGCATCTCGAATAGGCCGAACCTGGTCGGCAACGGCGCGCTGGCCAACTCTTCGAGTCGGGGGCGCGGGACGGCTTCGAGCAGACGACGAGTCATCGGACTGAACAGTTCGGGAGGGCAAGCTAGGCAGTGGCCTGGTGCGGCGGCCTACCGCCCTCGGACGCGCTCCCTACCATGGGGCGGCGCTGAAGTCAGGTCAAGCCTGGGCGTGCCCTCGCGCCCGCGGATTTCGCCCTCTCCGCGGGGCGCAGGCCTGCATGATCGCGTGCTCGAAGACCGCCCGAGCGGGTCGCTTGCTGCCGCCCTTGAGTCCCAGATCGACGCGCGCCAGAACCTGAAGCCAGCTTTCCAGTGATTCGCGCGAGCCACGCCGGACCTGCTCAGCGAGCTCCCGTGCTTTGAATGGGGGGGCCCCCGCCTGACGGGCGGCGTCGTCAGGTGGCGCGCCCCCGCTGAGGGCTGCCTCGAACTTCAGCAGCTGTCGTGTCGACCACGCGAGGACGCCGACGAGACGCCCCGCGTCGCGGGGGTCGAACACCGCGTGCAGCGCGCCCAGCGCTGCAGCCAGGTCGCGCCGACCGATAGCGTCGGTCAGCGCCCAGACCTCGGTGGGGCGGAGCTTGACGAGACAGGCAGAAACGTCGTCTTCTGTCACCGCACGCGGGCCCGCGTAGAGCACGAGACGCTCCACCGCGTCGACCACGGGGCCCAGCTCGGGTCCCGTCAGTTCCGCCACCAGGTCGGCGACGTCCTGGCCCATGGTGCCGCCTTGCTCGGCGGCGAAGTCACGCACCCACTGGGGGAGCTCCCGCCGGGACAGGGGATCGCAGGCCACCATCCAGCCCTCTTTCTTGGCGCGCGCGACCAGCTTCCGCCGCCGGTCGAGCTTGCCGCCGACGAGCACCAGCACGCAGTCCGGCGAGGGACTTTCGACGTATTCCCCGAGAGCGGCGAAGGGGTCGAGGCGTGGACTCGTGCCAGTCTTCCCCGTCGCGCGGCGCTCGGACTTCACCTCCCACCGTTCGATGCTGCGCACTATGACCAGGCGCCGCGGTGCCATCATGGGCATCGTCCGCGCGACCCCCAGCACTTGGTCAGCGCCAGCATCGCCAGCGTCGAGCTGGTCGTCGTTGAGTCCGGGTACGCTCCCCGCCAGCGCCGCCTCGCGGAGGGCGCGAACCACGCGGTCTCGCAGGTAGGCTTCCTCACCCACGACCAGGTAGACGGGGCGCAGCTTCCCCTGGCGGGCCTCTTGATGCGCTTGTTCTGGCGTCATGCTGACGATCTTGGGATATCCCTCCGTTGCTGGGGGTGCAAGCGCACCCGGCTCTGCTGGTCGAAATGGCGGTGTTGTAGTACGCCTCGCGCGTGTCAGCGCGACGGATCGATGGTGCGGAGGGAGTTCAGGCGGCTCCCGGAACGACGCTGGTCGCGATCGGCAACTACGATGGCGTCCACCGCGGACACCAAGCGCTGATCGCAGCGGCTGCAGAGCGGGCGCTGGTGCGCGGTCTGCGACCCCTGGTGCTGACGTTTCACCCGCATCCTCGCGAGGTGCTCGGCGGACAGCGCCATCAGGTCCTCACGCCAATCGATCGCAAAGTCGAGCTGCTGCTGCGACTCCACCCGCGGCTGGGGGTCGTTGTGGAGCGGTTCACGCCCGCTCTTGCGAGACTCGCTCCCGAGATCTTCGTCCATGAAGTGCTGGTCCGGCAGTTGGGGGCGCGTGAGCTACTGGTCGGGGAGAACTTTCGATTCGGAAAGGGGCGCCAGGGCGATCTCGCACTGCTGCGGGCGCTGGGGGAGAGCTACGGCTTCCGTGCCTCGGTCGAGCCGCTCCAGGGAGATGCGGTCGGGCCGTTCTCGAGCACACGCGTCCGCGCTGCTATCGTGGAGGGTGACTTGGGTATTGCCGAACGGTTGCTGGGACGACCGCACGCGCTGACGGGCACGGTCGTTGCTGGGGACGGTCGTGGGCGCCAGATCGGGGTGCCCACGGCGAATCTGGAGGGGGTCCGCGAGACTTTCCCGGTCGACGGTGTCTACGCCTGCTTGGTCGATGACGTCACGGCTCCGGGAGCAGCCCGGAAGCTCGGTTGGGGCGTGGCCAATCTTGGGGTGCGGCCGACCGTGAACGCGGGTCGCAGCATCGAGGTTCACGTGCTCGACTGGCGGCAGGACCTCTACGAGCGCACGCTGCGGATTCACCTCGTTCACCGGATCCGGGAGGAGCGACGGTTCGCCGACCTCGGTGAGCTGGCCAGGCGGATTGGTCTCGACATCGACCGGGCTCGCGCGCTGCTCGCGGGGCGGACCCCCGACCCAGCCGCTGGTGGAGCCTGGCACTGAGCTGCCGTCGGCGCTAGAGTCCGCCACCCATGACTTCGGACCCGGCGACGCTTTCACGCCTGTCCCGTGACGAGCTCATCGAGCACGCCCGCTCGATTGGCATAGCTCAGCCCGAGCCGCTCACACGCGCCGAGCTGCAGGACGAGATTGTTCGCCGCAGCGAGCAGGACGAGCGGCGACGCAAGATCTTGCGGGGGTGGTTTGGCGTGGCTCGGGATCTGGTCGCGAGTCTGGTCGACCAGGGGCTGCACCTGCCCGATGCGGCTGCCATCATCCGCGGTAGCGAACCCCCGGACGGGGAGGCGCGCAACCCGGTAGCGACCGTCACGCTGGCCGAGATCTTTGCCCAGCAGGGCCACCGGAAGAAGGCGCTGCGGATTCTGGCCGACGTGCTTGAGGTCGAGCCGGAGCACGAGGTGGCGCGCCGTCTGCATGAGCGGTTGCTCCAAGACGAGGCCGCGTCATCGACCCCCTCGTCGGGTCGCCTGCCCCCGACGCCTGCGGACACCGTGCCGGACCCGGCGCCAGATGACACTCCCTCGGGCCGCTTCTCTCCGGCGCCCGCAGACGTCATGCCGGACCCTGTGCCGAGCGGGGAAGTGTCGGGTGATGTCGATGTGCTGTCCCCTGGGGAAGAGGTGATCCCGGTCGACCGTGATGCTGCCTTCACTCGTGTCACCGGTGAAGAAGTGGGCGTCTACTGGCAGCTCGAGGCAGCGGGGATCGAACGGGTTCAGCAGCGCTGGCCCGGGGCTCGCCCGGTGATCCAGCTGGTGGTGGTGGCACCGAGCCTGGGGGAACCGCGGCGCGATCTGCTTGAAATCGCCATCGAGGAGCCCCTTGGGAGTGTGGCAGTGCCAGGGGTGCCGGCTGGCGCCGCGGTGCGGGCGGCCGTGGGTTGGCGCCATGACGCGCAGTTCACGCCCGTCGTTGTCGCGGCCGAACTTGGCGCCGACGGCTCTCTCGGCTGGAGACCCTGGGGGCATGTCTTGTCCGCCACCGCGCAGTCTCGAGCCGCGTCTCTGCTTCGGGACTGACGCTTGTGCCTGGCGTTGCCGGTATTGGTCCCCGGTCGTGGCGGTCAGGGAGTGGCGTCGCCGATCTCGGTCGAGCTCGTGTCATCCTCAGCGGGCGGTTCCGTAGCGAGTTCGTCTTGGAGCCGATCGAGTGGCTTCCCGCGGGCTCCACGGTCCAGGAGTTGATTGAGGTGCTGCCGGGCCACCTCGGTCTTTCCCTGCTGGAGGCGGGTGAGGGCCAGCCAGGTCTCGCACTCGTCCCGTGGGCGATGGTCCTCTTCGCCCACCTCGGGGGGCAGTCCGCGCAGTCCCTCGAGACACTCGGTCAGCAGCTGTGCGGCGCTGCCGATCTGCCCCCGCTCGAGTAGGATCGAGCCCCGGATCATCTGGAACAGGACTTCGTCGGGGAATAGCTCGAGAGCGCGGTCGATGTGCTCGGCAGCGACTGCGTGGAGGTCCGGATCGCCGAGGTCGCGGGCTGCGCTGGCGACATGTGCGTTCAGGATGGCGCGCAGCACATCGGGAAGGGGCTTCTCGAGCCACGGTTCGAGGTGCTGACCGGCCTCCCGGGGGCGTCCGGCTTCGCGCAGAAGCGTGGCGAGCAGGAACACGATGTGGATGTTCTGGGGATGGTGGTTGCTGGCGTGTTCCACGGTTTCGATCGCGCGGTCCAGCCGCCCCGCTTCGAGGAGGGGCTCGATATCGGCGGCGTAGCCACCAGCGATCCAGGACTCCAGGCGAGTTTCCGTCAGGAAGGGGCTCAGCACGATCCCAAGACCATCGCGCAGGGCGCCATCGGCCGTCGGGATGGGCGCCAGGTTGAATGCTATGTCGAGAGCTAGCGCGACGCCCACGCTCTGCGCCGCGATCAGGGTGACGCTGGTGGCGGGAGTCAGGAGGCGCTGCGGTCCCACGATGGTGGCCAGCAACAGCAGCAGTGCAAGCTCGATTCCGGGGCCCCCTAGGTAGACCAGGGCGCTCCTCCACCTCGCCCCGCTCAGCGAGCCGGGAGATGCCACGACGTAGCCGCTCACCGGTACCAGACGTATCGTGACGGGTACGGACCCGACGCGAAACCGCCACAGTGGGCGCCCCATACCGATCACCACTTTGCAGACCCGCGATCCCACGAGCCGGGCGGCTAGAGCGTGCCCGAATTCGTGGACAACGAGCAGAGGGATCCAGGCAACGAGGATGATCGGGGCGCTCAACTTGGCGATCGTCAGCTCATGCATCAGCTCGACCGCGAACAGGCCGAAGATCACTGCCCCCAGGCCGAGGCCAATGAGGTGATCGGTACCGCTGGTGCGGGAACGGACTGGGGCGCGCGGCAGCACGGGGAGTTCGCAGGTTCGAGGCCAAACTCACCCTAGCGCAAAGGCCGCGGAGGCGCTAAATGCTGTCCGCCATGATTGCGGAAACGCGAACCACACTCGAGGACCTTCGAAGGCGTGTTGATGCGCTAAGGGGGTCTCTTTGACTTGCCGCGGCTGGAGCGGGAGGTCGAAGAACTAGATCAGCTGTCGAGCGAACCGGGATTCTGGGACGATCAGGAGCGCGCGCAGTCACTGATGCGCAAGCGCGCTGCCGCGGCCGAGAAGCTGGAGCTCGGGAGGTCGCTGGGGCTGGCTGTCGATGATGCCCTGGAGTACCTCGAGCTGGGCGTGGCGGAAGCGGACGACGGAGCGATCAGCGACGCCGCGGAGCAGGCCAGTCAGCTGCAGCAACGAGTTCGCGCGGCCGAGCTCCAGCGCATGCTGTCGGGACCGGTGGACCACGCCAACGCCATCGTCACGGTGCGACCGGGATCGGGGGGCACGGAGTCGTCGGACTGGGCGGACATGCTGCTGCGAATGTACCTGCGTTGGTGCGAGGCGCGCGGATTCAAGACAGAGCTCATCGACTTTGCGCCCGGACCCGAGGCAGGAATCGACATGGCGTCCTTCACGGTCACGGGACCGAACGCCTACGGCTACCTGCGCGCCGAGATGGGCGTACATCGTCTGGTCCGGATCAGTCCCTTCGATGCCAATGCCCGTCGTCACACGAGCTTTGCAGCCGTGGAAGTCGTCGCCGACGTGGCTGATGAGATCGATATCGAAGTCAAGGACGGTGACCTCGATGTTCAGACGATGCGTGCCGGGGGCAAGGGTGGGCAGAACGTCAACAAGGTCGAGACGGCGGTACGCATGAAGCACCTGCCGACGGGCATCGTGGTGGTTTGTCGTGCCGAGCGAAGCCAGCACCAGAACCGGCACATGGCGCTCAAGATGCTGAAGGCCAAGCTCTACGAGCTCGAGGAGCAGAAACGCCAGCAGGCGCAGGCGGCCTACGAAGCCTCGAAGGACCAGATCGCATTTGGGAGTCAGATCCGTAGCTACGTGTTGCAGCCCTACCAGCTGGTGAAGGACCTCAGGACCGAGCACGAGCGGGGGGACGTGCAGAACGTCCTGGACGGTGACCTTGACTCGTTCATTGAGGCGTACCTGCTGATGAAGGCCGACCGGAAGCCGAACCCCGGGGGGTTGCAACCCGAGCTGGGTGGTCCCTAGCGAGACAGGACGCTTTTCGGCCCGCAGGTAGGTTGCTGAAACCGGGGCGGTCGGCTAGACCGGCGGCCGGAAGATGACTCAGGACGCAACCAGCGGTGAAGAAGGGCTGATCGCTGCTCGACGGGGCAAGGCTGACCGGCTTCGGGATCGGGGGGAGAACCCGTTCGCGAATGATGCCGAGTTGGGCGACCGAACGTGGGTTCACGACCTGCGTGAGCGCTTCGCTGGCGCGCTCGTCGACGATCCCGAGGCGGCGCGGTACTCCCCGGAGCAGGTGGCGGCGCTGGCCGGGGAGCAGGCGGTGCACGTGGCCGGACGCATCACTGCTCGGCGTGGTTTCGGCAAGGCCAGCTTCCTGCGCCTGCGTGACGCGACGGGGGAGATCCAGCTGTTCGCCAAGAAGGACGTCCTGGGAACGGGGTTTGCCGCACTCGACGACATCGATATCGCCGATCACGTCGAGGCTCGCGGTGTGCCGATGGTGACCAAGACGGGCGAACTCAGCCTCCAGATAGCGGAGCTCCGGCTCCTGACGAAGGCGCTGCGACCGCTGCCTGACAAGTGGCATGGCCTGACAGATGTCGATACTCGGTACCGGCGTCGGTACGTCGATCTCGTGGCCAACCCCAGCGTCAAGGCCGTGTTCCACGCTCGCACCCTGGTCGTGCAAGGACTGCGACGGTTTCTTGACGATCAGGGGTTTCTCGAGGTCGAGACGCCCACGCTACACAGCATCATCGGTGGTGCAGCGGCCCGACCGTTCCACACCCACCACAATACGTTGGACCTTGATCTGTTCCTGAGGATCGCACCGGAACTCTACTTGAAGCGACTCCTCGTGGGAGGTCTCGAGCGGGTTTACGAGATCGGCCGCTGCTACCGCAACGAGGGGATCAGTACCCGACACAATCCCGAGTTCACGATGCTGGAGTTCTACCAGGCATACGCGACCTACGATCTTCTCATGGACCAGGCCGAGCGCATGTTGCGGTTCGTCGACGAGCACCTGGCCGCCGGGATGCGACGATTGGGACTCGGAGCCGAGTATGCCGACTGGGACAGCGCCCGGGGCTTCACGCTTTCCGAGCCCTTCGCGCGCGTGCCGCTGACTGCCAGTATCGACGTCGCCATTGCCAAGACGGGGCTCCCGACGGATCTCCTCGACCAGCTTGTCGCACTGGCGCACGAGGACGACGAGTCCGACGACTACCGAAGTCGCGTGAAGCAGCGGGTCGAGGACTGGTCGTCGCTCTCGGAGCGCGCGCGCAAGATCGAGTGGCTCAATCTGGTGCGCGGTCTGGCGCGCTGCGAGACGCAGGGCGAGCGACAGTTCTGCGCCTACGAGTACCTCGCCGAGCCCTTCCTCGTCGATGACTACCGGACGTCAGACGGAGCAAAGAGTGTTCCCGTCTTCATCACTGACTATCCCTTCGAGGTGTCGCCGCTGGCGCGCCGCAAGGACGCGGATTCGAGCCTCACGGATCGGTTCGAGCTTTTCGTCGAGTCGCGCGAGTTGTGCAACGCCTTCAGTGAGCTCAACGACCCTGATGACCAAGCGGCACGGTTCCGAGATCAGGTTGAACGGAAGAGTCGCGGCGCCGAGGAGACGATGGACTACGACGAGGACTACATCCGGGCGCTGGAGCATGGCATGCCGCCTGCTGCTGGGTTCGGGCTTGGAGTCGACCGCCTGGTGATGATGCTCGCCTCCCAACCATCGATTCGCGACGTAATAGCCTTTCCGCTTCTCCGTCCGGAGTTTGCCGCGACATGATGCTGGCGATGGCCGCACCGCTTGGCGGAGGAACCCCGCCGGGCGCCTTCGATGAAGGCTGGGAAGCGATCGCGAAGTGGTCTGCCGGGTTGCCGGGACCCGAGTGGCTGGTGCTGCTGCCTCCCGTGCTGGTCCTCGTGGGGTGGTTGCTGCTGGAGGGGTTCTGGATCCGCGGTAGCTCGTTGCGTCGCGTACTGCTGGCGGTGGGCGAGCGAGTGGTGTGGCTCGGTGCGGTCTTCCTCGGGCTGTGGCTCAGCGTTCCGGTCGGGTTTCAGGGGAAGCTGAGCTACGTCGCGCTGTCGGCGGCGGCGGCGGTTGTCCTGCTCGTCTTCCGGCGGTCGCTGGTGGCGATGATTGGCGAGCCGCGTTTCCGCACCGCGTTGCTCATCACCTACACGGTGGTGCTGGCGCTCAGCTTTGGTGCCCTCTGGTACGTGACGCTGGGGCTCCCCTCCGAGCGGGTCAGCTACTTCGTGCTCTGGCACCAGATCGTGCGTGTCGCGGCGGCGCTGACGGGAACGGCCTCGCTGCTCTGCATCATGTTCCTGCTCCTTCCGCTGGTGATGGACCGTTTCGAGGGGCGCAGCTTCACGCAGTTCGTAGCGTCGCGCCACGTTCGCGCGGGCAAGAGCAAGTTTCTCACCGCGATCTCCTTTCTCTCGATCGCTGGAGTGGCGGTCAGTTCCTGTGTCCTGTGCGTGGTGATCGCGGTCATGACGGGGTTCGGCGAAGATCTGAAGCGCAAGATCCTCGAGAACAACGCCCACGTGAAGGTCGAGGCCCGGGAGGTGGGGGGGTTCGAGTACTGGCGCGAGACCCTGGATCGGGTGCGGACCGCACCCGGCGTGCAGGCTGCCACGCCGATCGCGGCCGGCGAGGCGATGGCGTCCAGCCGGAGCAACACGGCGGGCGTCCTGCTTCGGGGTGTAGAGATGGACAGCATCTCCACCGTCATTGCGCTCGAACAGAACATCGAGGTGGGGGAGTTCGACTGGCTCAACCAGCCTCACCTCCTCGCCAACCTGCCGGAGGACACGATCATCTGGTACGGACCAGGGGGGCAGGCCTACTTCAAGGGGCGTCCCAGCCGCCGGCTTCCACCAGGAGTAGATCCCGCGGTTGCTCGTGTTACCTATCAGCCCGACGAGTACCCCGGAATCATTCTTGGCCGCGAGCTGGCCAAGACGCTGCACGTCTACGTCGGCGAGCCGATCACCCTGATCGCGCCACTCGGGGATCTGGGGCCGATGGGCATGATGCCACGCAACCGCCGTTTTCGCGTGGCGGGCATCTTCTACAGCGGCATGTACGAGTACGACGCGTCGAATGCCTACGTGACGCTCGAGGATGCGCAGGAGTTCCTCGATCTCGGCCCGCGGATCACGGACATCGACGCCCGAGTCGCAAATCAGGAGGCGGTGGGGAGCATTCGTGGGCAGGTGGAGCGAGACGTAGCGCGCGATGACCTGCGAGTGCGTGACTGGCAGGAGATGAACCGCCAGCTGTTCAGCGCGTTGAAGCTCGAGAAGCTGGCCACCTTCATCATTCTGGGTATCGCGATCGTCGTTGCCAGCTTCTGCATCATCTGCACGCTCCTGCTCATGGTGACGGAGAAAAGCAAAGAGATTGCGATTCTCAAGGCGCTGGGCGCATCGGACCGGATGATCCTCCGCGTCTTCATGTTGGAAGGTGTGATCATCGGGGCGATCGGCACCATTTTCGGGGTCGCTACGGGGGTGGCGCTCACCGTCGGCACGAAGAGCTTCGGGGTGCGCTTGCCGCAGGACATCTACTACGTGGATCGCCTCCCGGTGAACATCGACCCGATGGACTTCATGCTCGTGGCGCTCAGCTCGATGCTGATCACCACACTGGCCACTATCTATCCGGCCCTCGCGGCGAGCCGTCTTCGGCCCGTCGAGGGCATTCGCTACGAGTGAGGACAAAGTGGGCGAACCGAAACCTCCTACGGGCCCCGAAGCTGCCAACGAGCCGCTCGTTCTCATCGAGGACCTCCACAAGGTGTTCGATCACATGGGGAGTCGTCTCGAGGTGCTCAAGGGCATCGATCTGAAGATCTACGAGGGGCAGATTCTGAGCATCGTGGGTGCCTCCGGGGCCGGAAAGAGCACGCTCCTGTACTGCATGGGAACCCTCGATCTTCCGACCTCGGGGCGCATTCGTTTTCGAGGTGAGGATCTGACCCGGATGGGGAGTTCTCGCTTGGCGGCGGTGCGCAACCGCGACATCGGCTTCGTCTTTCAGTTCCACCACTTGCTTCCCGAGTTCAACGCTCTCGAGAACGTGATGATGCCCGGACTCATCCAGGGACGTGGGCGTCGCAACATGGAGCGACGAGCGAAGACACTGCTCGATGAGGTAGGCCTTGGGGCTCGTGCTACGCATCGTCCGGGGGAGCTCTCGGGAGGTGAGCAGCAGCGAGTCGCGATCGCCAGGGCGCTTGCGCTGGAGCCCAAACTGCTACTCGCGGACGAACCGACCGGGAATCTCGACAGTGGTACCAGCGATGCGCTGCACGATCTTTTCTTCCAGATCAACCGTGACCACGGGACGACCATTGTTGTCGTGACCCACAATCCAGGCTTTGCGGAAAGCATGCCGCGTGTCGTGCGGATGCAGGATGGGCGCATCTACAAAGACGACAAGGGCAGCCAGGCCGAGGCGCGACAGCAGCGCGAGGCGAGTCAGGTGGAGAGCGCCCAACGCGACGAGCAAGGTTGAGAATTGTCCGCCGTTGCGTCCCTTTGTTGGCGCAACTGGAGACAGTCGGTGAACGCGGAGTTTCGGGGGTGCGGGATGGAGCGTTGCGGCAGTTTCCGGAAATTCTATGGAAACTCGGGAGCATGAACCCAATGGGGTGCGGGGGACTGGGGTCGCGCTGGAGCGCTGATCAGTGTCCCCCCGCGCATCGTTCTGTCATCTCGGCGCGCGAGCGAATAACATGGGCACGATGGCGACTCGATCCGACCGAATCAGCGTCCGCCTCGAGGCGGACGAGCTTGTCATGCTTCAACAGCTGGCTGCCAAGCAGGGGGTCAGCACTTCCGAGGCGTTGCGGGGTATGATCCGCGACGCCTTCAAGCGCAAGAAGCTCACACTCAAGAGCGCGGCGCGCGCTACCAAGAAGGCGCCCGCCAAGCCAGCCGCCAAGCGTTCCCTCGCGAAGAAGGCTACGAAGAAGGCTGGGCGAAGGTAGCTCGGCGCGTGCTCCGGACCAGCGCCGGTGCTTGTCGGCGCGACCGCTGTCAGACCGATGGTAGCGGATCGCCCAACCGCGGGATGAGTGCGGCAGCGAGTTGGGCCTGGACTGTGGGTCTCGCGGCGACCTTTTCGATGGGCTGGGGAGTGGGGCGCGCCAGGGTGCTGGGTTGGGGCACCGGGCTGGTGCTCCTCGCGCATGGCGTCCTCGGGTGCGGGAGAGCCCCGCCGACTCCCTCCCCCCCGGCGAGTGCGCGCGCCGCGGTTGCGAGCGCGCGAACTCCGCCGCGGCGCTGTCCGCCGGAAATGGTCCTGGCAGGCGCCATCTGTGTTGACCGATGGGAGGCTCAGCTCGTGGAGGCGAAGTCACGTCGCGCGCACTCGCCATTTAGGCGCCTGAAGCGCGGGATGGAGTATCGCGCGGTTTCGAGGCCGGGGGTCAAGCCCCAAGGCTACATCTCGCGAATCGACGCCAGCGCGGCCTGTCGCGCCGCGAGCAAGCGCCTGTGCTCAGCTCGCGAGTGGCTCACGGCTTGCCAGGGATCGGAGCCTGGGTTCGATTGGCGTGGCAGGTGCAACCTGGGCAAGGGGCACGTGATGACTGCCGTATTTGGGACCAGCGTCGTCCTGACCTACGACAATCACTACAACAGCCCGCGCCTCAACCAGGAACCAGGATACCTCGCCGAGACGGGGGAGTACGGGGACTGTGTCAACGAGTACGGGCTCCATGACATGGTAGGAAACTTGCACGAATGGGTGGCCGACGACGTGGGCGTGCGCCTGAAGCGCGAGATCCCGATCCCCTACGATGACAGCAAGCTTGGCGCTCGCGGCAACGGGGTGTTCATGGGGGGCTACTTCAGTGCACAGGGGGAGCACGGCGATGGGTGCAACTACGTGACCACGAGCCATCGTCCCGACTATCACGACTACTCCACTGGGTTTCGCTGCTGCGCGGATCCTCGATCCTTGTGAGTGGCGGCTGTTGCGAAGGGATGAGCGGTCGAGGGTGTCGCCTCCCGGCCGTCAGGCTCCGCCGCGTTCGAGCACGCGGTGGATTGCATCGGGGACCAAGCCGTACCCTTCGCCCGCCGCTACCAACGCAGCGTTGTGGGGCAGTTCCGTCAGAAAGAGGCGCGCGTAGGGTGTCCCGTACAGGCCCTCCACTCGCCGCTGGAGCGGCGCCATTCCTCGCAGTACGGCGTCGCGGGCGGCGTCTTCATCGTCACAGTCCACGCAGGCGTCGTGCAGCACGACGTACACGGTGGATTCATTGAGTAGACTGGGCGCGCCGCCCTCGAGCAGGTCGGCTGCCTCTTCTGCAAGTTGTCGCGAGCGCTCCGGGTTACCGCAGCTGCGCTCTGCCTTGGCCCAGACAGCGAGCGCGACGGGCAAGACGTCGTTGTTGCCGGTGGCGCGGTAGGTCTCGGCGCAGAACTTCAGGAGCGACCCGGCGCGTTGGCAGGCGCTCCCATCATTGGCGCGGAGCAATTCCCAGCCGCGATAGAAGAGAGCACCCAAGTTCGCTCTGTCTGGGGCGGCCCAGATGCCGCTTGCCGCCGCGTCGGCGTCGGCGCGGGTCTCGGCGAGGTGCGCCTCGAGATCGCGGTCGTTGCCGAAATGGGCCGCCCACCCCAGGAGGTTCATCTGGGCGTGGCGGACGGCGCCAGCGCTGCCGATGGCGTCGGCCAGCGCGAGCCCGGTCTCGAGAGCGGCCCTGGCTTCCTGGCGTGCTCCGATTGTCGTCAGTGCGAAGCCGAGATTGGTCGTCAGCATCGCCTCGCGCTCCTTGAGTCCGGCGCTGCGGGCTGCATTGGCCGCGGATCGTCGGGCATCGAGGGCAGAACTCAGGGCACCCTGGGTCTGGCGAATGATGGCCAATGTTTGCCAAGCGTCCACCGCTGCGCTCTTGATGCCGCGGTGTTCCGCCAGTTCCAATAGGCGCGTCGCCTCCGCTTTAGCGTGCTCGAAATCGCCAGCAAAGGCGAGTCGCATGGCCAGCGCCGCCGAGCACCGTGCCTCCTCGTCGTGGATGCCGAGGCGGGCAGCGTCGTCTCGCGCGAGAGCCAGCCGAGAGCTGATGTCATCGCCGGTTCCGCGGGCGTCGTCGTAGCGAGCGCGAGCCCCCCGCGCCCGCACCGCGCTGGCCTCGTCGTGAACGTTGCCCTGCAGCTCGATGAGCGCGGTTTCCCGGTCGCCAGCTCGCGGGTCGAGGCGACTCCAAGCTTCGTCCAGGCACAGCGCCCGCTGGAACCCCTCGATCTTGGTCTCGGAGAAGGCGAGGGCGCGCTCGGCCATGGTCACGGCTTCCGCGAACGCATTGGTCGCGAGGGAACGCTGCGCTGCTCGTGCCCAGTGCTTGGCTGCCGCCTCGTGCTGTCCACCCAGATCGAAGTGTCGAGCGACAGTGGCGGCGTCCTCCCCCATCGAGGCGAGCCAGCGCGCAGCGAGTTCGTGCAATTCGCTGCGCTCCAGATCGCCCAGAGACTTGTAGGCGACTTCTCGCACGAGAGCGTGCTTGAAACTCCACTCGCGGGTGCCGGCAAAGCGTGACGTATTCTGCTCGATGAGGAGCTCGCTGGTAGCGAGGGCCTTCATCAAGCTTTCCGCGTGGGGCATTCCCAGGGCCTCGAGCGCGGAGTCCCAGCCGGTCAACCCGAGCACGCTCAACCGGCCGACAGCGTCGCGGCACTCCTCGTCCAGCTGGTCGAGACTGACCTGAATCGCGGCCTCGATGGTGGGCGCGTGTCCCGCGTCGCGTCCGCTCGCGCTCAGGCGCGCGAGTTCTTCGGCAAAGAGGGGGAGCCCTGCGGCATGCTGTGCCACCTGATCGAGCTGTTCGTCTGATGCTCCCTCGCCCATCACGGCCCGGGCGATGGCGCGGGAAGCGCGGCGGGAGAGGGGGCGGAGATCGAGCCGGACGTGGTCGCGGCCGGCGAAACGCTTCGGATACTCCTGCCAGAACCCTGGTCGGGTCATGGCCAGGACCAGGAGCGGTTGCCGCGCGGAACGACCGAGGAGGTGATCGAACCACCCGATGCTTTCCGGGTCAGCCCACTGCAGGTCCTCCAGCACGATCACGGCCGGCTCGTCCGTGACGACCTGGAGGACTAGGTCGGTCATGGCGAGCCATAGGGCATCGCGGGCACCGCGCGGGTCGACGTCCTCCGGGAGTTCCGTGTTGGCGAGCAAGCTCGCGAGCAGCTTGCGGTTGGCGGCGGTCATCTCGTTGCGCGTGGCGGGGCCAAGGCGTGCTGTGATGGCATGCTCGGCCTCTTCCGCGCTGCTGCCCTTGGGCAGTTCGATGATCGCGCGGAGCACGTCGGTTGCTGCTCCGAGCGCATGTCCACGGCCGTAGGCTTCCGTGCGCTGGAGCACGACGTGGGGCGGGGCGGCTTGGGTCAGGATTCGCGCCAACACCTCGCGACGCAGGCGTGTCTTGCCGATCCCGGGGGGCCCGGAGATGGTGACGAGCACCGGGGTGGAATCGCCGATGCACCGGTCGAACGCACTCATCACCTGGGCCAGCTCGGGTTCGCGTCCGACGAACGGCGAGCCACCCAAGCGCTCGGCGCGTCCGCCGCGCACCTGTTCTCCGACGATGGTCGCCCCATCGTGGCGGGCGCGAAACTCGTAGCGGCCACGTCCCAGTTCGCTGGTCGTGACGTCAGCGATGACCTCGCCTTCCCCGGCGTCGCGGGCGAGAGCGGCGGCGCGGTCGACGACCTCGCCGACCGGTTCGAGCTCGCCAGTCCCGTGTTTCTGCACTCGGGCTCGGCCACTGGCCACGCCCACCTTCGCACCGGTCCGCGCGAGGCGGCGTCCTAGCTCGAGAGCCGTTGCGGCTTCGGTGCCCACGGTGCGTCGCGCGCCCAAGTGGGCGACGATCGCATCCTGGCCGAGTTGCACGGCGTCGGCGCCGCGTTCCCTCAGGTGATCGAGCGCGCGGTCCCGGCCGGAGGACTTGGGGAAGCGAAGCGCTACGATCGAGGTGAGCAGGCGCGTGGCGCTGGTGCCGAGTCGCGAGGACATGACGGGATCGCTGGCGGGGCTCACAACGACCGCCCGCTGACTGTATTCGCGAATTTCCTCCAGGGCGGCGACGACTTCTTCCACCGTGCGGGGGCGCAGGTCGGCGTCGGTTTGCAGCATGCCGTTGACCAGGGCGTCGAGTCCCGGGGGGGTGTCTCTTCGCAATTCCGCCAGCCGAGGCGCGGGCGTTGTCACGAGGCGGGCGAGGGTGGCGATGGCGGTCGGACCGACATGGGGCGGTCGACCCGCGACCAACTCGAACAGGGTGGCCCCCAGCGAGTAGACGTCGCAGCGGGCGTCGATCGCTGCATCACCGCGCGCCTGTTCCGGGGCCATGTAGGCGGGGGTGCCTACCAGATCACCGCTGCGTGTGACTCGGATGTTCTCGCTCGCGGCCACGCCGAAGTCGACGAGCTTCGGGAAGACGTCGAGGGACTGGTCGGGCGGGACCTCGTCCAACCGACAGAGGAAGATGTTTCCCGGCTTTATGTCGCGATGGATAACGCCAGCCTCGTGTGCCGCCCGGAGCGCTTCACCGACCCGGATGCCCAGTTCGACGAGCTGCTTCATGTCCAGTGGCGCATGCTTCTGTCGTGACGCCACATCCTCACCCTCGAGCCACTCCATGGCGATGAACGGCTGGTGGGTGTCGTCGAGGCGGCCGTAGGCCACGGTCTTCACGATCCCAGGGTGATCGAGATTGCTGAGCAGCTCCCCTTCGCGCTGCATCCGTGCCTCGTCTTCTGGCGCGACTCCGGCATCGGTGCCGATGACTTTGAGGGCGACCGTGCGGTCGGTCTCGAGATCGAAGGCGCGATAGACGACGCCGGCGCCCCCACGTCCGACTTCCCGCTCGATCGCGAACCGACCGCCCAGCTGCCGTTCGCTTGAAGGTGATGTCACGGTGGCCGCCAGGGTACCTCAGAAAGACCGCGTTCAACAGTCCGGGCCTGATGCGACGCCGGCCGGGAACTGCCACGAAGTGCGATCGTCACGCCCCGGCCTCGGGTATGATGGGTTTGTGAGCAAGCTGCTGATGCTGGCAGGAGGCATTGTCGAACCGGGGGTGGGCCAACCCGGTGCGGTCAGCGCCTACGTGGCGTGCAACGCGGGGCGCGCCAGTCGGCTCTTCAAGGTCCGGGGGCCGGCCAGCACACCAGAGGTCGTCGAGCTGGACGCAGCGACCACCGTCGACGTCGGCCGGTTTCGTCGCGAGGTCGCCGACGATGTCGCGCCGGCGCTCACCGCCATCGCGCGAGCCGGGGGGCAGGGAGCGGTGGCCCCTCCGAGCGCTCGCTGGGTGACGGGTGTGGTGCGCGGGTACCTGCTCGAGCGCGAGGGAACGGTGGTCGACTGATGGCGATTCTCGAGCGCGTGGCGGTGCACCAGACGCGGCTCCGGGTACCCGGAGTCGGACTCGACGCGCGGGGGGTGGCCTTGGGAGCTCGAGGTCTCGTGCTGTTGCCGTCACTGGACCGCCTGGTGGCGTTCCTCGCGGTCTATTCCCGGAATCAGTCGCTGGAGCCCTTGATCGACTCGCTCCGGATCGAGGTCGTGCGCTCGAAGCTCGGCACCCGGGAGGTCGTGCTGGGGTTCAGCGCCGAGTCGAGCGATCGCCTGGATCGGGTGGCCGAGGTGGCCCGCATCGCTGGCGGATTCGCCTTCACCGGGACGACTCGTCACTACGTCCAGTACCGGGACCAGGCTGCCCCTTTCGGCTACGACGCGCTGGAGATCACCGCCACTGACGCGCCGCTTGCGCTCTACCACACCACGTTCTCGCAGGTGTACGAAGTGGAGCGGACCGTCGAGCTATCGAGCCTTCTCTTGGGTCTGGCGCCCCATCCCGATCCCGATGCCGTGGTGACAGGGAGCCGAATCTGGCTGCTCGCCGAGCCGGGGCTGGGCCCGAGCCTCGTACACTACTTCACCCGTTCCCAGGTGGACGCCGAGGTAGCCGTGGCGGAGTGGCCTCCCGAGTCGAGCTTTGACGACGCTCCCGTGCGTCGCTATCTGTTCCTCGCCAACCAGCTTCCAGCGCGCATGCTGCCTCTCTTGACGAGCACTCCGGGAATCGATGTCTTCGACCCCGCGGGCCCTGGGGTAGCCGTGGCCCGTGGCTGTACGCATCCCGTCACCTTGCGGTCGGTGCCCGTGTTCGATCCGCAGGGGCTGGTACTGTTTCGGCGTGGCCGGGGACCGTTGTCGATCGAGCAACTACCGGTTCTTGCGCGGCTGACCAGCCTGCAGCGGGCTGACCTGACTCTCGAGCGCCTAGCTGGCCCGAGTGGGCGACCGGGGCCGGCGCTGGATGTGACGGTACCTGTCCGGCTCTTGCCGAGCACGGCGGCGCGCAGTGGCGTCGGCGCGACGTTCGTGCCGACCGAAGAGCTGGGCATCCTCCGGCGCGCGACCTACGTGCTAGGGCGCGAGACGCTGACCAGCACGCAGGTCGCGATCACCGCGCGTGGCGCGTTCTTGATCGGGCGCGAAGGTGCGGAGGCCCTGCCGATCGGGATCTTCTATCGCCGCTTCCATCCACAGGTCTTCGTGCCCACTGGCCTGGACATTGTTCCAGCAGTGTCGCCCGAGCTTCTCTTCGCGATTCTTGGTTCTCCTCGCGACCAGCTGATCTTCCTCCATGCGGACGGCTCGGCGCTCGGCGTCGCCCGTGCCGCCTTCGCGCCGCTCGACGAGGCGGTGGTTCAAGCCGACCAGTGGGCGCCGCTGCCAGCGGAGGAGTTGACTCCTGCTCTCGAAGCAGCCACCCCGACGGTGTGGCTTGAGCCGCTCGGGGTCCGTCCCCTGGGCCGTGCGAAGCCTGCGCCATGAACTCGGCTCGCGCCTCCCTGCGGCTGATCGACGAGCTGGCTCGCCAGGTTCTGGCACCTCTGGTGATGGGGGGGCGGTTGACCCCTTTGCCACCGGTCGGCTCGGCGCGGGCATTGGCGGCGGTGGAGTGCGACCCGAGCCTTCCCGACGACATCGCCATCGAGATCGCGACTCGTCGCGGGCGAACCGTCCGACGTTTGTTTCCGGTGGACCACCTCCCGGGTCTTGCGCCCGCCGAGTGGCTACTGGGCTTTGCCCTGAACGATCTGCTCCAGGCGACCAACCCCGACCTCGCGGGCTGGCTCGGTCGAGAACGGCCCCAACGCTTGATCGAAATGTCCCATCGCATGCTGGATGCAGCGGGTGCTCCCGCCTCCATCGCGGATGCTCTCGGGCGACACGCGACCTTGGCGCGGCTCGCCAGCCTGACCCGAATCGACACCACGGTTTCCTGGTGGGTCGGCTCCGAGACATTCCGTGGCCAGGTGCCACCTGCCCGCCTCACCGCCTGGCCCGAGCTGCGCCGGGTCCGACGGCAAGAGCGGGTGATCGACCTCTGTGACATGCCACCGCCCGACGCGCCCTGGCGCAGGGACTGGATCGAGTGCCTGGCGCGGCTGTACGCAGCTTCCCCGCTGACTGACCTGGCCGGTGTGGGTAGATCCGCACCGGCGTTCGCTTGGACTGGAGCGTCCTTTGGGCTCACGCGCGTGCCGATGGGTCGGTGCTTGGCGTGCCGTGCCATCGAGCGCCACGCGGAGCTGAGGCACGCAGCGGACACCCTGCGCGAGGCGGCGAGCCAGGTGGCGCCTTCTGCAGCGCGCGCCCACGCCGAGCAGTTCGCGGCGGAGATCGCGGCGTGGGCCGCCCGGTAGCCGCGGGAGTGCTGTGGCACCCGTGACAACCCGCCGACCTCGGCCCTTCCGATCGCGCCTGTGACTGCGGCTGGCCTCGGGTCACGGTGGCTCGCTCGTGGCCGGCGGGCGGCGCTGGGTGGCACTGGGGCCGTCGAGGGGAGTTGCGCGTGGCTGTCTAGCGGCGCCGGGCCGTCCGACCACGGGCGCGGCGGCGGGTGACGACTGGCAGTGGCGTTGCCGTCACCGGGGGCTCGCCTTCGGGGACGAACCCGGCAGCGGCCAGATCGGCAGGGGTAATGACACGATGGTTGCTGAGGCGGGCCACCCGCGCGATGACCGCCGCGAGCTCGACTTCGTTGCCAGGCCAGGTGTGTTCCAGGAGCAGGCGGAGCGCGCCCCCTTCGACCCCGAGCGGCTCTCCGATATGGCGCATGCCGGCGCGGGCCAGGGTGTCCAGGATGAGCGAGCGCAGGTCTTCAGCTCGGTCGACCAGGGGCGGGATCTCGACGTGCTCGTCGGAGAGCAGCCGCAGCAGTCCGGGGGTCAGTCGCTGCTCGTCGCGCAGGGCTGCGAGCGGTGCGTGGACGCTCACAATCAGACCGGGAGCACAGACGGGAGAGTGTGCGCCTGCCGCCGCGTGCTGCGCCAGTTGCCGCACGACTGCCTGCTGCACCTCGTCGGGCAGGGCGGCGGCATCCAGCAGGGCGAGCGTCCCACCGACCGCGAGGCCCACGGGAGATCGCACGTTGTCTTCCCAGAGCGTCAGGTCGTGTTCCGCGCCGCTCGCCCCGTCGACAAGCACCAGGGGGCCTGTCTGGCGGGGCGAAGCCAGGTGCACGACTGCTGCCCATCCTGCTGGGTCGCAGCCCGTTGGAACCAGAAGCGTGACGGCTGCGTTCTGGTGTCCCCCGGCTGTCGCGGCTTCCAGGGCCAAGCGGGCGGTCGGGCTGTAGGCAGTGTGGCGAACGCGTCGCGCCAGGCGCTCGGCGGCAGCCGTGTGGCGGCCAGAGTTGGCCGCGATAATGGCTTCCAGTCGCTCGCGCTCGCCTTCGACCTGCTCCACCCGAGCGGCGGCCTGGAGCTCGCGATGGCGGGATCGTGCCAGCGCCGAGGAGACGGCGATCAGTGCGCTCATGCGGTCCGCGAGGATCCGGATGGCGCGGGCCTCCTCCAGCGTCATCGGCGCGACGCGACCCCCTCGCGGGAGCAACAGGAAGCCGAGTGGCCCCTCGGCGTCGAGCACGATGGTGGCAGCGAATGCGCGACGGCTGTCGAACCAGTCGAGCAGGGGACGGACTTCGGGGCGGCGGACTTCGAGGGACTTGAGCACTTCGGCACGCAGCGTGCGTTCTGGTTCCTGCAGCGCCAGCTCGTAGATCCTTGCCGGGGCTTGCGTCTGTTCGGTGTGGAGGTAGCCGGCGATATCGACGCTCAGCACCTCCTCCGGGTCGTTGCGCCAGAGCTCTGGACGACTGTTGGCTGTCGCCGTGGCTTTGCTGAGTGCCTCGAGGGCGGCGCGGATGGCGGCATCGGGTTCCGGTTGGAGTGCCCCACGGCTGGCTGCCTCGACGGCGTCGAGCCAGCGAGACTGCTCGGGACCCAGTGGCTTGGCAACCGCGCGTGCCACCAGCCCGACCACCACCGCTAGCGTGGCCGATGCGAGAACGATCGCACCCGCATGGGTCGGCAGCGAGCGCGCCAGGAGTCCGGCGATGAGAACCGTGGGTGCCCCCAGCATGATGACGGCCAGGATGCCGCGCATGGCGCTGGAGATCGTTGTGGGTTCCCGGGTGGTGGCCGTCCACGTGGCGGCCAGCGACGCCACGAGTAGACCGATGGGCAGTACTCGGTCGGGAGGGGCTACGTTGAGCGCGGCGGCAGGAACGACGACCACGAACGCCGTGACACTCAACGCGAGTGCTCCAGCGGCTCGATCCGCCACTCCCAGCTCGAGACGTCGAAGCTGTTGTAGTCGAAGTGCCGCCACGATGAGCACCAGTAGCGTTCCTGCTGCTGCCGAGGTCGTGGCGTAGTCGACCGTCAAGGGGTCGATGCGCACCGACCGGGCGGGCACGACGGCCACCGTGGCGGGGATGGCGGTGGCGATCCCCCAGGCCAGACCCGCGAACGCGGCAGCGTCCATGGAGCGCGTTGCGCGGGGGGGGCTCAGCAGCCCCCCCCAGCTGGCGATCCGCGCCAAGGCGACCAACGCCGAGACGGCAGCTGCTCCCGTCCCGAAGTTTGCCACGGCATCGAAGGCAGGCCGCCCCGCGGGTGCGGTGCGAGCTGCCAGCCACAGCGTGAGACCCCAGAAGCACACGCGAATGGCCGCGCGAGCAGTGGGGTCGGTGCGGTCTTCGCCTCGCGGAGGGCGCGCGGTTCGTCGCCAGACTACCGCCAGCACCAGGGGCAGGAGCGCCAGAGCGGCGTAGGCGACCGGAGCGCCATGGGTGGCTCGCACGGCTCCGAGGCAGACGTAGGCCACGACCGTCGCCGGGAGCAGGAATGAACGGACGTAGCGAACCACGCGCCGAAACCTACTTCCTGTGGGCGGGGGCGGGGAGTTTTACGCGGCGCCCCGTGGGGAAATGGTGGCAGCTACCGGGGGCGACTCGCTCGCCCGGCCGATTTCAGCCGTTTCCAGTCGATCCTGGGTGAGATCTCGGGGGCCAGGCAAGAGTCGGGCTTTCCCGTGCTCTGCTCATTCCTCGCGTCGCGGGTGACTTCCCGCAACGGGTGGCTTGTGCCCCGGGCCACCGACCGGCCCGGTCAGGGGCGGAAACGCGATCTCTTGGTGCCCCGGGGCGTCCCGACACGTGCATTGTTTCGGCAATTGTGAGAAAGATTGCGTCCGCAAATCCGCGCGTCCCCGGGCGTTTTGCTTGGTGTCGCAGCGGCGACCGAAGCCCGGCGATGATCCGGGCTGCCTGGACTCCCGATGAGAAAAAACTACGTCCTCGACACGAACGTCCTGCTCCACGATCCCTATTCACTGCACAAGTTCGAGGACAATGATCTCATCCTCCCGATCTACGTGCTGGAAGAGATCGATACCTTCAAGCGAGACACGACGGAGCGAGGCCGCAATGCCCGCACGGTGTCGAGGCTGCTCGATGCGCTGCGCGCGCAGGGGTCGCTCGCCAAGGGGGTGAGGATCGGCGAGGACGGCTCGCTACGAGTGCACGTGCCCGAGCGCCGCAAGGAACTGAGCATTGCGCTCAACCCGAGCTCCGGGGACCACGCAATCCTGCAGACCGCGATCGAGTGTCGCGACCTCGACCCGAACAAGCGCACCATCTTCGTGACGATGGACGTCAACCTGCGGATTCGCGCTGACGCGCTCGGCTTGCCCACGGAGGCCTACGAGAATCAGTCGGTCGACATCGATCACATGAACACCGGCATGACGGAGCTGACGGTGACGGCGGCCCAGATGGACGCCTTCTTCGATTCGGGTGTCTTTGCCCCGCCCGAGGAGCACACCCTCTATGCCAATGTCTCCGTGATGCTGCGTGACGACAGTCCTCGCGCTCGGACTGGGCTCGGTCGCTACTACGCTGATCAGGGCGAAGTGCGGGCGCTCCGCGTTCCTCGCGAGGGTGTGATGGGGATCCGTCCCCGCAACAGGGAGCAGAATTTTGCGCTCGATCTATTGCTCAACGACAACGTGAGACTGGTCACGGTCGTCGGCAAGGCGGGCACCGGCAAGACGCTGCTTGCCCTGGCTGCGGGGCTTTCCCGCGCGGCAGAAGACGGCGCCTACTCCCGGTTGCTCGTCAGTCGTCCGGTGATGCCGATGGGACGCGATCTAGGCTACTTGCCTGGCAGTATCGAGGAGAAGCTGGATCCCTGGATGCAGCCCATCTTCGACAACCTCGAGTTCTTGCTGGTGAGTGGTGGCGGCAAGCGGCGCGGGATGCGCGGGTTCGACGAGCTGTTCGAGAGCGGGCAACTGCAGGTCGAGCCGCTGACTTATATCCGCGGGCGCAGCCTTCCTCAGCAGTACGTGATCGTGGATGAGGCCCAGAACCTGACGCCGCACGAGGTGAAGACCATCATCACTCGGTGCGGCGAGGGGTCGAAGATCGTGCTCACGGGGGACCCTTTCCAGATCGACAACCCCTACGTGGACAGTGCCAGCAACGGACTCACGGTCACCGCTGACCGGCTCCATGGGGAGAACCTGGTTGGCCACATTCTGCTCAGCAAGGGGGAACGGAGCGAACTCGCCAACATCGCCGCCAACAAACTATGAGCTGGCCGGGGTTCGCCGCGCTCGACCGCGTGCTATCGGCCGCCGAGCGGCGAGTGGCCCTGGTCGAGCGCTGCCATCCGACCAATTTCGTTGCCGAGCGACAGCGGCTACTCGAGGCATGGCGCAGCGGGCGGCGCGTGGAGCCGCGTTGGTGCTACGCCCCCGCGCCTCGGTTGGGTGACGTCGAAGCCGCGCTCGAGGCGATCGTCCAGCATCTGCTCAGCGAGACGAGGCGGGCCGCGAGGCCCGCCCTGCTGGAGCCGGCGTGGGGCCAGCTGTATCTGGCGCGCGCCTCCGAACTGTTGCTCGAGGCGAGCCTCGTGCGGGCCATCGGCACGCCCGCCTTCGCCGCCAGCGCAAGCGTGCGCTTCGCGGCGGGAGACGTGCACCTCACCAGGCGAGTGCGCGCTTGGGCGGAGCGCTGGGCCGGGGAGCCTCAACCGGATCCGGAGCCGACCACCGTCAGTGACGACGAGGGGGATCCGCGCAGCCTCGTCAGTGTCTTGCGTCGCGTGATCGGTCAGCGAAGAATCCCCGTGCGGGTGGAGGTGCGCGCCGATCTGGCCTCGGTGGCGGCGGCCTCCACCGAGGTGGTGTTGGTTCGGGCTGGACTGCCGCTGCGCGATCGGGACGTTGAGCGGATTGTGGTACACGAACTCGAGGCTCACGTGATGCCTCGGCTGGCGGCTGGCGGCGCGGCCTGTGGTCTCCTCGCCGTTGGCACCGCCCGGGCGGAAGACGAGGAGGGCCGCGCACTCGCGCTTGAGCAGCGCACACGAGGGTTCGATGGCCTGCGGCGAGCGGAGCTTGGGCGCCGTCACCTGGCGGCGCTCGCGGTGCGCGAGGGGGCGAGCTGGACCGAGACCGTGGAAGAGGTGTTGCAGACGGGGGCCGAGCTCGAACAGGCAGTGGCGATTGCCTGCCGCTGCCATCGGGGCCAAGGCCTTGCGCGAGAGGTAGTCTACTTGACGGCGCTCGCTCGGTATCAAGATGCGATGGCGACTGGAGTGCCTCTGGAGCGCTGGATGAGCCTCGGACGGATCGGTATTGCGGCGGCGGTTCACCTGCACGAGCAGGGGCTGTCCCCCGCGGCGCTACCGTCCCCCGAGGCCGCCTAGAACACCGATCAGTTTGCCCGACGCGGCAGACACCTGTCTCCGGGCGCCTAGTAGGGGCGAGGCATCCGGAGACAGGTGCTTCCCGCTGGCGCTGCTGCCCTGTCGGTGTTCTAGGTCGTTGATTTGGAACAACAAACAACCTGTTTGTTGTTCTAGCCCTCGGAAGGTACCGAGAACGAACCGCGGCACGGGAGTCGCAAGAGCAGGGATTTGCCCGGAGCCCCCCGTGACGCTTCATTCGCGGGCGGCGAGCCTCTACGATGGCGGGTATGGCGGCAGGCTGGCAGGCGGAAGGGGCCGGAGGCGCGATGGAGTTCGGGGGCGCCGATCCTCTGTCGCGGCATCAACGCGAGCTGAGCACGCTGGGGCGGTGTCCGTACTGCGCCGAGTACGTGGGCGCCTTGCAGGTGCTGCGGGGGAGGCCCTGCGGGCATTGTGGCACCGACCTGTCGCGTACCGGGCTCTGCTCACCCGACCAGATCATCGCGCGGCTGCGTGAACGCTGGGGCCGCTGGCGCTACGTGGCGTTTCCTCTGATCGCATTGTCGACCGCGCTCGCCGGCCTTGTGCCGCTGCTGGGCGGAGTCGTGCGACTGGTGGCGATGGTCCTCATTCACTTGACCTTCGTGCGGCGCCCACTGCGGTGGCTCTCGATGCGACGCCGGTTGACGACCAAGACGACGCTCCGGCTCTACCTCGCGGCCCTGGCGCTCCTCGGCTTGTTGGTCGATGCGCTCGCGGCACCGCTCTTTGGGGTCAACGCACTGGTCTCTGGGGGTGTTTCGGTCATCCTGGCGGTCATCTACGCCGAGGGGTCGCTGGCCTTCATCTGTGGGAGAATGAAGGCGGAGGCACGGGGCGAGGGGCTGTCCTGGTGGGAGTGGGCCATTCCCGGGGCACTGCTCTTCGTGATGATTTCCGCCACGGCAGCGGTGGTTGCGGCGGTGGCCGGAATGGTTAAGCTGATGACCATGATGCCGGCGATGGTATCTGGCTTACTGGGAGGTTTCTCGACGTGAGTGCCACGCTCATCGGTCGCATCGTGGGCATGGCGTTCCTCTCCGGGGCGCGGCCCTTCCTGACCATCGCGATGGCGCAGACGATCGTGATGCTGGCGGTCTACGCGAACTGGGTGAGCTTGCATCCCGACTACGCGGGGCTCTTGTCGTGGCCCGTCGTGGCGGCTGTCTTCGCGCTGGCGGTGGTCGAACTCGTCGTCGCCCACGATGAGGACGCCGACGAGATCAAGCGACTCGCTCAGCTCGACAAGGTGGGTGCGGTGGCGGCCACGGCCTATGGCACCTTGCTGATGTTCGCCATGGGCGAGCCAGTACCCGAATCGATTGCGGGATTCTCTGGTGCGACGTCAGCCGCGCTGGCGGGAGCGCCCGGCGAGGTCACCTCGATAGTGGGGCACGCGACGCGAGACTTTCCTCCGATCTGGGTGCAGGGGTTGACCGTGGCGACTGCCGCGACGTTCACCCTGGGCTTGGCCTGGATGCGCGGCTATATCCTCGACTGGCTGGCGGACGTGGGGCTCGACAGGCTCTGGCACCTGGCCGAGACGGGTGGGGTTCCGCTGGCGGTCGCACTCGCGCTCTTCGCGCCCGTTCTGATGCTCGT
The DNA here is from genome assembly GCA_050304295.1 of Polyangiaceae bacterium. Taxonomy (GTDB): domain Bacteria; phylum Myxococcota_A; class Polyangia; order Polyangiales; family Polyangiaceae; genus JAFGBI01. The sequence goes on from JBNLDK010000076.1 coordinate 42,404, forward strand.
GATCGTAGTAGTGGCGACGTTGCTCATGGCCGCGCTGGCGATCGGCGCGCGCACCTGGCAGCGGCATGCGGACGCCCGCGCTCGGGTCGCCTGTCCCCACTGTGCCCATCAGGTTCGCGGCGAGGCGAGCCTTTGCCCTCGCTGCCGGAGTCGCCTGACGCCGACCCGGTGGCTGGGGCAGGAGGCAGCCGTGGCGTCGGTCGCTCCCGTCCCGGCGGGCTGACGCGCGTCTACTCCAGCTCGACCACCACCGGGACATGGTCCGAGGGACGGTCTCGGTGGCGCTCGTCTTTGTGGATCGTACAGGCCGTGCACCGCTCGACGAGCGACTGCGAGATGAAGATGTAGTCGATGCGGAGCCCCTGGTTGCGCCGGAGGCTCGTGCCGCGGTAGTCCCACCAGGAGTAATGACCCCCGTCGGTCTCATGGAGGCGGAAGGCGTCGACCAGCCCGAGCTCGAGGATGCGGTCCAGTGCGGAGTGCTCGTCGGGGTGGAAGTGGAGCTGACCGCGGAAAGCTTCGGGATCGTAGACGTCGCGGTCGTCGCGGGCGATGTTGAAGTCACCCACGAGTACGGTTTGCGCATCGCTTCGGGCGGCCAGGGTGGAGCGCAGCTCCGTCAGCCAGCGCAGCTTGGCCTGGAAATTCGGCGAGGAGACGCTCTTTCCGTTGGGAACGTAGGCACTCACCACCCGAATGCCCTCGATGGTGGCCCCGATCAGTCGGCGGTCGGCGTTCGGGGGGGCATTCTGGAGTCCCACCGAGACGTCCCGCATCGGTAGGCGCGAGAGGATGGCGACACCGTTATAGGTCCGCTGGCCCGCCATCGCGACCGCGTAGCCGAGTCGCTGCAGCTCGTCGGTTGGGAAGTCGTCGTCCTCGACCTTCGTTTCTTGCAGACACAGCACGTCGGGCTCGTGCTGTCGCAGCCAGTCGGCGACCAAGAGCTCGCGGACACGAATGGAGTTGACGTTCCAAGTAGCGATTCGCACTGATAGCTCTGAACTGTTGATGGATGTGCGGGTGGCTGGAATATAGGGGACCTCGTTTGCCCTTGGGTAGGGGCCTGACGGCGGGAAATCCGGCGGATGGACCCACGCCTCTTGCTCCCGCGGCCGGGTCGGGATACCCGAACGGTCGAAAGTCTCGTCCGATGCGGAAATTGCGCTTCCAAGCCTGCTTCCTGGCCGGTGCCCTCCTCGCGATGCTGGCTCCCACTACGGCGCTGGCACAGCCCACGGATGCTGGTGCTGCCGACCCTGCGTCGAAACGACCCCAGGTCGCCATGCCCGAGCTGCTCGAGTACGTGTCGGCCGATTATCCAAAGGCCGCCGCCGAAAACGGAATCGAAGGCGAGGTGATTCTTCGGCTCACCATCGATGTGGAAGGCAATGTCGAGGCCGCCGAGGTCGCGGTACCAGCAGGAAATGGCTTCGACGAGGCAGCCCGCGAAGCCGCGCTGAAGTTCAAATGGAAGCCCGCCGAGAAGGACGGCAAGCCAATCAAGGTGGTCATCGAGTATCGGTACACCTTCGAGCTGAAGGAGGTGGAAGCTCCCACCCCTGCGGCGGTGCCGGAAAATCCGCCGGCGAAACCCACCGTCGGCAACCTGGGGGGGCGCGTCACTATCGGGGGTACCGATATTGCTGTTGCTGGCGCCGAGGTGATCGTGGTGCTTGCCGACGGTTCGGAGCAGCCGCTGTTGACCGACGCTGACGGACGCTGGGAGCTCCCCGGGCTGTCCCCGGGGGAGTACCGCGTCAAGGTGGTCGCCCCCGGCTACGTGTCGACGGAGAGCGTGGAGGAAGTCGTCGTCGGAGAAGCGACCGAGGTCACCTATCGCATCGCCCCCGAACCGGCCGGAATCGAGGTCACCATCGAGGGGGAGCGACCGGCGCGGGAGGTCACCCGACGCACCATCGAACAGCGTGAGATAGCCCGGGTTCCCGGCACCGGCGGAGATGCGTTGCGAGCGATCGAAGCGCTCCCGGGGGTGACGCGGCCCCCATTCCTGGCTGGACTCCTGATCATTCGCGGCTCTGATCCGAACGACAGCATCGCCTTCGTCGACGGGACCGAAGTGCCGCTCATCTATCATTTCGGCGGACTATTCAGCGTCATCCCAACCGAGGCGATTGACCGCTTCGATCTGTACCCTGGCAACTTCAGCGCGCGCTACGGACGGTACATGGGGGGGCTGGTCGACGTTGCTCTGAGGTCGCCCAACACTCAGTGCAACGACCCGTACATGAAGCCCAGCGATCGCGAGGGTTGCTATCATGGTCTGGTCGAGCTCGATCTGCTCAACACGCGGTTTCTCTTCGAGGGGCCAGTGCCGGGCCTGAAGAAGTGGTCGTTCATGGTCGCCGGTCGGCGCAGCTGGTTCGATACGTGGCTCAAGCCCGTCCTCGAGGCGACGGACGCGGGCGTGACGAGCGCTCCCGTCTACTACGACTATCAGGTGATCGCCGAGACGAAGCCCAGCACGGACTCGAGGATCAGCGTCCGGGCGTTTGGCAGTGACGACCGTCTCGAGTTGCTGATCAAGGATCCTCTTGCGGAAGATCCGGGGTTCGGCGGCAATCTGCGCTACGGGACGGCGTTTCACCAGGCCCAGATGCTCTTCGAGGACCAGCTGGATCGTCACGTCAAGTTGACCACGATGGTCTCCGTGGGACGCGGGACCTTCGACTTTGCATTCGGCAGCCTCTTCTTCGATCTCGTCTACTACCCGATCCAGTACCGCAGCGAGTTTGGCTGGAAGATCGACGAGACATTCACCCTAAACAGCGGGCTGGACTTCGCGCTCGGTCCGTTCGACGTGACGGTAAGGGCCCCACAACCTCCGGATCCGGGAGAGCCCGATCCGGGGCCCTATTCCAGTCGGCCGCCGCTCGTCACGCGGACGAAGGACACCATCTTCCGCCCGGGTTGGTACCTCGAGGGGGAGTGGACGCCGACGGAGCGCGTGCGCGTGGTTCCAGGTTTCCGCGTTGACTACACGCGAGACACGAGCCATGCCGACTTCAGCCCGCGTCTGAACGCCCGCTACGACATCGTCTCTCCCACCCTCGACGCACGAGGCGACGACCCGGCGCTGCGAACCACGCTCAAGGCGGGCGTGGGCGCTTTCCACCAACCTCCGCAGTTCCAGGAAACGGACGAGACCTTCGGTACCCCGAACCTGCTGTCAAATCGCGCTCTCCACTACAGTGTTGGGGTCGAGCAAGAACTCACAGAGCAGCTGGAAGCGAGTGTGGAAGGGTTCTACAAGGACCTGGTCAACATCGTGGGTCGCGGGGCGAACGACACAGGATCATTCACCTACAACAACGAAGCTAGCGGCAACATCTACGGGCTCGAGACGTTCCTCAAGTACAAGCCCGATGATCGCTTCTTTGGCTGGCTCGCCTACACGCTCTCGCGCAGCGAGCGGAAGGAGGGGCCGGACGATCCCGCGCGCCTCTTCGAGTTCGACCAGACTCACAACCTGAGTGTTCTGGGCAGCTACCGACTGGGGCGCGGCTGGGAATTTGGTGCGAAGTTTCAAGTCACCTCCGGAAACCTCTACACCCCGGTCGTGGACGATCCATCGCTGCCGGCGCTCTACGCTGCGGATGCGGGCTCCTACGCTCCGCTGCAAGGAGAGCTGTGGAGCCGTCGCCTCCCCGCGTTCCACCGCCTCGACGTTCGCGTCGACAAGCGTTGGCAGTTCAAGGCCTGGCGGCTCGCCGCCTACCTCGACGTGCGCAACATCTACAACAACGCGTCGGTGGAAGGGATCGCCTACAACTACGACTACTCGAAGTCGGTCCGGATGGCAGGCGTGCCCATTCTGCCCAGCATCGGTGTGAGAGGAGAGTTCTGATGGTGCAGCACCGACAGTCGCGGACCCGTTTCCTGGAGAGGTGGCCATCGTTCGCAGTGACCACCGTGCTGGCGGTTATCACGACGGCCTGCGGTGTGGAGCTCGATTCACCGGTCGAGGTCGACTCACTTCGCGTGCTCGCCGTGCGCAAGAGCCAGCCCTACACGTCGCCTGGTGAGCAGGTGGAGCTCTCGATGCTCTGGCACGACGGGACGCGGAACGAAGAGGGCGAGCCACGCGACGCCGATGTGGAGCGTGTGTGGCTGGGGGGCTGTACGAATCCACCTGGCGATTTCTACTTCGGCTGTGCACCCGACGTGCTGTCTACGCTGGCGGCTTTCCGCGCCGCTCAGGCGGGGCTGTCTCCCTCCGAGCTGGCTGCCGCAGCCTCCGGGCTGGCAGGGGTCGATTCCGAGTCCGGTTTGCGGGCGGCACTGGAGAGTCTTCCCTTCGACTTCGAAGGCCCGCTGCTGGCTGACGGTGTGCCCGACGAGCCGCTGGCGATCGGTCAACTGGGGAGGGGCGATCGTTTCATGTTGGCGGTTCCTGCCAGCAACGTCCTCAAGAATCCCCCCGGCGACGGTCCGCAGTATGGCGTCCTGTTTCCCTTCTTTGCCGCGTGCGTCGGGACGTTGCACGTCTCGCTCGACGTGCTCGATCAGACCTTGCCGCTGGTTTGCAAGAACGACGCTGGTGAGGTGCTGGGGTCCGACGACTTCGTCGTCGGTTACGCGAGCGTCTACGTCTACGAGGAGCTGCAGAATCGGAACGCGATCATCGATGGGTTCGAGGTCGACGGGTTCGCCACGCAGGTTCCGGCGTCAGCGGTCGATGACCCGCCCGATCTAGGCTCCCCGTTTCTCTGCGCGAACGAGGATTGTCTGGTCCCCGACGAACCCGTTGCCGAGGGTGAACCCTGTACGCGACATCTGGAGTGTGCTTCGGAGCACTGCGCGAATGGGGTCTGCGGGGAGCGCGTCGAGCCGAAGTGCGGAGTCAACGTGCCATGCATCGAGCCCTGTGCGGACGATGGCGATGTCGAGACCTGTGACGAGATCCCGATTCGCCCGGTCCTTGACCAAGGGAAGAACGTCGAGCTCGACCCGATGAGCAGCGTCGAGGGCACGACCTATGAAGAGCAGATGTGGGTCAACTACTACGTGGACCGCGGGAGCGTGGCCAGCGTGGTGCGCCTGGTGAATGACTCGGCCAAGGGGTGGAACGCCGACTACGGTACCGACCTGGTGGCGCCCCAAGGGTCCAGCGAGCGCAGCCGGATGCACATCTGGGCAGTCGTGCGCGACAACCGCGGTGGTGCGAGCTGGGTCCGCCAGACAGTGTACGTCAAGCGCGGCGACTAGCTTCGGGGCAGTCTTCAGCGCGCGATGGGCCCTTGTCGGACGATGGTCCGTTGAATGGTTTGCGCGAGGAAGGGCTGCGGTGCCTTAGAACGCCGTTGGTGTCTCGCCCCCACGGGCAAGAACGACCTTGTTGCCGTATGCAGGTGGGGGAGCGACGAGGGGAGGTGCGGGCTCTGGTTCGACAGTTGCGGGGTCGGCCAGCGTGCTGGGCTCGATGACCCGCGGCGGGGGTTCGGGCACGGGAACAGCCCTTCCTCCGCATGCGGTAGCCAGCACGCCGAGGAGCGCGGCTACTGCTACGGAGGCTAGGTTCGGTCCCATACTACCAACTTAACGAAGCTTCGCGGTGATGCACCCCTACGAGGGCATTTTTCCCAATTTTGATGGTCACTTATGGGCTATAGGGCGACTGGCTGACCTGGTTCTCGCGCTGGACTTTCGCAGCTTTGCGGAGGACTGGTAGTTTGAGGACCGAGTGGACATCTCGACGAGGGTTTTTTGGGCCTTGGTGGCCCTGCTGCTGATCGCGTCGGTGAGCTTTGGCGTCGCTGCGGAGCAGCGCCGCCGGACACTCCAGATGGAGCAATCCGAGGGGGCGCCTTGACGCAGTGGTTGATGCGGCGTTTTCGGCGACGGGTCCTACGGAGCCCCCCGGCGCCGCTCAGGGTACTGGTTCTGAGCCTCACCGTGCTGACCTACGGGACGACAGGCTTCATGTACTTCGAGCTGCCCGAGAATCCCTCGCTGGGGTGGGAGGAGGCGATCTGGTACGCCGTCGTCACGGTCACCACGGTGGGCTATGGCGACTTCTCACCGGTGACGGTTGGGGGCCGGTTTCTGGTTGCCATTCCCCTGATGTTCTTCGGCATTGGCCTGCTCGGCTACGTGCTGTCACTGGCGGCGAGCGCGCTCGTCGAGGCGAAGAGCAAGGAGATCCACGGTATGGCCGACATCAAGCTGCGCGACCATCTGCTCATCTGCAACTACCCGAGCCTCGACACCGTTGTCCGGCTGGTCAAGGAGCTGAAAGCGGATGGCGGGTTTCGGGACCGCGACATCGTGCTGATCGACGAAGACCTAGACGAACTGCCCGCTCCGTTGCAGCGCTTGCGCGATCCGGAACTGCGCTTCGTGCGTGGCAACCCGGCCAGTGGTGAGGTGCTCGCTCAGGCCAACGTCGCCCAGGCGCGTGACGCGATCGTGCTCTCGAAGCATCCGGGCGATCCCCGCGCCGACGCGCGCAATGTCGTCATTACCCTGGCGATCGAGGACTGCAACGCTGCGGTGCGTACCGTCACGCAGTGTGTCGATCCGGCGACTCGCGAAGTTCTCGATCGAGCGCGCTGTGACGGTATCGTGTGCACCTCGCAGTTCGATGTTCTGTTCCTCGCCCAAGAACTCCTCGATCCTGGCGCTTCGGCGGTAGTCGGTGAGTTGACCAGCAACCTGACCGGAGAACAACTGTACGTGACCCCCTTCGTCGCCAAACAGTCTTGCGCGTTTTCCCGAGTGGCGCAGGCGTGTCGCGAGTACGGTCACGTGGCCATCGGCGTGCGTCGAGAGAACGACAATCATCTCAATCCGGGGGACGAGTTTCAGGTCAATCTGAACGATCAGGTGATCAGCATTGGTCCGCGTCGCCTGCGCGAGATTTCCGTCTGAATGGCGATCGCGATTCTCGCTACTGGTTGGCGCTGTAGTACAGCAGTTCGCACGTTCGTTCCGGGTTTCCGCCGGCCCGACACTTGCGTGGGGGGTCGGCGGAAACCCGGAGGCCCACCCGTCCGAACTGGGCACCCGATCACATTCGGTGCGACAACCCGGCACGAACTTCCGGGTTCTCGTACTAGTGTCCCGAGTCGGAGGGTTCGACATGCGATGGCTCGTGGCGCTTCTGGTCAATCTGGTCCGACTCGTGTGCTGGCCGGTCCGGTGGACCATCAGTTCGCGCGCGGCGCCGCGCGGAGCATGGTTGCGCATCTCGGTCTCGGGTCGAGTCGCGGAGGTCGCACCCGAGTCCCGGTATTGGGACCGCCGCCCCCGCCCCTTGGCACTGCACGAACTGCGCCGCCTCGTTGGGATGGCAGCGACCGATCCACGCGTCGCGGGCCTGCTCTTCGTGTTCGAGGGCTGGCAAGGGGGGACCGCGACGGCGACTGCCCTGCGCCGGATCTTGCTCGATGCTCGAGATCGCGGCAAGCGTGTCGTGGCGTACCTGCCTCAGGGTGGGGGTACGCGTACGACGTATGTCGCGTCGGCGGCGGACCAGATCGTGCTCGCGCCGCAGAGTCACCTGGCGCCAGTAGGCTACTCAGTGCAGAGCGTCTATCTCAAGGACGCTCTGGACCGCGTGGGGGTGGAGCCCGAGGTTCTGGCCCACGGTCGCTTCAAGACCGCCGGCGAGAACCTCGTTTCGAATGCCATGAGCGCGGCGCAGCGCGAGCAACTCGGGGCGCTGCTCGACGACTTCCACGAGTCCCTGCTGGACGCTCTGGCGGAGGGTCGGGGCGTCACTCGAACCCTGGCTAGGCAATGGATTGACGAAGGTCCCTGGCCGGCATCGGCGGCCATTCGCCAGGGCCTGGCGGATGCCGGCGCGTACCCCGACGAGTTGCCTCGCAAGTTGGCTCCCGACGCACCCGGGGGAGCGCGGGTGGTTCCGTTCCGGCGTTACCTGCGGCGACGGGTACTCGAGTGGTATCCCTGGCGGCGACCCTCACGGATCGGAGTGATCGAGCTGCGTGGGCCCATCGTTTCCGACGCGGTCCTGGGGTTGCCGGTGGCCACCGGCGCACGATTCACCGAATGCATCGAGCGGGCTCTGGACGACCGCAGTGTGCGAGGTGTGGTCCTCCATGTCGATTCGCCTGGAGGAAGCGTTCTCGTCTCGGATCTAATGCTGCACGGGGTTCGGCGGCTGGCTGAAAAGAAGCCGGTGGTCGCGTACTTTGGCGATGTGGCGGCGAGCGGCGGATACCTGGCGGCTCTCGGTGCGTCCTGCATCTTCGCCGAACCGACAACCGTGACCGGATCCATTGGCGTGGTCGCGGCGCGGCTTGGCGTTGGCCCGTTGCTCGATCGGATGGGGGTGTCAATCGAGACCGTCAAGCGAGGAGCACGCGCCGACATGCACTCCCCGATGCGCGCCCTGACACCTGATGAACGCGCCCTGCTCGAACGAGAGCTGGAGGAGGTGTACCGCTATTTCGTCGAGTCAGTGGCGCGCGGACGCGGACGCACCCCCGGAGAGATCGAGCCGCTGGCGGCAGGGCGTGTCTACAGTGGTCGCGCCGCTCTCCAGCAGGGGCTCGTCGACGGCGTCGGGGGATTCCCGGAGGCAATGGCTGCAATCCGCGGGCGGATTGGCGACGCTGCGGATCGGTGCGAGCCGCGGCTCGTCGGGGCTCGGTGGTCTCGAGAGGTGCTGGCCTCGCTTTGGCCGAGTCGTTCGTTGTCGTTGGGCGGCTGGGATGCCGCGGTGGCACTTTCTTGGGCGGGGCCCCGCCAACGAGTCTGGGTGTGGTGTCCGTCACAGCTGGTCGAGGCTGACAGCGGGTACTGTTCGCTCTTGGCGAACTGAGCCGGGGGAGGGCTTGGGCGCGGCTCCGCCGCGATGACTCCCTCCCTCGGCGCGAGTCCCGGCCCGCAGAAGGGCGGGTTGTCCGCCCTCCGGGGCCGAAGGCGCCGCCACGTCGGCGCCGTGGGTCGTTGCTACTGGGGGGTCAGTCGTGACCAGGAGTAGCTGCCGCAGCCAGTCGTGGTGGGGTCGGTGGCATCCGCCGGCGGAGCGGAGAGTGCGTCCGCCTCCGATTCCGCGTCGTAGGTGCCCTGACAGAAGTAGAGCTCGCCTTGAAACTCGACGAAGTCGAACCGACTCCAGAGGCAGGGGTTGAAGGCGTCGGTCGCGGTCGCACGGGCCACGATCCAGCCGCCGTCGTTCGAGAACTGGGTGATTTCGAAGACGCCATACTGCGTCCATTGGGCGTCGGTGATGGTGTGGATGCCGCCCCAGTCGTCCTCGTACTCTCCCGTGATACTGAGGGCCTCGGCCCCGCCAGCGCCGCCCTTCCCGGCATCGGGAAGCGGCTCGCAGGCCAATGCACCGCCGGCTCCTGCGCTCGCGCCGGCCGACGCTGCGGGGTGCCCGCCATCAGTGGGGGCGCCGCCATTCGAGCCCGCCATTCCTCCGGCCGTCGGGTCAGAGCTTCCGGCCTGGCCACCGCTACTGGTGGGGGCACTTCCGGCCTGCCCATCGGTTCTTTGGGTTTGGTCGTCGTCAGAGTTGCAGGCAGCGGCCGCGAGGCAGCCGACTGCGATGATAAGGGTTGCCGTTTTCACCGGTCCTCCAGCCGGACCGACCGCCCGTCGGTCCATCCAATGATCGACTCGACAGCGCGCTGGAACGATGCGCATGGACGCCCGGAAGCGCCATCACACCGCCTAGCGCCCCGCTGAGCCGTGTCGTTGCCCGCCGCGGTATTGCTGCGGGTCGCGAGGCCGCAGCAGGTCTCCTGACTCCCGGATCGCCCTTGGTTGGCGCCTTCCCAGGCTCTTCGCCCAGTGGCAAAACTGCCAACCTCGTCCCCGGTCACAGTGGCGGGGGCCGCGCCGGCTTCGCACCGGCTTCCCTTCGAACTGCGCTTCGCTGGATGCCCGTTACCACGAGCGCTGACGAACCACCAGGAGCTACCGGACCGTTTTCGCACAGTTGCCTGCGGAGATAGCCGGCCGGCTTTCGAAGACTCTGGGGCCGCAACGCGATTGAAGTGTTGGGTCAAATCGACGACGCTAGCCCCGACGCGCGCAAGAGCTTCCGGTAGCCGCTTCGATGACGAACCCGCCTCGCAACGTTCCGCCGCTCAGTCACGGCACGGTGGTCAACGACCGCTACGAGATCCGCCAGAGCCTCGGCAAGGGAGGCATGGGCGAGGTCTTCCTCGCCTATGACCGCAGTACGCAGCAACCGGTCGCGTTGAAGGTGGTGCGTGAGGAATCCCGGATGCCGGGCGACGACGAGGCGTTGCGGCAGGAGCTGTTGCTGGCGCGATCGGTCGGTCACCCCAACGTCTGCCGCGTGCACGATCTAGCCCCGAGCCCGTGGGGGCCCATCATGGTGATGGAGCACATCCCGGGGCAGACGCTTCACACTCACATCAGACGGCGCAAGGCGCAGGGCGGATACACGGCCGACGAGTTCCGGAAGATCGCAAGTGAAGCCGCAGCTGGACTGGCTGCGATTCACGCGCAGGGGCTGGTCCATGGGGATCTCAAGCCCGGCAACGTGATGGTGACTGGGGATCGGGCTGTGATCCTCGATTTCGGATTTGCTCAGGAGCGCGCTCGTCTCAGCAAGCGTCGACCTGGCGCTCCGCCCGACGGTGGAACCCCCAACTACATGTCCCCCGAACGCCTACGGTCCGGTGGCGCCAGCATGGAAGACGACATGTACGCGCTCGGTCTCACCCTGTGGGAGATGTGGACCTGTCGCGTTCCGGAGCCGGGCTATCGACCGCGTGCCAAGCCGATGCGGTCGCAGATCATGTTCGACGTGCCGGCTGGACTGTCCGTTGACGAGGTCAAGCAAGTCTTTCGCTGCATCAGCGAGGACGCGATGATGCGCCCGCAGGCCCGCAAGCTGCGCTTCTTCAATCCGTCGGCCCTGACCACCAGTCAGGTTCAGATGCCTCGGGAGCGGATCTCACCCGGACCACCTCTCGGTCGCGGCGCCATGGAAGCCTTTGTGCCCGGCGCCCAGGCGCTGCTCTGCACGTTCGCGACCAACTCCTCGGAGCTTGCTGGGCGTCTCTTCTCGCTCGACAAGCCGACAATGACGGTCGGACGCAGAAGTAACCAGGACATATCGGTCCCAGAGGCGACGGTCTCTGGGGCTCACGCGGTGTGTCGCTGGCAAGCCGGCTCGTGGGTCATCGAGGATGTGGGCAGCACCAACGGTACCTACGCGGATCACAGCTACGATCGGAAGAAGACGGTCGCACTGCTGCATGGAGGCGAGGTCCAGCTCGGGGAATGCCGGATGAAGCTGGTGAGCTTTCAGGATGCTTCTCCCCAGCACCAGCGTGCGGTCAGCTACTTGGATCAGCGAGATGGCCTCACCGGACTGCTGCGTCGTGATCACTTGCTTCGCGCGCTGCAGGAGGAGATGGCCTTCTCAGTCTGGAATGCCGTATCGCTGACGGTGGCTCGCTATCACGTGCGCGGACCCAACCGCAGCGTGAGTGAGCGCCCCACGATTCTCGAAATGCTGGCCCTGCGTCGCGCGGCTCAACGTGTCGTTGAGCTTACCGAGGTGCTACTGCTCAGCATCGTTCCCGTCACGGCAGGGCGTATCGGTCCACTGAAGTTCGCTGTGGCCATGACCGGACCCGGAGTGGACGAAGCTCGACATGTTGTCGAGCAGGCGGTCTCGCAAGTCCAGGGGTTGATGCCCGAAGCGCTCGACCTGGCGGCCACGATCGTCAAGGGTGAGCCGGGTCAGCCACCACAGGCGTTGCTCGACGAGTAGCGCCTCACGAGTGCCTGCGGGCACGCCAGCATCGTCGTATTTTTCATGGTTCGTCCGACGCGCCCGTCCTTTCCAGCCCCCAGCGAGCCGAGCCTCCGGCGCCTCGGAGTCGGGAACAGCGCGAGCAGTGATCGGCCTCTGCGTGCCCAGCTGGTTGTCGCACTCGTGGCGCTGCTCGTGCTCGTCGCTGTGCCCCTTTACTTGTGGCGCCGCCCCAGCGGTATCGAGAACGCGGGGACCCCCTCTGCCTCGGCGAGCGCCGCGCTCCTGGCGTCGGTGCTTGCGCAACAGGCTCGACTCGAAGCGGGCGTGGCTGACGAGCGTGTCAAGTTGGGGGCAGTCCAGAAGGTCCGCTGCAGTGCCTCCCCAGCCTCGAAAGGGGAGGAGGGACCACTCTGCGATCAGCTGCCCTTCTTCGAGGAGGCGCTCGCGACGGCCATTCGAGAGAATGTGAATTGTGCGCCGAAGGTGGACTCTGCGGGAACCATCAACTTCGTGCTCAAGATCGACTTCTCCAAGCGCTCCATTGCGGTTTTTCCGGGAGCCAGCGGTTCGTGGAAGGGACCGCAAGCGAAGAAGGCAACCACGTGTGTGAAGCGAAGTCTGCCGGCGGTGGACTGGACGGCCATTCCGCATCGGCACCGCTTCTACTTGCTCGCGATCATGGCGAGCTATCCGGCGCCTGGATCCGTCGGCGCCCCGGGCGAAGCCACGCTCTTCGAGTAGCTCGTGGCAGCAACTGGCGACGCCGCACACGGTGACCGTTGACCCGACCGCGTGGCTTCATTGCCTTCGCGAGACGGCTGCGTTCCCTGTCGAGCGACGCGCTACTCCTGAGGCGGAGGTGGTGGCAGGGGTAGCGTGGTCTTGGTGGTGAAGTCGAGCTGGCGCTCCGCCTTGCCGATCCGCTGCAGAAAGAGCCCCGTGAAGGTGCTGAAGAGGGCATCGCCAGGAGCCGCCGTTCCGGTCCCAGTGGGGCGGCTGACCCAGCGCTTGATCTTGGTCAACACGTCGGGACTGACCGGATTGACCTGTACCTTGCCCTCCATGTAGAGCGGCACGCCGCTGGGGATTTGACTGCTGGTGCCGGCAATCAGGAGGCGCTCGACTCTCGTTGAACGTATCTCGGCGCAGCGGCGCAGTACTCCATTGGTGGTCAGCGTCTTCTCGATCCGCGTCCCTCCCGGTCGGGTGATTTCGACGAAGTACACCTCCTTCCAGACGTGCCACGTGATCTTGCAGCTCTGGGCGGTCGTCGAGAGGGGGTCCTTTCCGCCGGGACGATAGATGGCGGCTGTCAAGACGATGGTCGTGGGCAATCCGCGGGTGAGCTTGCTGAGGATCTGTTCGTCGATGACGTCGCGGAAGGAGACGCTCACGTAGACGTCCTTCTTCCCCGGGCCCCACTGGAACCGGACATCGCGTGGGGGGGGAGACTTGGCCTTCTGCGCCAGCGCGGTGCAGGGATTCAGGACGAGCACCAGGAAGGCCAGAAGCTGGACGACACGCAACCACCGTGTGTGGCGCTTGGATGGAGTTCGTCCGCGCTCGCCCATTGCGCTACCGAGCCGGGATGAACCCGAGGATGTTGGAGAACGCGAATGTCAGACCGCCCCCCGCGGTGTCCATGCGAAATCCCAGGTTGGCGGTGACATCGATCGGAACGGCGGCAAGACCCGAGTAGTTGGCGGGTGGGTTCTCGATGTCGTGCTGACTGGCCAGCGCGAAGACGCCGGCACTGGTGAAGAAGTCGATCCCGTATACCGAGTTCCGTCCGCGATACACGCCGATGCGGTATTCCCCACCAAGCTTTGCCGCATAGTGTCCCCGGCGCACCTCCGCGATCGACGTCCCGAGGAAGTTGTTGGGAGGTCGCCGGTCGAAGTTCAGACCCAGTGCGCGACCCGCGAGAAAGTCCGACAAGTCCCCCGCGTAGTACTGTTCGAAGAACGGCGCGTCGCCGGTGATCGCTCCGCCGAATAGCTCGAGGCTGACGACGTGCCGCCACGGAAGTCGCCACCACCGGGTGCCGTGTGCCTCGATGCGCTGGTACTCGTAGTCGCTGCCGAGCCCGGCCAGCGCGAGTTCGGTATGGACGGTCGTGAACCAACCACGCTGGGGCAAGAACGGGTGGTCTCGGGAATCGTACTGGAGCGTTGCCCGGGTCGAGCTGAGGACGCTGTCGTCGGGCTGGATATCGAAGCGAATCGGCTCGAACGGCTGGTAGCCATTTCGCTTGTGGGAAGCCGCCAGAGGCACGTCTGCGTGCACGTCCTCGAGGCGATAGTGCAGCCACAGCTGAGTCGCGATCGAGAGATCTCTTCCGACACCAACGCTGCCGCCGAAGCGCTCGTAGGGCAGGACGGCGAAGTCCTGTACGGTGGCGACCTCGGGGGCCTGGTAACGGACCTGGGCATTGCCGAAGAAGTCCTGCGCGTCGTTGAAGAGCAGCTCGGAGCTGAGCATCCACTCGGTGCCCCCGAAGGCGGGGTCGAGAAACCTCACCCGCAGCGCCAGCTGGTCCTGCGCGAGACCGATGGCGGACCCGAGCGTTATACCGGTTCCGGCCAGGTTGGTCTCGGCGACATCGAGGCCCGCGTAGGCGGTGAGGGGTCGCTTGTTCCCGTCGGGATCGCGATCCGACGAGAGTCCCATCCACAAGTCGTTGACGACGATCGTGTTCCGCTCGACGACGTCGATGACGAGAACCACCTGTCCACGCCGGGAGCCACGCCGAAGTGAGAACTGGACATCCCGGAAGAACCCGGTGACCAACAGTCGATATCGTGTCAGCTCGACTTCCGGATCGTCGACGTCGATGATGTCGCCGACTTCGAATGGTATGTACCGTAGTACCACCCGCGGCCGGGTGCGCCGGTTGCCGCGGATCTCGATGCCCTCGAGCGTGTAGCGGACGCCTCCCTCGGTCGGTAGCGGCGAGCTGGTGGCATCAGTGCGATCATCGGGCCGGGAGGGGCCGTCGACGGTGCTGAGTGACGGTCCCGAGACGGTTGTCGCGCGTGGCTCGACCCCATCGGGCTCTGGAGTGGACTCCAGCTCGAGGTCGTTGGTCGGGGGATCGGTCGTGCCCCAGGTGTCTGGAGCGTTGGGCGTGTGGGGGTTCGGCTGCGCAGCGGCCACGTGGGGCAGGAGGAGTCCACACGCGGCGAGCAGGCCGATGACACGGGACCAGCCCCCCGTCCCGCCCTCGCGGAGCGGCCGAGACATCGGACTTGGTCGCGTGACCATCCCTGCTGCGCGAACCACGTCGGCAGGCTAGCACGCCGACGGTGGCTTCGGGGTTTTCGCGGTGACACTCGCCTGGAGGAGCGGCGCCCGCTTGGCGCCGGTGCAGCTGGCTACCCCGCGGACGGGTGCCCACGATGTTTGCGAGACGGGTGCAGTGGCTCCGCCTCGGTAGGTGCCACGCCGATGGCCATCCGCGTCAGGACTTGGGCCGTCCGGCTCGTCCTCGGCGGTTCTTCGGCGGACGCGGCTTGCGTCCGGTCGGGATGGGCTTGGGGTCGCCCCCAATCGCGAAGTACTTGGTGGCGCGCTTCTGACCCTCCGTGGTCACCTGCTCCTGCGCAACGAGCTTCTTGATGGGCAGGGTCAGCTCCCGCGTGTCGGTCCCGAGCGATCTGGCAATCTGCTCCACGCCCTGCCCGGGGTTCTGCTGGACGAATTCCAGTACCAGCTGCGCGGCCACGTCAATTTCCTGCGGCGAACGCTTGCCGCCGCGCCGCTGGTCGAGCAGTCGCCGACCGGAATCACTCAGACGATACTCTCCGTGCTCCGAAAGCCCGCTGCCCCCGAGCGCTTCCGAGACCGCTTCGATGGCGGCCTGCCGCACCAGATCCGCGATCTCCTCGACGAAGCTCTCGATCCGTTCGCGGATCTTCGCGTTCACGTCGTTCATGCCGAAACTCTATTTCACGAGCTGGTGGACTGTCAATGGATTCAAACGCATTCTGAGTCAACCGTCACTCCAAACACGTATTGGGAACAGCCATCGTGGACGCCGGACCGACGTGTTTTCCCCTCGGCTGCAGCGCGACCACCGCGCCGGCTCGTGGGCATTCGACTCGGCCCTGGCGCAGAACCTCGCGGTCGCGCCGGGGTTCGGCGAGCGAGTGCGGATTTCGCGGGCTCGTGCCCGGTGCCGCCGCGTCAGGCTCGTTCGGTCTCGATGGTGAGTTGGCCCAGTCGCTCCGAGACTGCGGGCAAGAGCTGTTCTGATCCCACGCGCCATCGCCAGTTGGCCTTCGGGGTGCCGGGGACGTTCATGCGTGACTTGGAGTCCAAACCCAGGACGTCCTGCAACGGAAATATAGTCGTATTGGCGACTGAGGTCATGAGAAGTCGGATCAGGTCCCAGTGCACCGCCTTGCCGTCGGTGCCAGTATAGGCTTGCACGCGAGCTACGCGCCGAGCCAGTGCCTCGCGGGCTGCGCGGTCCCCCCTTGGCGCCCTCGCCCGATACCACCCGACGGTGGTGTCGTTGTCATGCGTGCCGGTGTAAGCGACGGTGTGTCGGACATACCGGTGCGGGAGATACGGCTTGCCACCTTCGTCACCATCGAAGGCAAACTGCAGAACGCGCATCCCGGGAAGCCTGAAACGGTCGCGAAGCTCGCGAACCTCCTGAGTGACGAGGCCTAGGTCCTCGGCCACGAACGGAAGGCCACCCAGTTCCTGGTGGACGCGCGCGAAGAAGTCCGCTCCCGGGACCAGCACGAATCGGCCCCGACGTGCCGTCCGTGCGGTGCCGGGGATCTCCCAGTAGCGGTGGAAGGCGATGAAGTGATCGAGACGGACGGCGTCAAAGCGCGACAGCGTGGCCCGGAGGCGTTCGACCCACCAAGCGTACTTCGTCTTGCGGAGCGCGTCCCAGCGGTAGAGCGGGTTGCCCCACAGCTGGCCGGAGCGGCTGAATACGTCCGGCGGTACCCCGGCCACGAAGGTGCACTGGCCCTCACTGTCCATGAAGAACAGCTCCCGATTTGCCCAGACCTCGGCGCTGTCGTGGGCGACGAACATTGGAACGTCTCCCAGGAGTCGAACGCCTCGCCGCTGGCAGTGCTGACGCAGCTCGCGCCACTGGCGGTCGAAGACATACTGGACGAAGGCGTGGAACGCGATCTCGCCGGCAAGTGTCTTGCGTGACCGGGCGAGTGCGCCATTCCTTCGGTCCCGGATCTGGGGTTCCCAGTCGGACCAGGGCCGACCGGTTACGCCGCGTAGCGCGCGGTAGTGGGCGTAGTCGACCAGCCACCCACCGTTTTCCTCACCGAACTGGTCGAAGCTGGTGCGAAAGCGGCCTGGCTGGCGCTCGAATCGCTCATGGGCCAGTCGCAGTCGAGCTTCCCGAAAGACCCGGGACGCAGCGTGGTCGGCGCGTCTTGCGCTCAACCGCGCCGGGGCGACGATCTCTTCGGGCCGGAGCAGGCGCCAGTCCACCAGCCTCTGGAGGCTGATGAGCTGAGCGCTGCCGGCGAAGGACGATTCGCTATCGTAGGGGGAGTCCCCGCGCCCGGTCGGGCCGACCGGTAGCATCTGCCACCACCGCTGACGGGCGGCACCCAGGTAGTCTGCGAAATGCAGCGCCGCGGGGCCCAGGTCGCCACAGCCGTGGGGACCTGGAAGCGACGTGAGGTGCAGCAGCACTCCACTGCTGCGGACGTCGAACGGCGGTGGGACAGGCGGGTTCATGGCAGTGACGAATCCGTGATTGACGAAGGGGGAGGTGGGCGGAGCAAGGAGGCCGTGATCGAGATCGCCAGCACGAGTGCGATGACACCGAGGGACGCGAGGTTCGGGATCTTGTACCAGTCTGCGATCACCATCTTCACTCCGACGAAAGCCAGCACGACGGCCAGGCCCTTGTCGAGGTGGTGGAAGCGACGCATCACTCCCGACAACATGAAGTACAAGGCGCGCAATCCCAGGATGGCGAGGATATTCGAGGTGTACACCACGTAGATGTCGTTCGAAATTGCGAGGACTGCAGGAACCGAGTCGACTGCGAATACGACGTCCGTTGCCTCGATCACGACCAGCACGAGGAAGAGCGGCGTGGCGTGGAGCTGACCTTGGCGTCGGGTGAAGAACCGGTCGCCATCCGGTTCGTCGGAGGTGCGGAGGTAGCGGCGGGCGAACTTCAGCGCATAGTTGTTCTCGGGGTCCATCGACTCCTCGCGACGGAACGCGAGCTTTCCGCCCGAGTAGATCAGGAAGCCCCCGAACAGGTACATCGTCCAGTGCAGGTGGTGGAGCGCGGTGGTGCCGAGCAGGATGAACACTGCGCGCATCACCAGGGCGCCAATGATGCCCCAGGAGAGTATTCGCGGCTGGTGCTCGTCGCGGACCTGGAAGTAGCTGAACACGACCAGGAAGACGAAGAGGTTGTCAACGGAGAGCGACTTCTCGACCAGGTAGGCGACGAGGTAGTCCGTGCCCTGTTGGGCGCCGACCCAAAAGTAGACATACAGAGTGAACAGCAGCCCCAGCGAGACCCAGAGGACGCTCTTTGCCGTCGCCTCTCGAAAGCTGACGCGGTGCGACCCGCGACCGAAGACGAGCGCGTCCACCAGTGTCGTCCCCAGCACACAGGCAGCGAACACTCCCCAGTGCTGCAAGCCGGTCGGCATCGCACCCTGCTATCACGACCCGCGGCTGCCCACCAGCGCGGTCGCAGCGTAGGGGGGCGGCTGCGTGGCGGGGCGACCGGCTGGGCTCCCAACAACCTGCGGTTGCCGCGCGGATCGGGAGCTCGTTGGGGTTGAGTAGGACCGGCGGTCAGCCGAGGTCGTGAGGATGTCCCGCGGACTCGTGGTCAGGCCATTGGCGTGGTATCGCGCTGGATGCCCGGCCCGCATCCGTCCTTGCGGTGGGGCACAGCGCGACGCTCATCGCGGTCGCCAGTTCAGACCATTTGCTGAGGTTGCTTGGAGCCCGCGCTGGATCGCGTACCGCGCAGAATCCGCTGCCCAACGTCGAGTCGCAGGAACGCCAGCATGACCAGAAGAATGACGAGGATCCCGCCCGCCGCCAGCCACCGGTTGTAGCCCTCTCGAACGAAGACGTTGCCCTGTCCCACGGGTGGCATCCGGGTGGGCGCGGGGTCGAGGGCGTACCGCTCGACCAGATTGGCGATGCGGGTGATGTGAATGATCGGCGTGCCGCGCCGCGCGAACCTCAGCATGACGGAGTCGACCTGCGCGGTCTCGCGAGGAGGGTACCGATTCAGGCCCGGCCTGAAGAGCTTCTTGCCGAGGTGGGTGCCGACCGAAGCCGACCCCCCCCCGATGTTGATGTAGGCCCGGATCGGCCGCCCTCGCGCGACTCGCTCGTAGACCTGCATTCGCTGGTCGATGGCGTCGGCAAGTGACTCGGATTCAAGTCGCTCGAGGCCATTGCGCTCGACCGCGGCATCCAGAAGTTCGCGCCCGTGTTCCGACATCCCAAAGCCACGATCGTCGATGCCGCCGCGGGATGCAGCGACCGATCTGAAGCGGAAAAGCTGCTGGTCGAACAGCACGCGCTCCATGTCGATCCACAAGAGCTCACTGTTGTTGGCGCCAAACTGCGAAGCCGACGTGCTGGCGATCACGATGGGCTCGAGCCGTAGCGTCTGCACGGCAGCGAAGGTCGCGATGTTGAGCGCCGGGAAGGAGCCCGAGGCACCGATTGCGACGAGGTCGCCCTCCTGCAGGTCGGCCTGGCGGAGCAGGTGCACGAGCACGGCCGCGAAATTGGGGTTCACGCTGGCACGCTTGGCCGTCAGATAGCCGGTGTTGGACGTAACTGGAGAGAGCGCGACGCCCAGCATCCCGGTTCCCGCGGGGTCGACCTCCGGGTTGGGGAGAATGCCGCGGCGGGCCTTCTCGGTGCGGATGGCGTCATAAGCTTGCAGCGCCAGTTGTGCGGCCTCGGTCTTCTCCGCAAACCATGGCTGCTGCTGCCTGACGTGGAGTGACTCCACCGCAGCCAGTACCGCGAGCGCGACGAGCGCGATGAGCGCCATGGCCGACCGCGAGATGCGAGGGGGGCGCCAGTAGATACGCTTCACGTCAGCAGTTCCTCGCCCAAGAACAGGATCAGCAGCAGGCGGACGACAACGCTTGCGGTGAGCAGCGCCCCGAGCGTCTCGATGATCCCCTGGCGCTCAAACCAGATAGCGATCAGGCCGGGAATGATGAAACCGATGACCTGCAGCTCCACTTCTCCACTCCCCGCCCAGCCACTGCCCCAACGGAAGACCACGCCCACGAGGTAGCCGACCAGGATCATCAGCACGGTTCGCCGCCGACCGTAGACGATGACGAAGGAGGAAAGAGTGTGGACGATCGCGTAGGTGACGAACCCAGCGCCGACGGTCAGCAACACGTCCAGGGGATTCGTCAGCGAGAGCGCGAGGTAGCCGGGGACGATCATCCCGCCGGCGGCCAAGCCGAACAGCTCGGAGAAGAGCAGACTCACGGTGAGTCCGATCCCGATGGCGAGTGGCAGAAGGTCAAGCATGAGGGGTCTCCAGGGACGGGGGCCGAGGGAGCGCGCGGTTGGCGAAATAGCGGGCCAGGTCGAGCCCGCTTCCGCCGCTGTTTCCCATTCCCATGATCAGTGCGCTCGACTCGACCAGGCTCAGCACTCGTTCGAAGATCTCGTCAACGCGCAGGTCCTCCACGAGCACCAGTCGGGTCGTGTCGTAGCCGGCGCGGGCCGCCGCGCGAGCGAAGACATGGGTCCCGGTGCCCATCAGTACGACGAAGTCGGGCTGCGACCAGCTGACGAACTGCTCTCCGAGTTGCTGCGAGCGGTCCGGGCGATCCGCTCGACAGTTGAAGACGGCGATCGTTCGGTCGACGTCGAGCGTGCGGGAGAGCGCCAGATCCCAGAGTTGCTGAGTGCTGACCGGGTCGTTGGCGGCGAAGCCGTTGTAGAAGGTGATGTGGCGCCCGAAGAAGTCGAGGTGGTGCTCGCGCAGGGCTCCGGGGTCGGGCGCGGCGCGATGCATTCCCCGTAGCGCGGTGGACCGCTCGACTCCCAGGTCCGCACAGACGCGGAGCGCCAGGGCAACGTTGTCCCGGTGCTCGGTGTATTCGAACTGGGCGAGCTCTGCCTCGGTGATCTCCTCCAGATCGGTGTCCGTCACAGCTATCACTCTTGCGCCACGGTCGGCAGCTGCGGCCTGGAGGATTGAGAGTTGCTCACGCTCGGCAGTGTAGAGCTTGCTGCGCGCTGGGGTCATTCCGGCGAGCGCGCGCGCCACGTCCGCGGGTTCGGGTCCCATCACGTCGAGGTGGTCTGGACGCGCGTTCGTGATGATGCCGTGAGTAGCCTGGATCAACTGGCTCTCGCTCAACGCTTGCAGCTCGGGTTGGAGTGCCATGCACTCCACGACGAGCGCCTCGGCACCATACGCTGCTGCCGTGGCCACGATGCGCTTCTGTTCGATGACGTTGGGCCCCGACGGTCGGTAAATCGGTAGCTCCCGTCCGTCGGGGAGGATCATGCGGGCGAGCGTGCCCGTGGTCTTGGCGCAGACCGTCTTGCCCGACTCGCGCAGTCCCGCAGCGATCAGTCGCACGACGCTCGACTTACCGCGGGTTCCGTTGACATGCACTCGCACCGGAATGCGACGGAGGTTGCGCTGGTGAACGAGCCGCTCCGCCACGCCGAGCACGACGAGGAGCATGGTTGCTGCGAGGAGGAGCCAGACACCTATCATGCCAGTCGGCGCAGCGTAGCAAAGCCCCCGCGTCGCACCCAGTTCGGGGTGACGCGGGGGCCGGCTGGGCTCCCAGGGAGCCCGCCCGGATGCTGGCCAGTACGACAGGCTGGAGGATCGTTACGGGTTGCCGCACCCAGCGTGATCGGGTGCCCTTTCGGGCGGGAGGCTCCGGGCTTCCGCCGGCCCGACACTTGGGTGGAGGGCCGGCGGAAACCCGGAACGAACTGGCGAACTGTGGACTAGCGCGCCGGTACCAGTCTCGAGTGCATCGAAATCCGGGCTACGCCCAGTGTCGTCCGGTTGCCGTCCAGGGCGAATGGGATCACTCGGCGTTCCCCGGCGACCCGAACCGTGACCTCCCCGCTGACGGGTCCCGCGCCCAGGGCGCGGACCACCTCGATCACGTACTCGCCCGGCTTGGCCCCGCGCAGGGCGAGCCCTTCGCGATTCGTACTCGTCACGTCGGTGGCGGTGATCACCGACCGGGTGGGGGCGCCGAGCCAGGAGACCCGATGTCCGTCGGGGTGTAGCAGCCCCAGATCGAGGTCGTGTCCTCCTCCTCCCCAGGTGGCCTCGAGCTGGAAGTCGCCGCTCAGCTCGGTGTCGTTGACCGCGGACTCGAGTTTCTTTGCCGTTGCCTCTCGGGTCTCCGGAGCAACCGCCGCGAGCATTTCGGTGGCGAGGTGGCGCTCCCCCGTCTCGCGGGCGCAGCGCACGGCGTCGGCCAGCAGGTCTGCGTCCTCCTGGCGGAGCTGGCTGATGGCGATGGCGTGGCGACAACCCAGCGCTGGGCGTCCCGCCCAGCGGTGCAGACGGGCCAGGCGCTTCTGTGCCTTGACGTCTCCCGGCCGCACGTCGACCACACTCCCCAGCACGCGGATGGCGAGCTCCCGATCTCCACGCTGTGCCGCCAGGTCCGCCCGCGCGGTGAGCGCCTCGGGGTCGAGGGGATCCTTCTCGCTCCAGTGCTCGGCCAGATCGGACGCGCGGCGCAGATCTCCACTCAGGGCGTAGAGGACGTACAGCTTGCGCACCGCCCCTCGGCGGTTCGGATGCGCCTCGTAGTCGCGCTCTGCCTCCGCGATGTTCGCCACGTTGGCAACTTTCGGCACGCCCGATCCGGTCGTGACCTGCCCGCGGCGATCCCAGACGCGCCGCATCGCGACCCAGCTGCGTCGTGAGCCCCACTCCGGCGGGGGCGGGGGCGGCTCGGCGTCCAGTGGTGAGAGCGGATCGGCGGCGACATCGGCTTCCTCGGCGCGGGGCGACCAGTTGTTCCAGGCGTCGCCAGCGGTGGCCGTTCGCGGCGCCGCTGGCGCGGCTGCGCCGGGCCGCATTGGGGTGGCCGCAGGCTTGGGTGCCGCCTTCGCGCGCCCGGCCACCCCGCTCAATCCCAGCCCGCCGGCCCCGAAGTTCGAGCCGAGCGTCCAGTCCGCTGACTCCTTCTTGGCCTTCTCTTCCTCCACATCGTCGTAGGCGATGCTACCCGAAGCGCTGGTTGCGTCGGTCTCCTCCTCGCCGGACCAATCCGGCGTCTGGCGCGTGTTGTCGAGCCCGAAGGCCTTGAACATGGCAGCGCTCTCGAGGACCAGCAACGAGGTGTAGCGGCTGGCGACGTCGAAGCGGCTCGACAGCTCGATGGCTTCCCGCTTCGCCTCGGCGTCCGCGCGTCGCTCCAGATCGGCAATGCGGGTTGCGGCGTAGAGACGGGGCACGAACGCGTTGCCCGGGCTCTTCGACGCCGCCAGCTTGACCGGATACCGCTGCTCGAACTCCCGCTGCCCGAGCTTGCCGCGCAGCACCACCGTTCCCTCGAGCGTCGGCTTGGTCATGCGCGCCACGATGATCGATTCGCCCCCGGCGGGGATCGTGTCGACCTGCGCTGGGGCGACCTCGACCATGCCGGAGGGGAGCTCGACACGCACGTCACGCAGCGCCTGACCATAGGTCATGCCCAGGGCTGCGTAGGCAGCTTCGGCTGTGGTCTGTCCTGGAATGTACGGGAGCACCACCCCCCCGCCGCCACGCGCGAGCGCCTGCAGGCTTTCGAGATCACTGTCGGCACCGATGGCCACCGCGGTGACCGTCCCGCGGTCGCTCGGTACGGCGTCCTGCACCGCTCGGGTGATGTAGGCGGGGCGAATCGGTCCGGCGGTTGGTGTGCCGTCGCCCACGTAGAGGATCCGGATCTCGCGATCGGTCACCTCGCTCGTGGCGCTGCGTGCCTCCCGGATACCTGCAGTCGGATCGCTGGCGCCCTCGGGCTGTACTGAATCCAACCAGGTTTCGACCGTCCGAGCCTGACCTGGGCTGGGCTCCTGCAGTCCGCCGGGCAGCTGGCGGCAGGTCGTGTCGCAGGCCAGCACCGTGAAGAAGTCGCCTTCGTCCAGCTCGCGCACCATTCGCGCTGTCAGACGGGAGGCGCGCTTGAAGCTCTCTCCGTACATGCTGCGGCTCGAGTCCACGACGAACGCATAGGCGCGCTGCTGATCGTTCGCCACCCGCGGCAACTTGGGTCGCAGGGCGAGGGCGACGTACGGATAGCTGGTGTCCGGGTGGGGCTCCGCGTTGTCGGAGGGGACGGTCGAGGCCGGTCTCGAGTCGGGTTGGTACGCCCATGCCGTCAGCTCGTCGTCGCGATTCGGCAGAGCGTACTCGACCATCAGATCACCAGTCGGCACGAAGTTCTTCTCGCTGAGCTGGAGCGTCTCGGTGGTGCCGTTCGACTGTTGACGGAGCGAATAGCCGCGCGCCTGAACGGTGAAGCTTTCGTCGTGCCCCCGCACCTGGACGTCGACGCCGAAGTCGCCGACGCGGGTCGAACCGCTGGGATCGTGGGCCAGAGGGTAGGTGTAGCGACGCACGCCGCCGGTCGGCTTGATCACCTGGGTATACGCGAGCACTACCCGACGCGACCCGTTTGCGGGGATTGGATAGATACGCAGCTCGAACCGGCTTCCGCGCTGCCACTCCAGCAACGCGGGGTCCCTCCAGGGGCCCGGAACCCACACGATCTCGTCCTGCATGTGCTGGCGTGCTTCGGGAGCCGCATTGACGATGCTGCCGCGCCAGATCGCGGCCGCCCGATCCCGGTCGACGAACGCCCCCTCCTCGAGCTTCCCGTCGACCTCGAGGGCCAGTCGCTCGATCTTCGCGTCTGGGGGGAGCGGGAAGCGGTAGATCCCCTCGAGTACCTCGCTGGTCTGATTGTCGAAGACTTCCTCGACCTCGGTGCGAGCCACCGCTCCGGAGATGCGGACCTTGACCTGGTGCGAGGCCAGAGTCACGGCCCCTTTGCGCTCGTCGGTCTCACCGGGCTTCTTCGCGCGAAGCTCCCCGAGGCCGCGCGATGGGATCTCCTCACGCGCGTCTTCTCGGATCTGGTCGCTCCAGGCGATCGCTTCTCCGAGCAGAGTGGTAGCGGCCGCGTATGGAGGCTGACCGCGAAACAGGCGACCCTCCTCGCCGGCGTGCACGGTGACGGCGTGCTCACTCTCGTCCTCGAGACGTACCCTGCCGCGACTGACGTCGACGGTGGCCGAGTTCCGGTCTGCGCGCAGTCCGAACTTCGTACCCAGTACCTCGATCCGTCCCAGTGGGACGTCGATCCGTGCGCGTTCCCCTTCGCGGTGAGCGACGTCCGCGACGATGGCGCCGCGGTCGAGGCGAGCTTCTCGCCCCGAACCCGCGAGAACCAGCTGGGTGTCGCGGTCGAGACTGAGCTGGGTTCCGTCTGCCAGCTCGAGGTGGGCGCGAACGGTCGCGTCGGTTCTGATCGTGGCTCCTGCGGGGATCGGATCTCCTGCGCTCGCAGTGCGGCAGCTCTCTCCCGCGTGATCGCACACTTCGAGTGATCCCTCTCCGCCCGCCTGGGCCACCGAGGTGACCTCGCCTTGCCACTCGGAGCTCCCCAGTCCGATGTCCGGCAGGTGCTCGCGGAGCAGGAAGAGGACGAGCACGGAGGCTGCCAGCGCTCCGAATGTGGCGACACTCCCGCCACCGAGCAGCCACCACTTGTGGCGCTTGGCCAGCTCGATGACTCGTGGACCGTGGCTCGTCGATTGCGACTCGACCAGGGCGGTCGGCTGCGGAGCGGCGTTCGGTGCGGTCTCCGCACCGAGCGGGTGAGCGGGGACGGAAGCCGCGATTGGGGCCGTCTGCCCTCGTTCCTCCATCCTTTGGGTCGCCGGCGCCGGGTCGTTGGCCTCGATCGCCCCGCCGGTGGCATCCGGAGGCGCCGGTGGCTGAACCTGAGCAACTTCGGGAGCGGGCGCTGCCGGCGGCGTCTCGGTGACCCCCTGCCGGGCATCGAGCGTCGCGAGTACGTTGGTTTCCAGGTTGTCCGGTACCACGTAGTCAGCTCCCGCGTAGTGGATCAAGGCCACGGCCTGCTCGGCGTCGTGGCGCAGATCACGGCACTCGTCGTCTCCGGCGATGAGATCGTAGAGGTCGGCGGGAGCGTCGCCGTCCAGTATCTCGGCCAGGTGTTCCTCGATGCGGGTGCGCTTTTCCTGGTCACTCATGTTCCTACTCCTTGCGGTCGAGCACGTGGCGCAGCGTCGCGATGGCGCGGGAGACTCGCTTGCGCGCTGCCGCTTCCTCGATGCCGCAGGCGGAGCCCACCTCGCGGTAGCTCAGCTCACTCACGTAGCGCAGCAGCAGCGCTTCACGCTCGCTCGGGCGAACCTGGTCGAGAGCGGCGCGCGCGGCTTCCGCGCGCCGGCGCACGGCCAGAAGTTCTTCGGTCTCGGGTTGGCGAGTTGCGTCGTGAACGAGACGGAGCTTCGCCTCTCGGCGTGTTCGTCGCTCGATATGTCGGGCGCACTTGCGGCGCGCAATTCCCAGCAACCACGAGCGGATCGACCCGTCCCCGCGGTAGGTGGCGAAGGCGTCGTGAGCGGCGAGCAGCGTCTCCTGAGTCAGGTCGTCGGCTTCTGCCTGGGACCCGGTGATCGCCATGCACAGTCGTCCGATCGCGACCCCATAGTGCCTCGCACATAGGGTGAGCGCCTGCCGACCCTCGCCGCTCTGGATCGCGATGCGGATGCTCGTTTCCGCCTGCGCCGGGAAGGGGCTCTCCACGGCTGCTCGCTGCGTGTCCAGGCCTGGTGGCGCGCCGCTTGTCGCTGCGGGCACGACTCCGGTTTCCATCGACTGCTCCTTGTCGTTCATCCCCAGTGCCCTCGAATCGTGGTTTTGTGACCGTCTCAGTGACAACGCGCGTCGGCCGCCCCGACTTACGAGTCCCCGTTTCAGGCTCTTCGAGACGACTCGGGGCGTCCAACGATCTGCCCGCGAACCGACGAGCTCTTGGTTCCGGCTCAATATCCGCGCTGGCCACTGGGCTGAATCGTCCCGGCCCACGATCCGGCACTGGGGACGATTGGGATGGGGGATTCGGTCTTGGTGCGCCATCATCCCCTCGTGCCCGAGCTGCCGGACGTCACGGTGTATGTGGAGCGCCTCGCGGCGCTTGCCGGCGGGCAGACGCTCGAACGGGTGAGGGTGGCCAGTCCGTTCGTGGTGCGCACCTTCGACCCTCCCGTTAGCGAGCTCGAGCGTCGCGCCCTGCACCGCGTGGCGCGCCTGGGGAAGCGACTGGTGCTAAAGTTCGATGCCGATCTGTTCCTGATCGTGCACCTGATGATCGCTGGACGTCTCCGGTGGCGCGATCCCGGTGCCCCCATCCCGCGTGGAGCAGGCCTGGCTGCCTTCGACTTCGGGACTGGCACGCTGCTCTTCACGGAAGCGTCGAAGCAGAAGCGGGCCAGCCTCCATGTCATTCGAGGCCCAGGCGGCGTGGCTGCCTTCGACCGCGGTGGCGTCGACCCACTGGAATCATCCCCGGCGGAGTTTCGGGCGGCGCTCCAGCGCGAGAACCGAACCCTCAAGCGCGCACTGACCGATCCCCGGATCTTCAGTGGGATCGGAAACGCTTACTCGGACGAGATCTTGTTCGCGGCCAAGCTCTCTCCGGTGGCGTTGAGCCAACGACTCGAAGCGCGCGAAGTCAGTCGTTTGCGCACGGCATGTCGTCAGGTACTCACCGACTGGACCCAGAAGCTGAGGCAGATGGCTGGCGAGGGGTTTCCGGAAAAGGTAACTGCTTTTCACGAAGACATGGCGGTGCACGGGCGCTACCGTCAGCCCTGCCGCCATTGTGGAACGGCGGTGCAGCGGATTCGCTATGCCGCCAACGAGGTGAACTACTGTCCTCGCTGTCAGACCGATGGCAAGCTGCTTGCGGATCGCGGGCTATCGCGACTGCTCAGGAAGGACTGGCCCCGGAGCATCGACGAGCTGGAGGACCGCATGGAAGCGGGTGACCCGGGACGGGACACCCGATGAGCGCGATGACCCTCCAACGTCGTCTCGTTCGCGTCGATGGGGGCGGGACGGTGTTGCTCGTCCCGTCGGATGTGCCGCTCGCCCTATTTACTAGCGCCCCCCGCGATGCGACGCTCCCGCGCGCGGTGCCCGGAGGAAGTACATGACGGGATTGGCTCCTGGGGCGATTCTCGAAGGTCGATATCGCATCGACCATGTCGTCTCGAGCGAGGGGGGGGCGTACCTGTTGGGCACTGCGCTCGAATCCGGCGCCTCCGTGCGAGTGCTGGAGCTGCCGCCCCTGGTGCTTCGGTCACTGGGGCGCGCCCAGAAGCTGGAGCATCCCAACCTATGTACCGTGATAGAGGCAATTCCGCGACCGGGCGGACACGGGCTGGCCGTCGTCGAACACGTGTTCGGGCGTACCCTGGCGGACCGCCTCGCTGCGGAGCGGGTGCTCGCTACCGACACTGCCGTGGTGACGGCACTCGACCTCGCGGATGCCCTGGTGGGACTGCATCAGCGCGGGGCGGCCCATGGATTGTTGACGCCTGCCAGCGTCGTCATCGAGCCCCAGGGACGCTCGGGGGTGGTCCTTGCTCACGCGCCTTCCGCACCTCCGCCCAACCCCTATCACTGTCCGGAACGCGGGATCGGCCCGCCGTCGCCGGCGGACGACGTTTGGGCGCTGGCATCGTTGCTGCATCAGATGCTGCTGGGTGCGCCTCCGCCGTCGGCGGGCTATCGCTCACGGGAAGAGGTCGAGGCGACGGGTGTCGAACACGCCGACTTGGTTCTGTTGCTCGGCAACTGCCTGGCGCGGCGTCCGGAAAATCGCGTCAGCATGGCGCACGCTGTTCGCGATCTGCTGGCCAGTTGGGTGAGCGCTGCCCACAGCATGGCGCCTCCTGCGTCGGTCGAGCCGCCCGAGTCCGTGGCACCGGCGGGCCCGGCGTCGGTCCCTCCGGCGCGGCTGCCCAGCGAACGTCCGCCTCCGGCGGCAGGGGCAGACGGGGCCCCGTCGACGCCGCCCGCTGCGCAGGTCGCGGCACCGCCGCCCCGGTCGTCGAGCCGTGCTCGCGGCCTGGGGATGCTCCTCGTTGGCGGAGGGGTGCTGCTGGTGGGTCTACTCGTCGCGACTGCGATCTTCGGCATGGACCGGGTGCGCGGACTGGTGGCTGGGGTGGACTCGGCCACGGTCTCTGTGCCGGCGAGTCCCGCGGGAGCCAGCGCGGCCGCGCCGACCGCCGTCATCTCTGCGGTCGCTGCGGCGGCGAGCGGGGCCCGTCCGCCCGCCAGCACTCCGAGCCACGAGCTTCGGGGAGCGGACCTGACCGCATGCGTGGTGGAGCAGCTTCCTCCAAACTCCTTCAAGGCGCCTCCCAACTTCGACTGGCTATGCTCTGTCACGGATCCTCGGCGTGGCTACTCCCGACTGCGCAGTGCCCTGGTGCTCGGAGCCAAGGGGGACGTGACTCAGGCCATGAGCCTGTGGAGTCGAGTGCGGTGGTATGGGATGGCGAGCTTCACCGTCATCCGCGCTGCCTGTTGCGCTGACCCGCCCCCCCTCGAGCTCCCACGGACGGCCAGCTGCGGCCCGACCGAGGACATCCTCAACGAGCTGCACGACGTGGTGATCGCGGGCAAGGACCACGTCCCCGTGCTGGATCGCTACACCCGCAACGTACGCTGTCACTCCCAGCAGGGGCGAGACCGGTTCTTCGGAGTGGACGGCGAGCTCGGCGGTGGGCAGCGCACGGCTTTCGACGAGCTCATGCAACTGCGAACGCCATGATCACGATCCGGGTCGTGACTCGCGCGTGGCCGTTCCAAAACTCCCCGCTGATCTGCTATGAATGGGAATCGCCTGGGGCTGGGAGGACCCAAGCGAGCGGCCCGAATCAGAGCCCCAGCGGTGGAGGACCCGGTGCAGATCGAGCGAATCTTGGTGGCGATCGACTACTCCGTGCACTCGCGGCGCGCGTTTGCCTACGCGGTCGGGCTGGGACGAAGGTTCGGTGCGACGCTGGTGCTCGTGCACGTGTGGGAGCGCCCGGCGTACCTCCCCGAGGGGCTTGTCGTCGGCCCCCCCGGCGAGAAGCAGCGCACAGTGGCCGAGCTGATCCACGCGAACGCACAACGGGAGATGGATCAGTTCCTGTCAGACTGCGAGGTCTGCGACGGCGTAGTGACCGACGTGGTCCTGGAGACGGGTGAGCCGGCAGCCGCGATCCTGCGGGTGGCTGAAGCACGCGATTGCGATGTGATGGTCCTCGGGGCGCAGGGGAACACCGGGGTGCTGCATCACCTCATTCTGGGTAGCGTCACCGACAAGGTGGTGCGCATGGCGACAGTGCCGGTCGTCACTGTCCCCGACCCGCAGCTGCGTTCTCACCGTTCGTTGGAGCGATCGCGCCCCGGGACGTTGCTGGGCGCGGGGCGGGGCTCATCGCCCGATTGAGACCCACGCGATGCGCTCCGGACCAATGTTGCGACGTCTTCGCAACCGCTGCCGTCGCTGGCTATTCGGGGGGGGGCTGCCCGTCTGGTACTCGCCCAGCTATCGGCTGCCGCTGGTCTCGATCGAGGCGCTCGGCATCGATGCTCGTCGCGCCGACGCGGCCGTGTCCCACCTCGTGCACGCGCGGTTGATCAGCCGCCGGGCGGTGCGGACACCGAGCCGCGTGGACTACGGCGATCTGCGGCGCGTTCACACCGACCGCCTCATCGAGTCGATCCATCAGTCCGCGAGCCTGGCGCGGATCTTCCGTGTCGATCCCTCCGAGGTCCCTGTCGAAGCCGTCCTAGCGACGATCCGACTCGCTGCCGGTGGGACGGTGGCAGCGGCGCGCCACGCGGCGCGCCAGCAGGGACCTGCGTTGAATCTGCTCGGAGGTTTTCACCACGCTGGGCCCGACCGCGCGGGGGGCTTTTGCCCGATCAACGACGTTGCTCTGGCAGTGGCCGCACTGCGCAGCGAAGGCGTGCTGGGCTGGATTGCCGTTCTCGATCTCGATGCCCATCCGCCCGACGGCACGGCGGAGTGCTTGCGCGAGGATCCGCGGGTCTGGATCGGGTCCCTGTCGGGTGCCGACTGGGGAACGATCGAGGGTGTCGATGAAACTGTGTTGCCGGCCGGCTGTGGTGACGACGCGTACGCCGTGGCGCTTTCTGGACTCCTCGGGCGGATGCCTCCGGCGGTGGTGACTTTTGTCATCTCCGGAGGCGACGTGCTGGCAGGCGATCGCCACGGCGGACTGGGGCTCACGCTGGCGGGAGCGCAGCGCCGGGACCTGGCAGTGTGGCGCGCGGTGCGACGGCGAGGCAGTGTGTGGTTGCCGGGTGGGGGTTACAGTGGGGACGCCTGGCGCGTTCTTGCTGGCACCGCGGCCGTGCTCGTGCGCGGACGACTGGTCCCGATCCCGCCCGACTCCGACCCGATCCGGCGCGAGTTCGCCCGGATCGCCCGGAGCCTGCGGGCAGAGCGGCTCGAGGGCGCGCTGGTCACCGAGTCCGACGTCCTCGGTGACCTCGGGTACGGCACCCCGGGAGCGATGCGCCTTCTGGGATACTACACGTCGGACGGACTCGAGCACGCGTTCGAGCAGTACGGGATTCTCGCTCACCTGCGGCGGCTGGGCTACCAGGGGTTTCGCGTCGTCGTCGATCGCGAGCCGCGCGGAGATCGGCTGCAGGTCCGCGCACGGGCGGGAGGCGCCGACTACCTCCTCATCGAAGCGGTGGTTGGCCGGCAGCGGATCGCCAGCGACGACGTGCTCTACATCCACTGGCTCACACTGCGCAATCCACGGGCCCGGTTCAGCGCGCAGCGCCCGCGGCTCCCGGGACAAGAAGCCCCCGGGCTGGGGCTGGCGCGGGAAGCTGGCGAGCTGTTCGGGCAGGCCGCCCGGCGACTCGGTCTGGCCGGCATTGCGTTTCGTCCGGCCTGGTACCACATGGCATACCAGGCGCGACGAATGGGGATGGCCTTTGTCGACCCTGCGCGCCAGGCCCGCTTCGAAGCGATGCTGCGCGACTTCGCTGGCGCACCGCTGCTCGACGTGACGCTGGCCGTGGCCGAGGGGCGCGTCCGGATGAACGGTGAACGCTACTCGTGGGAAGCCGATCTGATGGCCTACTATCCGGACCAGACTCGTCATGCCACCGCTCCGCCCAGCTCGGTGCGTTTCGTTCTGGTCTGACTACAGCTTGATCGGCGCCTGTTCCGGGGGATCGGGGAGTGCTGGCGGTTCCTGCGCCTGGATCAGTGCCTCGAGGCGCGCCACGTCGACGCCGGACTTGTCGATGATGGCCTGTGCCATGTGTATGGGTGCCCCGTTGCCGATGGCGATCGCGATGGCGTCGGACGACCGCGCGTCGAGTTCGTGTCGTTCAGCCCCGCGGGTGACGACGAGTGTGGCGTGGAAGGTGTTGCTCCTGATCTGGTCGATCCGCACGTTTGCGACTCGGCCACCGAGGCGCGTCACGGTCGCGTCGAACAGATCGTGGGTCAAGGGGCGTCGGAACCGGCGCTCATCCAAGCGCAGTTGGATCGAAAAGGCCTCGGACGGTCCAATGAAGATCGGCACGGCGAGCTTGCCTGCCGGATCGACCAAGAACACCACGTTGCCATTGTCGGTCAGGGCCACCCCACCGACGCTGACCTTGACGTAGCCCTCCCCGGGAGACGGGGGTGCTGGTTCGGCCGTCGCCGCAGCTGCGGACTGGGGCGCGGAGGCAGCGCTGGGGGCCGAATCCTCGGCGCCTGGGGCCCACTTGCAAGCCAGAAGCGAGGCGAAGAGCACCACTTTTGCCCACCCTGTTGGTGTCCAGTGTCGTGGACCTTTCAACGATACCGTCACGTGCGCTTCATTGTTCGCGCATCGCGAGCCTCTGTCGAGCCATGGCCGCGGTCTCCGGTTTGCGGGCTGGTGCAATGGTGACGGCGCCGGGACCCTGTTGCGCGCGGCTTGCGCGACGCGAGCGAGCTATCGAGTGGAAGCACTCAGCGAGTGGGTGCGGTGTTGGCGTCCAGCCGCAGGATGGGGATGGCCGGCCCGTGGGCCACACGGAGGCTCTTGACGCGCTCGATCCGCTCGCCGTCGATGATGGGCTCGAGCAGCTCGTCTCCCCGGGCATCCACCGTCATTTCCCGTCCTGCCTTCTCGACCAGGTGTCGACCGCCGATGGTTCTCCCGGCGACCAGTCGCGGCAGTGCTCGGATCATCTCGCGGGGCGCCATGCGCCCCGCCTGGAAATGCAGGACGCCTGGATCCTTCGCCAGCGGAAACACCCGGAAGACGCCGCCGAGGGAAATCTCCCATGCCCCGGCGTGGATGGCGCCGTGCTCGTGCTCGGGGAGGGGCTCGCCGTCGATGGTGACGCGGGCCCGTGTCGGACGAAAGATGTCATCGCCATAGTTCCGAACTCGACCCGGGAGGGGGACGACCAGCCGGCGGCTCAGGTGCGACCCCACGGCCTTCGTGACCACCTTCACGATCGCCTCCGGTCCGGGTGGTTCACGGTCGTACTTGGCAAAGAATCGTTGTCCGACGCCACCCGCTGCCAGCGCGAACCCCAGCCGTTCGAAGCGTCGTTCCTTGCCATCTGGGGTGAGTTGGGTCCCGCTCACTCTCAGGCTCTCGACCTTGATCACCGGCGGCTCGCGACCCACGGCGACGAGCGCGGTTAGGCGCTGGAGGATGGCAACGGCATCGCTGCCGACACCGACCTTGCGGGCCAGGAAGTCGATGGCTCCCGAACGTGTCGGGAGTAGTGGTGGTACGTCGTCGGCGTCGCATCCCCACGATTCGAGCGCGAGGCGTAGGGCATGTAGCACGCAGTTGAAGGATCCGTCTCCGCCAGCTGCCACGTAGTAGCGCGCGTCGTCGTCGAACGCTTGTTCCACTGCCGTCTGCAGGTCACCAAGACGGGTCGTCTCCCAGACGCGACCGTGGAGGCCGACCACCTTGCGCAGAGTCTCGACGTAGTGGTCGGCTGCCTTGCGGTTCTTGCTTGCGTGGGGGTTCAGGAAGACTGCGATTCGGGTCATGGGCGCTGAGTCGGCAGTGGGACGATGAGCGACATGATAACGATGTCGCAGAAAAGGGCACCCCCATCCCAGGGGGCGCCAGTGCGGAGTTCGTTCCCGGCGGGGCTTGCGAAGGGTAGCGGCCCCGACCGGCCCCTTTTTTCGGCTTGACCTGGACGCGGGAGCGACTGGCCGCCGAGCAGGGTGAGCGGTTCGAATCTTCTCACGGGGCGCTGGATGAAGAATCCCGGTACCGCCACGGGGAGGCGCTGTCAGGTTGGCGGGTCCGTGGTAGGTAGCTGGCCGTGCTGCGTGAGGTGAGCGAGGTCCCGGCTGGCAAGAAGCTAGAGGCGCAGGTCTGCATCGTGGGCGCGGGGGCCGCCGGCATCGTTCTGGCTCGCCGCCTGGCGGCCCTGGGGATCTCCTCGGTTCTTCTCGAGGCGGGGGGCCCGGAGCGCGAGCACGAGACGCAGGATCTGTACAAGGGACGGATCGTCGGAGCGTCCTACTTCGAGCTGCATCACACCCGGCTACGGTACTTCGGGGGCACCACCAACCACTGGACGGGGTGGTGCCGGCCCCTGGAACCGATCGACTTCGAAGAGCGCCCGTGGCTTCGCCACGGGCGCTGGCCGATCACCCACGAGGAGGTGGCGCGCTACTATTCGGGGGCTCAGGAGATCTGTGATCTGGGTCCCCCGGACTACTCGCCCGAGTTCTGGTCGCGACGTACCGGACAGCCCCTTCTGCCGCTCGATCCGGAGCTGGCCACGACGTCAATCTGGCAGTTTTCCACCCCGACCCGGTTCGCCAAGAAGTACCGGGAGGAGATTGCCGAGTCCACTCACGTGGACGCCTACTTGCACGCCAACGTCGTCGATCTCGAGCCTGACAAGCGGGGTTCACGGATCGAGCAAGTGCGCGTGAGGGATCTCGACGGGCACGAGATCTTCGTGCGACCCCGCGTCCTCGTGCTGGCGGCAGGCGCCATCGAGAACGCACGCCTGCTGCTGGCCAGCACGCAGGGCAACCCTGCCGGACTTGGCAATCGCCACGATGTGGTTGGGCGTTACTTCATGGAGCACCCACACGCGAACATTGGTGCCCTGCTGACCACACTGCCTCCCCACGAGCTCGAACTGTACGACGACATCTACCGGCTCGGCGAGGATGCACCACCGCCCGCGGTGCGGGGGGCTCTGACCGTTCCCGAGGACGTGATGCGGCGGGAGGGCCTGATGGGGTTCAGCGCCGCGCTCGAGCCGAAGCTCCAGTATCCTCCCCTCGGAAGTGAATTGACCTCGGGGGTCGAGCAGCTCATGCGCGACTTGCAGGGGGTGGAACCCCTCCGCACCTACCAGCTCTACCTGCGTTGTGAGCAGGCGCCCCGACCCGATAGCCGCGTGATGCTCGACGAGAAGCGAGACGCGCTGGGAATGCGTCGTGTGGCGCTCGACTGGCGTGTGGGTGCGGATTCCTTCGCCAGCATGAAGCGCAGCATGGAGCTGGTCGCTGCCGGCGTGAGCCGGGCCGGTCTGGGACGCATCTACAGCTTCTTCCACACGGATGACGAGCCGCGGGCCGGGGCCTGGCCCGCCTACACGGGAGGCCACCACCACATGGGTACGACACGGATGGGCAGCGATCCAACGGTCAGCGTGGTCGACGGTGACTGCCGGGTCCACGGAGTGGACAATCTCTACGTGGCGGGCAGTTCGGTGTTCACGACCGGTGGATTTGGCAACCCGACGCTGACCATCGTCGCGTTGGCGCTGCGTCTGGGCGATCACCTGGAGCAACAGCTGTGAGCCAGTGGCTGGCGTCGCGGCGTGCCGTGTTGTCCGCGATGGGATTGCTCGTTGCCCCCAGCGCATGGCTCGTCTCCTGCGCAAGAGAGAGGGTCGAGCGGGCTGTAGTGGCGAATCCTCTGGCGGGCCCTCTGGTCGCCCTCTTGCACAAGCGGCGGCTGGCGCGGGAGCTCGGTCGGGCCTACCTGTGGGGCCGCAGTCCGGGCCCGGATCGGAACGAGCTCGTGGACCAGGTCCTCCCCCTGGCGCGACAGCAGGAGCTAACTTCTGCCCCCCGCTGGCAGCTTCGCGAAGCGGTCCGGGAGCGCATCGAGGCCGACTACCGGCGGGGGCGTCCCGTTTCCGTGGCGGGTTGGCTGCTCTCCGAAACCGAAGCGAGCCTTTGCGCCCTGACGGTCGCCGACGACGATTGACGGCGCGCTACGCGGTAGCTTCCGCGACGCGCTTGAGCGCCTCGTTCATCCCGACACACCCGCGCGCGGTCTGGGTCAGCCGGCGGGTGAACCAGCGGATGGCCCACCCCGTCGTGATGCGTCCGTTGACGAGGCGGGTCCGTCCTCCGAGGGGTTGGAGCACAAAGCGCTGGCGCTCCTGGAGGCCACCCAGCCAGAGCCCGGTGCTCCACACCAGCTCTCGCGGTGGCTCGACGACCTCGAGGTACGGGCGCAGGTAGGCCTCGCCGCCGTCCGCAAAGCTCAACGTTGCTTCGATGGTGGTTCCGGGGATCAGCTGACCGCGGATGTGCGAAATGAAAGGGTTCCAGCTTGGATAGGCGGCGAAGTCGGTGAGGATGTCCCAGACTCGCGAGGGGGAGGCCTCGATCTCGACTTCGGTTCTCAGCTCCATGGCGGTTCGCGTGAGCAGCGGGCGCCTCCGTCAGCGCCGGCCCGCCCAGTGTGACATCGTTGCCACGTTCTGTCTCCCGAGTTGGCGGGTGCTCGGTGTCCGTCATCCCTGGTCGAGGGTGAAGGGGGCCTCGGTGCTGCGGCGAGCGTCGTTGGAGCTCCTGCCGCGCCCGCGCTACACTCGCGCCGATGTACCTCGCCAGTGTGCGCCTGGTTGGCATCGGACCCTTCGACGACGTCGCAGTGCCCTTCTGTCACGACGACGGCGAACCGCGACTCGTCACGGTGGTGCATGGGGGTGGCGGGGTCGGCAAGACCTCGTTGCTGGCGGCGATCTCAATGACGCGACCGGGGCACTGCATCGCGCCCACGCCGGGAATGCTCCGCCAGCTGCCAGCCCCCCAGATCATCACGGAGTTTCGGCTCGGTCTGGACGACCCAGACCGTCCGCATCCACTCTGTCTCGCCACTCCGAACGCCCGCGTCTTCGCCGCCGACGATGCCGAGATGATGCGACGTCGCGAGCAGGCGCTCTTCGACAAGCTGGCCAGGGAACGCGGTTTCGTGTTCGTCAGCCTGGGTGCCAGTCGGTGGTTCTCTCGCCAGCCAATCGCGCTGTCTGCACCGCTGCGCTCGGTCGCTCGCTACGACGTTCGGGCGGCGAGCGCGTTCGACGATGCTTCGCACTCCGATCTAGCGCGGGAAACCAAGCAGGCGCTGGCCTACGCGGCGGTCACGGGTGCGCTCACCGCTGGTGGCGGTGGTCCCTCGGAGTTTGGCGCGCTGGCGACGGCGATGGAACACGCGGTCAACGAGCTGGTTGGGCTGGCCGGGTTCGAGTACCGGGGGGTCGAGCCCCGGTCGCTGGAGCCACAGTTCAGCAGTCCCGATGACGAGCTCGTGGCGTTCGATGGCCTGCCCACGCGGGCGCGCCATCTGGTGGCGATGGGGGCGCTGACCGTGCGGGCGCTCTGGGCGGCCTACCCCGACTGCGACCCGCTGGGAGCGGAGGGGGTCGCGGTCGTGGACGAGATCGATCTACACCAGGACGAGGCGGTACAGACGGGTCTGGTGCCGGCGCTGAGGCGCGCGTTGCCGGGGGTGCAGTGGATCGTCACCACCACCTCTCCCGTCGTGGCGGCGAGCTGTGACGCAGCGAGCGTGATCGCGCTGCGGAAGACCGCCCAGCGGAGTGGTGTCGACTTGTACGTTGGTGCTTCTGCGCGCACCCACTGATGGTTCATGGCGCCCGGTCTGCCACCCAGTCGGCCTGGTGCAGGTAGTGCGGAATGTTTCTGGGGTGCCGGCGGTTCTGGATCCGAAGGTCAGAAGACCACAAACCAGTTGGTTCTGCCGCTTGCGCCAGCCCGCAGCCGGACCAACCGTAGAGGACGAGTCAAGAGCATGGAGAGTGGTTCCGAGATCACGGTGGTGGTGATGGAGCATGGTGCCCCGTGGCCGGAGTGCGTCCGTTCGTTCCGGCGAACGACCCCTGACACCGTCGTCATCGCGCAGGCGGACGACGAAGACCCGGCTCAGCTGGCGCGTCGGGTACGAGACCGACTCGCCTCGCTGACCCGTGAGGGGCGTCCGGTTCGGGCGGGGGTCGTCGCCGTCTCACGGCGCGCCGATTCGACAGTATTCGAGGCGCGCACGCAGCTCGCACGTCTCCTGCTCCGAGCGCTCAACGGAACGTCGGCGGAGGGCACGCTGTGGCTGTGCGGCTCGCCGGCACTTCCGGATGCGGCTCGCCACCACCTCATCGCCCTGGCTGGCACCCTCACGAGCCAGCTGGGGGGCTCCGGGGTGAGCATCGCGATTCGGTTTGGAGCGTCGGAGGACGCTCGCCGCCGTGACTCGTATGTTCGGGAGCTCGAGCCCCGCTCGACATTGAGACCGATGGCGAACATCTCGAGCGCGTGACCCGGAGCGATTTCCGGCGACCGTCTGGAGCGCATGTCGGTTGTTGGGCGGAGGCACCCCGGGGGCCTCGTCGGTGGTATGCTGGGCGGCCCTTGGCCTACGACTACCAGCAGGACCGTCGCTACTACGCCCAGATCCCTGGCGGGCTCGAGGAGGACGGAGCCCGGGAGCTCGAGACCCTCGGGGCGGCGGGGGTGCGCGTCGCCCATCGTGGTGCTTCCTTCGTGGCCGCTGCTCCAGTCCTTTATCGGATCTGCCTGAGTGCGCGTCTCGTCGCGCGCGTGCTGGCGCCGATTCTGTCGTTCGAGTGTCGCAGTCCCGACGGGATCTACGCTTGGGTGCGTGAAGTCGCCTTCGAGGACTTCATGGATGTGTCGGACAGCTTTGCGGTAGCAGCCAACGTCTCGGGAAGTCGCATCACGCACTCGCAGTTCGCGGCGCTGCGGGTCAAGGATGCCATCGTGGACCGGTTCCGGGATCGCGTCGGCAGACGTCCCTCGGTTGCCAGGCGGGATCCCGACGTGGGGTTTCACCTCCACGTTGCCCAGACGCACGCCACGCTCAGTGTCGACGCCTCCGGGGGCGCGATGCACCGGCGGCACTACCGGGTGGCGTCGGTGCCGGCACCGATGCAGGAGAACCTGGCGGCCGCCATTGTTCGGATCAGTGGGTGGGAGGGGGTGGAGCCGCTCCACGATCCGTTCTGCGGTTCGGGCACCCTGCTCGCGGAAGCGCTGATGCACTACTGTCGAATCCCTGCGCTGGCGCTGCGCGAGCGGTTCGGGTTCGAACGCCTCCCCGACTTCGATCGGCGTGCCTGGAAAGCCGAGCGGGAACGTGCCATGGCGGGGATCCGTGAGCCGCCCGACGCGCTGATCTCCGGGAGCGATCTGGATGCCAGTGCGGTCGACGCCTCTCTGCGCAACCTGGAGCGACTGACAGGGGGGCGACGAGTTCGGGTTCGGGTGGCGGACTTCCGAGAGCTGCCGGAGCTCTCGGGTCATCGTATCCTGACGAACCCGCCCTACGGGATCCGGCTCGGATCCACGGAGGAAGTCGCGGTGCTCTACCGCGAATTTGGCGACTTTCTCAAGCGACGGTGTCACGGTTCCACGGCCCATGTGTATGTCGGCGATCGTGCGCTGCTGGGCCACCTTGGCCTCCGTCCGGCGTCGCGGCGGACGCTGTTCAACGGTGCGTTGGAGGGACGCCTCTGTCGGTTCGACGTCTTTGCCGGGCGCTGGCGCGAGTCCCGGCGTAGCTGAGTGCGCTTTCGATGTTGG
Organism: Polyangiaceae bacterium; assembly: GCA_050304295.1. Taxonomy (GTDB): domain Bacteria; phylum Myxococcota_A; class Polyangia; order Polyangiales; family Polyangiaceae; genus JAFGBI01. The sequence continues at coordinate 82,106 of JBNLDK010000076.1, forward strand.
GGGGGCGTGGCCGCAAAGCCTCATCGCCGCGACACTCGTGTCATGCTGCGGTTCGGCCAGACTTGCCCATGCTCGCTCGTGGTGGGTTGGCATGATTCGAGCAAGGGCGCCGTTGTCGCGTCTCGTCTGTCCAGCCAGGTCTGAGTGTCGGGGTTGGCGGACCCAAGGTGGATTCAGTGGCCGGTTCAACGAGAACGTACGCGGGTGTCTCCTTTATGGTGCGGGCACTGTGGCTCGCGTTGATGGCGCCGCTCGTCGCCGTGGCGCAGCCCGACGCGAGTGAGGAAGGCGCAGCGGACGGGGGGGCTAGCCTCGACCCTGGTGCGGCTGTCGAGCCCCCGGCTGGCGGGCACGAGGAGTCGGAACCGCATCGCGGCGAGTCCCTGCCAGCCGCCGCTGCTCTTCCCGAACCGCCCCCGGCCGCTGCCGCCGCGGTGGGTGCGGCGGGCGGATCCAGACGAGCTGTCTGCGTGGTGGGTGACCATGCGGGCATCTCCGACGCTGACGCGCGGACTGCTGCGTCCATTGTGTGTGGAGAGCTCGTGACTCACGGGCCCCGGTCGAATCACACCTACCAGGTGAGCCTGGGCCGGCTCGGCAGCATCATCGTGTTGACGCTGACCGACGAGCTTGCCGACGGGACGGTGGCGGCGCAGCGGAGGCTCAGTCTAGAGAACATCGAGGAGGTTCCCGTGGCCGCCCCGCGAGTGGTCGCGGCGCTGCTCGACGACCGGACCGTCCAGGAGACGGAAACGGTCGAGAACCTGGTCGGCGAGGACACGCGCCCGCTGAAGAAGCGAGAGGGCGCGTCGATCTTCGGGCTTGGCGTGATCGGTCTGATCGCCGATGTCGAGGGGCCGACGACGAGTGTGGGCGCTGACATGGCGTTCGGCTACGAAGCGTCGGCGATGGCGATCGGGTTCGACCTGCGCTTTGCCGCCGTCGCCGGTGGCGAGGGGGTCGGGATGTTTGCGACGGGTCCGTTCGGTCGCTACTTCCTGACCAAGACGGATATCTCGCCCTTCATCGGCGGGGGGCTGGGACCGATGCTGCTGCGCATGGAGCGCGAGGACCTACGTGCCGAGCAGTGGGGGCTCGTCTTCTGGGCAGAGGCCGGTGTGGAAATCATGCGGACCCACGAGAGTCAGCTGGTTGCCGGGGCGCGGCTGGACATTCCCGCCTTCGCCGTTTCCGACGACACTCACTCGGGATACGTGCTGCCACTCGAGATCGTGGCGGCCTTCAACTTCGATTGAGGTGTACTCGCTCAGATCCCGAACAGGATCAACAGCTTGATCTGGGGGCGCCCCTTCTCATCGGTTACCTCGCGGAGGGCCATTCCGTAGTGGCGGACGCTGGCGCTGGCGATCGCGCTGGACGGTTCGTACTGGTCGGCTTGCCAGAGCAGCTGCCCACTGACCGAGACGCCACTGACGCCCGCGATGGGCTTCTCCGCCAGGCTGGCGGCGACCGCCTTGCCGACCTGCTTCAAGCTTCCCGGCGATGGCTGGTCGGGAAGCGAGTCGATGTGTTCTTCGGCCAGACGATCGAGCTTCTGGTGGCGGGACAGGGGGGGAAGCCCGGCCGCCTGACGCTGCTCGGCGATGCGGGCGTCGAGCCGCCGGCTCACCTGGGCGGTCGACTCGTGGATGCCGGGTCTGGTGAACACTTGGGTGAAGAGCAGATTGCTCGGATCCTCCACCCCGCCCTCGACGATGCCGATGCCGATGTGAGACACCGTCTCCGACATGATGTTGGCGTAGTGGCCAGGGCTCGCGAGGAGACCATCCTGCGCCGCGTCCACGGTGGGGCTTTCGGCGAGGTTTTCTCGGGCCTCCAGGGCAAGGTAGCCAGCGCGGGCGATGCGGTCGTCGAGCGTGCCGGTGTTGGGTGACTCGTGCGCGAAGAAGCTGTGGTCGTGCATGTCCTTCGAATGGGCCCGGCCAATGTCCGCGAGTTCCTCGTCATAGATCAGCGGGTCGAGGCCTTTCTCGGCGCGGTCCCGATTCAGGCGCTCGGCCATGGCGTGCTCCCGAGCATGGATCTCCGGGCTGGCCGGCACCTTCGCAAACCCTTCGCCGAACGAGGTGGGTGGGGTATGTGATGCGCTACACGCGCCGCAGGCGAAAGCAAGGAGCATGCCGGTGGCCAGGTGTAGTTGGTTCATCCTGACTATCTTCAGGCAGTTGGTCTGCGGTGCAACCACATTTCAGCCGCGCTCCGTTGCTGCTTGCCCGTCTTGCGGTGCTAGTCACTCTTCCGAGCCCGAGCCCGAGCCCGAGCCCGAGCCCGATCGGTTGGAGTGGAATGCCTTTTCTTGCTCGCTGTAGGTCCTGGGGAGCCAGCAGCGTGTGCATGCGCCGAGACGACAGTCCCGCCGAGCTTCAGCAGCCGCTGCAAATGCAGTCGCCGGTCGGGCAGTTGGCGATCTCGCAGGTGGCGCCCTCGGCGCAGTCGATCTCGCAGCCACCGCCGGTACAGTCGCCGATGGCGCAGGTGGCGCCCGGTCCACATTCGATGGTGCAGTTGCCCCCCGGACAGCGCAGGAGGTCGCACCGAGAGTCCCCGGTGCAAGTGATCGCGCAATCCCCGCCGGTGCACGTGCCGATGAGGCACACGGAGTCCGCACAGTCCAGGGTACAATCGCTCCCGCAAGCATCGATTCCGCAGCTACCGCTGGAGCAGTTGGTGTGGCAGGAGCCTTGGCTGCAGTTGCGCGTCGAACAGGTGCTTCCGTTCTCGCAGGTCACGGAGCAGCCCGCCCAGCAATCCAGCACCGTGCAGCGGCCTGTCGCACCACTACAGCTCTGGCTGCAACCGCCCGAGGTGCAGCTGTCGAGCTGACATGCGGAGTCGTGGCAGGACTGCATGCAACCCCCGCTGCAGATCTCCATCCCACACGTGGACCCCTCGGAACAGCTCTGGTGGCAGCCGCCGGTGGGCGTATTCTCGACCTCGCATCGGGTCGTGCAACTGGAGCGCTGGCAGTCCAATCCGCAGCTGCCGCCGCAGCGCGTCGCGCAGCTCGAGTCGATGCATTCGTCGGCGCAGCCGCCAACGCAGGCGAGGTCGCAAGTGGCGGCCTCGCAGCGGCTCTGGCAAGCCCCCTGCGTACAGTCGATCTCGCACTCGGCGCTGTCGCAACCCAGCTGGCAGCGTGTGGTACAGCTCAGCGAGCAGTCATCGGCGCAGCTGCACTCGTCGCCCTCACCGCAAGCGACCACGGGGGGCGCTCCGGCGGTCGCCTGCCCTCCTGCGGCCTGCCCCGCGGTGCCCGCGTGGGGGAGCACTCCGTGCCCTGCGGTCCCGGCCTCGGGGGGCGTGTAGAGACCTGCTGCGCCGCCCGGGTACCAACCCCCTGGGTCGCGTCCGCCCGTGCTGGGGGCGCCGGCGGCTTCACTCCCCCCGGTGTACCGGCCACCAGTGGTGACCCAGGCTCCCCACCCCCCCGACCCAACGAACCATCCGCCGGTGGCCCAGGCCCCCGTGTTCCAACCGCCGGTGGCCCAGCCACCGGTGGGGGTGCCGCCCGCCGCTCTGCCCCCGAGGGGGCGGCCGTCGGGGAAGGAGCCACCCGTTGTCGGCCCCCCTCCGGTGCCGGCTCCTGGAGTGCCGCCGGTCGCCTCGTCCAGAGTGATCGATCGTCCCCCGCACGCGCCCAGCATGCCGCCGACAACGACCAGTGCTGGCCAGCTGACGCTCCGTGGATTCGTTGGTTGTGCCACGGACGGAGTCTACCCCATCCGCCCCGAGTTCGGTCCATCGAGCCCGAGTCGGCTCTCCTCGCCGAGGGCGCACCCTGCAGCCAGGTCGAAGCACGAGGAATGGGCACTTCGGGCGACATGCGTCGGGCGCTTGGCGAGAAACAGTCCAGATTCGCCCACGAACCTTGCCCGCGCGGATACTGCTCGCGCCATTGTGCGCCCCGGCGAGAGCGTCCAGAGCGCGACCGGTGGCTGGTTCCCTCGCGCTCGAAACAATTTCCCGCGTTGCCCGCGGGACGTTCCGGAACATGGAAACTATTTCCCCCTGAAATTGGAGCGAATTCTGCCGAGTCGCGCGACTTCGACGGACACCCAGCGTCCATCGCTGGACCTCCGAGCTCCCATCCCGTCGCAACAGTGGTTGCTTCCTGGCTGAAATTCCTATGCTTTCGCCCGGAACAGGCTTCGCGTCGCGCGGGAAATAGTTTCCGTATCGCAGGGATCGATCAGACCATCGCGGGAAATACATTTCTCCGCGCAGGATCCCCGGCCTTGCGGGCGGAGTTCACCCGTGTCGAGCCCCGTCGCCAGGGGGCTCACCTCGGGTGACGAGCGCATTCAGTGCCACGCCTGAGCGGTCTGCACGGGCTGTCCCGTGCGATCGTGCTCGGCGACGATCTCGCGGCCGCGCAGCTCGCACTTGGCACAGGCGGCGAACTGCGAGCCATGATCGCAAGTGATGATGCGTCCTGTCGGCAGCAACCCGGAGAACTCCTCGGGGTTCATGTGGCGGCCACAGACGATGCAGTGGATGTGACCGTGCTGATGGGGGGAGTTCTGCGCCGGAGCCTGGGCGCGATCCTGCGCCTTGCGCTCCCGCTTCGTCAGTCGCTTGACCTTCTTCGGCATGCCGGGATCCTGGTCGCTTGCGATCGAAAAATCTAGCTTCCAGAAGCTGCCGCCTGGAAACCGCGGTTCGCGGTCACGACTCAGGTTCCGGCGAGCGCCTCGGCGAGATAACGTGCCGTGTGGGATCGCGGGTGTCGGGCGACCCGCTCGGGGGTTCCGCTGACGACGACGCGTCCCCCGCCGGCGCCGCCCTCCGGGCCGAGGTCGATGACGTGGTCGGCGCACTTGATGACATCCAGGTTGTGCTCGATGACCACCACCGTGTTGCCGGCGGTGACGAGGCGGTCGAGCACAGCCAGCAGCTTGCGCACGTCGTCGAAGTGCAGCCCGGTGGTGGGCTCATCGAGAACGTAGAAGGTCTGGCCCGTGTCGCGACGAGCCAGCTCACGGCTCAGCTTCACGCGCTGCGCCTCGCCGCCCGAGAGGGTGGGTGCAGGTTGACCGAGGTGGATGTAGCGCAGTCCCACGTCGGTGAGGGTCTTCAGGATCTGACTGAGCTTGGGGTGAGCGGCGAATACGCTCGAGGCGTCCGCTACCGTCAGATCGAGGACGTCAGCGATGTTCAGGTTGCGGTACCTCACGGCGAGTGTGGCCTCGTTGTAGCGCCGTCCTCGACACACCTCGCAGGGCACGTAGACATCGGGCAGGAAGTGCATCTCGACGCGCTTGACACCGTCCCCCTCGCAGGCGTCGCAGCGCCCTCCTCTGACGTTGAAGCTGAACCGACCGGGCTGATAGCCGGCGGCACGCGCCTCGGGTGTCATCGCGAAGACGCTGCGGATGAGGTCGAAGGCCTTGGTGTAGGTCGCCGGATTCGACCGGGGGGTGCGTCCGATGGGAGTCTGGTCGATGTGAATCACCTTGTCGATCCGCTCGACGCCCTCCAGGCGATCGTGGTCGCCCACGCGATGCTGGGCGCCGTGCAGCGCCTGGGCCAGCGCCGGATAGAGGATGCTGGCGACCAGGGAGCTCTTGCCGGCACCGGAGACGCCCGTCACGGCCGTGAACGTGCCCAGGGGGATCTCGACGTCGATGTTGGCCAGGTTGTTGGCACGGGCCCCGATGATGCGCAGCTGTCCTTGGCCGCGGCGCCGCTGGTCGGGAACTGGAATGCTGGTCCTTCCGGACAGATAGCGCCCCGTCAGCGAAGGCTTGGACTTCTTCAAGCGCGCCGGCGAGCCCGAGAAGATGACGCGGCCACCGTGTCGTCCCGCGCCGGGGCCAAAGTCCACCACATGGTCGGCAGACTCGATGGTGTCGGCGTCGTGCTCCACCACGATCACGGAGTTGTCGGCGTCGCGTAGCCGGCGCAGCGTGGCGATGAGTCGAGCGTTGTCGCGCTGGTGCAAACCGATGGAGGGCTCGTCCAGCACGTACATCACCCCGCTCAGTTCGCTGCCGAGCTGACTGGCCAGGCGAATGCGCTGAGCTTCGCCCCCCGAGAGCGAGCTCCCGCTGCGGTCGAGTGTCAGGTAGTCGAGCCCAACGGACTCGAGGAAGCCGAGGCGTCCCGTGACCTCCTTGAGGACCTCGGTTGCGACCACGAAGTCGGACCCATCGAGCTTCAGTTCCCGAAAATGCTGCCGCGCCGCGGCGACGCTCATCGCCATCACGTCGACGAGACGGGCGCCGCCGACGGTCACTGCACGCGATTCGGCGCGCAGTCGCGTTCCCTCGCATTCGGTGCAGTCCGCCTCGACCAGGTACTGCATGTAGTAGCGCCTCATGTCCTCGCTCTTCGTCTCGCGGAGGCGCCGCATCATCGTCGGGATGAGCCCTTCGTAGGCCATCGGCCAGCTCATGTCGCCGTGGGTGCCTTGCCACGAGACGCGGAACCGGCGGTTGCCGGTTCCGAACAGCAGCAGTTGCTGGTGCTCCTTCTTCAGCTTGTTCCAGGGCCGGTCGAGATCGAGTCGGTACTCCTTGGCGACCGCGGAGACCATGCCGTAGGTGATCCCCTGTCGTCGCCCCATGACGCTGGCCAGCGGTACGATCGCTCCCTCGTGGAGTGATTTGCTGGGGTCCGGGATGAGGAGGCTCGGGTCCATCTGTGCCTGACGTCCGAGGCCGTTGCACTCTGGGCACATGCCCACGGGGCTGTTGAAGGAGAACGACTGTGGCGAGAGCTCCGGCAGGCCGATGCTGCAGCGTGTGCAGGCTCGCGACTGACTGAAGCGGTGTGTGGGGGAGGAAGGGGCGCTGGAACACAGGAGCAGGTTCCCCGCTCCCTCGCGCAAGGCGGTCTCGACGGAGTCGACGAGCCGCGAGCGATCGGACTGCGCCGGGTCGACGCGATCGACGACTAGCTCGATCGTGTGCTTGCGCCTCTTGTCGAGTTGCGGGTCGCTGTCGAGGCGAACGACCTCCCCGTCGAGGCGAACGCGCGTGTACCCGCGCTGCTGGAGGGTGGTGAGCAGTTCGCGGAACTCGCCCTTGCGGTTCTCGACCAGCGGTGCCAAGACCACGTGGGTCCCCTCGAGGCGAGTGATCTGCGCCATGATCTGGTCGAGCGACAAGGCGTCCACGGGGTCGCCACACTGGGGGCAGTGCTGGGCGCCGATCCGCGCATAGAGCACGCGCAGGTAGTCGTGGATCTCCGTGATCGTGCCGACCGTCGACCGGGGGTTGGCGGAGGCCGCCTTCTGCTCGATCGCGATGGTGGGGCTGAGGCCGCGAATGTGATCAAAGGCTGGCTTCTCCATCTGACCGAGAAACTGCCGCGCGTAGCTGGACAGCGACTCCACGTAGCGTCGCTGCCCTTCAGCGTAGAGCGTGTCGAAGGCCAGCGACGACTTGCCGGAGCCGCTGACTCCGGTGAACACCACGAGTTGCTTCTTCGGGATCCGCAGTTCCGGAACCTGCAGGTTGTGCTGACGCGCACCACGGATGACGATGCTGCTCGCTGCCTCATGTCGTGCCACGAGTGCAAGCTAGATGAGCTCGCGCAATTGTCGAGCATTTCGACCATTGCGCGAGCTTCCTCGGGGTGGGGGCCCGCGCGAAAACGAGGGGGAGGGCGCTTGGCAGGGGTGGGTGGTTGCGGCCTTGCAACCCCGAACGTTCGGTCTGCGCGGGCCTGGGTTGACAGCGAATGCCTGCGTTCGTATCGCTGCCTATCCCCCAGTTCGGTCGTGTTGAACCGAACCGGGGCAAAGGATGATGATCCCGCGAACAGATCGACCCGAAGGAAGGAGCCATGCGGGGCTCTCGCCCTCCGCGAGCCGAGCATGGTGACGGGCTCAACGCCAGTGAGCTCTGGGGATAGAGTGGAAGAGCGAGACCGCCTGACCGCCCTCGTGCATCTCTATCGAGGTGAGCTGGGCCGCATGACGAGCTACCGGGTTCGTCTCGACACCACGACCAACTGGGCGGTGGGAACGACGGCCGCGCTCGGCTCCCTGACGCTGGGGGCGACCTCGGCGCCGCAGTACGTGCTTCTGCTGCTGGTGCTGCTCGTGCTGTTCCTGTGGATGGAGTCTCGACGCTATCGGAGCTATCGGGTGAGCCTCGAACGGGTCCGATTGCTGGAGACGGGCCTGTACGCACCGCTGCTCGGACAGCCAGAGCGCCCCGACTGGCGCACGCGACTGGCCACCAGTCTGAGTGCGCCGCGGTGTCCGGTGCCGATGTGGCAGGCCGTGGGGGTGCGGCTGCGCCGAAACTACCTGGGGCTGGTACTGGTCGTCGTGACTGCGTGGCTGGTGAAAGCGGCCGCCTCGGGTGATGTTCTCGGGGGCACCCAGCTGGGACCGGTCCCGGGAGTGATCGTCCTGGTGGTGGTGGGCCTAGGTACCGTCGCCATGGTGGCCCTCGCTGCTGTCGCGCCGCGTGCTGCGGGAGACGACTGAGGAACCGGAATCCGCGTAGCACCTCTGGCCCACTGGGAGCTGGGACTGCCGCAGAAGGTCCCAGCGGCCCGCTGGCTGGCATCCGGATGAGCGCACCCTGCGCCGGGAAGTGGAGGAGAGCAGGCGTTCAGCGCACCGCGCTGCTCGGTGGGTGCTCGAGATCGGCTATGCTCGGGGGTCGAAGCGAAGGAGGGAACGATGGCGAAGCGTGTTGCTCTCGTAACGGGTGGCGGGGACTGTCCGGGGTTGAACGCGGTGATCCGGGGCGCCGTGAAGGTCGGGATCGAGAAGTATGGGTGGGAGGTACTGGGGGTCGAAGATGCGTTCAATGGGCTCATCGATCTCGACTATGCGTCGCCCCATGGCAACCAATGGCTGGCGGCCAGGGATGTGTTCTCGATCCTGGCGAGGGGAGGCACGATCCTGGGAACGTCGAACCGTGCCGATCCCTTCAACTACGTGGTCCGAGACGCTGCGGGAAACGCCACCACCACCGACGTCTCGGCGACGGTGCTGGAGAACTTCCGCAAGCTGGAGCTTGACGGCCTGATCAGCATCGGCGGCGACGGATCGATGCGGATTGCGAAACGCTTCGTCGACCTCGGCATGCCCATCGTCGGGGTGCCGAAAACGATCGACAACGACCTTGGGTCCACGGACCAGACCTTTGGTTTCGACACCGCCGTCCAGGTCGCGACCGACGCGCTCGATCGGCTTCGCGACACGGCGGAGAGCCACGACCGAGTCATGCTGTGCGAGGTGATGGGACGTGACGCGGGGTGGATCGCGCTTCAGGCGGGGCTCGCGGCGGGCGCCGATGCGATCCTGATTCCAGAGATCCCCTATCGTCTGCAGCCTCTGGCGGACATGGTGACGGAGCGTCGGCGGCGGGGTCAGGCCTTCGGGATCATCGTGGTCGCGGAGGGCGCGCACCCCACCGATGGCGAGCAGAGCGTCATCGAGCGCAAGCTCGGGGCCATGCCGCGGCTGAAGGGCGCGGCGTCTCGCCTTGCGGTCCAGCTCGAGGATCTCATCGAGCCCGAGATCCGGGTCACGGTGCTGGGGCACGTGCAGCGGGGTGGGAGTCCGTCGAACTTCGACCGAGTGCTGGGCACGCGCTATGGGCACCACGCTGCCGAGCTCGTCGAGGCCGGCGAGTTCGGGAAGATGGTGGCGCTGCGCGGTGACGAAATCGTCGCGGTACCGATCGCGGAGGCGATCGCCGAGCCCAAGCGGGTCGCGCCCGACGGGCAGCTCGTTGCCACTGCGCGCGCGGTGGGTATCTGTCTCGGCGAGTGAGACTTTGGCGGGACGGAACTCGCGGACGCAGATCCGGGAGACTCAGTCTGGCTTGGCGGAGCTCACGCCGAGCGACTGGCGAAACACCGACGGGTCGAAGCCTTCCGCCGAGGGGCGGGAAGCTTCCTCCTCTGGGCTGTCATCCCCACCCGGTGGGTCGGGTTCGGAGGGAACGTCACGCGGGAGGTCTTCGAGGCGCAGGCCGCCGCTCAGATCTTCCTCTGGAGTCGCGGACGCGGCGGCGGGCTCCTCCGACTCGCCCTCGCTGCTGCGCTGCGGATCCGGCCGGAGGGCGCTGACGCTGGGGCGATGGCCGACGTCGCGAGACGCCTGCGCCACGATCAGATATGCCGCGCCGATCCCAGCCGAGACCAGCAACAGTGCGGCGAGCACGTATCCCAGCGACGACCGACGACGGGGTGGGGGCGTGAGGTCCCACTCGGCCGGCAGCACCGCAGCACCAGCGGGCTCCGACATCGACGACACGCTGAGCGAAGTGGGAGAGTGGTCGGAGAGGGGCGAGAGCGAGCCGGTGACGTCCGACACGGGCAGGTTGGTTGCTTCGGACGATTGGCCAAGTTGGCCCAGCGCGCCCCGGATCGCCAGGCGGCGCTTCTTCACGCGCTCTCCGAGCACGCGCTTGGCCAGCCCGCCCACCCCAGCGTGGCTCACGAGGATGCTTTCGGAGACCAGGTACCGGTCGAGCGCCTGTTGGAGCTCGGCCGCGGTTTGAAATCGTTTCTTCACGTCGCGCTCGAGCGAGCGCATCACGATTTCTTCGAGCTGCTTGGGATAGTCCTGGATCAGGCGACTCGGAGGGGGGACCTGTCCGTAGACCACCAGCTTCAGTGTGTGGCCCGGGTCTCGACCCCGGAAAAGGCGCTCACCAGTGGTGAGCTCGTAGAGCACGATGCCGAGGCTGAAGACGTCACTGCGACGATCGAAGGGGTGGCCGAGCGCTTGCTCGGGGGACATGTAGCCAAACTTTCCCTTGATCGTGTCGTGGGATTCGCTCTCCAGATCGCTCTGCGAAACGGCGTGCGCGACGCCGAAGTCGACCAGCTTCGCCTGTCCGCTGGGTCCGATCAGGATGTTGTGAGGTGACACGTCGCAGTGCACGATGCCGCGCAGTTCGCCGTCCCATCCCCGCAGCTCGTGGGCCGCGTGGAGGCCGGCGGCAGTGTCGGCGATGATGCGGACGGCCATCTCCGGGGGGATGGCGCGCCGTTGCTTGGCGACGTCGATCAGGGTCCGCAGACTGTCCCCCTCCACCCACTCCATCGCCATGTAGAGCAGGCCCTGACTCTCTGCGACCTCGTAGACTTGCACGACGTGCTCGTGCTCGATGCTCCGTACCAGCCCTCCTTCCTCGAGGAACATGGAGCGGAACGTCGAGTCCCGATTGAGCTTCGGTAGCATGACCTTCAGCGCGACCAGCCGCTGCTTCTGACTTGCCCGGGAGTACTCCCGGGCAACCCAGACGCTCGCCATGCCGCCGCGACCGAGCTCGATGAGGAGCTCATAGCGGCCAAGCCGGGTGCCGGATTCTAGTTGGACCATGGAAGAGATCGGGCGGGAGAACGCTTTGACCAAGGCTAGCGTCTCGCGGTGAATCTGCCATCTGGATGGTATCCGACTGGGTGGCGATCGGGACGAGAAATGGCCGAGATTCTCCAGCTATTCCGGGGTTCATGGCGCCCCGCCTACATCGACCCACCACCAAATTCGAGGACGTTGCTGCGCGGAACTCCCGCGGTCCCACGCGAGTGGACCGCCTGGGACCCCGGGTGGAGCCGAAGAGCCGGTACGAGGCGCTTGGGGGGCGCGTGGCGACGGTCAGTAAATCTCGGTCGGGCACCCCGCGACGACCTGCACGTTCAGGACGTCACCCGACTCGAGTTGCGAACAAGGCTCGCCAACGACTCGAATGCTGTCCGGGGTCGTGAAGTACCAGCCGCGTTCCTCGTCGCTCGGGAGCACCACTGCATCCAGGTACACGTTGACCAGCGCTGGGTCCGGCGGTGTCTCGTCCAGGTCGATGTCGCAGTCGATGGCCACCTCCGCCCCGATCGCCCGCAGGTGGGTGGCCAGGTCGGTAGCGTCGGCCGCGGCGAAGTACCGTGTGTGGCCGGTGTTTCCGGCGACGGCCATCTCGTTGAGCAGGGCGGCGTAGTCTGCCGCGTCGGGGAGTCCGATCACGTAGGTCTTGATCCCATCGGCGGCCAGCGCCGCGACCGCGTCGACGGAGGCGGGGCCGTCCAGACAGTGGATGGGGCCGGCGCCAGCTGACGTGTACCGCGGGTCGCAGCAGTTGATACTTCCGCTGCAGTTCGTCCCGTCCTCGAGCACCACTTGACTGTAGTTGATGGCGCAGTCGAACCCGTCACACTCTGCTTCGTCGTTGCAGTTGGGGCTGCCATCCGTGGCGAGCACAACGAACGTTTCTCCGGGCAGCTCCTGGAGCGTGGGGGTGAGGTGGACCATGGTGGGTGACAGGGGGGTGCCCCCGGTTGGGCCAATGCTGGCAAGCCCACTGAGGAAGCTGGTCAAGACGGGGCCATACGTGTCCGTGGCCGCATAGATGGCGGGATCTCCGGGCCGCGTGGGGAACACCTCGGTGCCGGTCGCGCAGGAGTCCCGGGCGGGAATGCCGGGAAACACGGCGGCTCCGAAATGGACGCGGTGGCCGACCTCGGAGAGCACCGAGGCAATGGCCTCGCGCATCCCGTCGAACCGGTTCAACCCGCTCCCTTCGAGGGTGGCGAGCATGCTTCCAGACCGATCGACGACGAAGTAGAGGTTGCGACGCTCGAGGCGGGAGCTGATGAGCTGGTTCCCGCAGTATCCCGCCTCGTCCAAAGAAGGGGGGCCGGGGTCGGCGTCGAGGCGGATCGATGCATCGGACGGAACCCCCGCGTCCGACTCAACCACGTAGCCGTCTCGCTCCCGGGGTGAGGTCGTGCACGACCCCACGGCGACGGCGCCCGCGATTCCGACCCCTAGCCAGCGACCCGCTCGCATGGCTGCAAGGATAGCGCGGTCGGGCGAGGGTCCAAAATCTCCGCGGCGAAAGGGCTGGTTCTGGGCTTCGGTGCTCGGATCGGGCTTGGTTGGGGCGGCCGGGGCACCCGCTCCGGCACCTCGTGGCCGCCGAATCTCGGGATCAATGCGAGCGGGTGGACGGATCGCGAGTGGGAACTACGCCCCGTTGGGCGAGTGCCTGGGCCAGGGTGCTGGATCCGGTTGCGAGCCAGCGTTCGTACAGAGACAGGATCCCGGCGTGCCCGGTGAGCGCCTCCGCCTCGAGGGCCAGCGCCATCTCGCGGAGTACCTCGACCAGCGCTGGGAACTCGGCGGCCAGCTCGGCAAACAGGTCCGGTACCTGAGTGGGGTCTGGTAGCGCGCTGGTGCCTTCGAGCATGCGGCCCGCTTCAGCGTAGGCGCGAGCGCCGAGGCCGTGGAAAAAACCAGGATCCACGGCGGCGCGAGCCAGTCGTTCGGCGAAGAATCCACTGCTGAACAGCACGGCATCGCCCAGTGCCTGCAGTCGCTCGAGCCGCCGAGCGCCGTGCCATGTCAGCGCCTCGGCGAGCAGCAGCGCGATCGAGTGATCGTACACCAGGGACAGCAAACGCCCGGGGAGCACGTGGTCGACGAGCACCGCAATCAGGTAGGTGTCCACGACCTCGCTCGTCGCGACTTGGCGTTCGAGCTTGGCTCGATGGAGCTGGCGGCGGAAGAACTGCGGCGCCGGCTCCAGGACGATGGAGAGGTCCGCGACCATAGAACAAATGTAGCATCATTCGCACGGATTGCCCGCTCCACGACGATCAGAGCGCCTTGCATCACACACGTACCGGGTCTCCGCGGTCGCGAGCCCCAGACTGGCGTGGACTTGCGGTCGCTGCGGCAGCCCGAAGTGGGTTCGGAGCGCTGTCGGCGCTTCGGATAGAAGCTCGTACCTTCTCACATTTGCGATCAAGGCAAGCGTTGCTTGCCGTGGTCCAGGCCGACGATGTCCGGGCTCTGAGCGCGGCAAGCGTACAGCTTGGCAGGGTGCTGCTACGGCGCGAAGCTCCGCGTCGTGGTGCCATCGACGGCGCCCTCCACGGCGACGAGCCGCGCCAGGCCGTTGGGCTCCGAGGTCGCCTCGATCAGGACCTCGAGGATGCATTCGCATCCACCCAGTCGCCGTGCTCGCGATCACGATGCGGGCGGACGTCGGGAAACCGAGACGGCGCTGGATTGGGCGTTGCCTGCGAGCAAGGTCCGGTCCCGGGACGAGCGCGAAGCGCCGAAAAGGACACGCCCCTCGGAACTGGAACTCCCGCTTCGACCGGGTCGTGGCGTGGGTACGGTGAGCGTTTCGGTCTATCGGGCTGGGGCCCGGCTGGATACCTCTTCCCTTTTTTTTGGACCGCTTGCTCGCTGTCGGGTGACTGGCTCGGTGGAGGCACAGAATGCGAATTGGTTGGTGGGGAGGTTTGGCGGGTCTCGTGGCGTGGATGACTGTGGCGGGCTGCCACAAGAGCGACGAGAGCGACTCTCATACGGCTGGCGGGTCCGGAGGGGACGACGCAGCAGCAACTGGGGGCGCTGGTGGTACCGGCGGCGCGGTGGCGACAGGTGGTGTGGCCCCCGGTGGTGGCAGTGATCCGGGCCCCGGGGGCACTGGCGCTGGCGACGGGGGGGGGGCCGGTGGCACTGGTGAGTTGGGCGGCAGCGGGAACGCGGCGGGGGCCGGCAATGGGGGACGCAGTGATGCCGGCGGGATGGGTCCCGGCAGTGGTGCCAGCGGTGGGGGGGCGGGCGAGCCTGGTGCAGCGGGCGCCTCGACCCGTGGCACTGGCGGTGACGCTGGCGACGGCGGCGCTTCGACCGGTACCGGAGGGAGCGGCGGGCTCATCACCGACCCGCCGATCGATGGCTGCAGCAACGTCACCAGTGGCTGGACCGAGTGGGCCGTGGGGAGCGGGACGACGCTCTACTACGTCAGCTCGTCGCTAGGTTCGGACGACAACGACGGTCTGAGCGAATCGACCCCCTTCGCGACCCTCGGTGGCGCGGCGGAGGCGATCCGCGCGGCGGCAGGAGCCGATCGCGGTGAGGCGGCGGTGGTCGACGCTCACCTCCTGGTTCGGCGCGGCGACACCTTCGACACGGGCTTCGGCAACTTCACCATCCACGGTGTCTCTGCCGAGCGGCCTTTCGTGGTTCGTCCCTACGGTGACGAGAGTGATCCGCGACCCATCCTCACCGACGAGCTCTTCCGCACCCAGGGCGGCGGTGGCGTGCCCACTGAGATGACGACTGCGCATGTGGCCTTCGTGGGGCTGCACGTGTATGCCTCGCAGCGCGATCCAGACTCCCCCGACTTCGTGGGGACTGCCGGTCAGGCAGCGTTCTCCATGCTCCGCCCCTTCGACAACCTGTGGCTGGAGGACATGCTGTTCGAGTCATGGCCCAACCTCGTGGTGCAGCCGAGTCCGAGCGGGACGAACTTCACGATGCGTCGCTGCATCGTCATCGACAACTATCAGGATCTGAACGATGGACATTCGCAGGGGATCTACGCCTCGAACGTGAACGGCCTGCGGTTCGAGGAAAACGTCTTCGACCACAACGGATGGAACCTGGATGCCGTCGGCGGTGACGCCACGATGTTCAACCACAACTTCTACATCCAGGGGGACTGTAGCGACCCTGTGCTCCGCGAGAACATCATCGCGCGCGGGTCGTCTCACGGCTTCCAGTTGCGTCCACATGGTCTGGCCGAGAACAACCTCCTGATCGCCAACGCCATTGCCGGATTCGTGGCAGGCGACAATCCGATCGCCGGGATGCAGCAGGCGTTGCGTCGCAACGTCATGGTGCACGCTGGGCAACACCAATTCGATGACGGCAGCGACCGGGGCTGGGGCCTCGACATGTTCGGAATCGACACGGACCTGGCCGTGTCTCCAGAGCTGACCGACAACATTGCAGCACACAGCGGGCCGGTCGCGCGCTTCGCCTTCCAGTACGAGGATGCGGTGGTGGCGAGCGGCAACATCACCTACGACTGGAACGGTGAATCGGATCCCGGCCCGTTCGTCGATCCCGAACGCGACATTCCCAGCTACCATGCGTCGCTTGGCGGGGTGGCCACCATCGAGGCGTTTCTCGCAGGGGCTCGCGCCCAGCGTCGTGGTCATTGGTGTGCCGAGTACACCGCAGCGGTCGTGAACGACTGGATCCGAGAGGGCTTCGCCGCTCCGTAGCGCAGCACTGGTGACGGTCCCCGTTCCAAGTGGGCGAGCCCACGGTCGGGCACATGGGGCGCGAAACGTGCTGCCGATCGGAATGAAGGCGGCGCCGCCGCTCGGCGTGGACCGTACGTGGTATCCTCTCGGCACGCGGGGGGCGACGGTCTCGCTCCCTGTCGCGAGGAACCACACGCGCCCCGGCTGCAGCCCCATGACGACCCGACTCGCCCCACTGCTCCCCGTGGTTATCTCGTTGCTGGTTGCGGCCTGCGGCGGAGTGGACGAGGACGACTCCACGGCAACGAACAGTACTGGCGCCACCTCGTCAGTCCTTGGGGGACAGCCCGGGACGGGCGGCGCCAGCCAGACTGGCGGGGCGACCGCTGGGGTGGGGGACGCTCCCGGCTCGGGGGGCGAAGCGGAGACGGGGGGCAGTGCCAGCGGCGCCGGCGGGAGCGCGACCGGTGGTGCCGGTTCCGACACCGGTGGCGTGCCGGGCGCGGGTGGTGTGGCGGGTTCGGGCGGCGCGGTCACCGGCGGCACCGCGGGGAGCCCGACCGGTGGCGCTGCGGCGGGCACCGGTGGCCTCGCCACGGGGGGCGGGGAGGGAATCGGGGGGGCAGAGTCGACGGGGGGCTCGGGGGCGACTGGCGGTGGTGTCGGGACGGGTGGCTCGGACCCCGTTGGCCCGACTTGCACGGTCCCCGAGCCGGGCGAGTTTCAGCCGCGGCCGAGTATTGGTGGGGGGGGAACCCGCTACGACGAGTCGGACCATTTCATGATCTTCGGGGTCGATCAGGCACCGATCGCCTTGAACGTGCTGGAGGCGGCCCACCGCTGCTTCGTGGAGGACTGGTGCTGGCGCTCACCCGGTCTCTCCGTGCACGAAGACGATCCCATCCCCTACAAGTTCAACGTTTATGCCGTGCCAGACCTCTCCGCGGGCGGCTACATGCAGTACGACGCATCCGCGGGACTGTCCTACATCGAGGTGCTCGACACACTGGTCGACAACCCCGGTGTGACCGTTCACGAGTACGGGCACGCGCTGACGCTGTCCGAATACGGGTGGGTGGAGCAGCAGAACACCGGATTCTGGTGGGAAACTGTCGCGAACTTCGTGGCGGACAGCTTCCTGACCTCGCCCTTCTGCGCGGCCGCTCGCGAGGCTTTCGGTGTGGCGTCGGGCTCCACCATCATCGAGCTGGATACGGTGATCGGCAACGCCCAATGGACCATCTGCATGAACCAGAACTACTACCAGGCGTGGCCTTTTCTCGCCTACCTGACGAGCAACCCTGACGACTTCCCGGGGCTGGGACGCATGGTGATTCCCGAGCTGTTCCGCAACCACCTAGGCAACAACGAGACACCCCTGCACGTGCTGGAGCGCCTGACGGCGCCGGTTTCGGTGCAGACCATCCTGGGCCGCTACTGGGCACGCATGGCCTACCTCGATATCGGGCACCCGCCGGCGCAGGCGGCGTTCTTCGCGGCCCGCGATCGACTCAACTTCGACAACCTGACCGCAGTTGGGGTCGACACCTTCCAGCCACTCCCCCAGCGTCAACCCCGGTACGGTGGCGCCAACCTGATCCCCCTCGCCGTCTCGAGCGGTGGCGATGTCGGGATCGAGATCACCAACCTGGGCAACGGACTGCCGGAGAGCAACTTCACGGCGACGCTGTCGATCCGGCGCAGCGACGGCACCGTCCGCTACGTGGATCTGCCCGGAGGATCGGGCCAGGTGACCATCGATAGCGGTGAGGAAGCGACCCTGGTCGTGGTCAATACTCCCGA
This sequence comes from Polyangiaceae bacterium, assembly GCA_050304295.1. Lineage (GTDB taxonomy): Bacteria > Myxococcota_A > Polyangia > Polyangiales > Polyangiaceae > JAFGBI01. The sequence goes on from JBNLDK010000076.1 coordinate 99,911, forward strand.
CACCCTCTACCTGTATGACCCACAGACCGTCGGCCCCGATCCCTCGTCGGCCCCGGAGAACACTGGTCTGAACTACGAGGTGCAAATCGTGGGAGCAGCTCCGGCAAACTGAACGGGTGAACCGAGCGGGTGAACCGAGCGTCAGCGCCAGCGTCGGGAGCACCTGCTGCGTTGGGGACGGAGCACTGGACAGCGCGCCCCCCGGGGAGCGCGGCCCCCGGGCTGCGCTCCCTCTGCTACATGAACCATGCGTCCCGCTTGAGGATCAGCCCGGCCGAGATGCGGCCCGATTCGTAGATGGTGGGCAGTCCGCTGCCCGGGTGGGTCCCGCCGCCCACGAGGTAGCACCGGCGTACCTCCTCGAACTCGTTGTGAGGTCGGAAGAGGAGCATCTGGTCGAATGAATGGGCAAGGTTGAAGACGGCACCGCGGTACACGTTGATGTCGCTCTCGAACTGCGCCGGAGTGATCTCGCGCTCGACAACAATGTGCTGCCGGAGGTCAGTGAAGCCGCCGCGCTCTTCCGCGATCCGGAGCGCCTGGTCGCGGTAGTGTTTCCGCGCCTCGACCCAGTCGATTCCACTGCGATTGTTCGCTGTCGGGACGAGGATGTAGATGGTCGAGTGCCCCTCGGGTGCCAAAGTGGGATCCGTCACGCTGGCATTCTGCACGTACACCGACGGGTCCTCCGAGATCACCTGCTGGGCGGCGATCTCATCGACGTTCTTCTTGTAGTTCTCGGCGAAAAGGATGTTGTGGTGTGGCAAGTGGTCGTACTTGCGATCCACACCCAGGTACAGCATGTACGTCGAGCACGAGATGCCCTTCTTCTCCAGCTTGTCCGGCGCCCACTTTCGGATCGAGCCTGGGGGCAGCAGCTTCTGCATCGCGTAGCCAAAGTCGGCGTTGAGCACGACGTAGTCGGCGCTCACCTCGTCCCCGTTCGCGAGGCGCAAGCCGCGCGCAGTGCCGTTCTGCACGAGCACCTGATCGACTGGCGTCTCGAGGTGGATCCGGCCGCCGTGCTCCTCCACGACCTTCGCCATCGCCGTGCTGATCTGGTTGAGCCCTCCGATGGGGTGATGAATCCCGTCGGAGTGCTCCATGTAGGAGATCATGCTGAAGGTGGCCGGACACTGCCAGGGCGACATACCCAGGTACTTGGCCTGGAAGGTGAACGCCAGCCGGAGGTCGGGATCAGAGAAGTACTGACTCAGGTGCCGATACAGGCTCTTGTGCGCGTCGAGGTAAGGTAACGCCTTGATCAGTCCGGGTCGCAGCAGGTGCTGCGGCTTGCTGTAGGGCATCTGCAGACACGGGGCCAGGTGCGCGAGCTTGGTCTTCTCGTATTTCATGAAGCGGTCGAAGCCCGCTGTGTCCCCGGGGAAGAGCCGCGCGATCTGCTCGCGCATCGCGTTCTTGTCGAGTGTGGGAAAGAACTCGCGACCATCGGCGTAGCGCAGACGGTAGAGCGGATCGATGGATCGGATGTCGAGGTAGTCGTCGACCCGTCGACCGGCCAGCTCGAAGACCTCCTCGAGGATGTATTTCATCATCAGGAAGGTGGGGCCGAGGTCGAAGCGGTAATCGCCCGCCAGGATGGCGGTGTTGCGGCCGCCGACGCGGGCGTGTTTCTCGTAGACGTGTACCTCGCATCCATGCCGGGCGAGCAGCATGGCGGCGGTCAGTCCACCGGGGCCCGCTCCAACGACGACGACCTTCTTGGCAGTGCTCATCCTTCCGTCCTCCCGTCGGTCATGCTCGAGGTAGTGTTCGGCTCAGTTGGTGGGCAGCGTTCTGTCCCGACAGCACGACCATGCAGGTTCCGCCACCGGGGTTCGTACTGCCCCCCACGAAGTACAGGTTGGGATACAGCTCGCTCTGTTGAGGGGCCTTGAGGCTTTGGTTCTTGCGCCAGTGGTTGACAACCCCATAGATCGATCCGCGGTTCGAATAGTAGAGGCGTTCGAGATCATCCGGGGTCAGCATGTCCTCGACGACCACATGGCGGCGGAGGTCCTTCAGCCCCATTCGCTCCAGCTTGTCCAGCACCCGCTCCTTCAGCTCCCGGTAGTCCTGGGGCGTGAATGGCGGGTCCTGGAGGTAGGGGATGTGGGGCAGTGCCTTGATGATCGAGTGACCCGGGGGGGCGAGGCCGGGATCCGTCTTCGTGGGACAGACGAGGTAGATGTGGGGGTCGCGGGGAAGTTCCTTACGCCGGTGGATTGTGTGGCAGAACTCGGCCGCGTCTGCGGAGTAGAAGAAGTTGTGGTGGAGCAGCTGCGGGTAGTCGTGGCGGACGCCGAGATGCAGCACGAGTCCCGAGGCGGCGGGCTCGAACTTGCGCTCGTAGCGGCTCAGCAGCGGGCCGCTTTCGCCCAGCAGCTTCCTGTAGGCCGGGATGACTTCCATGTTGGAGACGACGGCGTCGGCAAGGAGTTCCGTGCCGTCGGCCAACCGCGCCCCAGTGACGCGATCTTCTGCGCGCTTCAGCTCCACCACCTCCGCGCCGAGGCGCGTGACGATGCCCAGCTCGGCCATCAGTCGAGCGAAGCCGCGGGCCAGGTTGTACATCCCCCCCTCGACGTACCAGAGCCCCCAGCCCAGCTGGGAGTAGGCGAGGAGCCCGAGCATGCCCGGTGTGTCGTAGGGAGAGGAACCGACGTACTTGCTGAAGAACGCCAGCATGTCGCGGAGGTGCGGCTCCTTGATGTACCGCGCCACGGCCCGATACATGGTGGTCGTGAACGCCACGTCCTTGAGCTGTGTGACGTCCGCGTGACGCATGATCTCTCCGATCGTCTGCGCTGCGGGCTCGAGATAAGCCTCTTCGGCGAAGCGCCACTGCCGACGCGAGTGCTCGATGTAGCTCCAGTAGCCGGCGGCGTCTGGGCCGAGCTTGCTCAGCTCGCGCTCCATCAGTCGCATGTCCGAGCAGAGGTCGATCTGGACGCCGTCCGGAAAGAATCCGCGCCACTGCGGGTCGAGCTCGCGGAGCTTCACGTAGTCGTCCATCTCGACTCCAGCGCGGTCGAACACCCGCCGGAACAGCTGGGGCAGGATGATGATCGAGGGGCCCAGGTCGAAGCTGAATCCATCCCTCTCGAGGACGTTCAGCTTGCCGCCAATCTGCGCGTTCTTCTCCAGGACCTCGACATCGAAGCCTTCGGTGGCGAGGGTGATCGCCGCGGCGATCCCCCCGAGACCGGCCCCCACCACCAGCACCTTCTGGTTCCGCTTCCGCTTCATGCTTGCCCTCTCCTGGACGTTACTTCCATGGCGAGCGAACACCTACTGCTTTTCACCCCTCGGCCCGAAGAGGCCCCGTGCCCCGGTGAGCCACTGGTCCGCGATCGCTCCCGCCCTCGACACGACCGAGCGACCACCAAACAGGGCGATCAGTGAACTCTTCACGATCTCGTAGCTCGACGGCTTGTAGGGGAACCAGTTCATTTCTGCGCGGGCTCCTCCCGGGTGGTGCATGATCGACTTCACGCGACAGAACGCGCGCACCCCCTCGGGTCCGTGATACCGCCCCAGCCCGCTCTCCCGCTCGCCGCCAAACGGCAGGTGAGGGTTGGCGACGTTCTTGAGTACGTCGTTGATCGCGCAGTTGCCGGCGACCAGTTCCCGGGCGACCCGGTGCGCGCGCTCCCGATTCCGCGTCCAGACACTGGCATTGAGACCGTACCGCGAATCATTGGCGAGACCGATCGCCTCGCCCTCCGTGTCGAACGGCATGACGGGTAGGAGCGGCCCGAAGGTCTCCTCGACCATCACGCGCATCTCGTGGGTGACGTCGCGGAGCACGAGCGGGGAGAACCGGTTGCCGTCGCGCACTCGCGGCGTGGTGAGCCGTGCCCCGCGAGCCAGCGCGTCCTCGAGATGTGCTTCGATGACCTCGCACTGCGCGGGGCGGATGATCGGACCCAGATCGACGTTGCGTCCGCTCCCCACGCGCAGCGTGGCGGCCCGCGTGGAGACGGCCGCCACGAACTGCTCGTAGATCGGTCGCTCGACGTAGGCGCGTTCGATCGAGATGCACGCCTGTCCGGCGTTGACGAACGCGCCATAGACGGCGGCGTTGGCTGCGCGCTCGAAGGGCGCGTCGGCGAAGACGAGCATCGGGTCCTTGCCACCCAGCTCGAGCTCGACCGGGGTGAGTGATGCCGCCGCCGCGAGCAGGACTTGCTTGCCGGTCTGCACGCTACCCGTGAAGAAGAGCTTGTCCGGACGGGCCGCCACTAGGGCCTTGCCCACCTCGGGGCCGCCCTGGACGACCTGGAGCACGTGGTCCGGGAGGCCCGCCGCCGCGCTCAGCTCTTCGATCAGCTCTCCGATGCTCGGGGTCAGTTCGGACGGCTTGAGAACGACGGTGTTGCCCGCAGCGAGTGCCGCGATCAGCGGTAGCATCGCAAGCTGGAACGGATAGTTCCACGGTGCGATGACGCCGACGACTCCGAGCGGTTCGTAGTGCACCGAGAACTCGGCGCGTGGTGAGAGCAGATGTCCCGGGCGCGGCTCGGGCGCCAGCGCCGCCTCTGCGTTTTGCTCGTGGTAGCTGAGAGAGTCGAGGACGGTGTAGACGTCGCCGGTCAGCGCGTCGAGATCGGGCTTGCCGGTGGTGGCGACAATGCACTCGACGATCGCGTCGAGCCGTTCGACGATCGCTTCGCGGACGGCGCGCAGCAGGTGGAGGCGCTCAGCGGCCGGGCGCCGGCTCCAGCCGTGGAACGCCTGCCGTCCGCGAGCGATGGCCGCGCCGACGTCGGTGACGGTCGCAGCTGCGTAGCGGCCCAGCTCGCGCCCGTCCACGGGGGATGTTTCGATGAGTAGTGCTTCTGGCACGGCACCCAGCCATCTCACGACCGCGAGATGGCGACAATGTGGACCGGAGTCGCTCGAATCGGTGGCGAAGACCGCTCGCTCGCCCCGCGATCGAGGAGGTGGGGTGATTTCGGAGCCCGCGTCAGGCAGCGGTCAGGGTTTCCCGGAGCCGGCCCGCTTGCCAGCTGGGCGTTGGAAGTTGCGCCCAGCCTCGAATGCGACGCGCTGAGCGCGGGATGCCGGTGGGGCCGCGTTCGGGCGCGGCGCCCCGCCAACGTGGCGTCAGCCGCGCTCAGCCCTGCCAGTTCACGGTCGCCCAGCCGCTGGCCGGGATCTCGAACTGGACCATCGTGCCACCCACCGAGAGGGTGGTTTGGGCCGGACTGTTGCCGGAGTTGTGCATGATGGTGACGATACTGCCATCTGGGTTCTGCCAGGCGAGCGCATCCCCACCACTCACGCCAACCCGGACCGACCCGGGCTCGACGAACTGCGAGAGGTGCCGGAACACGTGGTAGTACGGGGTGAGGTTCAACTGGCCGGCGTTCACGTCCACGGTCAAGAGCGCATTCTGCGCCCAGGGTCGTACGTCGTCGAGACTGCGGCCGACGGTGTCCAGCACCATGTTCCAAGCGCTGTAGGAGTCGACTCCCGACTCGATCCACCCCTTGATCAGACCCCAGCTCTCGAGAGCGTAGGCGTGGTCGTTGGGGGCTGTCTGCTGGTACCCGCCTTCCCAGGGATAGTTGCCGCACATGTGCTCGGTCTGCATGACCGGCAGACCGTAGGCGCTGACGTATTGCGAGGCGTACTGGCTCTGACCCCACTGCAGTCCGATCCGGTCGATGTAGCCGCGCGCGGTGCTGTTGTTCATCACCGCCTGGACCATGGACTGGGAGTTGGGGTTGGACATCGTTGCCATCCACACCTGACGGTCGGGCAGTCGCGACTCGAAGAGCGGCCCGAGGTGGTTGGCGACGAAGTCGACGTACACGGACGACGACCACACGCACGAGGGATAGTCCTGCGGATATCCCGGTTCGTTCTGCGGTCCCACGGCCTCGACGTGGATGCCCTCCGTCTCGTACTCCTCGACGAAGCGCGCCAGGTACAGGGCGTAGGCACCCAGCGTGTTGGCGTCGCCCAGCATGTTTCCCCTGTCATACTGGTTGTTGTCCTTCATCCACTTGGGGGGCGACCAGGCCGTGCCCCAGAGCCGAATGTCCGACTTCACCGCCAGCGCTGCCTTGATGTATGGGATGAGGTCCCGTCGATCACGCTCGATGGAGAAGTTGTCCATCGCGTAGTCGCCCGCGGTCTCGTTCAGGCTGTAGCGGTCGAGCCCGTAGTCACTGGAGCCGATCGGGATGCGTCCCCAGGTGAACCCGCAGCCTTCGTTGCGGTCGAAGAGGAGGCGAATGGCGCGGTCGCGATCCGCGGGGCTCAGCGCCTTCATCGCATCCCAGCCCTTCTCATTGAAGGTGCCGCCCCAGCCGGTCCAGGTCTGGAACGTCTGGCCCGTGTTCACGGTGATGTTTGCCGAGCCGCCGCCCACGGTCACTTCGCCCTCTTGCCAGTAGGCCCCCGGTCCCGACGTCACGAGCGAAGGTTCCACTGGCGGAGCTCCACCCGTGCCTTGGCCCCCCGTGTCCGAGCCGCCGCCGCCGACCGGCATCGTGCCTCCCGTGTCCGAGCCACCGCCGCCGACCGGCATCGTGCCTCCCGTGTCCGGGCCGCCGCCGCCAGTGTTGGTGCCGCCGCTGGGCGTGGCACCGCCCGTGGGCAGGGCACCGCCCGTGGGGTTCGCGCCGCCGGTGCCGCCAGCTCCGCCGAGGGGCATTCCGCCGCCAGTGGGCAGTGCGCCGCCGGTAACTCCCACTGCACCAGTCGCTCCGACACCACCGGTGGGGGCACCTCCCAGGGGATTCGCGCCACCGGTGGCCGCCGCCCCGACGCCTCCCGTGTCAGCGAGGCCTCCACTTCCTCCCGATTCCGAGTCGTTGGCTTCCGAACAGGCAACCAGTAGGACGGCCAAACTAACGAAGGAGACGGAGAAGCGCGCTTTTGTCATGTGAGACCTCGAGTGGACCATTCCCGGTCGGGCTGATCCTGATCACTGGGACAGGTGAAGCCTGGCACAGCTCTGGCGGCGACGGAGGGGGAAAACTCTCCTCGCGGGGGGCCAAGGCTGGTTTTGGTCGGTGCATCGTGCCTCCACCCCTGGTAGTCGCGCCGGAAATTCTGAAACGTGAGTGGAACGCTTCAGGTTCGCATGGTCGTTGGCAGAGACGCGTGGTCGCCGACGGTTCTGCACCGGACCAGGACGCGTGACATCGTCGTGGCGCGCCCCACATTGCTGGCGTGATTGGATCGCTCTTCCACGCCTACTCCCGACAGCGCCTTCGGCACATCGGTCGCTGGATGGCCGAGCCAGCGGCCGAGCAGGAGCGGCTGCTGCTCCACTTGACGCACCGCGCCGCGGATACTCGCTTCGGGCGGGATCACGACCTGGGCAGAGTGCGGTCGGTCGCGGACTACCGGAGGCGCGTGCCGCTGCGGCAGTTCCACGATCTGGACCCATACTGGGCTCGGCTCCGGGAAGGCGAGCGGGACGTCGTCTGGCCTGGCAAGATCCGCCGCTTTGCCGTCACTTCGGGTAGCACGGGGGTTGCCAAGTACGTGCCGGTCTCAGACGAGGGGCTTCAGGGGTTTCTGCGGGCAGGCCGCGACATCCTCTCCCACTACATCGTCAATACGGGCGCACGGGACCACTTTCGCGGGAAATTCCTCTATCTCGGCGGGAGCCGCGAACCCAAGCCAGGCCCCCACGGGACGGTGAACAGCGACCTGAGCGGCATCGTGGCGGAGGAGACGCCCTGGGCCTACAAGCCATTCCGGCTCCCCTCGCCGCGGGTTCACCTGATCAGCGACTGGGAGGCCAAGCTCGAAGCTGTTGCGGAGGAAGCATGGAACGCGGACGTACGGGCGATCAGCGGCATTCCGTCGTGGATGGTCGCGCTCTTCGAACGCGTGCTGGAGCGTCGCCGCACGGCGGGGCTGCCCGCGGACACCATCGCCCAGGCCTGGCCCAACCTGGAGCTGGTCGTTCACGGTGGGGTCAGCTTCGACCCGTACCGCGCCCTGTTCGCGCAGCTGATAGGCAAGGCCGTCTACTATCAGGAGGTGTACCTCGGTTCGGAGGGTTTTCTGGCGATCCAGGACCAGCCGGACAGTCGCGATCTGCTACTCCGGATGGACGCCGGGATCTTTCACGAGTTCGTGCCCGTTGAGCAATTGAGGAGCGAGCGGCCGGACCGGCACTGGGCCGGGAACGTCGAGACCGGAGTCGAGTACGCGATCGCGGTGACCTCGGCGAGTGGCCTCTGGGGCTCCTTCATCGGTGACACGGTTCGCTTCGAGTCGGTGCGCCCGCACCGGATCCGTTTTGCGGGGCGCACCGAGCAGTTCCTCAGCGCCTTCGGCGAGCACCTGCGCGCGGTCGATGTGGAGGCCGCGATGCTCGCTGCATGCGAGGCGACCGGCGCGCGCATATCCGAGTTTCACGTGGCGCCGGTGTACCCGACCGAGGACTCTCTGCAGCGGGGCCACCACTGGTACGTCGAGTTCCGGCGGCTGCCCGACGACCACGGACAATTCACTCGGACGCTGGATCGCGCGCTGCAGCAGCGCAACGTGGACTACGAGGAACACCGCCTCAACGACGCCGATCTCCCGCTGCCCGAGGTCGAGGCGGTGCCCCCTGGCACGTTCTATGCGGCCATGAAGCAGCTGGGTCGGATTGGCGGACAGCACAAAGTGCCGCGTCTGCAGAACGACCGACGTTTCGCCGAGGCGCTGATTGGCGCCCGGGAGGTGGAGTGCAGATGAGCCCTCTCTCCGTTGCCTACGTGTTTCTAGCGCTTGCCATCATCTCCGAGGTCACCGCCACGACGGCCTTGAAGGCGACGGAAGGATTCACCCGGCTCTGGCCGACGCTGCTATCCATGGCCGGCTACGGTTCGGCGTTCTTCTTCCTGTCGAAGACGATGACCCATATCCCGGTCGGGGTCACTTATGCGGTCTGGGCGGGGGCGGGTCTCGTCATGATCACGCTGGTCGCGCGGTGGCTCTACGATCAACGGCCGGACGTGCCAGCCCTCATCGGGATGGGGTTGATCGTGGCGGGGATCGTCGTCATGGGTTCGTTCAGCAAGTCGTTTGGGCACTGACGATGGTGCTGCCGTGAACGCCCCAGTGGAGGTTGACGAGAGGCGGTCGTGAGCCCACGTTGTTTCGTGAGTTCGAGGACCCAACCGGTATGATCCGCACAGCACAGTATCTGGGGGCGATGATGGTTGCAGCAAGCACGACGGCGGCCTCGGCCGAGACGGGGGGGACGTTGGAAGTGGAGTGCGTGGGACTGGCGCGTGACACGGGCGAGATTGTGTGCGCGCTCTACGATGATGCCCGCGCCTTTCCCAGCGAAGACCGGGTCTTTGCTGGCAGCTACACCCAGATCGATGGAGGACGTGGCGTGTGCCGATTCGAGTCCGTGCCCGCGGGACGCTACGCGGCGGCCGTCTTCCACGACGAGGATGGTGACCGCAAGCTGAAGACGGTGCTTGGCATGCCGCGCGAGGGCTACGGATTCTCGAACGATGCCCGACCCGGCACGTTCGGTCCCCCCAAGTTCTCTGCTGCGGCCTTCGACTTCGATGGCAAGGCGAAGCGCATCACGATTCGCATGCGCTATCCATGACGGGTCGGGGAGGGCCAGGCACGGGGGGTCGGCGGGTGGGTCACCTGCAGATCAGAACACCACTCGTGGCGCCCTCCTTGCAGCTGAGGCCGGAGCAGCAGCCTCGTCCGTCCCCGTAGTTGTCACGTATGTAAGAGCTGGAGCAGTTCTCGCCTTCCACCAGGCAGTCGTCTTCACCGCAGCCAGACGTGACCCCCAGCGCCATCAGCACTCCCGTCGCAACAAGAATCAGAAATCGGTGCACGGCAGTCCTCCTCCTGGGTGGTGCCAGCGGCGTCACTCGGTCTTCCACCCCACCCGATGCACCACATATCACTGGTGTTGAGGGTAGGCGTCGAGTCCGGGAACTGTCGCACTGCGTGGCGCTCCACGGGGCGGGCACCCAGCGCGCGAAGGGGAGTCAGCTGGGCGCACGCTCACGCACGAGCGCCCGCTCCTCGAACCGAGGGCGGGCGCTCCATCTTCGTCCGCGAAAGGGATCTGGCTACACCCCGAACTGCTCGAAGCTGTTCAGATCCTTGAAGGCCTGAACGATGCGGGCCGCCATGCCCTTCTCGCCGAGGTTCATCCAGGCACGCGGGTCGATGTACTTCTTGTTGGGCTTGTCGTCACCTTCCGGGTTCCCGATCTGGGACTGGAGGTAGGCGTCCTTCTCGTCCATGTACTTCTTGATCGGCTGGGTGAAGGCCCACTGGGTGTCGGTGTCGATGTTCATCTTGACGACGCCGTAGCTCACCGCCTCGGCGATCTCTTCCTTCGAAGAGCCGGATCCGCCGTGGAACACGAAGTCGAGCGGCTTGGTTGCCGTCTGGCGCTGCTTCTGCACCTCTTCCTGAGAGTTCTTCAGGATGACGGGGCGCAGAACGACGTTGCCAGGCTTGTACACGCCATGGGTGTTGCCGAAGGACGCCGCCACGGTGAATGAACCGATTGAATTGAGCATGTCATACGCCGCCAGCACCTCGGAGGGCTGGGTGTAGAGCTTCGAGTTGTCGATGCCGGTGTTGTCGACGCCGTCTTCCTCGCCGCCGGTGACGCCCAGCTCGATCTCCAGGGTCATTCCGATCTTGCTCATCCGCTCGAGATACTGACCGCAGGTAGCCAGGTTCTCCTCCAGTGGCTCCTCGGACAGATCGAGCATGTGGGAGCTGAAGAGTGGCTGCCCGTAGCTTCCGTAGTGCTTCTCGCCCGCGTCGAGCAGTCCGTCGATCCAGGGCAGCAGCTTGCGCGCTGCGTGGTCGGTGTGCAGGACCACGGGCACGCCATAGGCTTCGGCCATGATGCGGACGTGGTGCGCGCCGGCGATGGCTCCGGTGATCGCGCCCTGGTCCTTGTCGAGCCACTTGCCGCCGTTGAAGAGGGCGCCGCCGTTCGAGTACTGGACGATGACGGGGCTCTTCGCTTCCCTTGCTGCCTGCAGCACGGCGTTGGTGCTGTGCGAGCCGATGACGTTGACCGCCGGCAGTGCGCACTGCTTCTCCTTCATGTAGGCGAACAGTTCCTGGAGCGCCGTTCCCGTGACCACACCCGGCTTGAGATTCAGTTTCGACATAGTTCCCTCGCTGTGACTGCGGACCCCACGTATTGCGCGGCCTCATCCCCGGCGCAAGGGGGGAGCGCGCCGTTCCTGCGCGGGTTTCCGCGCCGTTTGGCGGCCGCGTTTCGTCACGGGATGGGGGGTGACACACGAGCTGCCCGGGGCGACCGGTAGGCGTTCGCGGCGCGACGCCTGACCCGGGAGTCGCTCTCCGGTTCCGAGACGAGGCCCGCAGGGCCTTCAGGTCGCGGCGCTGGTGGTCAGGTACTCGTGGATGGCCGCGGCGGTCTTCTTCCCGTCGCCCATGGCGAGGATCACGGTGGCGCCACCGCGGACGATGTCGCCGCCGGCGAAGACGCCGGGCAAGCTGGTCATACCCCGCTCGTCGATCTCGATGTTGCCCCACTTGTTCAGCTTCAGCCCCGGAGTCGTCTTCGTGAGCAGCGGGTTGGCCCTCGTGCCGACCGCCTCGATGAAGACCTGGCATTCGATCTCGTACTCGCTGTCCGGGATCGGTACGGGGCGGCGCCGTCCCGACTGGTCGGGCTCCCCGAGTTGCATCTTCTGGACCTTCACCGCGCGCACCCAGCCATCGTCGTCGGCGAGCACCTCGACCGGGTTGGTGAGCATCCTGAACTCGATGCCCTCCTCCTTGGCGTGGTGCACTTCCTCGACGCGCGCGGGCATCTCCTTCTCGCTGCGGCGATAGACGATGGTCGCCGGATTGGCGCCGAGTCGCCGGGCGGTTCGGATCGCGTCCATGGCAGTGTTGCCGCCGCCGACCACGACCACGGAGCGCCCTCGGAGCACCGGAGTGTCGGCGTCCTCGCCCTGGAATGCGCCCATCAGGTTGACGCGTGTCAGGTACTCGTTGGCCGAGTACACACCTTTCAGGTGCTCGCCGGGGATCCCCTGAAAGACCGGAAGACCCGCGCCATTGGCGACGAAGACGGCGTCAAACCCCTCCTCGTCCAGGAGATCGCGCACCGTGTAGGTCTGCCCGACGACCACGTTGCACTCGATCTGAACCCCGAGCTGTTCAAGCTTGGCGACCTCTTGGTCCACGATGTCCTTGGGGAGTCGGAACTCGGGAATGCCGTAGACGAGCACTCCGCCGGGGCGATGGAGTGCCTCGAACACGGTGACCGAGTGGCCGCGCTTGGCGAGCTCGCCGGCGCAGGTCAGTCCGGCGGGGCCGCTGCCGACGATCGCTACCTTCCTGTTCGTCGTGGTCTGAATCGCCGCGACCTGCTGGCGGTGCTGTCGCGCCCAGTCGGCGACGTGGCGCTCGAGGTGCCCAACGGCGAGTGGGTCGTGCTTCTTGCCGAGCAAGCACTTGACCTCGCACTGGGTCTCCTGGGGGCAGACGCGCCCGGTGATCCCGGGTAGCACGTTGTCGCGGTAGAGGATGTCTGCTGCCTTCTCCATGTCGCCATGGGCCACGGCGTCGACGAAGCCGGGGATGTCCACACCCACTGGGCATCCATCCACGCACTCCGCGGTCCGGCACTGCAGGCAGCGGGTGGCCTCGACCTCGGCCTTCTGGGCCTCGAGGCCCAGGTTGACCTCCACGAAGCAGAGGCGACGCTTCTCCGCGGGCTGTTCCGGCATCTGCTGCCGGGGGATCTTCATCCGCTCCGACTTCTTCATGACTGCGACCCCTGTACCTTATCGAGCTTGCAGACGTGTTCGCTGTCTGCCCGTAGCAGTTCGAGCGAGCGGCGCTCGTGGTCCCGATAGGCGGTGAGGCGGTCCATCAGCTCCTCGAAGACCACCTGGTGAGCGTCGAACTCGGGGCCGTCGACGCAGGCGAACAGCTGCTGGCCGCCGACCGTGACGCGGCAGCCCCCACACATCCCCGTGCCATCGACCATCACCGGGTTCAGCGACGCGACGGTGTGGATCTTTCCCGCGCGAGTCACCTCGGCGACGGCGCGCATCATCGGCACTGGACCGGCGGTGATGACGGCATTGACCGAGGGGGATTCCTCGAGCAACTGCGCGAGGCGCTGGGTGACGAAACCATGGAAGCCGTGGCTGCCGTCGTCGGTGCACGGGAGCACTGCGTCGCAGTGCTTCCCCAGCTCCTCCTCGAGGATGACGTAGGGGCGACTGCGGCCACCGATGATCGCGGTCACGCGGTTGCCCAGGGCCTTGAGTGCGGCGGCCTGCGGGTAGATGACGGCGGTGCCCACGCCGCCGCCGACGAGAGCAACGTGACCGAAGGCCTCGATCTCCGTGGGTCGCCCCAGCGGGCCCACGACGTCTGACAGCGCCTCCCCCCGCTCGAGGGCGCAGAGTCGCTCGGTGGTGGCGCCGACCATCTGGATCACCAGCGTGATGGTGCCATCGGCGGCATTCGAGTCGGCGATGGTCAGCGGGATGCGCTCGCCCCCCTGGTGGGAGCGCACGATAACGAAATGGCCGGGCTGGTGCCGTTTGGCGACTCGCGGTGCCTGGACGACGAGTCGTCGGACCCGCGGCGCAAGCCAGGTTGCGTCCTGGATGGCGAACATGTGGCAAGACTACCCCGACGGCGAGCCTGCTGGAACCTCGGGGAACTACCGATTTGGTGATGACTTTGGCGAGTTTTTGTCGTGGGGGGCGTTCAGTATCGGGACGTGGTGGAGAACTCCCCCCCGCCCCAGCCGAACACCACCGTCCACAGTTGGGTGTCGCGCAGCTCGTGGTAGGCCAATCCCAGCCGCAGCGCGCCGTCGTTCATGTCGTCATGTCCCGCCAGCGGGGCCAGCGCGAGAGTTCCCCGGAGCACGAGCTCGTCTGCGAACTCCAGGCGACTGCCATTCTGGCGCGCCTCGATGCGCGGGCCGATCCACTGCGGCCGGGCTTGCAGCAGGAGTCGACCGAGATCGCCGAGCTGGATGTTCACGAATAGCTCAGCGGGGATTTCCCAAGCAGCGGGGACCCGTCCGCCGCTCCAGGAGCGACCCGCGGCCCCAGACAGCAGCCCGAAGGAGAGCCAGCGGCTGGCGGAGCTCCCCAGCCCCAAGAGGAAGTCGAGGTCGTAGGCAAAGCCGTTGCCGCCTGCCAGGCCGATGTCCATCCCCACTGCGGCGGCGAGGGGCCAGCCAGGCGGACTGCCGCGGAACCGCATCGCTCCACCACCCGCCCAGGAGGAGTGGTCGCGCTCGGGCGTGTCGTCCAGGTAGAGCAGCTCCGCCTGCAGTCCGCCGTCGATCATCGAGTTGATGACCGCTCCTCGTTCCTGCTCGCCCTCTGCCTGCGGCGGATTCTGGAGGGAGCCGAGGCTGGTGTTCTGGAGCCACTGGAACGGCAGGCGTGGGCTGGGCAGTGCCTCCGGGGCTGGCGGCTCGTCGACCGCGAGGTGGACCTGCACCGTTGCCAGGTCCACGTCACGCTGCAGCTGGCTGCGCGCAAGCTCCAGATCCGCCAGCTGTCCGTCGAGGTGATCGACCTGACGCTCGACGAGGAGCGAGTCGTCCGTCGACCGACCGCTCGCTTGCAGCGCCAGCACCCGCTGTCGGGACGCGGCAACGCTGGCGATCTGGCTGTCGAGGTCCGCGAGCTCCCCCGAGACGTCGCGCACCTCGGCGTGGTGCGCCAGCTCGGTGCCCAGCTGCCGGATCTCGGCCAGCACTTGCAGCAGTTGCGCCCGGGGAACGCGGAGCTCGACCCCCGCCGAGCTGCGTTGCGGCGGGAACCCTCCGCGACGCTCGGCGAGCGCGACGAGCGAGCGGATGGTCGTTCCTCGATCCTGTGCCGCGATCGTGACCTGTGTCCTGCTGACGAGCGTCGGGGACCCCGGCACGTGGGTCTGCTGCTGGGGCGGGACCGGGGGGACGGCGGGCGGACTTGGGGGAGACGGGATGCCCGCTGGGGAGGGAGGTACGGGCTGGGCACCGAGGGGGGGGCCCCACAGCAGCGTTGCTCCGACGAGTCCGCTCGAGATACAACCGCCCCAACGCATGACGAGGATCCTTTCTAGTCGTGCTCGCCGAGGCTCGCAACGCTCGGGCGGGGTAGGGCGACCCGGCTTCTGGCTCGGTTCCGGCTCCGGGGGCGCTTCGTTGACGGGACCCGCGGCTTTTCTGCTGGTCGCGGGGCAGCTCTCCGGGGCCTGTCGGGAGCCGCCCCCAGTGATCCTTCACCCTGCCGCTACCACGACTGCGGCGAACGCCCTGGTGGCGGCGGGCGTGTCAGCGGGGCTGACGGCGCGCTACGGCTGCGAGATGGGGGGCTGTGGGCCGGGTTACGAATGCAGCGAAGAGAGCGGTCGTTGCGAGCCCGTTGGGGAGAGCCCTGCGCGGCGCGGGGCGGGGGGTCCCGTCGCTCCGGGTGACGAGCTCGAGTCCGTATCTACCGTGGTCTTCAGCGCCGATGGCACGCTGGAGATCGAAGGGCTCGACGCTCGCGCCATTCTTGGTCAAGAGGGTCATCCGGCACGGGTCGAGGCTGTCTCGTTCCGTGTCCGGAACGTCAGCGACCACGAGATCGTCGTGCGCCCAACACGCGTCCAGCTGCTGACCGAGCGCGACTGCGCCACTCCTCCCCACCATGTTCGAGCCACGGTGCCGGTGCGGGGGCTGCGCGAGGCGCGGGCCGGGATCGACGTGGCACTCGAGCTCCCGGTGCCCGCCCGCGCCGAGCAGGAGCTGACCGTTGTCTTCGATCCGCTCGACGTTGGTGGCGGGCCATGCGACCGTCACGCGGTCCGCGTCGCGTTCGCCGTCGGCGGCGAAGAGCTGACGGCGGTGGCGGAGGTCTGGGCGATGCGCGAGTCGGACGCGCCGTAGGGTGGTCCCATCACTCGAGCTTGCAGTTCGCGTCGCAGCCGTCCCAGTCGATGCGATTGCCGTCGTCGCACTCCTCGGCTTCCGCCTGTCGGCCGTTGCCGCAGGCGTCAACGTCGAGGCTTAGCCGATACGGAAACGAGCGCGTCTGTCCTGCCGGCGAGGCGAGGACCCGCACGTAGTAGCTACCCGCAGGTAGATCCCCCAAGACGAGGCTGGCGCAGTAGCCAACGCCGCTGTCGTCGTCGATCGCCTCGACCCCATCGGCGCTGACCACGAGCTGCCCCGCATCGTCATACAGCTCCACCAGGCTGTCCAGCTCCTTGCGTGCGCAGGCGCCGTCGCCGAGGTCGAAGGTGTCGATGGCCACCGCCCCCGGGGTGGAGCCCACGGAGAACTCGACCCAGTCCTCGTCTTCCGCAGCCGCGATGCTGCCGAAGAACGGTTCCGTGTAGCTGTCGGCGTGGCTCAGGTCATCGTTGTTGCTCGACTCCGAGCTCTCGAGCTGGCACGTGGAGCTGCAACCGTCGTCGTCGGTCTGGTTGCCGTCGTCGCATTCCTCGTCGTCGCGGTAGCCGTCGCCACATCGGATGCGGCGGGAGGCGACCTCCAGCGTGAACCGGCCGACGTCGTCCTCGGTCAGCCCCGCGACCACGACGAACACCGTGTCACCCTCGGTGATGGTGGGCTTGAGGTGGCTGCCGTAGGCGCACCTCAGCTCGCTGGTGGCATCATCGCACTGCGTCCGGAGCGAGATGGTGATCGCGTCCGAGCCGGTGACACTCGCCTCGAGAACCCCCGTGTGGGCAGCGGTCAGCTGGTAGACGAGCTCGGGCCCCCCAGCGCTACAGGAGGGGCCGAGCGCGCCAGTGGTGCGACCCGTCAGCGACCCCTCGACGATCGCGGGGTCGGCGAGCTCCGGCACGTGTTCGCAGGGTGCGGAGCACGCGGCGCTGCAGTCGCTGTCGTCGCAGTCGATGGTCCGGTCTCCGTCGTTGTCGCGGAAGTCGAAGCAAGATTCCGTACCGCTGCAGTTCACGAAATCGAGCTGGCACCCGCGACAGCGCAGTGTTCCCTCGTCGAACCCCCCGGAGCGACAGGTGTGGCCGCCCAGGTCGTCTCCGTCGCACTCCTCGCCCGCCTCCGCCACGTCGTTGCCACACTCGATGATGGTCGCCTGACCGCCGGTCCCTCCGCCGCCGGTCCCGCCGCTATTCGCGCCGCCGCCATCCACGCCCCCGGTGCTGCTCCCGGACGCGCCGACGGCCGTGCCCCCAGCCGCGCCCCCGTGGGTGGAACCTGTCTGTCCGGCCGTAACCCCCGGGCCGCTGCCCGCAGTGCCTCCGGTCTCTTCCACGTCGACGGGGGGAGGGTGCTTGGCACCGCACCCACCGAAGGCGAGTGCGACGGTGCCCAGAGCGGCGGCAGCGACGATTCGGGATCCGAGCATGGTTTTCCGGGGGGCTACTCGTTGTCGGGGCAACTGTAGGTGATCTGCCAGCGGTTGAGGATGGCCTTGGCGAGACCGGAGGAGCTGGGTGACAGCGTTGCGCGGAGCTCGAGGAATGGCAGTCTCGAGTCGGGTCCACCGCCGAGCGCATCGTACAGGCTCACCGGGCAGGCGGGGAGAGGTCCGCCCAGGCCACAGGTCTGCAGGTCGTTGCTCGCCGTGGCGATCGTGACCCAGCTGGCGCTGGCCAGGCCGGCTTCACTGGTTGCCGTTCGGGCCTCGAAGAGGATTTCCGCGCCGGCGTCGATCTCCGTGGCATAGGTGAAGAACGCCCACTGCAGGCCGCCAGTGGTGCAGACCCCGTTGTAGATCTCGCTGTACTCAGCGCCCTCGTAGGTCGGCGTGCACCCCACCACCAGCTCCAGCAGTGCTCCTTCGTCTGCCTGCACTGCGTCGCAGGTCGCGGGACACAAGGTGGCCGTGGTCGGGTTGTCGAGGTCGTCGAAGTACCAGCCGTCGCCGCAGGCGCCGGAACCGGACACGAGCGCCAGGTCGACGGCAGCCGATTTGTCTCCCGGGGTATAGGTGAGGGTGGCGTTGTCGACGTTGATGTTGGCAGCGTTGCGGACGTCGAACTCACACCGCACCTTGGTAGCCGCAATGGTATTGAGCGTGGCGAGAAGCTCCTCCGCCAGGGACTCCGTGGGGATCGGGAAGGCGCGCCGCGTTCCACCGGAGCGGGCGATGAGATCCAGGGTGGTGGTGTCGGTCTCGTCGAGGGCGATGGTGTAGGTCAGCACGCCCGAGTTGACGTAGGCGTCGATGGCCAGGCGTGCCAGCTCCCGCGAACTCGTCTCGCAGGTGTCCGGGTTGCCGGGGGAGACCAGCACGACCGCGTAGGCGGCGCTGGGATCGCTGGCCTGGTCGGCGACGGCGCGGTCCAGCGCCCCGTCCAGCGCCGGGTAGAGTGGCGACCCACCTCCGGCGGTCACCGCGGCGAGGGCGTCCAGCAGCGCTGTCTCTTGGGGGTCGGTGGCTCCCGTTTCACTGGTCAGAAACGCTCCCGGAACCATCGCGGTCGAACAGGGCCCGCTGTCGCAGCTACCCACGCTGGTATCCGCGCAGCCGTCACCCTCCGCGGAGCCGCTGGCGAGCGGGAAGAACTCGAGGGACACCTGCATCCCCGCGGCGTCCTCGGAGGCGAAGAAGGCTTCCAGTGCGCTCGCGGTGTTGGTCCACATGCTGTTGGTGTTCATCGCGGCTGACTTCTCGACGACGAAGTACAGGTGCAGATCCGCGAACGCGGCGCTGGCATCGGCCTTCGAGCACACCGGCATCTCGCACTCCGAGCCCGTGCTGTACAGCGACCAGTTGTCGAGCGAACTGCACTCGGTCACCTCACCGCCCGGGTTGATCATGATCTCGCGATTGCCGCCGAGATCGCTGCAGTCGTCGACGTTGATGCAGTGCCCGGAGGGAATGACCTCACTCGTCGCACATTCGACCATGCCCGGGTGGGTCTGGTCGGGGTCGGTGGCGGGATACTGCTGCGAGTTGGCGGGGAAATGCACGATGCGGATGCCCTTGGGCGCCGTCTCCGTGCCGTGGTTGCAGATGGGCAGGGTCCCCCCACAGGGCACGCCCACGGCGAGGTCGATCGTGTCGCAGCTCTCGTCCACCTCTCCGGGGAGGCGCTCGATGCACTGGCCGCTCTCGACCGGGGGCAGCACCATCTCGACTGGGCAACTCGTGCTGCAGTAGGTGTCGACCGCCGTGACGCAGGCATCGTCCCAGGTGTCGATGCAGCAGAACGGGTCGACCTTGCACACCTCCGCCGCGCAGGGGTGGCAGCCGGCGTCCAGCCCCTCGCCCGTCTCGCAGACGGCGTGGGTGCAGTCGGCGGGTGGGCTCTCGCCGCAGGTCGCGTCGCAGACCGTGGCCACGGCGTCCACGCAGTCTTGTGTCCAGTCGCCGGCGCCGCAGCTGACGCCGCAGGCGCTTTCGTAGAGGTTGACGCAGGTATCGGTCCAGGCGCTCACGCCACTGACGCTCGGCCCGACCCCGCTCGGGGCGTAGGTCGCATCCTGGGTGAGCACCACGCGATCGACGAGGAACCCGTCCTCGTACATCCACAGGTTGACCGTGTGGGCGCCCGCTGTCGCGACATCCATGTAGGCGACGGCGCCGGCCTCGGTCGTTGCCGACCACGTCCAGTCGCTCCCGAATCCAGTGAGGGCCTCGGCGCTGCTGGTCGGTGTCGCGTCGAGGCCGACGTGGCAGGTGTCGCTGGTGCCCACGGTCGCGCCCCCGGCCTGGCCGCGCACCCAGACGTACCAGCGGCCATCGCTCGGGAAGTCGACATCGAACTCGAGCCAGGGTGACTTCGTGTCGTAGCCCGTCGCATACGAGTTCCCCGTCCCCTTGTCCGCGACCTCCATGGCGCGGCCGCTCGAGGCGGTGGCGTCCGTGATCTCCACGAACTCGAGGCCGCCCACCTTCGCGCTGTTGGTCGCTTCCTCGGCCTCGAGAACCATCGGATCCGTCGTGCTGCCAGGGCTGATGCCGCAGCATCCTGGCTCGCTGGCGCAGACGGTGGCCAGGCACGACTCGCACGTCACCTTGAGCGCAACCCCGGTCTCGCAGGGATTGTGGTCACAGGAGCCCGAGTAGCTCGTGTCGCAGCAACCGGGCATGGCGTCGCAGATCAGCTCGACACAACTTGGTGCGTTCAGGGCGCCGTAGCTCGCCTCGCAGTCCGAGGCGAGGGCGGTCCCCACCTCGCACTTGCTGTGGGCGCAATCGGGATGGGTGACCGGCTCGATGCACTGGTAGCCGAACTGGCAGTCGTACCCGGAGTTACAGGGGGTGACGATGCCCTTGTTGACGAGGCCGCTGGGGTAGTCGCCCAGGTTGCCCGACTGCCAGGTGAATACCGGATCCCCTTCTGGGGTTCCGATCGAGGCGTCGGGCTCCTCCCAGAAGATCTGGCAGTTTGGATCACACGGGTTCGACTCGCAGTCGATCGGGTCGCTCAGGGACCGGGGACGCAGTGCCGTGCGCCGCGCTACTGCAGGGGCGTAGTGGCTCACCAGGTGCCCGTCCTCGCAGGCGCCCCACACGGCGTCTTCACAGATCTGGGTGCCGAGGTAGCAGGCCACGACATCGCCCTGCACCCCGAGGGTGATGCCGCAGTCCCGGTGCGCCCCGTCTTGGCAGGAAGCCGCCGGCTCGCCCGGGCTGGCGGGGCCCGGTTCCCAGGCGCCCGGGTCGGTCGAACAGGCCGCGGCGGCGGCGAGCCCCTGAGCGGTCAGCACCGCGATGAGTGGCCACCGGCTTCGCAGCCGACGGTGGTCTCGTGTCATGGCGCGACTGTCTGTCGAGTGGGTCGTTCTGCGAACCATGTATTCCCCTGACCAAAACGGCGCTGGGTCCCCGGGATGTTAGGGAGCGTGGTGCGCCAGGTCGCGAACCGACCCAGCATTCCACAGTTTGAACCGAAATCCGGACACTCTGCCAGGATCGTACCGACCGACGCGCCAAGTTCCCAGCCTGAGCTCACGCTACGCGGCCAGGGATGCCCCTGGTAGGGTCGATCGCGATGAGCATCGTTGTCGAGAACCTGGGAAAGTCGGACTTCGAGCCCGCGATGCAGCTGCTGGATCGGGCCTTTGCCGAGCACGGGGTGGCCGACTTCGCCTCGCTTCATCCTGCTCTCTATCAACCCACACCTGCGTACATGGCCCGGCATCTCGGAGTACGGGAAGGCCGTCGCCTGGTGGCCATGCTCGGCGTCTACCCCATCGACTGGCGGCTCGGGGACCGGACCCTCCCGGTGGCGGGCATTGGCGGTGTGGCGGTAGATCCCGACGCACGCGGTCGTGGCCTGATGCGCCTTCTGATGGACCGTGCGCGAGCGACCATTGCGACTCGGGGCGACCCGCTCGGCTACCTTGGCGGGCAGCGCCAGCGCTACCGTCGGTTCGGGTGGGAAGCCTCCGGGGTCCGGCTGCGTCTCGAGCTCTCCGCGAAGAATCTGGCCGCCATCGTGGCGCGAGCGCCCGCGGTCACCCTGGCGCCCAGCACACCCGCCGATCACGCGGAGCTGGCTGCGCTGCACGGAGCCCAGTCGTTCCGCTGCGCGCGCCCCGACGAACGCTTCGCGGCTCATCTGAGGACCTGGCGTCACGAATCGCTGGTGGCGCGGCTCGGCGAGCGCATCGTCGGCTACCTCGTGGTCGCTGCCCGAGAGCGGTGGATCACCGAGCTCGTGGCCCCCGGTCCCGATCTCGCCGTCGAGCTGCTCCGCGCCCACGTTCGCGATGCGCGGTCGTGGTCGGTTCTGCTGCCCAACGTCCCGACCGCCCTGCTCTCACGCCTGGCGGCGGAGGCGGAGTCGGTAGTCGTCGAACAGAACGGCAACTGGTGGGTGCGGGACTGGGTGCGGGTGGTGGGGGAGCTGCTTGCCTATCGCCACGCGGTGAGGCCGCTGCTTCCGGGGGAGGTCGTGCTGCGGTGTGCCGAGCAAACGTTTCGATTACGGGTCGATGGGACTGGAGCGGGGGCCGCGCCGAGCGCGGCCCCCCCGTCTCTGTCTCTCGACGCTCCGACCCTCACCCGCCTCCTGTTCGGACCCTTGCCGCCTGCGGCCGTCGTGAGGCTGCCGGCGGCGGCGGGCGTGCTGGCCGCCTGGTGCCCGCTGCCGCTGGCGCTGCCGGTGCAGGATCAAGTCTGAGCGTCGTCGGCCCCCGACGCGGTCTCGACGGGTGGTGCGGTCGGGGGGGGGACGCCGATGTCGGGCGCGGACGATAGTTGCGTGTTTGCGCCCGCGGGCGTGTTCGAACGACTGGCTGGTCTTGCACGAGCGGCGCGGGTGGGGTTTGCTTCGCCCGATGTCGGCTCGAGCAGAAGAGATGGCCCTGATCGAGGCCGCACGGACCGGTGACCAGCGCGCGATCCTCGACCTGGTCGATCGCTATCAGGGCGCCGTGTACCGGTTCGGCAAGCGAATGTGCCCCAGCGAGCAGGACGCCGAGGACGCGGTCCAGGA
>JBNLDK010000077.1:0-136688 GCA_050304295.1 Polyangiaceae bacterium
TGTCTCAGTTCCAGTGTGGCTGCTCATCCTCTCAGACCAGCTACCCGTCTTTGCCTTGGTAGGCCGTTACCCTACCAACAAGCTGATGGGCCGCAGGCTCATCCTCAAGCGCGAGCTTCCATGGAGAGGCCCGCTTTGGCCACTAAGTGGTCTTATGCGGTATTAGCCCTCCTTTCGGAGAGTTGTCCCCCACTCAAGGGTAGATGACCTACGTGTTACTCACCCGTGCGCCGCTGTACCGGGGCCGAAGCCCTTTCTCGCACGACTTGCATGTGTTAAGCGCGCCGCTAACGTTCGTTCTGAGCCAGGATCAAACTCTCCAGTTAAATCCTGTTGGCTGGTGCGATTGGACTTCTCGGTTTCCCGAGTCCTCCTTTCGAACCGCCGAATTGTTAGCTGAATTGCATCGACAGAAGCTTCTGCAAGACCCGAAGTGGGACTTGCTCCGCAACTGCCGTGCGGGGACCGCGTCGATTTGTCGCGGTCATAGGACTCAGTTTTCAAGGACCGAGGGGAGGAGGCCTCCCGAGATGGGCCGGTGACTCTAGGAGAGTCGCCCGCTCTTGTCAACCAGATTCTTTTCGGGGCCGAGCTCTTCGGCTCCTTATCCTTGCGGTCCCACGAGCGAGGCTCGCTGGGCTCTCTGTTTGCTGCGTCTGGCGTCCGTCGTGCGACGGGGTGCCGTTGCGTGAGTGGGCTCTATATACGGCCAGTTCGCGGGGTTTCCGCGTCCCCGGCAGCGCCGAGGGGCGGCATATATGGCGGGTCTCGCCGTGCAGCGCAAGACTTTTGTTACCGGCCGCTGTGGTTTGTTCTGGAGGGAGGAAGGCCAGGGTCGCCAGCGAGACTGCTGAGGGGGTATATTTCCCTGCGTTCTCGCGGTTTGCTCGGGAGCGGAAGAGGAGGCCAGATGGGGCGGGAGACGCCGTCGTCAGCACGCTTCGCCGTGCCCTCTTGGCAGTCGAGGACTCTCTCGTGGAGTGCCGGGCGCCCCGGCATTTTCACAGGGGGGGCGTGGCCAGGCAGGTTGTTCGTCGCTGTGGTGCTCGCTGTCTTCGCGGGTTTCTCCACGAGTGGGGGCGATGCGAGCGCGGCAGCGCCCACGAGCTGCGGCCTTGCTGGGGTCCCGCCTTGCCCACTTCAAGGGTGGATGCGCCGCGCTGTCGCGGTGCCCTACGCCCAGCGCGACTTCCCCGCGCTGGCGGCCTCGCTGCAGCGGCTGGTCGAGCTCAATCCCGCGCGGACGGACACCACATGGCGCGATTGGGATCGTCACGCCCTGGCAGCGGCCACCGCAGCGCAGCAGCGCGACCAACGGCGCGGCGTTCGATCCTGCGCGGCCTGCCACGTGATGTTCCGGAGGCCATACGTGGAGCGCTACCGGGCGCGACCCGTCGACTGAATGACCGAGCGCGATTCTCGAGCACCTCATTGTGAGGGCATTCCGTGATTGGGGCTGGGACGCGCACAGAAGCGCACCAGGCCCCGACGCGAAGCGGGGGGGCGCGGTCTGGGACAGCTGGGACAGACCCCTCCGAAACAGACATTGCAGGTGTCGAGCAAGCTTGGCGAATGCCGAGCCCTCACCCATCTGGGGCTCGGTGGGAAGTGATCGGCCATTGCGCTCGCTCATCGAGGCGCGCGAACGTGTCGTCGAGCGAGTTCAGACGTCAGGCAGATCGTCGGCGTACCAGACGCCGAGTGGCTCTCGCACGATGGTGATGTCCGCGCCGGTCTCCAGCCTCGCGCGAAAGCCCACCTCGCGCTCATCCAGGTCGCTGACCACGCGCCCCAGGATCTCGAGCACGCACCAGCGTCCCTCCCGCCAGATCGCCTCGGGGCGGCGCTGATCCGACGCGGATGTGAGCACCTCCACCCGGATCCACCGCTCGTTCTCCCAACAGTGGGGCATGTCGAGCCCCGCTTCCCGGCACAGCTCGCGAACCACCTCGGTCATCGCACGACCCGAGACTTCGAAGGCATGCCGCTCGAGCTGGGCGACGAGCGCGTAGCCTTCGCTGAGCGGGACCGCTAGGTAGCTGTGCTGACCCGTTCGCACCAGCAGCTGGGTCGTCTCGCGGAGGTGGGAAGACCGGGTGTTCGCCAGCAGGCTCAGGACAATCTGCCATTCAGCCGCAGCAACCTTGATGTCGAATGGCTCGATGGCTCCCGCGTAGTCGACAGTCTCCCCTTCGCCGTCCACCAACGACGCCCCCAGCGCCGCGGTCCCCTCGCAGAACCGCATCAACGTCGAGCCGAACGGCGTGAGCCCCTGGTCCCGCGCGGCCAGGCTCCGCCTCAGGCTCACCCTTGGCCCCCAACCCGTCGCATCAACTCCTCGGAGGACCGCTCGATGCGAACTGGCAGGGCCCGCTTGCCTGCTTCCAGCAGCTGGTCGAGGCGCCGCTTGGCGCGCTCCTGGTGGATGTCTTCGCGGAGCGCTTCTCTTCGCTCCGCGTCCGACACCCGCAGCTCCGGCACCACCTCCCGCAAGAGAATCACATGGTAACCAAACGGTGTTTCCACCACCGGGCTGATTTCTCCCGGGTGCCGCAGCTCGTGGGCCGCCCGCGCGAACTCGACGGCGTACCGCGCGGGCGGATTCCTGGGCCCCAGCACCCGTCCGTCGGCGGCCACTGGGGCGAGCTCCTGAACCCGCACGTCGACGCCCTCGTGGGGGACGGCCCCGGCGAGTTTCTTGAACTCCTCGGCGGTGGTCGCGTTGGCCACCGCCACCGCTATGGCGTCCGCGACCGCCCGTGTCTGCGCGTGCTGCTGAGGCGTGGCCTGACGCCTCGGAACCTTGGCCACGGCGTGGACGGTCGCGACCGACCGCGGTCGATCCAGCATGAACCACTTGCGTTCGGTCCATTCGCGCAGCTCCGTCTCGGTGAGCGGACTCGCGCGCGCTTCTTCCCAGATCTGCTCGACGAGCGCCCGGGCAAGCGTGCTCGTCACGATCTGGTCGCGGGGGCCGGCCGCCAGCTGCTCGCGCGCCTCGCGGGCGAGGATCCGGTCGCGGATCACTTGATCCAACGCGGCACGGGAACCCAGCCCCTGTGCCCGCATCACGCCGCCCACCTCCTCGGACGCAATCCCTTCGCCACCGACGCGCGCCACGAAGCCTTGCGTCAACCGGTTGACCGAGTACGTGGAGGGCGGGGGAGCGGATCTCTCGCAGCCGATCGCTGCAGCCAGGGCGGCCATCGCCCCGACGCGACTCACCAGCAGCCAGTGGGGCACCCGACCAGTCATCGTGACCCCGTCTTCGGGCGCAGGGCGTCCACGGCCGACCGGAGCAGCAACCCGCCCACCACGAGCCAGTAGAGCGCCTGCAGGTCCCGCTGGTCGCCAAGCGCGTAGATCCCGAGCGTGAAAGCCACGCCGGCCCCAAGCAGGAGAAGGATGCTGACGATGTCGACGGCGCGCCCCATTCCGACCGGTTCTACTTGTGGCAGTCTACACCGGAGATCAACTGTGTTGCCGATCTCCGGCACCCACCGCCGCCGGGCACCAGTTGACCCAAGCGAGGCTGGGCGGACCGCGATCGAGAATCTGACACCGACATCCTAGCCCAAGAGCCGCCAAATGACCCCCAAGGCAAGCAACAGCGCGAGCACCACCAGCGGGCGCGCCGCCAGGCGCATCCGCTGACCCGGCAGGCGTTCGGTGCGGCTCCCGGTTCGCGCTACCGCCACCTCGATCCCGACGCTGACCACGGCCACCGCGCAGAGAACTGCGGCAGCATGCGCGAGCAACGCGTGGGAGGGGCGGGTCACGCGCCATGCTACGACCAGCGGAGCCGCAGCGCCCAGCAAGCTGGCCACGAAGACCACGAACGCCCCTGTCGGAAGCGCCCCCCTGGCACGCAGCGGCGTGCCCCGCACCACGTTGGGATCATCCTCCGGAACGGTCGCGACATCGCGAACAGCCCCCCACCCGAAGGCGAACAGGGTCCACCCCAGTCCGCCAAGACAGGCCTGAACCGGATCGAGGCGATCGATCGCGAGCGCCAACGGGCAGAGCGCCCAGGTGAGCAACGACGCCGCAACGAACCCGAGCACCCCGACCCCGCGACCCAGGCGGGGTCGTGCTGCTGCCAGAAACGGCCCCACCAGGAGCAGCGCCAGCGCCCCCACCGCGGTCCCGCGAGCCAGAACTGGAGATCCAGGAGTCCACGTTGGTACCACGACAGTCGCCGCCCAGGCGTACACCCCCGGCAGGAGGATGTTCGCGTGGGTCGTCAGTTGTCGTGCGCTGGTCGTGGCCATCGTTGCCACTCCCGCAGGATGGCGGCGGAGAATGTCCAATGAGCGGGCGCGATTGTCGATCACTTCGACAATCGCTCGAGTTCATTGAGCTTTAGGGCTGGGGCGCGCGCAGAAGCCACTGGCAGCAACTGGGATGAGTCGAGCCGAGGCTCTGGGCAAGAAGCGACCGTCCGCCCAGCTACACGGCCTCCACGAGTGCCAAAAAGGTCAGGACGGCGTGTCCCGTGCCGCCCTTCGGTGCCACGCCGGCAGCGCGGTCACTGAACGAGGGTCCGGCGATGTCGCAGTGCACCCAGGGCATGCCCGCCGTGAACTCGCGCAGGAACAGCGCGGCGGTGATGGCGCCACCCCAGCGCTCGCCAGTGTGCTTGAGATCGGCCACGTCGCTCTTGAGTTGCTCGCGCAGCTCCTCGTCGAGGGGCAACCGCCACATGCTCTCTCCGGCCTGATGGGCAGCTCGCTCGATCTTCCGGGCGAGGCCGTCGCTGGTCGCGAAGAAACCGGTGGTACCTTTGCCCAGAGCCACGATGCAGGCGCCGGTCAGCGTCGCCGCATCGACGATCAGGTCCGGCTCGAGCCGGGCGGCGTAGGCCAGTGCGTCCGCCAGCACCAGCCGCCCTTCGGCGTCCGTGTTGATGATCTCGACGGTCTTGCCATCGAGCGAGCCAAATACGTCACCCGGACGATAGGCCGCACCATCGGGCATGTTCTCGGCCGCACCGATGATGCCGTGCACCTCGACGGCCGGCTGCACGGCGGCGACGGCCTGCATCAGCCCCAACACGGCTGCGGCCCCCCCCATGTCACTCTTCATCTCGCCCATGCCCGCTGCCGGCTTGATACACAGCCCCCCAGAATCGAACGTGAGGCCCTTGCCGACGAACACGAGCTTCTGCTTCGCCTTCTTCTTCGGCACGTAGGTCAGGTGCACGAAGCGGGGCTCGTTGGTGCTGCCCTGACCCACCGCGTAGTGCAGCTTCATGCCCTTTTCGGCGATCCCCTTCTTGTCGAGCACCGAGCACTTCAGCTTCCCCTGACGGGCCACCTTCTGGGCCAGCTTGGCTAGGGCCTCCGGCGTCAGCTCGTTGGGGGGCTCGTTCACGGCGTCGCGCGCAGTGCAGACCGCCTCGCCAACGCTGGCACCCAGTTCCAGCGCCTTGCGCTCGGAGGGGCTCGGCCGTCCACCTGTCTTGAACACCTGAACGGCGCCCAGCTGCACCTTCGGCACACGATCACCAGTAAGATACTTGGTGAAGCGGTAGGCGCCGAGCACGAGGCCCTCGCCGATGACCCGCAACGCTCCACCCGACACCTTCTCGGGCAAAGCCAGCGCCAGCGACCTGGCCTGCAGAGCGTTGGCGATCCGGGCCGCGCAGGCAGCGTAGACTCGGTAGTTGGCTTCGCTCATCCCCCTCCGAGGCCCGATCCCCACGAGCGCCACCCGTGAGGCTGGCAACTTGCCCAGCGTGACCACCTCGAGCGCCTGATCCGCTTTGCCCTGGAAATCCTGCTGTGCTGCGAGCTTCGTGAGGGCCCCGCCGAGAGCCTCATCCAAGATCACGAAGATCTTCTGCTTCTCGAGCGGCCCCTGACTCACGGGCACTGCCAGTAAGTCTGCTTCTGCGTGCTGAATCTCTCCTGCCGAGAGCTGGATCTGCATGTTGGCTTTCCTCCGGGTTCAGGGGTGTGACCGCAACCGGCTCGATGGGACCTCGACCCCCAGGCCGGAGCAGTGTGCCATCCAACGGACAGGCCGTTCAACCCACTTGGCAGTGGATCCGGAAATCGGGTTCGCCCGAACGCGAGGGCGGTCCTATGCTGGGGGTCATGCGTTCCTTGATGGTGGGCCTCGTCACAACGAGCGTTCTGACGGCGACGACCGCGGCCTTCGCGCAACAACAACCCCCCCCGGGCTACGGACAACAACCCCCGCCTCCTGGCTACGGACAGCAGCCTCCGCCGCCTGGATACCAGCAGCCCCCCCCGGGACAACAGCCTCCTCCGCCTGGCTACGGGCAGCCCCCCCCTGGGCAGCAGCCACCGCCGCCCGGCTACGGTCAGCCTCCCCCGCCTGGCTACGGGCAGCCCCCGCCTCCTGGCTACGGGCAGTACCCACCGCCTCCTCAGGACGCTGGCTGGGAGCTGCCAGATTTCTCGGTCCGACTCGATCCCTTCAACGGGATCATCGAAGGGCGCCTCGGGCTCGAGATGGAGCTCTCCATTCCCGCCGCGGACTGGTTCAGCATCGAGGTGGCACCGTTGTTCGTCATCATGAACAAGCCGCCCAGCTTCAACTTTCAGGGACGCGAGGACAATCTGCTGCAGCGTTCGCGCGGCCTCGGACCGATCGCGGGGGCCTCGGTAGGTGCGGGATTCTGGTTCGCTGGCAACCGCCCTCTCGATGGCTATGTGCTGCGCGTGATGTACATGAACTACAGCTATCGCTACATCGCCGAATCGCTGAATCCCGAGCTGGCCGACATCAACGGCAGTGGGTGGATCGACACCGCAAAGTACAACGAGCGCAAGCTGGCGGTGATGTTCGGCTCCCACTCCATCATCGGAGACGTGTTCACCATCGCCGGCGGGATCGGCATCGCCTACGAGCTCAACCAGCATTCCCGCTGCTTCCGGTCGAGCGAGACCGGTGATCCGGGCGTGACCAACAACTTTCCGCCACGTTGGGACGCGGTGCTCGATGACTGTCCCGACGACCGCGAGTTCCAGCTCGGTCTCGACCACGGCAGCGCAACCGAGAACCTCCCCATCGTGAATCTCAACGGACCTCTGTTCCCCTTCGAGATCATCGGGCGCATCTCCTTCGGCGTGACCATCGATCTCTAGGCGCGACTGCAGAAGGCCGCGTTACCAGTATTTCTCGAACGTGACGTGGCCGGGCGTGCGCTGCCGATGCCGGCGCAGGCCGCGTACCTCGAAGGCGGCCGTCATTTCCTCGATCATCGCGGGATTCCCACACAGCAAGACGTGCGAGTGCGCGGCCTCGATGGGACGGCCCGCGCACTCCTCGAGCTTTCCGCTACGGAGCGCGTCCGTCACGCGACCCGACAGAGCACCAGGCACCGACTCGCGACTGACGAGGGGCACAGTGACGAGGGGGGCGCTGGCCGCGAGCTGCGTGAGCTCGTCGCGATAGGCCAGATGCGACGCCCGCCGCACGCCGTGCACCAGGACCACGCGCTCGAACCGCGAGAACAGTGCCCCCTCCCGCAACATCGACAGGTATGGTCCAAGCCCGGTACCGGTAGCGATCAGCCACAGGTCACGCGCCGGGGGCACGTAGTCCAGCGTGAAGAAGCCGCGTCCCCGGGGCTCGACGTGGAGGCGATCACCTGGTTCGAGATCGGCCAGCTGGGGCGAAAGGCTGCCGTCTTCGACGCGCGTGATGAAAAACTCGAGGGGATGCCCAGGCGCCGACGCTGCAGAGTACGAGCGGCGCACGAACTCATCCCCCAGCCGCAAACCCACATTGAAGAACTGCCCCGGCACCAGCGCCTCAGGCTGAATGTCGAGGGTGAGTGTGTGCAGTCCGGGTGCCCACTCGTGGCGGGAAGTCACGGTACCAGTGCGCCAGCCGTCCATTTCTTTGGTCATTTTGGACTCGGTGAATCGCGTTGCCAGATCTTGACGATTCAGGAGCCGAACACCAACCGCGCGCCCGCGAGAAACCAGCCGTGCATCCGACTTTCGGCGATTTCCCCCTCCACGTCCGCGGACTCCGCGCCCTCGACAGTGACCTGGGTGAACTCGCCCGCGGCGAGGCTCAGGTTCGGTCCAACGGCGAAATGCCGACCCAGCGGCACGTCCAGACCCAGTTGCAGGTCGATGTAGGAAACGCCCTGATAGGCGCGCTCCGAGCGGGCCACCTTCGTCGTCAGCGACTCGAACCCCGCGCCCAGACCGATCCAAGGCACCGGGCGCGAGGTGCCCTGGGACGACTCGAAGAGATACCGTCCGTGGAAGCCGAAACGCCCCGTGCGTCCGCGACAGCGTCCGTCGCTGGGACAGTCTGCCGGCGCGCCGAAACCCCAGCCCACGAAGGCACCGACGAAGACATGGGGAAGCGCACGGAAGCTCGCGTCGACCCGGATCGGCACGCTGGCGGCAACCACGTCACGCAGCGCGAGACCCGACTCGGCCCGACCGATGGGGAGCTCCCACCCGCTGCCCAGAGACAAATGAAAATCGTTGTCGGCGTACCCCGGCGCCGCGGATGAAGGTGCCGCGGCTGGAGTCGGTTCGGCCCACGCCAGGGACGGGGAGAGGAGCAGCAGGGCGCCAGCGATCGCCGACCTCGAAGTCATCACCCGAAGTGCACCACAGCTATACCGAAGAGAGGAGCAGAACCGCATGGATGAGCCAGAAGGCTCGATCTGGTCCGACGTTCAGTGGCTTTTCCGGCGATTCTGCTACACCAACGCCCCACGTGACACGCCTCGACGCCCACCCCTACGCGACATTCCTCGATCGGGTTCTCAAACCCACCCGCTACACCGGGACCGAGCACGGAGTTCGGCGCAAGGACTGGGATTCGGTCCGCGCGCGCGTGTGCCTCGCGTTCCCCGATCTCTACGACATCGGGATGAGCCACCTTGGGTATCGGATCCTCTACCAGCTGCTCAACGACGACGACGAGCTCTTGGCCGAGCGCTGCTACACGCCATGGCTCGACATGCAGGAGCAAATCCGCGCGCACGGCTTGCCCCTGGTCTCCCTCGAGAGCTCTCGCCCCTTGCGCGACTTCGATGTCGTCGGGTTCTCGCTCCAGTACGAGCTGACCTACACCAACGTCCTCACGATGCTCGATATGGGAGGCATCCCGCTGCGCAGCGCGAACCGTGGCGAAACGGACCCGCTGGTGATTGCCGGCGGCCCCGTGGCCACGCACGCAGAGCCGATGGCTCCGTTCTTCGATGCGCTGCTGATCGGGGACGGGGAGGAGGCGGCAGGACAGATCGCGCGACAGTGGACCACGGATCGGGGAGCGGGTCGGAGTCGCGCCGAGCGGCTCACCCGCCTTGCCCAAATCGAAGGCGTGTACGTCCCGGCGCTCTACGAGACCACGACGGACGAGGGGACGGGGCTCGAGGTCGTGACACCGCCCCAGGGCACAACCGCGCCGTACCCGATCCGTCGGCGTCTGGTCCCGGACCTCTCCCGCTACCCCTTTCCCGACCGAGGCCCGGTGGGAGGTCCAGAGGCCATCTTCGACCGGATGAGCATCGAGGTGGCCCGTGGCTGCACCGAGGGCTGCCGCTTCTGCCAGGCGGGCATGATCTACCGACCCGTTCGCGAGCGCGACCCCGCCGAGGTCGTGGCGACGGTCCTCAGCGCGATCGAGAACAGCGGACAGGACGAGGTGAGCTTGACGGCGCTGTCGACCGCGGACGTGAGCTGCATTTCCCCGATGATCCGCTCCCTGGTCGAGAAGACAGCGCCGCAGCGGGTCAGTCTCAGTGTTGCGTCCCTGCGCGCCTACGGACTCAGTGAGGAACTGCTCGACGACATGGCCCAGGTGCGCGCCGCCGGACTGACCTTCGCCCCCGAGGCGGGCACCCAGCGGATGCGGGACGTCATCAACAAGAATGTCACCGAGGAACAGCTCCTGGAAACAGCGCACCGGGTGTTCTCTCGAGGCCACGACCGGATGAAGCTCTACTTCATCATTGGCTTGCCCACCGAGACCGAGGAGGACGTCCTGGGAATTGTCGAGGTGGGCCGCAACGCGCTGGCGGTCGGCAAGCAGCATCGCGGGGGTCGCGCCAAGATCACCGTCAGCGCCTCCACACACGTCCCCAAACCCCATACGCCTTTCCAGTGGTGCGCGATGGACACCTTGGAGCAGATCCGCCACAAGCAGTCCCTGCTCAAGGACGGCGTCCGACGGGAGGCCCGCGCGCTCCAGCTCCGACTGCACGACGCCGAAACGAGTGTGCTCGAAGGGGTGCTGGCCCGGGGTGACCGGCGCCTGGCGGCGGCCATCGAGTACGCCTACCAGGATGGTGCGCGGTTCGATTCCTGGGAAGACCAGCTCGACCTGGAGCGGTGGCAGCGAGCGCTGGCTCACGCTGGGGTCGACCCAGCAGACTACCTCGGCACGCTACCGGTGGATGGGCGGCTGCCGTGGGATCACGTCGACGTCGGATTGGAGCCCGACTTTCTGGTGAAGGAGTACCGCAAGGCGCTCAAGAACCGGCTGTCACCACCGTGCTCGAAGGTGGTGGGGCAGTTCGTGCATCACACGAACGTCCAGGAAGCCGAGGCCGACACCCGCAAGCTCGTCTGCTACCAGTGCGGGGTCGCCTGCGATCTGACGCAGATGCGCCACGACCGGCTCGATTTCCTCCGCGCGATGAACGCGCTGGAGCCAGGACACCGGGTGCGGTTGCCCGTCGCCGGTGGGGTTCCCGCAGGCAGGCCGGGCCGCTACCGGCCCCCTCAGCCTGGCGGCCCCGCCACTCGCTGGCGTCTGCGGTACACCAAGCGGGGAGCCGCTGCCCTCGTCGGGCACCTGGACCTGATCCGGGAGCTGGGTCGCGTCCTCCGGCGTGCCTCGATCCGGGTCTTTTACACGCAGGGGTTCCACCCCAAGCCCGATTTCTCGTTCGGACCTGCGCTGGGCCTCGGCGCGGCCAGTCTTGGCGAGTACGTCGACGTCAAGTTGATCGAGCCGCCAGACGCGGCCGAAATGCTGGCAAGACTCGCCGACGCCACGTCGCCGGGGCTGGACTTCACGGGCGCCGTGCCCCTGTCGGAATCCGACTCCCGACTGGCCGGGGTCGTCGACGGCGCCGAGTACTTGCTGGGCCTCGACCCAGCAGCCGTCGCGCGCCTGGGTGGCGAAGACACACTGGGTCAGCGGATAGATGAGTTGATGGAGCGGGAAAGCTTGGTGATCTGGCGCCAGCACAAAGGGCGAAAGCGCCCGATCGACGTGCGGGGGGCACTTTCACTGCTGGCGCTGGGCGGAGCGCAAGACCGGTCACGATTCCAGGCAGCGGAAGTACCCCACGAGCTGATCCCAGTTCGCGCCAGGATCGCCATCGTGCAGGACGGCACGGCACGTCCTGGTGAGGTGGTGGCAGCCCTCACTGACGAGCCAGCTTTTCCCCATCGTGTCGTCCGCCTCGGCCTGCTCGCCGGTGACCGGACACCGCTGGAAGTCGTCGCGCAGCACCAGTCGGTCGCGACACGCGAGATCGGGACCACGCCGACATCGCACTGAGTCATCCTTGGCCGCAGCGCACCACTCGGCAAGCCACACACGCTCCGCCTCCCTCAGGAAACCCACTCGATGCAGTGCTTCGCGAGCGTCACGGGCGCCGCAGCGTCGCAACGGATCCAGCGATCGGTGGCCTCGGAGAGGGCGGCTATCGCTGCCTCATCGTCGACCGACGGCCCCCAGAGCACCACGCGAGTTGCCGCGGGCAATTCCTCCGCCAGAGCCGCCACGGCGACAGGGCGCACGGCGGGTCGGTGGCAGTCGATCAGAACCAACGCCCCGGGCTGTGACCCTTGCTGCAGTAGGTCGAGGACGTTGGTCACGCTGACCACCTGTGCGCGGTCCTCCAGCCACTCACCAATGGTGCGGGCAACGACCCGATCCCGGGAGGCGAGCACCAGGACGGGAAGCTCCCCCCCGACGTGTACGCCACCACTCTCTTCGACGGCAGGATACTCGGCCGAGCCGAACGGCGAACGAACGACGGACCCAGACACTGGCGGGGCCGGATGACTGCATTGCTCCAGGTGCGCGTGCAGATCCGGCAGCGACGCCAGTGGATCCATGTCGTGAACG
Source organism: Polyangiaceae bacterium (assembly GCA_050304295.1). Taxonomy (GTDB): domain Bacteria; phylum Myxococcota_A; class Polyangia; order Polyangiales; family Polyangiaceae; genus JAFGBI01. Next base: position 12,088 of record JBNLDK010000077.1, read on the forward strand.
ACCGCCGCGCCGCGCTCTGCTTCCGGTGTCGGCGGGGGAGGCAACTCACTGGATCGCAACCGAGTCCGGGGCCAACGGGAGCTCGAAGAGCGGCGGGGGGGAGTCGAGGACTGCCAGCCCCCGCCCGGGCGGGGCGTCAAGGATCGCGCCGCACGTAGCGGGACCGGGCCGGGTCGCAGGGAGCTGCAGCGATGGACGGGGTTGGGAGCCGGGGGTCGCCCAGTCGGCGGAATCGAGCACCCGACCCGCTCCAGGTCCGCGACCAGGGTCTCGGCCAACGAGTCGCCCAAGGTTTCTGCGATGGCGTGACGCAGCGGCCCGCGAACGAACTCCCTGAAACCCACCACGTCCGCTGGAAGGGCCGGCTCGTCGTTCTGTCCCAGGGCAGCCGCGAGAATCGCCTCGCGCTTGGCGGGACTGACGACAGTGTCGAGCACCTCCCGCAAGGTCGTTGCCATGAGACGTTCGTGCATGTCCCTACGGTTCCAACATCATGAAGGATACGCCGGAAACAGTACGGATCTAATGCTTTCCGTGAAGAAAGAAGATTCCCGTTCGACCGCACCTGGGGTCGCGCCCACAAGCCGGTTTCCGACCAAATTGAGACGCTCCCTCGCTTGACGAGACTTTACCCGCTGGCTGAAGCATTCCTCCGCGTTATCTTGAGATTCCCTTGTCAATCTTCTCCGTCTTCATGCTCCTAACGATGGCTGGCAGCGTCTGGATATTCTGGAACGCGGTGCGGCGCAGTACGCAATGGAGCCGCCTGGGCGGAGCGGGACGGGGAGTCCGACCCGGCACGCTCGAGGAGCTCGAGGCGCGGGCCGTTGTGACCGGCAGCCGAGAGGCTCGACTCGACCTGGCCGACGCGCTCGAGGAGCACGACCGCGCCGAGGAAGCGGCAACGCTCTACCGTGAACTGCTCGAGGAGCGTCCGAGGAGCCTGCGCGCGCTTCACGGCCTGGCCCGGGCCCTGCTCTCTTTGCACCGCCCTGCGGAGGCGGTCGAGGCACTGGAGCGGGTGGTCGAAGCCGATCGCGCCTTTCGTGGGTATTCGGCCGCCCTCGACTATGCCGAGGCGCTCTGGCAAAGCGAGCGGCGATCCGACGCTCTCGAGCTCCTGGCCGCCATGGCTGCGACGACAGGCCGGATGAACCATCGCGTGGCCCACGCGCACTATCTCACGGAAGCCGGCCGGCACAGCGCCGCCCGAGCAGTACTCACCGAGGCGCTGAGCGCCTACGAACAGTTTCAGTTCACCGACAAGCGCCGCCAGCAATACTGGGCGGTCCGCGCCGAACAGATGCTCGAAGAACTGTCAGAACTGCCCGCGTGAATGCGCTGGGACTCGCCGCGCCTCAACGGGTCAGCGGCTTGTACCTGATGCGATGCGGCTGCGTCGCGTCTCCGCCAAGTCGACGTTTGCGATCTGCTTCGTAGTCCTGGTAGTTCCCCTGGAACCACTCCACGTGGCTGTCTCCCTCGAAGGCGAGGATGTGCGTGGCAATGCGGTCCAAGAACCAGCGATCGTGCGTGATCACCACGACGCAACCAGCAAATCCCAGCAGCGCCTCTTCGAGCGATCTCAAGGTATCCACATCGAGGTCGTTCGTCGGCTCGTCGAGCAGCAGCACGTTGCCACCGCTCTTCAGCAGCTTGGCCAAGTGAACGCGATTGCGCTCTCCGCCCGAGAGTGCGCCCACCAGCTTCTGCTGGTCACTTCCCTTGAAACCAAACCAAGAGCAGTAGGCGCGACTGCTGACCTCGCGCTTGCCGAGCTCGACGTTGTCGTGCCCCCCCGATATCTCGCGCCACACGTTGTGCTCGCCGACGAGGGCTTCCCTCCGCTGGTCGACGTAGGCGATGTCGACCGTATCGCCGACGACCAACTCACCGGCGTCGGGTTGTTCCTCGCCCACGAGCATCCGAAACAGGGTCGTCTTCCCCGCCCCGTTGGGACCGATGATGCCCACGATTCCGCTACGGGGAAGGCTGAAGCTCAGGTCGTCGATCAGCAGCCGGTCGCCATAGCCTTTGCTGAGCCCCCGTGCCTCGACCACGGTATCGCCGAGCCGACGGCCAGGAGGAATGCTGATCTCTGCACTGTCGCGCTGCACCTGGTCGGACTGGGCAACGAGCTGCTCGTACGCAGTCAGGCGCGCCTTGCTCTTGGCCTGGCGGGCGCGAGGCGAGGAACGAACCCACTCGAGCTCGTGCTTGAGCTTGCGTTGCCGCGCGCTCTCTTGCTTCTCCTCGGCCGCCAACCGCGCCGACTTCTGCTCGAGCCAACCCGAGTAGTTGCCCTCGAAGGGATAGCCGCGACCGTGGTCGAGCTCGAGGATCCACTTCGCGACGTCATCGAGAAAGTACCGGTCGTGCGTCACCGCCACGACCGTTCCAGCATAGTCGTGGAGAAACCGCTCGAGCCAGGCGACGGACTCCGCGTCGAGGTGGTTGGTGGGCTCGTCCAGCAGTAGCATGTCCGGCTTCTCGAGCAGAATGCGACACAGCGCCACCCGGCGCTTCTCGCCCCCTGAGAGATGCTCGATACGAGCATCTCCCACGGGCAGCCGCAGCGCATCCATGGCGATGTCGACCGTCGAATCGAGATTCCACAGGTTCAGCGCTTCGATCTCGTCCTGCAGGCGTCCTTGCCGATCCAGCAGCGCGGTCATTTCCTCGTCAGACATCGGCTCGCCAAGCTTCATGCTCAGCTCCTCGAAGTCGGTCAGCAGTCGGCGCTGATCGGCCACCGCCAGCTCCACCGCCTCGCGAACGGTTTCGGCAGTTCCCAACTCGGGCTCCTGTGCAAAGTACCCGACCTTCGTGCCCGACCGGGGCGCGGCGTCCCCGTAAATGTCGGTATCGACGCCGGCCATGATCTTGAGGAGCGAGCTCTTGCCGGAACCGTTGGCACCAATCACGCCAATCTTCGCGCCGTCGTAGAAGGCGAGCGTGATGTTCTCGAGCACCTTCTTGTCCGGCGGATGGACCTTGGTGACCTGGCGCATCGTGAAGATGAACTCGGGCATGGGCTCGACATAGCGCGCGGCCAGGCCGCGAAGCAACGTTCGCCGGCGGGAGCCGCCGGTGCTTTTTCCAGAACCGGGCACCTAACGCCTCGCAACCAGGCGGCATGGCCAGATGTCAGCACGGCGCCCGACCCGCCGGGCCACCCCGAACCAACAGGAATCCCTCATGCGAACTCTCCCCCTCGTTGCATCCCTGGTCACTGCGGCCGCTCTCGCCCTCCCCGCGGGGGCCCAGTCGGCCCCGTCCAAACCCGGAGCCGGAGCCCCCTCGGCCCAGGCACGCGGTGGCCAGTCCGAACGGCGCGGTCAGCACGTCGCCGAGGCTCTGCGCCAGGCAGGCGTCGACGACGCCCGCATCCAGCGCATCGAAGCCATCCACAAGAAGTACGCCAGCCAGCGCCGCCAACTGCGGTCCGACGCCGAGCAGCATCGAAACGCACTGCAAGCGCTGCTCCGCGCGAACAGCCAGGACGAGTCCGCCTACCAGCGATCCCTCGACGGGCTCGCCCAGGCCAGGCAGAAACAGCAGCAGCTCCGGGAAGCGGAACGCGGAGAAGTGCGAAAGATTCTCAAGCCGAGCGAGCAGGCGAAGCTCTTGGCGATGAGGCAACGTGGACCTCGGAAGGGGCCACACGCTTCCCACCCCGGATCGAACCGCGACGACGCGGCGCCCGCCCGGCGCGCTCCGCAGGGTGACGCGGAGCGGCGTGCCCGTCCCCGGCGCCCCCAGGCAGCCAACGGGCCGCATGGAGGCGCTCGCCTCTGACTCGAGACCCTCGAGCCCCGAAGAGGCCGAGGCCGGTCCCCCGCTGGCTCGACCGCAGTCGAGCCAGACACCCGGCCCTCTCCGAAGCGGGGCCGGGCGCGTCCGTTACTCGCCCCCTGACGGCTCAGGAGTAGGCGCTGCCTGCTGGACGGTTGCGGCTGGTGCGAGGGGTTGCGGAATCAGGCCCGCCGTATCCACCGCGGCTTGGGGTGCGCTCCCGACCGGCGCGGAAGACGGCACCTCGGCGCTGCCATCTGGCGCGGCTGGTTCGAGGACTGGCGCGGCCCCGTCGTCACCCTGGGCCGCGCTCGCACCCCCTCCCCCGCCGAGCAGAGGACCCGGTGTGGGAGGAACATCGCGGTCCATCGGGGGCGTCTCCCAGGCGGGCTCGACGACCGTCGTCAGCGCCCGTGCGATGAACGCGATGTGAGCACAGTGTGCGCGCTCGTCGCGACCATCATAGGACCACACGTGCAGCCCGCGAGTATCGACGCTTCCCACCTGGGTCAAGATGCCGGTCCGGTTCGCCGTCCCCTGCCTCTGCTCACCAAGGCGGTCGAGCAGTGCATCGGCAGTGATGCCAACGCCCGGGTACTCCCTTGGATCGATGCGTGAATGCGTGAGCACGAACAGCTTTTCACCTCGCTGGGCACGTTCTGCGAAACCGACCAGGGGAGCGATGTACCCTAGATCGACGGACGAGATACGACCGTGATCGCGGTCGGAAGTACCGTACTTCCAGCTGCCATGCAGCGAGTCGAGTAGGATCACGGCGTCGATTCCCGCAGCGTCCTGCTTGACGATCTGATTCACGGCTCCGTATCCCGCTGACCACGACGAGAGACCCAGCCGCCGAATGTGGGCGCGTTCGTCACCCGTGTGAGCCCGTAGCGCGTTGGTGATCGATTCCTTGAGTCGGGGCCAGCGATCACGGAGGAGGAAGGCATCGGCATACGCCCCGCTCCCCACGCCCTTGTCCACCGCGACGTAGGCGATCCCACGCGCCACCTGAACCACGGTCTTGCGAACGGGATCCGCACCGTGAAAGTGCACAAGAACGTCGAACCCGAGGTCGTCCGTATGCCCGCCCTGCTGAGGAATGGCGATCCGTCCCTCGGAGACATGACGATAGGGCGCGTAGGGACCCAGGCCGAGCGGATCGGGCGGGTTGCACTCGTGGATCCCACGGTGCCGCATGGCATCCGTGATGGGCTGGGCCTGCAGCACGGGCTCGGGCTTCGCGGCGGGCGGCGGCGGGGGCGGAGCAGACACCGTGGGCCACACCGCGGCTTCGGTCGGCGCCGGAACCCACGATGCTGCGAGCCCAACCACCGCCGCTCCAACGATGAGCATTCCGCCAACCTGAAGCAGAGTGGCCGCGAGTATCGACGCCCGTCGCGGTTCAATCATGGCGGCGTATTGTGAGCGCCATGTCGAGGCAGGCAACCCCACCCGCGGAAATTGGCCAAATGAGCCACCGCCTTCGGGATGATTCCTGGCAGCCACGCGGTCCGACTCTGGAGACCTGAAGCGCCCCATTTCTGCTCGTGCCTTCGGCCGACTCACGTCGAAAGTTCGCTGGAGGGTCTGGCGCGGACCCTCCCCCGAGCTGCGCTTGGGGCCCCCTTCCCGCCATCGCCCCCCGTGAGGCGCGCGGCTGGCGCGGTGGCAACCAGCCAGGTCCCGTCGAGATCGCAGAAATCGTCCGCATGAGCTACCGCGATGGTCGGGCACCTCGGCGGGTTGGGGCCAAGCCGTGCCCGCTCCTTCGGCAAGCTCCCCGAATGAGAGCAGGATGCGGGATCACCACCACCGTCGGCACGGGGTCCCGACTCGCTCGTGTCGGTCCTCTGCCCTGGCGCCGCGCAACCCGGGGACGACGGTCAGTCCACGTGCGGCCGGTCGATCGGTGGCGACGTCGTATCTCCCGGGAGGCGCCCCATTCCGAGGGGGGAATCGGTGGAGTATGCTCGCTCGGGTTGCTCCGTTCGCTTCGCGCCCAATACCTCCTGTGGTCGGTTCTGGCCTTGTATTTGCTGCACTGGCTTCTGGCGCGGCTGCTGGGTCGAGCGCGGCTGAGCGCATGGCTGCAACGCCTGCACCTGTGGAATGCCCGCCGCCTCGCGCGCGGGTTCACGCGGCTGGCTGGCGTGTACATCAAGGTCGGCCAGGTGCTGAGCGTGATCGGGACGTTCCTGCCCCGGGCGTACGGCGAAGCACTCGAGGCCCTGCAGGACCAGGTGCCGCCGCGACCATTCGAGAGCCTGCTCCCCCGCCTCCACGAGTCACTGGGCCCCGGAGCGCTCGACCGCTTTCGCACCATCGAGCGGGAGCCGGTAGCGGCCGCATCACTCGCCCAGGTGCATCGGGCGGTAACCCACGACGGACGTCAGGTGGCGGTCAAGATCCTCTACCCGGGGATCGAGCGGACGATCGCGAGTGATCTAGCGGTCTTTCGTACCGTGCTCCCGGTGCTGCAACGGCTCTTCCCCGTCACCAATCTTCCGCGGGTGCTCGACCAGCTCAGTGCCATGCTCGGGCATGAGACCGATTTCGCCAACGAGCGCGCAAACCTCGCTGCGGTCGGGAGCATGTTCGCCGAACGCCGCGACATCGTCGTGCCCGAGGTGGTGACTGAACTGTCCGCCGGCAGCGTGCTCACGATGAGCTTCGAGGAGGGCATCAAGATCAACGACGTCGAGAAGCTGACCGAGGCCGGCATCGATCGGTCGGCGCTGGCCCGCCTGCTGGTGGAGGCCTACGTGACAATGCTGATGGAGCACCGCCGCTTCCACGCGGACCCGCATCCAGGCAACTTCCTCGTTCGACCCGGCCCGCAGCTCGTGATCCTCGACTTTGGCGCCGTGGAGACCGTCAGCTCCGACATGACCGAAGGCATCAAGATCGCCGTTGGAGGGATCGTGAGTCGCAACGAATCCGTCGTCCTCGAGGGACTCGAACGGATGGGCTTCGTGGCGGCTACCGGCGATCGCGCACTGCTCGCCGAGGTCGGCCGCGAGTACCTGAAAGTACTGGGGGAGATGAAACTGACGGACTTCTCCCAGCTCGATACGGCGAAGTTTCGCGAGCTCGTCGGCTGGAACCAGTTGCGGGGCAGGCTGCGGGAGGTGATGCGCAGCGTCGAGTATCCGCAGGGGTTCTTCTACGTGGAGCGCGCAATGATCCTCCTGTTCGGACTCGTGGGTCGGCTGGTTCCCAATCAGGGCCTGCCGGGTCTGGTTCTCCCGTACGCGACCCAGGCCCTCGCGCGACGCCGGGCGCGCCTCAGCACTGAACCCCCCTCGCCGTAGTTCAGCGGCGCCGCGACGCGACCACCAGCTCCTCTGGCTGGACCAGCGCCGCTCCGTCGAGCTCCGTCGCTTCTCTGAGGCCAAGCTGGCGCCACAGATCACGGTCGAGCAGATGCGAGGGCAGCACGTTGGAGGCGGCGCTGAACAGATTGCCGACCACGTGAGGGTTGTCGCGCGCCATCTCTGCCACAAGACGCTTCATCTGCTGCCGCTGTGCGTTTGGCTGAGAGCCGCAAAGTCCACACGGTACGATCGGAAAGCGCTGCTCCTCCGCCAGCGCAGCGATGTCACCCTCGGCGCAGTAGACCAGCGGTCGGATCACCACGTTGCGACCGTCATCGGACCGCAACCGCGGCGGCATCGCCTTCAACTGGCCAGCGAAGAACGCATTCAGCAACAGTGTCTCGATGACATCGTCGCGATGATGTCCCAGAGCGATCTTCGTGGCGCCGAGCTCGACGGCAATGTTGTACAGCACCCCCCGCCGCAATCGGGAGCAGAGCGAGCAGTACGTCTTGCCCTCGGGAATCCGCTCCTTCACGATCGAGTAGGTGTCTTCACGGACGACGCGGTAGTCGTATCCGTGGGCCTCGAAGTGCTGCTCGAGTACTCCCTCGGGATACCCGGGCTGGCGCTGATCCAAGTGCACGGCGATCAGGGTGAAGGGGAAGGGGGCGCGACGCTGGATCCCACGGAGCAGGTGCAGCAGGGTCAGCGAGTCCTTGCCTCCGCTGACACACACCATCACGTGGTCGTCGGCTTCGAGCATGCCGAAATCGTGACTTGCCTGCGCGACCTGTGCGGCGAGGCGCTTCTCCAGCCGACTGACCACCGTTCCTACTCCTCGCGCTGAGCCAACCGCCGCACGGTCCGCCGGACGTATTCCAGATCGAACGGCTTCTCGAGGCGGGGCTGCTTCATGGACTCCAGGAACTCTGCGGCACGACTGGTGAAAGCCCCCCCCGTCATGAACGCGAGGCGCTGCTCGTACCCGGGCGCCTGCAAGACGAGCTCCTGGAAGAGGTCCATGCCGTTCATTCCCGGCATCAGCAAGTCGCAAAGGACGACATCGAAGGTTGGGTCGCGCAGTAGCAGATCCAGAGCTTCCCGCCCAGAGGTGGCCAGCCGAACCTCGAATTCATCGGCCAGCAGCCGTCCCAGCATGGCGGCCACGGGTAGCTCGTCGTCGATGATGAGAACCCGTGCTCGTTCGAGACCCGCAGTCGTGGGGGGGACGACTGGAGGGATCGATGGGGTGGGCAGAGGTTCGGAGAGCACCGGAAGGACCACGCGGAAGGTGGTTCCCCCACCCACCTGACTGGTCACGTGAATGGAGCCGTGGTGGGCATTCACGATGCTGTGACAGATGGGCAGTCCCAAGCCGGTGCCCAGTCCGGCGGGCTTCGTGGTGAAGAAGGGATCGAATACGCGATCCAGCAGATCGACCGGGATCCCGACGCCGTTGTCTTCCACCTCGACCCCCACCTCGGTGGGCGAAACCGAGAACAGGCGAAGCCGAACCTCGCGCTGGCCAGTGCTCCCGGAATCGAAAGCATGGGCAGCATTGACGATCAGGTTGAGAAACACCTGTTCCAGACGCGCCACGTCGCCGCGAACTGGTGGGACGTCGGCGAAGTTTGCGACCAGCTGGACCGAAGCGTCGACCTGAGCGCGCGAGACGTTGATGGCAGCCGCGAGCGCGCGACGCAAGTCGACCGCCCCCACGACCGCCTGGCCTGGCGAGGAGAAGTCGCGCAAGTCGCGCACGATGGACCGGACTCGCCCAGCTCCGTGCTGGGCTTCCTTGAGGCGGTCGAGCAGCAGGGGGAGGCGCTCGGGATCGCGACTGAGCTTGGGAAGCTCGCGGACCAGGTACTGGAGATTGAGCAGCACGTAGGCGAGCGGGTTGTTGATCTCGTGAGCGACCCCAGCCGCCAACGTGCCGATCGCCGAGAGGCGGTCCGCTTGCATCAGCTCGGCCTGCGCCTCGCGGCGCGGCGCGGTGTGACGGCCAATCGAGAGCAACGCGGGGCGTCCTTCCCACTCGGTCATGAGGCTGATCATTTCGACCAGCAGCGTGGAGCCATCAGCACGCAAGAGTCGCAACTCGACCGGCGGGTGAGCCTGGCCCGTCCGGAGGACTTCCTCCACTCGCGCGCGCACCTGGGGCAGGTCGGTTGGGTGCACGTAGGTCTCGAGCGACGTGTCGATGAGGTCGTCTGCGGACGCGACCCCGGCCATGTCGACCACGGCGCGGTTTGCGTACGAGATGCGCCCATCCTGAACGATGATCACCCAGTCGGGCGCGGCCTCCAGCAGGTCGCGAAACTGCCGCTCGGACGTGGCCAGTGCCCGTTCGCTGCCGCGCAGCTCGGCATTCGGGAGTGCGCAGCGAATGGCCGCAGGATCGGATCCCACATCGCAGTCCACCCGTGCCACCCGGACGGGTGTCTGCCCATGGTCGAGCCGAAGCAGGTCGGCGTCCACCACCGCCGGGTCGCTCTCCGGTGTGCCCGGGAGCCGCGGTTGCAGGCGCTCACTGACCCACCCAGCAAGATCCGCGTCCGGGTCGAGGGTCAGCGCGTGGTCGGGAGTCGTGCCGAACAGGCTCGCCGCGTTTTCGTTGGTCCAGACGCGCTGGAGGCCGGCCGCGCGCCGCACCACCACGTCAACCCCGAGTCCCACCCGGTTGGCCGCATCGACGAGCGCCGGTGCCAGCGCCGCCAGGGGCAGATCCTCGGGCCATTTCCGCCTGCTGCTCACGTGCGTAATGGGCAGGCTACGTGCTACAAGGCGCTCTGTGAAGAGCTCCTGGCTCCCGGTCCTATTCGTCATTGGCGCGGCGCTAGCCGTCCACAGCTTCGTCCGGATGGGCATGACGGCCGAACAGCAGCGCGTCTGCACCCCGGTCTGTCACCTGCGGCCGGAATACGCGGCGCGCGACCGGCTCGCTCCCGACTTCGAGCTCCCCACACTGGACGGCGGGACGATGCGGCTGTCGGACTATCGCGGCCAGGTCGTCATCCTGAACTTCTGGACCCGCACCTGCCCACCCTGCCGGAGGGAAATGCCCGATCTGGCCGAGCTCGCCCACGCCGGCCGGGAGCGGGGAGACTTCGTCGTGCTCACCGTGAACACGGACGACTCCGCGGAATCCGCAAGCGAGATCCTTCAGGCACTCCTCGGGGGCCCGCCCCCGTTCCCGGTTGCTCTGGATCCAGATCGCGAGGTCGTGACCGGGAAGTATGGCACGCGCCTCTTGCCCGAGACGTGGTTCATCGACCGGAAGGGCGTCATCCGCGCTCGCTTCGACGGGCAGCGTCAGTGGTCGGACCCGATGGTCACGGATCTGGTCGAGACGATTGCCGGTGCTCAGGCGTGCCGCATCGAGCTGGTGAACCAGAGAGCCGTGGCTGGGCCGGCGTGGATCTGCGGACTCCAGCCCGAAGGCTGAACGGTCACTGGCAACCCGCCGCTGCAAGCTCTACTCGCCCCCGAACTCGAGGCGCCAGCGGATGTCGCCACCGAGGTTCCCCAGCGAGGAGCTCGAGATGTCGTTGACGTTGTCGTAGGACGCTTCCGCACTCATGCGTGGGTTGAGGGAGAGCTCCACGTTGGAACGCACCTCGCGAGACTCGGACAATCCGCTGGTCACATTGGCACGAATCCGCTCGGCGAGACGCTTGCCGATCGTCACCGTGGGCTCAGTGCGCCCGGTCCGCGAGGAGTACGCACTTCCAAAGCGGAACTCGTCGATCACCGGAACCACCTCCCGCACCGCCTGATCCGCTCCCGTCAGCGTGCCAAGCGCCTCGAGCGCCACGCTGCCCCCAACGCCGCGTTTCGCCTGGTCGAGCTCAGCGCGTGTCAGACCCACGGTGAGCAGCAAGAAGATGTCGTCCTGGGCGAGCGCCGGCTGACTCGTGAGATCGACCTTCAACTCCTCCGTGTCGCCGTAGGCGTGCAGCGTGACTAGCCAGCGTCCCCCGGCCGCCGCCTGGCTGGCCGAGCTAGCGCTTGCCCCCCGTCCCGCCGCCTCGGAGCCCGCCGCCTGATCGTAGCGGCGGTACTCGGTCGTCGCCGTCACGTCGACGAGAGGGGCAATCCGCGTCGGGTCTTCAAAGCGAACCTGGCCCTGCTGGATCTCGAACTCGTTCTGACGCAAACGGATCCTTCCCCCCTTGACCATCTTCACGGTGCCCGTCGCACCAAAGCGCTGGTTGGTGCCCGCGATACGCAGTCCTTCGTCGGGAAGCTCCAGCTGTGCCTCTGCGAGATTGTTGCTGATCACGAGCGGTCGCGCGGACCGGAGCTTGATGTCGAGCTCCACCATGTCATCGTCGGGGTTGTAGGCGTCGACGGTGGTGCGCTTGCCGCGCTGGGTGAGCGAGGCAATGTCGGCCGACATCGTGATTGGCCTCGCGTACTCGAAGGAACGGACCGCGACGCTCCCCGTAATCCGCGGCAAGGTGACCTCACCGTCGGCAGTCGCTGGCAGATAGGTCGCGACGAGATCCGCATCGACCGCGGCCTCTACCCCGTCGACGAGCGGCAATGCGAGCGAGCGGACCTGAATCACCCCCCGCGCGCGTCCCACCTCGAGTCCCCGAAGCGGAGCGCTGCCCGTCACTTGCACGGTGCCGGACCCCAGCTTCGCCGCAGCCCGCTCGAGCCGAAGCTCACCCTGTTCCAGCTTCACCTGGATCCCGAGGTCGGTCACGGGGGACGGGAGCCCATGAACCGCAAGCTCGCCTTTCTCGAGAGTGAACCCGCCCGTGTAGGCAGGATCGGACGCAGCGCCCGACACGCGCAGCCCCCCCGTCAGCACGCCGCTGGCGCGGTCCACGTTGGGAATGACCGGGGCCAGCGCGCCCAGCTGGATGGGTCGGAGATCGAGTCGCCCGTCGATCTGCGGTTGCGCTGTCAGTTGGCTCAGCCTGCCGCTCACGTCGAACACGGCCTTGGGTCCCGCCGTCGCCGCGACACCCAAGGCAAGTCCAGGCGCTTGGAGCGCGCCCGCGGCGAGAACCACCGGCTTCGCTCCCGGTTCGAGCCGCATCTGCGCCCCACCCCAACCCACGTCGAGAGCCTCGAGATCGACCCGCGCCTGCCCGTTCGCTGGGTCGACGAGCTTCATGTGCTCGATGGCCAGCTTCGCGCTCAGCTGGCCCCGGGGCTTTGGTTCGACCGCCGCCAGCTCCGGCGAGAGTTGCGCGAGCGCCCCCAGGTCGAGCTCGTCGAACACGAAGGTCCCCGTCATCGACTTGAACCGCTGGCGGGACAGCTTCACGTCATCGATCTGGATCTGACCACCGAAGAGATCGCCATCGACGATGTAGGTGCCTTCGCTGGGATCGCGATCGTATGCGGCGCGGTCGAACGCTGCTGGTACCGGCAGGCCACACTGGGTGACTCCCGCACGTGGGATCGGCTTGTCGAGGGGCTCGAGCCGCACCAGAAGCTCCGACTCTGGCAGAGTCGCCGTTCCGACCCGCACCGGAGTGAGCGTAACCTGACTCTGGAAAGCCAGCCGATCGATCGATCCGCTCACGGTGCCCACCGCGCTGGCGCGAGCGTCGAGCAGCTCGCCCAGGTCGCCCATCGACTGCACCGCAGAGAGCGGCAACCCGGTGGCGACGACATTGCCGTCCAGCTTGGCTCCTCGCCGCATGCGAAGCGCACCGAGGATCGTTCCCGTCCCCTTCTTGAGCGTGAAGCTGGGCACGTCGAGGTTCGCTCCCAGGTAGTTGGCGGCCTGGTCGAACCACTCGAAGTCGAACTTGGCTTGTCCTCCGTCGTAGAGCTCCTCGTAGAGGTCCGCCTTGGCGATTTCGCTTTCGCCCTGGACCCTGAGGTAGCCCAGGCCACACTTGTCGAGAGGACCGCCGATGTCGTAGTGCACCCGCGCGGCCAGCGTCCCTTCTCCCTGGATCGGCGTGAAGCGCGGATCCTGGTCGAAGTGGAACATGTGGAAGAAGTCCTTGAGGTGGGTCCGCTGGCTGTTGATCACCGCGTCGATGATCAGCGCGCCGCGGCGGTTGAAGTCGAGACGCGCCGTCGGGATCACGAACCCGCTATCGCCCTTGATTCCGTGCAGGTCGGTCAGATCCACCTTCAGCGGCTGAAATCGGACCTGGGTCCGCTGCACGTCACCGAGCGGGAAGCCCCCGAAGTTGAAATCCCGAATGGCAAGATTGCCGGTCAAGATCGGGTTGCGACTGATCCCCGCCATCTCCATCGACAGCTCGGCGCGGCCGGCCCAGGGAATCGTGGTGATCGGTGAGATGTCGGCCAGCTCGAGTCGCGCCTGGTCGACTTCGACGCGCACCGTATTGTGGAAGCCGATCGAGATGACGGGCGAGTGGATGATGCTGTTTCCGAATCGAGCCGTCACGTCCTGGAACTCGGCGGCCTTTGGTGTGAAGGCGAGGGTTCCATCGAGCACCGACGAAGCGACCCCGATCATGTGGTGCCGCCGCGGGTCGTCGAAGCCAGCGTCGTAGACGGCAAAACGCCCAGTTCGCGCGTGGAGCTTCCCCCCGAAATCGAGCGGGTGCAGGGTGCCGGTGACGTTGGAGTACTTCGAGTACTGGATGTCCCAGTCGACCACGGTGTGCGCGGCCACGCCGAGGTCGCGCATCAGCCCGGAGAACTCGACATCGTGGCTTTCCACCTCTGCAATCCGCAGGGGCGCGCCCGGCTCGAAGGGTGCGACCTCGGCATTCCGGCCCACGAAGCTGCCATCGGCCATGGCAACCTCGAAGTGCGGAAGCCGGACCCGATCGCCACGCACGTCGAACTCGACCTCCAGGCGGCGCGCCGGCGAGTAGCGCCAGTACTCCAGACCCGCCCCCCGCACCTTGCCGCGCATCTCGGGCAGTCGAGAGTGACCATCGTAACGGAAGTCGGCGACAATCCCCGCCCATCCCCGCAGCTCATGGGCGCGGACGAAGCGGTTGACGGCGCCGACGGGGCCACGCGCGACGACGTGCCCCGCAACCTGCGGCGAGCGGCCCTCTTGGGGCACGATCCGAACCTGCGACAACCGCAGCGCTACACGATTCTCGGCGTCCTCGTCGATATTGGCGCAGCTGGGACGCGTGTGGGACGCGGGGTCGGAATCGGCGAAGCCCAGGGCCGAGAGACGGCGCACGAGCACGGCGCCGCGCTCGATGCGAACGCGCGCGTCGATCCGACAGAGCACGTCCTCGTCAACGGCCGTCCCGAACTTCTCACCCTCTGGAGGGGGCGGAGTTCCACGGGGAAGCGGCGGGGGGAAGAGCGGTCGCTTCCGGTTGACCGTGGCAAGCGAGGCGCGGAGAGCAACCTCGAAACTTGCGCCCTTGTCGGTGAAGACGTCGATGTCGGTCATCCCGGAATCGATGCGGACGCCGTCCAGATCGACCTGGAAGCGTCCGTCGGTGATCGCCAGCGCGGCAAAGGGTGCTCGGTCCAACGGCCGCGGCCCTCCGTCACGCGAGGGCAAGCGGTAGCGCACGTTGGTGATCACGCCATCCTGCACCACGACACGCCCGCGCGGCGCGTCGACCTCGATGTCGCCGACGTCGAGCCGGCCAGCGAGAAGCGAAAACACCTGCGGACTGACCGACATCCGCTCCGCCGTGAAGGCCGGTGATCCCCCGTCTGAGGCGGGAACCCGCACGTCGAGCAGCGCCACCTGGAGCGGCCAGAGTCGCACCTCCACGTCGTACTCGGCTTCGACCCCGAGCTGCTCGTGGAGCACCCGCGCCGTCTCGCTGGCGGCCCAGGCGAGCACGGGCGGCGACCGCACCAGAAAGCCTGCAACGAAGGGTAAGGACCCAACCAGAGCCAGGATCGCGCAGAGCGCCTGAGCTACCAGCCGACCGAAGTCGCGCCGGCGGGGCAGAGGCGGGGCTTTGGAGACGCGATCCATGCGCTGCTAATCGTGTGACGAGCCGGAGGTGCCGTCTACTGCACGCCTGGATTCAGGACCAAGTGTCTCACGAGCCGATCGGCGGGCTTCTGTGCAGCCCGACGGCCGGGCTCGCTGTCCGGATCGTGCCCGAGATCGGCCAGGACGGCACGAAAATCACTGAAGCGGCCTCCGCGCTCGACGGCTGCCGCCACCGCTTCTCCCTCCACGAAGCCTCCCTGCGCCAGGACGTGCTCGACCCACGCCCACCGAGCGCTGGTGGCCCGCAGCTCCGCCCTTCCCTGCAACCCCCTTCGCAGCCTGGTCAGTCGTCGGTTGACCAGGCGCACCCCAGCGAATCCTGCGCCGTCCAGCGGCGTGTGGCGTTTCGCGCAGAACGGCGAGATGCCCAGCGCGACCGGAATGCTGCGCGACAGCTCGGTGACGAACGCTGCGCACTCGTCGAGATCCTCGTCGCGTTCGTCCGGCAGCCCCACCATCAGGTAGAGCTTCAGCCGCTCGAACCCGTGCTGGCGCGCGCGCTCGGCGGCCGCCCGATAGTGCCGCTCGTAGCCTCGCCGGTTGATGGAATGGCGGAGCCGTTCGCTCGCCCCATCGAGCGCGGTGGTGAGGGTCTTGTAGCCCGCGCGACGCAGCGCCGCGACGAAGTCCTCGCGCAATCGATCGGGTCGCAGGCTGCTCAGCCCAACCCGCACCCCGCGGTCGGCCAGCGCTCCGACGATCTCGGCGATCCGCGGGTGATCCGAGACGGCCGCCCCCACCAGGCCGACCTTGCGCGCGTCGTCGGGAATGGCCGCGAGCACGGTGTCCGCCGGTACGATCCGCATCCCGCCGTTGGTCGAGCGCCGCATCACGCAGTAGGTGCAACCGCGTGAGCAACCGCGCTCGGCCTCCAGCAAGAACATGTCTGACAGCTCGGTGTGCGGCGTGCGGATCGCGCTCGTCGCAGGCAGGTGCGCCACGTCGCATTGGGCGACGGGGGGCACCTGCTCACCGTGGTGTGTGGGCACGAAGACGTGCGGGAGCGCGGCGAGGAGGTCCAGGGCGCGCCCCCGGTGGGACGCGCCCGCCACGGCGTCCACCACGGGCCGCAGCAGGTCCTCCGCTTCCCCCACCACGACCGCGTCCACGTAGGGACCGAGCGGGAGGGGGTTCGAGAACGTCAGTGGCCCGCCCGCGAGCACGAGCGGATGAGAATCGTCCCGGTCACGTGCCAGGGCAGGGATGCCCGCCGCGCTCAGCACCCGCACCAGGCCGGCAATCTCCAGCTCGTAGGCCACGCTCACCGCGATGAGCTCGAACTCCCCGAGCGGCCGCAAGGTCTCGTAGGACACGGGGGCATCGGTCCCACCACGCTCTGCGTCATCGGGCAAGAAGACCCGCTCGCAGCACGCGCCGTCGAGCTCCTGGAGCAGCCGGTACACCTGCTGGAAGCCAAGGGAACTCATCGCCACGGCGTAGGGCGACGGGTAGGTCAGCGCGATCCGGAACGGCGCGTCCTTCTCGCGGCGTCCCACCTCGGCAGCGAGACGGTCGCGAATCGTGCGGCGATAGGCGGCGGAAACCACCGGCCGACTATAGCGCGCGCCAGCGAAACGCCCATCCTTGCCTCCCTACCGTCACGATTGGCAGCGGTCGCCCGACGAGGGATCATGAGCGAAGTGACGCAGACGGATTCTGTCGGGGGTGGGCGAACGCTCCGCGCACGAACCTCGTCCCGGTTCGCGATGGTCGGCGCCCTGCTGGTCGCGATCGGGTGCAGCCGCGCCCCGGCCACGCGGGAGGCGGGCGCGCAATCAGCGACGCGGTCGCCCGCCGCACCGGCGGCTGAGACCGCTTCCGAGACGAGGGCCGCAGGCCCCGCCCCCTCCGGTCGCGTCGGCACCGGGGCGACCGGCGCTAGCGCCACCCCGGCGTCCACCAACCCGCTCCCCGCAGCGAAACCCGCGCTCGTTCGCGAGCGCTACGCGTGGCTGGCCAGCGCCGCGGAGTACCCCCCCGCGGTCGAACCGCTCGCAGCTCGCTTCCCAAATCCTGAGGGATTCCATCGGGTCACGGTGGAGCCGGGGAGCTTCGGGGAGTGGCTCCGTGGGCTGCCCCTGGCGGCGGCGGGAACGCCCGTGCGCACGTATCGCGGCACGGTGCGCTATGCCTCCGACGACCGCCGCATCGCCGCGGTTGTGGCGATTGACGTCGGAAAGACCGACCTGCAGCAGTGCGCCGACTCGGTGATGCGACTACACGGGGAGTGGGCCTGGGCGCAGGGTCGCCGCGACCAGAGCTACCAGGCGGCGGCGGGGATGCCCCTGACCTACCAGCGTTTTGCGCGGGGAGAGCGCATCGCGACGGACGGCAACCGATTGCGGTGGCAACCCGGTCGCCCGCCGGAGGCGGGCCACGCGGGGTTTCGGGAGTTCATGAACATGGTGTTCTCGTGGTCGAACACGGTCAGCCTCTCCCGCCAGGCCCAAGTGGTGGCCAGCAGCGACGTCCGCCCCGGCGACTTCTTCGTCCTCCCGGGGAATCCCGGTCACACCGTGCTGATCCTGGACATGGTTCGCGACGGCGACGGACACACCCTCGCGCTCATCGGCCAGAGCTACATGCCGGCGCAGAGCTTCTACGTGCTGCGCGGTGACCAGAACCCATGGTTCACCTTGCGCCCAGGCCAGCCCGTCGACACGCCATTCTGGGAGCCGTTCCCCTGGGATGCGCTGCGGCGCCTCGACAGCTAGAGCCCCTTGCACTCACCCGTACCGGGCCGTCACAGCCGCGGGCCTCCGACGGGCGCTCGCGGTGGCTGCCGGGAGCGTGTTCGGGGCGCTGTCCACATTTGGAGCGCACTACCTGTCCACGCAGCGCGGCCCAGGCGCGGGAGTTCGAGCGGCGCGGGGGCTGCCGTCCCCGACTGGGGCACCCCCGGGGCCGCCGGTTCCGCCCCCCAGCTCCAAGCGGCGAGCGTCTCGGGGGTGCCGTCTGCTATCCTGAGACTATCTTGCGCTCTCCCTCGCGGAAGCCGCCTCGCCACGCGGGCCCTCGCTCGCGAACGAGCCACGACTCGCTCTCGGCCGCTGCTGGCGGTCGCGCCAGTACCGCCGCGCGCTGGACCGCGAGCACGCTGCTGGTGCTGACGGGGGGCTGCGCGCACCCTGCGGAACGACCTGCCTCCGCCGTCATCATCCCCGCGCCCGTCGAGGCGGCCGAGGCGGCCGAGGCACTCCCGGCACCACCAAGTCGAACCCGGGTCAGACCCCGTTTTGGTTGTGGGGCGCGTCACCGGCTGCAACAAGTCAGCTTGTTCGACGCATCGCGGGTCCAGGTCGAGCTCATGCGCTGTGTTGCCGAACTGCACGACGACCCGCTGAAGGAGCGCTGGGACGCCGAGACACAACCCGCGGTGCTGATCGTCGTCCCACCCGTTGATGGAGTTCCACCACGCGCCTTCGAGCGGTATCTCGAAACGCTGTTCGTCGTCAGCGGGGAAGTCCGCGTGGTCAGTCTGGAGGGGTTCCCCGAGATCTCCGCGAGGATCGAGGAGGCAGACCCTGCCGAACTCGACCCCCGCCAGGTCGTCAGCTGGACCGCCACCGTCGGCGCGCACTACCTCGTCCTGGCTGACCTCTGCGCGGGGGACAGTGCCGAGGACACGAGCACCGTCGTGCTGCAGGTACTCGACGGCACCACGGGGGACGTCCTGTTCACCCGGCGCGCCGCATTCGACGGCGCAGAGTGATCACTGGGCGACGGCGTCCCCCCCCCTGACGGTGCAGCGCTGGGCCGACCGGGGGCGCTGGGGGAAGCGTCGCTCGGTCGTGCGCCTCACTCGCCTACGGCAGTGCCAGCAGTGCCCGTTGGTCGGTCACGGCGGGGGGCAGCTCAGGTCGGGGAGTCTCGACCCCGCCCGCGAGCGGCGGTGGGGTGAGCCGCGCAGGGTCGTCGCCGCTCCCCTCGACGATGAGGATGTTGGTGGCGGTCAGCTCGAGGGGAACCGCACCACCGCGATGCTCCACCGTCTCGCTCACGGAGATGATGGTGGGATCCATCTCGAGCACCGTCACGGGCGCCGAGGACTCCCCGCCGTGCACGCAAGCCACGGAGACCTGGGCCAGCACCGCGAGCAGCATGCCGCGCAGCGCGCCCAGGCGGCGCCGGTGAACGCTGGTGGATGACTTGCCGGCTGGCTTCGAACCGGGCCTGGAGTGTGCGGCGGCGGTAGGTCGCGTCGGGTGAGAGCGGCGAGGGGTCGTCATGGCGCCCCTCCCTGCAGCCCCCGTGCCACCCGCATCCCCAGCGATTGGCGGGGACAGTGCGCCACCGCGGCGCCCCGGCGCAGGCGCTTGCACACCCCGGGTGCACGCTGCTGCACCGGGGCTGCTGCACCGGGGCGTCGGCTCCTGCGAGCTCCCTGGGCTGGTGATCGCCCGTGGCCAGACCGTGGCGACCGGTGGCGACGCCACCACGATGGTCGTGCTTACTGATGTCCCGGCACTGCCGCCAACCGGCAGTGGTAGCGCCGCGGCGTGCTCGAAAGCGCGTGCCGGTCTGCCACCATGCACGAGCCGACTGGAATCCCCCCAAACAACGATCCAGCTCCGCTCACCACACACACAGTCGCGCGATCGGAAGCGCCCAAGCTCGGCCACACGGCCACAACGATCCGCGCCGCAGCGGACAGCAAGGGGATGCAACCCCGAAGCCCCAGTGCGAGGAAGGGGAACTTTTGAACCCCCCCTTCAGCGGAGAACGCTTTGGGATCGACGGAATGGGCCCACTCCCTAATTGTGCAGTCGTGAAACGCTCTGTAGACTCCGCGCAGCGTTTGACCAGGGAAACGTTACCGCAAAGGCTCGCCTGAAATATGGTCACCCTCGACGGGTTCGTTGCTGCCTCCCTAGTCGGGCCAATCCCCCGTTCTTCACTGGTGGGAGAGCCAGAAGAACCCGATTCCGGCTGATCATTTCGGCGCTGGTCGGAACTCACACGTGGCTGATCGGTGCACCAAAAGGGCACCAAACCGCAAACCCGGGCCTAGCACACCATGGAAACCCTCGACTGGATCGTTATTGCACTCTACTTCGGTGCCATCGGCTTCGTTGCCTGGTGGTACGGGCGGCACCAGAAGGACACGGACGACTACTTCCTCGCCGGACGCAACGCCGGCTGGGTCGTGATTGGCGCGTCCATCTTCACTTCCAACATCGGCTCGGAGCACATCGTCGGACTCGCCGGACAGGGGGCGTTCACCGGCATGGCGATGGCGCACTGGGAGCTCCATGCCTGGGTGCTGATCCTGCTCGCGGGGCTCTTTGTGCCCTTCTACTACAAGTCGGGGGTGCAAACGATCCCGCAGTTCCTCGAGAAGCGCTTCAGCTCGAGGACTCGCTGGGTGCTCTCGATCGTCTCGCTGGTGGCGTACGTCTTCACCAAGGTCAGCGTGACGGTCTACGCCGGCGCCATCGTGTTCCAGGCACTGCTGCCGGACACCTTTGGCTCGCCGGAGGTGGCATTCTGGGTGGGCGCCTTCGCGACGGTGGTCATCACGGGCGTGTACACGGTGTTTGGCGGGATGCGGGCCATCATGGCGACGGCAACTCCCCAGGCCGTGATCATCCTGTTCGGCTCGTTCGTGATCACGGCGATCGGACTGAACAAGTTGGGGGGATGGGGCGAGCTGGTGAGCATGTGCAAGGCCAACTCCGAGAACTTCGCGTTGTGGCGCCCCCTCTCCGATCCCGATTTCCCTTGGCTGGGCGTCCTGATCGCGTCGCCCATCATTGGCATCTGGTACTGGTGCACTGACCAGTACATCGTGCAGCGCGCGTTGTCGGCGAAGGATCTCGCCACGGCCCGCCGCGGCGCGCTGTTCGGCGGCCTGCTGAAGATCTGGCCCGTGCTGATCTTCCTCATTCCCGGGCTGATCGGCTGGGCACTGCACCAGAAGGGCATCATCGCGATCCCGCCGAAGATGGTCGACGGCGTCGAGGTCATCGACGGCGACCGCGTCTTCCCAACGTTGGTCACGGCCCTGCTGCCCGTCGGGATTCGCGGACTCATCGTCGCGTGTCTGCTGTCGGCATTGATGAGCTCCCTGGCATCACTGTTCAACTCCAGCGCGGCCCTGTTCACGGTCGACGTCTATGAGAAGATCCGCCCCGGTAAGTCCCAGGCGCACCTGCTGCAGGTTGGCAGGATCGCCACCACCGTCGTCGTCGGCGCGGGCATCATCTGGATCCCGGTCATGGCCAAGATCGCGGGGGGCGGTCTCTACCAGTACCTCCAGAGCGTGCAGGGCTACCTCGCTCCGCCGATCACGGCCGTCTTCTTGCTGGGTCTGTTCTGGAAGAGGATGAACTCGGCGGGCGCCACGTGGGCGCTGGGCCTCGGCTTCTTCCTGGGCATGACCAAGCTGACCGTTCAAGCGCTGTTCGGAGCAGCTCCCGGCAAGATCAACGATCCGGCCTTCCTCGCCGCCATCGGTGACTTCAGCTTCCTCTACACCTCGGGCATCCTGTTCCTGATCAGCATCATCGTCATGATCGTGGCGTCGATGCTGACCCCGGAGCCGTCGGAGGAGCAAATCGCCGGACTGACCTACGCGTCCATTCACCAGATCGCGGGGGACGAGATCAAGAGCAGCTGGAACACCGGCAACAAGGTGTTGGCCGTGCTCATCCTGGTGCTGGTAGCCGCCATGTACCTCTACTTCAGCTTCTGGCTCATGTAGACCTACGGCCCCCGCCGGCCACTCCGGCGGAAGTCGAGGCAACGGCAAAAGGAAAGGGCCCCAAGTGGGGCCCTTTCTGCTTGGCCAGATGACCGCCGGCTCGGTGCCCGGCGCGACACCTCAGGGACTTCCCGATCGAGCCCAAGTACCCCAAGGTACCGAGCGGAGGTGACGCGGTGGAGGTGAGATTCGCGCGCGAGAGCGATGTGGAGGAGATCGCGCAGGTGTATCGCGAGGTCTACGGTGACGACTACCCGTTCAAGGAGCTTTACGACGCGGAGTGGATCAAGCGGGGGGTGTTCGACCGCGAGATCCGCTGGTTCGTGGCGACGAACCACGACGGCCTGCTCGGCTCCGGTGCAGTGATGCTGAACGCGGGGGACGCGGACGACCTGGTCGCTGAGCTGGGTCGCCTCGTCGTCCACCCGCGCGCGCGCGGCATGAACCTGGGAACGAGGATCGTCGATGCACTGGTCGAACACGCCCTGGGGCTGAGCGACTTCATCTTCGCCGAGGCCCGCACAGCGCACGTGGGCAGCCAGGTCATCCTGGAACGGTCCGGGTTCGCTCCGATCGGCATCGAACCGCTTGCCTACGAGCTCGACAGCTTCGAGACGATGATCTTCATGTGTCGGCTGAGCGACGCGGCTCGGGTCTTGCGCCGCGGCAGCCCGCGCATCATCCCCGCGGCACACGAGCTCGCCACGCAGGCGCTCACGGCGGTCGGGATCACACCCGACGTCGTGACCGACTCGCTCCCCGCTCCGCACCCGGTGCTGCGCGACACGGGGAGGCTTCGCCTCGAGCCGATGGACGCGAGCCAGCGCCTTCGACTGCTGCGTCTTGGCCGCGAGAACTTCGTCAACCCGGAGGTGTTCGGTGCTTTCCGCCTGGAGCACGGGCACCTCAAGCTGAAACAACACGCAGCCCGCTATCTCGTCCTCACCCGCCAGGGAACGGTGCTGGGCGGCCTGGGCTACACGTTCGACGACGTCGAGCGCAAGGTTCACATCTTCGAGCTGGTGGCTCCTGACCCGAGCATTCGCGGCACGCTGGTGGAATGGGGCATGGCCCGCATCGACGAGGAGCTGGCGCCCCGCTACTGCTCGATCGACGTCAATGCCCACGCCACCGCAATGCAACAGTCGCTCTCGCTGCTCGGCTTCGTCCCGGTGACCTACGCCCCCAGCATGGTGTTCGTGTTGGGGGAGCGCTTCGACGTCCTGCGCATGGTCCGCCTGCGCCAGGAGCCCAGGCTTTCGCACTGGAAGCTACTCCCTTCGATGGCGGGCGTGTGCGCGACTGTCGAAGAGGCGCTCCAGCGCGCGGCGCGCGGCGCACTGGTCGACAATCGGCTGCGCCGCGTGAGGCTGTTCGACGGGTTGAGCGACGTCCAGGTCGCCGAGGTGGCACAGCTGTGCCGCACGGAAACGTATCAGCGTGGGGAGTCGCTGTTTGAGCAGGGCGAGACGGGCCAGAGCCTGGTGATCGTCATCGAGGGGAGCTTCGAGGTCGTGCACGACGGCGAAGTCGTGGCCCACCTCGGCCAGGGTGACACGGTGGGGGAAATGGCGCTGATCGAGCGCCAACCTCGCAGCGCCACCGTCCGCGCCCGTGACACGGCCCACGTGCTGCACATCGCGCCCGAGGACTTCGATCAGGTCACGACCCGTGATCCCGCTCTGGGGATGCAGATCCTCCGCAATCTGGCGCTGCAGCTCTCCGAACGCCTGCGCACCACCACCGGGGACGCGGTGGGCAGGTAGCGCTCAACCCTCGCTAGATCGGCGCCGATCCACGCGGCGCCAGCACGACGAGATGCTCGCGCCGGGCGCGGCCGCGGAACGCGTCCTGGGTTCCAGCGTGGAAGTGCGGGCGAGCCTGCGACGCGCACGCCAGCACCTCGAGGTCTGCGCGAGGCGCCAGCGACCTCACGATTTCGTCCGCATAGCTGGCTCGCCGCCCGAGCACCGAATCGGCGATGAGAATCGCAGCTCGTCCCCCGGGGCGCAGCACGCGCCGCATCGCGCCAAGCACCTCTTCGAGCTCGCGTCGCCAGCGCTTCAATGCGGCGGGCGGCGACAGCGGAGCCAGGCGGCGACGCGCGCCGAGCTCGCGCCGCTCGAACTCGCCGGCCTCGAAACCCAACCAGCGAAGGCGCGTCGCGTGCTGGGCGTAGTAGTCGTAGACACCGGGATAGGGGGGAGAGGTGACCACGAGATCCACCGAACCCCGGCCCACCCCGGGCAGTTCACGCGCATCCCCCGCGCGCACCTTCACCGGCGGCGGCGGGTCGGCCAGCAAGGCCCAGAACGCCTCCAGCTGCTGCGCCAGGAGCTCCGCGCGACTCACCAGCAGCCGAATCGCAAAGCCACCGGGAAGCCGGCGCTGGGTCCGGTGCCCCACTGTGTCACCGGGCTGGCGGCTGACCTTGGTCAGCAGTGACGAAAGCACGAGGCGGGCAGCCCGCGCGACGGGCTCCGCGCTCGCCTGCTGTTCGATGCCATGCCGCAGACCGTCGAGCTCGAGCAGCATGTGGGGCTCGAAGAGCTCCCGGTCCTGGCGACCGTACTGGCGGGTCGGACCGGCGCGGGCGGCGCGCCGCCCCTCCGCGTGCTCCGCCGCCAGCTGGCAAAGCTGGACGAGCTCCCCCACCTGAGGCGGACCCAGTCCGCCCGACTTCAACCAAGCCAGGTCGATGGCAAGCGGATTGAGATCGTTGCCCAGCGCCCGACGGCCAGCCAGGCGCGCCTCGACGAGCACGGTGCCGCTGCCGCAGAACGGGTCGAGCACTGTCGCTCCCGGGGCGCTCAACTCCGCGACGAGAGTGGCCGCGGTGTCCGGGTGCATCCGGGCGGGGTAGCTGTGAAAACCGTGCACGTGGCGAAGCACGGATTCTCGATCGGCGGTGACCTCCAGCGCGCGCCGCAGGGTCGCGCCCAAAGCAGCATCGGCAGCGTCGAGCTTCACCTCGCCGCCGACGTGAGACAGCGCCTCCCTGCGTTTCTTCAAGGAAGGCAATCAGGCGCCAACCACCGGTCTTCCCATGCCACGATAGCGTAGACCAGCGTCGGCAACCGCCTCCGGCACGAGGATGTTGCGACCGTCGAACACATGGCGACCCCGCATCAGCGCGGCGATCCGCTCGAAGTCGGGGGTTCGGTACTCGTTCCACTCCGTTGCCAGCACCAGCGCGTCGGCGCCCTCACACGCTTCGTACTCGTCTGCGAGGAGCTCGACCCCCGAGACGCCCCTGAACTCGATGCTGGCCCGAGCGGTTTCGAGCGCCTGCGGGTCCGTGGCGCGGACCCGCGCTCCCGCCCCGGTCAGCATCTCGATGAGCCGAAGGGCAGCCGCCTCGCGGACATCGTCGGTGCGTGGCTTGAACGCCAGACCCCAGACTGCCACCAGCTTGCCGTCGAGCCCCCCGAGGTCAGCCTGCACGTGGGCAAACAGGCGCTCGACGGGCTCCTCGTTGGCGCTGATCGCGGCTTCGGTCACGTGCATCCGAATGCCCAGCTCCCGTGCTGTGCTGGCGAAGGCGCGGGTGTCCTTGGGGAAGCAGCTGCCCCCGAAGCCGAGCCCCGGATAGAGGAAGGGAAACCCGATGCGGCGGTCCGATCCGAGCGCCATGCGCACGTGCTCGACGTCACCCCCCGCCACGTCGCAGAGGTGCGACACCTCGTTCATGAACGAGATCTTCGTCGCCAGCAGCGCGTTGGCCGCGTACTTGACGATCTCCGCGCTCTTGGGGCTCATCCGCTGGATCCGGTTGCGTTGCCTGGTGAACGGGGCATAGAGCCGGGACAGGATCTCGAAGGCGTCGTCGTCTTCCGTGCCGACCACGACGCGGTCCGGCTTGAGGAAGTCGTTGACCGCGTCCCCTTCCTTCAGAAACTCGGGATTGCTGACCACCGCGATCTTGCGCTGGGCATGCCGAGCCACGACCTCGCGCACCTTCGCGTTGGTCCCCACCGGAACCGTGCTCTTCAGCACCAGCACCAAGTCATTCTGGGCGTGCTTGGCGACATCCTCCGCCACCCCGAGCACGTAGGACAGGTCTGCCGAACCGTCCTCGTTCGGCGGAGTCCCCACCGCAACGAAGGCCGCCTTGCAACCCTGCAGCGAAGCTGCCAGGTCCGAGCTGAAGTCGAGCCGAGCGGGCCAGTTCCTCTGCACCAGCTCCTCGAGGCGCGGCTCGAAGAAAGGCACCTCGCCGGCGCGGAGCTTCTCGAGCTTCTTCTCGTCGACATCCACGCACGTGACGTGGGTTCCCGCGTCGGCGAAACAGGCCCCCGCCACCAATCCTACGTATCCGGTCCCAATGACTGCGATTTTCACGGCCTCGGCGTACCCGGAAATCCGCGAAGAGTAAAGTCATCCGCCCCCCGTTCCCTTGCCCTCGACGGGGAGGCAGCCTCATATGTCGATCGTGGGCTGGTCCACGGCACATCTCGGTCGTCTCGGCGTCTGGACGCTGATCGTGCTTCTCTGCGGTGCTGCCTTGAACTGCGACCGATCCGAGGGGCGGTCCGAGGCGGCGCAGGAGGTCGGAGCCAGTCCCGGTGTCGCCTCACCTGCGGTCGTCCGCCCGCCTTCGGCCCTCCCTTCGACCGCCGCCTCCCAGCTCTCCGCCCCCACCGCGAACGAGGACGAGTTCGTCATCGTCGCCGGCGGAGACGTCAACCTCGGCCGCGAACTGGGGCAGCTGATCCTGACCGAGCCCGAGCTGGCGGATCCGTTCAGATCCATCCAGCCAATCCTGGAGGGCGCGAACCTCACCTTCGTGAATCTCGAGTGCCAGCTCAGTGATCAAGGGGGCGAGACGCAGTCACCTCACAACCGCCTCGTGTTCACCGGTCCACCGGGGGGCGCCGCGCTGCTGGCGCGCGCGGGGATCGATCTGGTGAGCCTGGCGAACAACCACATGTGGGACTACGGCAAAAAAGCGTTGCTGGAGACCTTCGATCACCTCGACCGGGCAGGGGTCGCCTACGTCGGCGCCAGTCGCGAGCGGGAGCGCATGTACGAGCCGACGGTGATTCGGCGCAATGGTTGGTCCGTGGCCGTGTTCGCCGTCACCCACATCTGGAACCAGGGCACGATCAAGACCCACGAGGGTCGATTCCACGTGGCCTGGGCACGCTACGACATCCTTCACAAGAAGCTGGCCCAGGCGCGCCGCGAGCACGACCTGGTACTCTTCAGCTACCACGGAGGCAGCGAGTACATCGAGATGCCCCTCGAGTACACGAAGGAGTTCCTCCGGCCCGTCATGCGCTCGGGGGTGGACGCCGTGATCGGTCATCACCCGCACGTCCCCCAGGGCGTCGGCTGGTACGACGGGCGCCCCATCTTCTACAGCCTCGGAAACCTCGTATTTCGGATGCACTCGGACCACCCCGAGACCGGTACGAGCTTCCTGGCTCGCCTCACTTTCCGACGAGGGCGAGGGTTGACGAAGGTCGAGGCGTGTCCTTATCACATGCACTTCGAGAACCCCCGTCTCTTCGATGGCGAGACCCGGAGCGCCCGGGCGGAGTCGATTCGTCGACACCTGCGCCGCATCAGCCTCTACGTCGGGGGCACGCATGTCAGCGAACCACAGGAGCACAGTTGCATGGAACTGCGCCCTGCCACCAAGGAAGAAGTGGCGGCCTGGCTCCGTCCCCGAACTCAACCGCACACTGACCAGCGATGATTGTGAACCCCACTGTTGGCGAGCTGTTTCCGGGCGCGATGCCCGAGAGACGATTCGTGAAGCGAACTCTGAGCCGGGCCGAATCCCTGGGTTTCAACGCAGACAACACCATCGCCTGTGTCGGCACTTGCCGCGACGAGCTGTGCGCTTCCCTGGGACGAACCGTCACGCGCTTCTGGGGCGAATCGTTCAACTTCTCGTCGTTGGGCGGCTTCCCATTTCTGGGCAAGTCGGGAGTGACCGCCGCACGTAGCCATGCGCCCCTCGTGAGGGGCAAGGAGCGTTACGCTTTCTTTGCCCTTCCGCACATCGGCATCAACGCGAGCGGAGAGCTCGGCAGTTGTGAGCGACCCGGACTGGATCAGCCCACCGTCGCCTGTGGTGCCCTCGACATCGTCCAGCGGGAGCTCCAGGCGGGCCCACTACTGACGGAGATCGACTTCGAGGATGTCGAGGTCTCTCTGATCCGGCGATCGCTGGCCCAGGTCGTACCGCCCACCCGCAGACCCGACCTGCTAACCCTCACCCGTCTCGTGTTGGACGTGATCGAGCGCGACCTCGAGCGCTTGATCACCCTGTGCGTCGGGTCCATCCGGGCGGACTACGCCGTCTTCACCGGAATCCAGATCAACGCGCCCGAGGGCAACTGGATCGAGCCGCGCAGCAGCTACGCTGTCGTCGACTGGTCCCGCACCGAGATCGATCTGATGTGAGGCGCCAAGCCGAGGTTCCGGCGGACGGACTCGGCCCGCTGCTTGCGCTTCGACTCGAATTGCCACCACACACCAGCACGGACAAGCCGGCGCATCTCGAACGGGAACACCGCAGATTGCGGGAACGGGGCTCGATCATCGAATCTGAAACGTGGTCGTGACGGCCGGTGCTTCAAGCCCCCGACTGCTGGTCACCGCACCGATGGAACGGCGCGTGCATATACTCTGGACGGTGTCAGAGAAGGGTCGGCAGAGAGACCCTACCTGGCGCCGACGAGTTCGCACGGCCCGCTCCCTCCCCTCCCTGCGGGCCGATGCTAAAAAAAGACGGTTCTGACGTCCCCCCCGTCTGACCGTCACAGACAGCGGCCTCCCCCCAGGCCGCTGTCACCTATTTTGTCTTCCGGTTGGCGGAGCTGGATCGTCACCGCCCGCTCCTGCGCGCCGCCCGCGCCGCGACGACCCTGGGACGCCATCACCCTGGAGATCCACGCGAAACGGCGGCCGAGCCTGACCGGCCGGACTCTCAGTCCCGTGGTCGCGCCCTGGCTTCCCTTCAGGAAAAGTCGGGATGGCCGTTCCTCCTGTGGTGTTGAGGGTCCTCTCGATCCGCCGGCGACTGATGGCCCTCTCGGCCGTCGGCGTGTTGATGATCGTGGGGGTCGGTGCCACCGGTGTCCTCGGGCTGGGACGAGCTGCCACGGTGGCCGAGGCGATGGAAAGCCAGGCGACAGTACACGAGCTCACCGCTCGCTCGCGGAACGACGCCCTCACGCTGGTCGCCCGTGAGAAGGAGCTCCTCGTCGTATCGCAGACCAACGAAGCGGCGAAGCTGCACCGCGACTTTGCCGCGCGCCAGCGGGCACTGCGCGACATTCTGGTCGAGCTGGAATCCCGAGTGGACAACGAGCCCGATCGGGCGGCGGTCGCTGCGATGCGTTCGCACCTCGATGCCTACATCCTCGCGACGACGAGAACGCAGGAGCGCCAGCACAACGGCCCACCCCCTGAGGACAGCAATCCAGCGACCGCGGCGGCGCGGCAGATGCGGGGGTTTCTCACCGCCAGCGAGCAGCTCGCCGGCCGCGCCCGAGAGCAGCAGCGAGCGGGCCGCGTCGAGTTGAGCCGGCTCTCGGATCAGCTAGCGGCGCTGCTGGCGGCGGCGACGACCCTGATGGCCGCGCTGGCGATGGTGCTCGGTGCGACGATCCACCGCAGCATATCCCGACCCCTGGTCGCCACCCTCAACGCGCTCGAGGCGGTCGCCAAGGGAGATCTCGATCAGCGCCTGGAGTTGGGTCACAGCGACGAGATGGGACGGATCGCGACCTCCCTGACCACCGCGATCCAGCGCATGAAAACCGATCGGGACCAGATCGAGCGCCTGGCCACCACCGACGCGCTGACGGGACTGACCAACCGCCGCGCCTTCAGCGAAACCGTCGCGCTGGAGCTCAGTCGGGCGCGCCGCTACGGATTCCGACTCGCCCTGCTCCTCTTCGACCTCGACCACTTCAAGAAGATCAACGATCGGTTCGGCCACGCCGCCGGGGATCTCGTGCTGTCGCGCGTTGGCCAGCTGATCCATGGCCAGATCCGCACCAGCGACATCGCCGCCCGCTGGGGAGGCGAGGAGTTCGTCGTGGCTCTGCCTCACGTCGGGATCGACGGCGCTGCGGTTGTCGCCGCTCGCATCCGCATCGCCTGCCAGGACCTGGAAATCACCACGGACAAGGGGCAACGCATCCCGATCACGATCTCGATCGGGGTGGCGGAGATGACCCGCGAAGACACCCTCCATTCCCTCGCCGAACGCGCGGATCATGCGATGTACAAGGCCAAACGCGAGGGGCGTAACCGGGTCTTCGTCAACGACGGCACGGTGCTCAGCATGCCTCCCACGACGTCGTCACCAGGATCCTCACGAAACGGCGGCTGACGAGCAGCGCAAGGGCCGGCCGGAGTCGCGCGAGCGAGCGAAGCAGGGCCCAGCCGTTGCCGGGCGTCGCCAGCGGTCCTACGACTGGGCCATGACCGAGGCGCGGCCCACCAACCGACTGGCCCAGGAAACGAGCCCGTACCTGCTGCAGCACGCGAACAACCCGGTCGACTGGTACCCATGGGGTGAAGCCGCGCTGGGTCGCGCGCGCCGCGAGGACAAGCCGATCTTTCTCAGCGTCGGCTACGCCGCTTGCCACTGGTGCCACGTGATGGAGCGCGAGTCGTTCGAGAACGAGCACGTCGCGCAGCTGCTCAACGAGCACTTCGTTTGCATCAAGGTCGACCGCGAGGAACGACCGGATATCGACGAGATCTACATGGCGGCCACCGTCGCCCTGAGCGGCAGCGGCGGCTGGCCGATGTCGGTGTTTCTGACGCCAGATCAGCGGCCGTTCTTCGCGGGCACGTACTTTCCACCGACCCGTCACCATGGGCGCCCCGGTTTCCTCGATCTGCTGAGCAAGATCGCCGAGCTGTGGCGCGCGGATCGCAGCGCGTTGCTCGATCAGGCGCAGCAGCTCACCGCGGTCGTCACCGCACAGTCGAGCCCCACGCCACCCGCGGCCGTTCCGGCGCGCACCCTCGACCGCGCGGTGGAAGCCCTCGCCACGGCTTTCGATCCCGAGTTCGGCGGCTTCAGCCCGGCACCCAAGTTTCCCCCCACGAGCGCCATCGCGCTGCTCCTCCGTCAGCACCGGCGCACAGGTGACGCCCAGACCCTCACCATGGTCACCACGACGCTCGATGCGATGAAGAACGGAGGGATCTACGATCACCTCGGGGGTGGCTTCGCTCGCTATGCGACGGACGCTCGCTGGCTGGTGCCCCACTTCGAGAAGATGCTGTACGACAACGCACTGCTGGCTCGCGCGTACATCGAAGCCTGGCAGGTGACGAAGGATCCGGAGTACGCGCGCGTCGCGCGTGAGACGCTCGACTACGTGCTCCGCGAGATGCAGGCACCGGAGGGCGGGTTCTATTCCGCAACGGACGCCGACAGCGAGGGTGAAGAGGGGAAGTTCTTCGTGTGGACGCAGCAGCAGATCGTCACCGCCCTGGGGGCCGAGGACGCCACCCGATTCTGCGCCTACTACGCGGCGTCGATGGGCGGCAACTGGGAGGGCAAGAACATCCTCCACACCCCCCGGCCCCCGTCGGAGGTCGCGCGGCAGCTCGGGATCACCGACGAGGAGCTCGGCGCGAGCCTCGAGCGGGGTCGCCGGCGCCTCTACGAGATCCGCAGCACGCGTGTACCGCCACTGCTGGATGACAAGGTGCTGAGCAGCTGGAACGGCCTGATGATCGGGGCCCTGGCCGAGGGTTACCGCGTCTTTCGCGACGAGCGCTACCGCGCTGCGGCCGAGCGCGCGGCCCAGTTCGCGTCCACCACCTTGACCCGGGACGACGGCGGACTCTTCCGCACCTGGCGCCGGAACGGCCGTGCACACCTGGACGCGTACCTGGAGGACTACGCCTACCTGGGGAGCGCGCTCCTCGATCTCTACGAGGCGACGGGAAACCACGAACACCTGGGACGGGCACTGGCGCTGGCGGAACGTTTGGTGGCCGACTTCGGCGATCCCGCGCAGGGCGACTTCTTCCAGACCGCCCGCGGCCACGAGACCCTCCTCGTGCGCCCGCGCGATGGTCACGACGGCGCGTTGCCCAACGCCAATGCGGTGGCGGCGGGCGTGCTGGCACGTCTGTCCTACCACACGAATCGCGCCGACCTGCGCGACCGCGCCGTCCGGGCCCTGCGCGCCCATGGGCGGCAGCTCGAAAAGCTCCCGCGCGCCTTTCTCACCGCGCTCGGGGTTGCGGACTTCCTTCTGGGATCCCCCGTCGAGCTGGTACTGGCAGGGGAACCGCACGCCGCCGAACCGCTGGCGACCGCCGTGGCCGATCACTACCTCCCCAACCGCGTGATCGCTCACGCCCGACCGGGCACGGAATCGACCCCGAGCGCACTGGCGCAGGGCAAGCCGGCTCCGGGGGACGCGAGCGGCATCCTGTACGTCTGCCGCGACCGGGTCTGCCAGGCCCCCGTGAAGGATCCCAGCGACGTCGCGGCCGCGCTCGACCAGGAATGGCGAGGGGCCACTGCCACCCGCCGCGACGAGCTCCTGCCTGGCACGCTCGGCGGCTGCGCCACGGCAGCCGGCACCCGGCGCTACCTGGAGCGCCACCAGGTCCCAGGGCGCGATCTGGGTCCGGTCTCCGTGGCCGCCCTGGGGTTCGGGGGCTATCGCCTCAACGAGCACGACGCCGAGCATCGGGCCGCGCTGGTGGCTGCGCTCCGCGGCGGCGTGCATCTCATCGACACAGCCCCGAACTACGGGGGCGGCAGCAGCGAGACGCTGATCGGCCAGGTCGTTGCAGAGCTCGTCGCTGCGGGAGAACTGAGCCGGGACGAGGTGGTCCTCGTCTCGAAGGTGGGCTACGTGCAGGGGCCCGATCTCGAGCACGCGAAGGAGCGGGCCGCGAGCCACGACGGGTATCCCGACACGGTCGAGTTCGGAGACGACCTCTGGCACTGCATCCACCCGCGATGGATCGAGCGCCAGATCACGCAGTCGCTGCAGCGCCTGGGCTTGGAGACCCTCGACGTCTGCTTGCTGCACAATCCGGAGTACTACCTCCAAGACCTGGCCCGACGCGGGACCCTCTCTCTCGAGACCGCTCGCGACACCTTCTACGCCCGCGTCGAGCAAGCCTTCGCTCACCTCGAGCAGGAGCGCGAGCGCGGGCGTATCGCCACCTATGGCGTGTCGAGCAACACGCTGGTCGCCTCCGCGAGCGACGCCACCGCGACCCACCTCGAGCGCTTCCTCGCCAGCGCCGAGCGGGTCGGCGCGACGGGATTCCGGGTCGTCCAGTTTCCCTGCAACTGGGTCGAGCAAGCTGCCGCCGGGCGCGACGGACTCGCGTCCCGCGCGCGAGACGCGGGGCTCGGGGTGCTGGTCAACCGACCCCTGAACGCAATCGTCGGCAATGGCTTGCTCCGACTGACGGATCCCCCCAACCTCCAGGACCAGTCGCCCAGCGTCGCCGCCGAGCTCGACGCCGTCGCCGCCGCTGAAGCCGAGTTCCGAGAGCACTTCGTCCCCGCCCTGCGGACGGCCGATGGGCACCTGCCGCCCGAAGATCTGCTGGCTTGGGGCGCCCGACTCGACACCGCCGCGGAACAGGCCGTGGGTCTCGAAACCTGGAACGAGATCGAGCATCAGGTGGTTCGTCCCCAGACCCGACGGGTGCTCGACGCGCTGGATTCCGCTCTGCAGGGGGATCTGCGCGCTCGCTGGCTGACCTGGCGCGCCACCTACGTGCCCGCCCTGGAGTCCTTGCTCCGTGCGCTGCGGCATCGCGCGGCGGAGACGAGCGCCCAGCAGGTCGCCCCGTTCCGCCGTGCCTGCACCGCGGTCCTGTCCCCGGAGCAAGCCGACGCGCCGCTCGCCCGCCTCGCGACCTGGTCGCTGGCAAGTCTGCCTGGAGTCACCACGGTGCTGGTCGGCATGCGCCGGCCGCCCTACGTCACCGAATTGCTACCCGTGCTGGGCGCCGCACCGCTCGCCGAGCCGGAGCGACTGTTCGCGGCAATCCGCGCGGCCGGGACCGGCGATTGATTGCGCGCTGGCATCCGTGTAGCGTCCACCGTCATGAAGCTCGAGACTGCGACCATCCGTCGCCTCAGTGAAGCCCTCCTGCAAAGCGGTCGCCGCCCCAGCGTGGTCATGTCGTCCGCCTACGAAACGCTCACCCGAGAAGGCTTGCTGAGCCCGGAGGAGATGACGGCCCTGAGCCGCGTCGATCCACTCGCCGAGACGATGTTTCTGATGATGGCCGCGGACGGCAAGGTGGCCGAGGCGGAGAAGGACGCGGTTCGCGGTGCGATCCGCGGGTTGACGGACAACCTGATCCGCAGCGGAACCATCAACGTGATGCTGGAGAACTACCAGCAGAAGCTCGAGACCGAGGGCCGCGAAGCCCGACTCCAGGAGATCGCCGAAGCGATCGCCGACGAACCGAGCGACGCAGAGGGGGCCTTCGCGCTCGCCGCCGCCGTGGCACTGGCGGACGACGAAGTGGCCGAAGAGGAGAACGAGCTCATCAATCAGCTCGCCGACTGGTTCGGCATCAGCGAGGAGCGAGCCGCCGAGCTGCTCGATCAACTCGACCACGATCGCGAAGAGGACAGCAGCGAGGCATAGGCTCCGAGGCGTAGGCGGCGCCGCCATGCGCGGCGTTGCCGCCCATGGCAGCGCTCGTCTCTGTCACGCGCCCTCGAGCACTCCGATCCCGCTCGTCAAGCAGCGGCGAAGCCTCGGCAACCGTGCCGCAGCTACCGATCCCGCGGCTCGACGACTGCGGCTCAGCCGCGTTCGAGCTCGTTCCCGTCGGCGTCACGATACGAGCCAACGAGGATCAGGATCAGGTCGATGAGATACCAGACACCGCAGCCACCGCCGGTGAATAGCTGGATGATCCCGATCACCATGTGCCCCGTGTAGAAGCGGTGGATCCCCAGGTACCCGAGGAAGAAGCAGAGTAGGACGGTGGCCAGCCAGTTCTTGCGCTTCATCGCACCTCCAGGAGCTAACTCACGAACTCGATATCCTTGGGTGCTCACCCTCGGGGACGAGCACGCTTTCTGCCCGGATTCGCGGTCTGTTCAAAACCTTCCTGCCCGTGGTGGCCAGGGCACAAAGAAAAGGACCGCCGCGAGTGGGGCTCGCGGCAGTCCTCCGTCAAGCCGTTGCCTGGCCAGTACTGCAGTTCGTGCTGTTCACGAGTTCGTCCAAACCGCGCACTCGATCTCACGAATTTCCGGGCTGTCGTCCTAGCCCTTCTGGAGCGGCTGACCGTCGGCGTCAGTGAACTTGTCCATCACGATCATGATCAGGTCGATCAAGCTCCAGACTCCGCAACCGCCAAGGGTGAGCAGCATGCCGACACCCGTACCAGTCTTCCCCGTGTAGAAGCGATGTGCCCCGAGGGTGCCCAGGAACAGGCACAGCAGTAGGGTGACCATCCAGCTCTTCGGCGTTCCGTTCGACATGGATATCCTCTCCAGTTCTCCAGCGTTGGTTACGTCCTCGCTCCGGCGACGCCGGAGTTCCCAGCGCCGATAATCCCCGGGGAGCCGTCAGCGCACAAACCAAAAACGACGACGCCTGCTCCAGTGGCCCACGATGGCAAGAACGCGGAGTTCGAAGCGAAAATGTCCTCGCACGGCCCGCCGGCGGGACCCCCGGCATGTGTGCCAGTGTCGTCTACCCCCCTTCATCCAGTGGGGCGGGCGACCCATCGTGGCCCGCGTCGAGGACTCGTTGAATCGCATCGAGACAGCTGCTGGGACGCTATTCTGTGCCCATGAATCGGCACCGCTGGGGCTACGGGCCCGTCCTCGCCATGACCGTCTGGGCAGGCCATGCCCAGGCACAGGACTGCGACTGCGACCACACCATCGATCCCGGGGCCCGCACCGTCGTCGGCAGCGAGCTCGGCGTCGCGCCAGGCGATCGCATCTGCCTATTGGCGGGCAACTACGAGTTCGTGCGCTTCCAGGGCATCCAAGGCAGCGAAGGGAACCGCGTCGAGATCGTCAACTGCGGAGGTCTGGTGCGGATTCACAACGACGACCGCGGCTACGCGCTCGTGTTCGAGCGCGACGCCGACGACCGAGCCTCCCAGTACTTCCATCTCACCGGTACGGGCGACGCCGAGCTGTTCTACGGCATCGAGATCAGCGCGCCGGCCATCGACCCCTGGCCCGGCTTTGGCCTGACGCTGGTCGGACGATCCACGAACTACGAGGTCGACCACGTCGAGATCCACGACACGGGGTTCGCGGGAGTGTCCGCGAAGACCGACCCACTCTGCGATGGCTCGGCCGACCAAGCGAGTTTCGTGCAGCGCGACGTGGAGCTCCACCACATGTACATCCACGAGACTGGCGGTGAGGCCTTCTACATTGGCAGCACGCAGTCGTACGGTCACACCATCACCTGTGATGGCACGCAAGAAGTCCACCAGCCCCATTTTCTCGAAGGCATCCACGTCCACCACAACCTGATCGAGAACACCCAGTGGGACGGCGCGCAGATCGGCATGGCGCGCGCCGACTGCGCCTTCTACGCCAACACGATCCGCAACGTGGGTCTGGCCGGTGAGGAGTACCAGCAGCAAGGACTCCAGATCGGCACGTTCAGCAGCTGCGAGATCTACGGCAACGTGCTGATGGACGGACCCACCAACGGCATCTTCGTGCTGGGCGCACAGGACAGCCGCATCCACAACAACCTGGTCGTGGGATTTGGCGGCGATGGCATCTACATGAACTACGGCAACGGCGGCGACGCCGCCGCCGACGCCACCTACGAGGTCTACTTCAACACCGTGGTCGACTACGGCCGCAACGGGATCCGAGCACACAGCGACCTATTGCGCGCGGTCATCGCCAAGAACAACCTCGTGGTCGGGGCCAGTGGACAGATTGCACCGGGCAACGAGGTGAACTGGGAAGAAGCGAACAACCTCGTCTTCACGACCCGCGAGGCAGCGGGGTTCGTGGCGTCGGACGACTACCACCTCGCCGACGACTCGCCGGCCCGTGGGGCCGGCGTCCCGCTCGAGATCGACTTCGACCTCGAAGGCCTCTCGCGTGCCGATCCGCCCAGCGTGGGGGCCTACGAG
This sequence comes from Polyangiaceae bacterium, assembly GCA_050304295.1. Taxonomy (GTDB): domain Bacteria; phylum Myxococcota_A; class Polyangia; order Polyangiales; family Polyangiaceae; genus JAFGBI01. Next base: position 48,944 of record JBNLDK010000077.1, read on the forward strand.
CACAGCGCAGACGCCCCAGGCGGGGCGCCCGGCACCGAGGGGCCGCCACCCCCGCCAGCGATCGGCGGTCGAGACCCGGGGACCGGCGGTCGAGACCCGGGGACCGGAAGTGAGCCCGCCAGCGACAATCCGTCCGCAGCCAGCGAGGACGGCGGCTGTGGCTGCCGGGCCAGCGGCTCGACGCCGGCCCGGCTCGCGTGGCTGCTGCTCGCGCCAGCGCTCGCCCTGGGGTGGCGACGACGCCGCTCACATCCAGAGCAGCAGCCCGGCACCAATCCCGACCACGACGACAAACAGCGCGAATAGCGCGGCGCCAACCAGCAACGCGATCACCAGCGGCGACATCGAGCTGCGCTGCCGCACCGACATGGCGGAGCTGGCCGCTCCCGATCCCGGACCCGCTCCCGATCCCGGACCCGGCACCGATCCCGGACCCGGCACCGATCCCGGACCCGGCACCGATCCCGGACCCGGCACCGATCCCGGACCCGGCACCGATCCCGGACCCGGCACCAGTCCCGGACCCGGCACCAGTCCCGGACCCGGCACCGCTCCCACCGACAACGGCCCGCCGGGCGCCGCGCTCGACGTCGGCATGAACGTCGGCTCACCCACGCTACCCGGCACCGGAGCACCTGCGCTCGACGTCGGCATGAACGTCGGCTCACCCGCGCCTGGCGCCCCGTTGCCCGCAACCGCCATCCGCGACGCTGGAATCACGGTCGGGTCATCGCTCGTGTCGGGCATCGCCGACATCACCATCGTGCCCGCCTTGCCCTTTCCCTTCAGGCGCTGGCTGGCGTGCGGTGGCGGCTCCCCATTCTTCACGGCGCGCACGTCGGTTTGCATGGTTCGCGCGTCCGGATACCGATCCAGCTTGGTGAAACCAAGCGCCACATCGACGACCTGGCAGACACCCAGGGGCACGTGCGGCGCCACACTCCCCAGGGCGGGCGCCGGGGTCGTCACCGTCTTCATCAACAGCTCGGCGTCACCCTTGATCTGATGGATCTTGCGCTTGGCGAGGAGGCGGAACGCCGTGGCCCCGAGCGCATAGATGTCCACCTGACCGTCGATCAGCTCCCGCTTGCCGAGGGCTTGCTCGGGAGGCATGTAGGCGAGAGTGCCCATCGTCAGTCCGGTCCTGGTCCGGATCTCGTCAGGCACTCCCTCCAGCAAGCGGGCCAACCCGAAGTCGAGGACCTTGACTTGACCCGTGGTGGTCAGAAACAGGTTGTCGGGTTTCAGGTCTCGATGAATCACGCCCTTGTCGTGCGCGGCAACGAGCACATCCAGGACCTGGTCGAGGATGTCGAGCACGGTCGGGACATCGAAGCCGCCGCCCCCGAAGAAGCGTTCCCCGAGCGACTCGCCCTCGAGCTTTTCCATGACGAGGTAGACGAGATCCTCACCGTCGGTCCCGTGCTCCAGGACCTGCACGGCCCCGGGATGCCCCACCTGGTTCGCCGCGTAGCCCTCACGCAAGAAGCGCTCACGGACATCACCGTGAGCAGCCAGCGTGGAGTGGAGCACCTTGATCGCCGCGACCGTTCCCGCGGCGTCGCGGGCCGCGTAGACGGTGGCCATCCCCCCCCGGCCCAGCAGCTGCTCGAGCGTCCAGCGCCCGGCAATGACCTCCCCCTCCCGGCTTCGAACGAAGTCACTCACCAGCTCAGCATACCGGCACCACTCCGCGGAATCAGCATCGGCACAGCGGCGTTGTGAATCCGGGAGATGTTGCACCAAAAACGGTCCACAACTCGCTTCGGGCGCCGAGAGCTGCTGCTCGGCCTCGCTACCAGCGCATGTGGTTCGCCTCACGCATCCCTGCCGGCCAGCGCACCGGATCGCCGTCCGGAGCCGCTCGGGAGAGCTCGCCAGCTCGCCGCGCCCCCCTCCCCGCCATCCCCCGCGGAAGCCGCCCCGACCCTGCCACTGTTCGAGCGTCTACCCACGCTGCGTGATCACGTGCCGCACCTCCCCCTGGCGGTCCTGCCGACGCCGGTACGGCACCATCCGGAGCTCGGCGCCGCACTGGGCGTCGGATCCTTCCACATCCTGCACGACGATGAGAGCGCCCGACCCTACGGCGGCGGCAAGGTGCGCAAGCTCGAGTTCTTCCTGGCCGACGCCCGCGCGGGAGGCCACTCCGCGGTGGTCACCGCCGGCGCGGTGGGCTCCCACCATGCCACGGCCACCGCCATCTACGCGAGGCAGCTGGGACTGGACTGCCACCTGCTGTTGATGCACGGACGGGGTGGTGCAGAGACACGCCAGCAGCTCTTGGCCAACGTTCATCACGGCGCCACGGTCGAGCTCGTCGGTGGCCCCGGTGGGGTAGCGGCCGCCATCGCCCAGCTGACCGCAAGTCCCGAACCGCCCTACGTGATTCCCGGTGGGGGCACCGCACCCCTCGGCAACCTGGGCTATGTCAATGCGGCGCTCGAGCTCGAACAGCAGGTCATGGCCTCCGCGCTGCCCGCGCCCGACTGGATCGTGGTCGCGATGGGTACGATGGGCACCGCGGTCGGTCTCACGCTGGGGCTCGAGCTGACACAGCTTTCCACCCGGGTCCTGTGCGTCCGCGCGTCCAACATTCCCACGTCGACCCACGGCTGCTTCGCCACCGAGCTTGCCGCAACCCGCGCCTGGCTCGCCGCTCGCGGCGCCCTGGTCGCCACTCCCGCGCCGGACCGCTTCCACATCGAGGCTGGCTACCTGGGCGAGGGCTACGGATTCCCCACCGATCGCGGAAGAGCGGCGCAACGCCTGGCGGACGCCCACGGGGTCTCGCTCGAGCTGACGTACACGGCGAAGGCGCTGGCAGCCGTGATCGGGCATCGCCAGCAGCTCGCCACGAGCAACGTCCTGTTCTGGCACACCCACAGCGCGTGGGAGCCACCGGTTGGAGACACGAGCGCCGAACAGCTGCCGAGCGAGCTGCGCGGCTACGTTCCATGAGGACCGGCGCCAGCCCTGACGAGCGCGCGAGCGCCAGCGAGTCGTCGCACCAGGCGCCCTCGATGAGAGGCAGGTCAGCAAAGTATCGGACGTCATCCCGAGACGATGGAACGTGGGGAAACTTGCCGCTTCCATGCATTGTGGACGGCACATCAGATGCCATACTCAGCACGTGCGCACCCCGGTCTTCCCTGGTTTCACCCTCGTTCTCCTCGGAATCGCTGCGGCCTGCAGCCAGAACACCGAGTCCAAAGGCTTCCCGGCGCTCCCTCCCCCGCAGGACCCACCGACGCTGGAGGCCATCGAGGCGACCGTTCAGGATGAGACGCTGGACGACTTCGAGGACCAGGATCTGTTGGCCTGGCTCCCCGATGGCGAGGGGCACTGGACAAGCGACGCAGACGGCGCGGGGTTGAGCGTGGTCGAGGGCGGGGCCGCCGGGGATCGCTCGCTGCAGGTCACGCCGCGGGCGGGGCGAGCGATCGCCAACCTCTCGTTTCCCAACGCCCCGCTGCGGCGACACGACTATTCGAGCTGCACGGGCATCGAGCTCACGGTGCGCCACGACGGGTCTGGCACCGCCACGACCCAGATCACGATCGACTCCGTCGATGCCAGCAACGGGGCTGGAACACGCGGCCTCGCCGCCGCCCCGATCGAGGTCACCGGCGAGTGGCAGACCGTTGCAGTCGAGTGGAGTGAGTTCGCGCCAGCCACCGGCGATCCCGTGCCACCTGGCGGCGGGGAGGGAGGCGCGACCGGCACCGCCGGAGCTCCTGGCGCGGGCGGCGGCGTGCCTGCACCTCCCGGGGTACCGGGATCGCTGGACACCGGGCACATCCTGGCGCTGTCCATCGACGCGCTGCCCGACGCGCGTCTTCTCGTTGATTCGATCCAGCTGGTCGACTGCGAGCTTCTCCCCCTCAACCCGCCGCTACCGGATCCGCCGCCACTGGGCACGGGGGCACCAGAGGGCAGCCCGGTCGCTCGACACGGCCAGCTCCGGGTGCAAGGAAACCGGCTTCACGACCAGAATGGCGACCCCGTCCAGCTCAAGGGCGTGAGCAGCATGTGGCTCAACTACGAGAACGACGGGTACGCCGAGAGCCTCGACGGCCTCCGGTGGATGCGCGACCACTGGAACGTACAACTCATCCGAGCTGCGATGGGCGCGGGCGACAACGACAGCAACGGACGGATGTCCAACAGCTATAGCCAGCAGCCCGATCTGCGACGCGCCCAAGTCGAACGGATCATCGAGAACGCCGTCGAACTCGGGGTCTACGTCATCGTCGACTGGCACAGCCACGAGACCCGTCCCGCCGAGGCACGGGCGTTCTTCGACGACATCGCCCAGCGCTACGGGGACCACCCCAACGTCATCTACGAGACGTTCAACGAGCCCACCCACCAGGAGTGGCTACCCGAGCTCAAGCCCTACCACGAGAGCGTGGTCGCCGCGATCCGGGCCCACGACCCAGACAACCCGATCGTGCTCGGGACGCGCATCTGGTCGCAGGACGTGAACGAGGCCGCCAACGATCCGGTGGGAGGCAGCAACCTCCTTTACACCCTCCACTTCTACACGTGCACCCACAAGCCAGACTGGATCATGGGTGGCTCCACCCGCGCGATGAATAGCGGCGTCGCGATCTTCGCGACCGAGTGGGGAGCGACCGCAGCCGACGGCGGGCTCAACATGGGCCCGGTATGCACGGACGAGGCGGTCGAGTACCTGCAGTGGATGGAAGACGAGGGCATCAGCTGGGCAGCCTGGAAGCTGGACAACTGCAGCGACTCGAGCTGCCTGTTCCGCGCTGGCACGGTCCCCGTGGACGGTGGGTGGACCGAGGCCAACCTGAACGGTCACGCACCGCTCGTCATCGAGTGGTTGCAGCGGTAGACGCGCGTCGAGCAACGCGACCTGCCCGAAGCAAAGGGGTGCGCGCGAGTCAGTCCGCGACGTCGCCGTCGTCCGTGGGACCTGCGGACGGCGGGACGCTGGCCACCTTGGCCCCCAGCGCGTCGGGATCGGTGGGCGTCGCCTCCGCCGGCGACTCCGTGTCATGCCCCGTGAGCAGCTTCAGCCCATTCCGCGCCTTGAGCACGAGCAGACCCAGCGGAGGAAGATCCAGGCAGAGCGACTGGTCGCGCCCGTGCCATGGTAGGTCCTCGGTCTGCAGCGCCTTCTTCGTCTCGAAGCCGCTCCCGCCATAGGCGGCGGCATCGCTGGAGAAAACCTCGTTGTAGGTGCCAGCGGTGAATGCCCCGATGCGGTAGCTCTCGCGCGGAACGGGGGTCATGTTGAGCACGACAATTGCGTGCTCCTTGGCGCCCTTGCGGACGAAAGCCAGCACGCTGTTCTCTCGGTCGCTACAGTCGATCCACTCGAAGCCTTCGGGGTCGGGGTCCCGCTCCCACAGCACAGATTCGCCCAGGTACAGCTGTCCCAGATCGACCAGAAAGCGCTGCAGCCCCTGCCGGTCCTTCTGCTCACTCAGGTGCCAGTCGACCGAGCTGTCATGGTTCCACTCGTTGTGCTGCGCGACCTCGAAACCCATGAAGTTGAGCATCTTGCCCGGGCGGGTGTACTGGTAGGCCAGCAGCAGGCGCAGATTCGCCAGGCGCTGCCACCAGTCGCCAGGCATCTTCTCGATCAGCGCCCCCTTTCCGTGCACCACCTCATCGTGGGACAGCGAGTTGATGAACCGCTCGCTGTACTCGTAGATCATGGAGAAGGTGAGCTCGTCCTGGTGATACTTTCGGTGCACCGGGTCCTTCTGGAAGTACTGCAGCGTGTCGTGCATCCACCCCATGTTCCACTTGAGGTTGAAGCCAAGTCCTCCCTCCTGAGGCGACTTCGTCACGCCCCACCAGGACGTGCTCTCCTCCGCCAGGGTGATGGCGCCAGGCACCTCTTCACTGATGATGTGGTTGGTGGCCTTGAGGAACTCGATCGCCTCGATGTTCTCGCGTCCTCCGTGCTGGTTCGGCACCCACGCGCCCTCTTCGCGGCTGTAGTCGAGATACAGCATCGACGCCACGGCATCGACCCGAAGCCCATCGACGTGGAGCTCCTTCAGCCAGTAAAGCGCATTGGCGACGAGGAAGTTCCGCACCTCGGGGCGTCCGTAGTTGAAGATCAGCGTCCCCCAGTCGGGATGCTCCCCGCGTCGCGGATCTTCGTGCTCGTAGAGCGCCGTGCCATCGAAGCGCCGGAGCGCGAAGTCGTCCTTGGGGAAGTGGGCAGGCACCCAATCGACGATGACGCCAAACCCGTGGCGATGGAGGTAGTCGACGAACCACCTGAAGTCGTCCGGTGTGCCATAGCGCGACGTGGGCGCGTAGTAGCCGGTGACCTGATAGCCCCAGGAGGCATAGAACGCGTGCTCGGCGAGAGGGAGCAGCTCGACGTGGGTGAATCCGAACTGACGCAGATGTTCGACCAGCAGCGGCGCAGCCTCTCGGTAGGACAGCGAGCGATGCCCCTCATCGGGCAGGCGGCGCCAGGAGCCGAGGTGCACCTCGTAGATGTTCATCGGAGCACGACACGCATCACGCTGCGCCCGCGCCTGCATCCACTCGTCGTCTTGCCACTCGTGGCTCGATTCGGTGACACATGAAGCCTGCGCCGGGGGCAGCTCCATCGCCTGCGCCATCGGGTCAGTCTTCAGGCGCAGCGCCCCCTCCTGCGTCTTCAGCTCGAACTTGTAGAGCGCGCCGACCCCGACACCCGGGATGAACAGCTCCCACACCCCAGAACCGCCGAGCGCGCGCATCGGGTACGCGCGGGCGTCCCAGTCGCAGAAGTCACCCACCACGCTCACGCGGCGGGCGCTCGGCGCCCACACCGAGAAGCTCGTCCCCGCCACCCCGTCAATGGTCAGCGGACGGGCACCGAGAACGTTCCACAGCTCGCGATGATTGCCCTCCGCCAGCAGATACAGATCGAGCTCGCCAACGGTCGGTGCGAAGCGATACGGATCTTCCCGCTCCCAGGTGTTGCCGTCCTCGAAGACGAAGCGGTGGTGGTATGCGAGCGGGAGCGTCCGTCGCGGGAGGAACACCGAGAACACGCCCCCACCCAGCGAGTGCATGTGGAACGGCTCGCCTTCGACGATGCAGAAGCACCCGATCGCGGTCGGGTGCTGCGCTCGCACGACGACGCCCTCGACTCCGTGTACCGTCCCGGGGTGGGCGCCCAGAAAGCTGTGGGGATCGTGGTGCTCGAGGTGGCGAATCCGCTCGAGCGTGCCGTAGTCACCAACCAATTGCAGCGTGTCCGCGTCCATCACCGATCGTCCCTCGTTGCCCAGCGCAGGCAGCACGCTGGCGTTCGTCAACTCTCGTGGATTAGCACGCCGGGGATGGGATTGCGCGGGTCCCCGCATCGCGCGACCCGGCCGCCGGGACGCCCGGTGCACCGCAGAACCCATGGCCTCCGTCCCCACCGCCCGCGATCCCGCCAGCGAAACCACGACATCTGCGCGTCATCTTACTCGGCGGGTCCGTCTTGCGAATCCAGCACCGCCTGAACACCGCGCAGCGGGATCGCGACCCAGTCGGGACGGTTGTTCAACTCGTAACTGACCTCGTAGAGCGCCTTTTCGAGGAGTTGCACATCGAGCTGCAACGCCAGCCCCTCGGGCGTGCTCGGGAGAATGTCCGCCGGCTCGACGACCTCGAGATAGGCACCGAGGAAAGCGCTGCCCACCCACCCGTACCAGGCGTCCGCCCAAGGCTCGAGAAGGTGGATGTCCTCCGGGCGCACGTTGCTGCCTGGCATGTCGCCGGTGAGCACGCCAAAGACGGCGTAGTGGAACGAGCGGAGCATCCCCGCCACGTCGGCCAGGGGCGACCGCTTGCGGCGCCGCTCCGCGAGGGTGCGCTGCGGTTCCCCCTCGAAGTCGATGATGACGAAATCGGTGCCCGTGTTCAGGACCTGCCCCAGATGGTAGTCCCCGTGACAGCGAATGCGCCGGCCATCGACGGCCGAGTCCACGATCGCCTTGAGTCTGGCGTTGACCTCACGCTCACGACGGAGCACGGTCTTTGCGAGCTCCAGCTCGGCCCCCGCAAGCGCGTCCTTGTGGGCGCGCAGCTCGCTGAGACTCCGCGAACCCAGATTGCGCACCGACTGATAGAAGGAGCGGCGAGCGAGGGCCGTCCATTTCTCCGGAGCGAACGGGTGCTCGTCGCCTGCCGCAGCCAGCGCCCAGTGCAACTCACCGGTGCGCTTGCCGAGCAGTCGCGCGACGTCCAGGTACCCAGCGATCGCCTCGGCGACGGCGGGCGGCGGCTTCTTGGTGACCATCTCGAGCAGACTCGCGGGGGTACGCGGCGGCTCGGCCGCGCCCTGCAGGGTCAGTACCCGTTCGAAGAAACGCTGGACCTCGTCCACGGTGTGCCCCCACGCATCCCCGTGATTGGGCTGGAACCGCTGCACGATGAGCAGCGTGGACACGTTGTCACCGGAGTCCCCGATCTCGACGTGACCCGCGAGGGTTGGGACGTGCGCTTCGCCCCCCTCCAGCTGCCGAAGCACCTCGAGCTCGATGCTCTCGCCTTCCTCCACCTTGCGCAGCAGCTTGCCGATGAACTGGTCCCCGTACACGAACGACGTGTTGCTCTGCTCGACCCCCAACGCGCGCGCGGTCGGCAGCGTCTCGCCCCTTAGCTCCTTGAGCGCTCGCCCGGGAACACCGCGGAGCTCGATGCTCTTGCCTTTCAACCGCTTGCGCCGAACGGCCAGATCCAGCAGCGCCTGCGGCAGGCGTGGATCGTCGGAGACGTCGACGAGCACGCCGTCCTGGTCTTCTCCGTTGCCGTGGCAGCTCAGGCGCGCCAGCGCCCGGGGGCCGGCGGTCCCACCGGAGAGGAAGCCCACCGGCAGCACGTAGGTCTCGGGATCGCCCTCCGCGTAGGTCACCTCGATGAAGACGAGGTGCGCGCCGCCACCAACCTCTCCCAGCGCCACCGCATCGACGCACTTGGCCGCCTTGATGGGCCGCGCCTTGCTCCGGAACCAGCGCTGTCCGGCCAGGTAGCTCGGCAACGCCTTGTCGAGGAGCGCGCGGGCACGCCCCCGGGGGCGGAGAGCCTGATCCCACGTCCCTACGACACTCAGCTCGGGCATCATCGTGTCCTCTTTTCGGGCGCTCCCCGGGGTTGTCGCGCGGGCGAGTTCGAACCAGTAGAAGCCGTGCGGACCCACGGTCAGAAGATAGGGTCGCGCCGCGACCGGGGGAAACTCGACGTGTCCGAAGAGCTCCCGCACGCTGGCTCCCGCGAACTCGGAGAGATCGAGCTCGACGTACTGGGAGAAGCGGGACAGGTTGATGAGCACCAGCAGGACCTCGTCGCCGTAGCGCCGAATGAACGACAGGATGCGGCGATTGGCGGAGCGCAACGGCTCGAAGGTGCCTCGGCCGAACGCGTGATACTGCTTGCGGAGCGCAACGATCCGCTTCGTCCACCAGAGCAGCGAGCTCGGGTTGCGCTGCTGGGTCTCGACGTTCGTCGCCTCGTAGTGATACTCCGGGTCGGTGACCGGAGGCAGAAAGAGCTTCTGCGGATTCGCGCGGGAGAAACCCGCATTGCGATCTGGGCTCCACTGCATCGGCGTGCGCACACCGTTGCGATCACCGAGGTACATGTTGTCGCCCATACCGATCTCGTCGCCGTAGTAGAGGACGGGCGTCCCTGGCAGCGAGAAGAGCAGCGCGTTCATCAGCTCGATGCGCTTGCGGTTGTTCTCGAGCAGCGGCGCGAGGCGTCGCCGGATCCCGAGGTTGATGCGCGCCTGCGGGTCTCCGGCGTAGGCGCTGACCATGTAGTCGCGCTCCTCGTCGGTCACCATCTCGAGGGTCAGCTCGTCGTGGTTGCGGAGGAAGATCGCCCACTGCGCGGTTTCGGGGATCTGGGGCGTCTGCTCGAGGATGTCGAGGATGGGAAAGTGGTCCTCCATCCGCAGAGCCATGTAGAGCCGCGGCATGATGGGGAAGTGAAACGCCATGTGGCACTCGTCGCCATCGCCGAAGTACGCGGCGGCGTCCTCGGGCCACTGGTTGGCCTCGGCGAGGAGCATGCGATCGCCGAAGCTAGCATCCACGTGAGCGCGGAGCTCCTTCAGGAACGAATGGGTCTCCGGCAAGTTCTCACAGGACGTGCGCTCCCGCTGGTAGAGGTACGGGACCGCGTCGAGCCGCAGACCGTCCACCCCGAGCCCGAGCCAGAAGTCCACCGTCTGCTTGATCGCCTTCCGGACCTCCGGGTTCTCGTAGTTCAGGTCCGGCTGGTTCGAGAAGAACCGGTGCCAGTAGTACTGCTTGGCGACGGGATCCCAAGCCCAGTTGCTCGTCTCGTAGTCGGTGAAGATGATCCGGGCTTCGCTGTACTGCGTCGGGTCGTCCGACCACACGTACCAGTTGCGGTAACGGCTCCCCTTCGGGGCGCGGCGCGCCCGCTGAAACCAGGGGTGCTGATCCGAGGTGTGGTTGAGCACCAGCTCCGTCACCACCTTCAACCCTCGCCGGTGCGCCTCCCGCAGGAAGCGCTTGAAGTCACGCAGACTCCCCGTCTCCGGGTGGATGTTGACGTAGTCGGCGATGTCGTAGCCGTCATCCTTCAAGGGCGAAGGGTAGAAGGGGAGCAGCCACAGGGTCGTGACGCCCAGGTCCTGCAGATAGTCGAGCTTCTCCGTCAACCCCTGCAGGTCGCCGATGCCATCGCCGTCGCTGTCGAAGAACGACCGCACGCGCAGCTCGTAGAAAATGGCGTCCTGGTACCACCGAGGATCGCTGCCCATCACCCGCGCCTCTTCACCAGCAGAACATGCCCGACACGCTCCGCCGGGTCCAGTCTGACGTAGCTGCGCTTGCCGCACCAAGTGTAGCGCGCCCCGTCGAGCAAGTCCTCGACCTCGTAGGGCTGGTGTTCTCCGATGCCCAGCTGATCGAGCGGGACCTCCACCATGCCGTCGTGGGCACCGTGGGGGTCGAGGTTGGCCACGACAATCAGGTCGTTGCCGGGCGCGTGCTTGCGGAACGCGATCAGGTGGTCGCTGGAACACTCGAGCAGCTGCAGGTTGTCCAGCTGCTGTAGGGCCGGGTTGGCGCGGCGGATCCCGTTCAGCAAGCGAACGTCCGCGTTGATGTTCCCCGGGGCGTTCCAGTCGCGGACCCGGATCTCGTACTTCTCGGAGTTCAGGTACTCCTCGCTGCCCGGACGCACGGCAGTGTTTTCACAGAGCTCGTACCCAGAGTAGATGCCGTAGAGGGGACTGGCGGTGGCGGCGAGCAGCAATCGCACCCGAAACGCAGTCCGTCCCCCGTGCTGCAGGTACTCGTGCAGGATGTCCGGCGTGTTGGGGAAGAAGTTGGGCCGATAGAACTCCGCCACCTCGGGGCTCGTCACCTCGGCCAGGAACGGAGCCAGCTCCCACTTCGCGTTCTTCCAGGTGAAGTAGGTGTACGACATGGTGAAGCCGAGCTTGGCAAGCCCGTACATCCGCTTCGGGCGGGTGAACGCCTCGGCGAAGAAGAGGACGTCGGGGTGCTCGCGCTGCACCTCGCGGATCACCCACTCCCAGAACGCCAGCGGCTTCGTGTGGGGATTGTCGACCCGGAAGCAACGTACCCCTTGCTCGACCCAGTACAGCAGGAGGTCCCGACAGGCCGCCCACATCTCCTCGCGGTTGTCGCACCAGAAGTTGAGCGGGTAGATGTCCTCGTACTTCTTCGGGGGATTCTCCGCGTAGCGGATCGATCCGTCGGCACGCACGAAGAACCACTCGGGATGCTCCTTGGTCCAGGGGTGGTCCGGCGCGCACTGCAGCGCGAAGTCGAGAGCGATCTCCATGCCGAGCTCCGCCGCCGTGCGGACCAGACTCCGAAAGTCTTCGAGCGTGCCCAGCTCTGGGTGGATGGCGTCGTGCCCCCCTTCATCGGAGCCGATGGCCCAGGGGCTGCCGACGTCCCCCGGCTCGCAGGTGCGGGAGTTGTTGCGACCCTTGCGGTGAACTTTCCCGATCGGGTGGATGGGCGGGAGATAGATGACATCGAAGCCCATTTCGGCGACTTCGCGGAGCCGCTCCTGCGCGTCCCGGAAGGTGCCGTGCTGCCCGGGAACCTTGCCCTGCGATCGGGGGAACAGCTCGTACCAGGCAGCGAAGCCGGCGCGCTCCCGGTCCGCCACGATCTCGAGGGAGATCGAGCGAGCGGCGTCTCCCGCGAGGAGCGGCCCGTGTGCCTGCTCGAGAAGGCGATCCGAGAGCGCGACCGCCACCCGCTCTGGAGTGGGGAGCGTTTCGTCGGCGAGCCGCGTCGCCGCCTCGCGAACGGTGGGACGGAAATCCTTGGGTAGTCGCTCCAGGCCCTGCTCCAGGAGCAGCGCGCCCTCGACCAGCTCGACGGTCACATCGACGTCCGCAGCAAGGAACTTCTTCAGGTTCTCGCGCCAAGTGCGGAAGCGGTCTGGCCACGCCTCGACGAGAAACTGCCAGCGTCCCACCGCATCCAACACGAATGAACCCGACCAGTGGTCCGCCGCGAAGTCGTACTCCAGCGCGCAGTCCCGCCAGCGTCGATCCCCGTGCCGCCGGTAGAGCACCCGCGCACCGATCAACCCATGACCGTCCATGAAGACGTCGGCCCCCACCTCGACGGCTTGACCCACGATGCGCTTGACGGGATAGCGCCCCCCCTCGAGCTGGGGCGTGACCCCCTCGATGACTACCCGCGGCAGCGTTGAGCTAGTTGAAGCCATGCACCTCCTCGATGCTTCTCAGATGGCCGGCGGGCGCGCAGGTCCGATCGGCACGAATTGCACTACCAATCCCCCATCCGGACGCAAGTGCGACCTTCATGATCACCGCTGGCGGAGCGCCTCGGGGGCCTCGGAGGACTCGTCTACCCAGCGGATCCAGCCCGCGATTCCATCGTCCAGGTGGCGCCGCGGGGCGTAGCCGAAGGCGGCGCCCGCCTTCGTCACATCGGCCGCGGTAACGTGAGATTCACCGGGCTGGAGCTCCCCCACCTCGATGCGTGCTTCAACGCCGAGCGCCGCCGCCAGCTTCTCGATCAGCTCGCGAACCCGCGTCGGCTCACTCCGCCCAAGGTTGAAGGTGTCGCAGCGGGCCTCGCTCCGCACCCAGTCGATCGCGCCCCGCACGCCGTCGACGATGTCGTCGATATACGTGAAGTCGCGCGCCGTCGTCTCGCCATGGAGTCGCAGGATCTCCCCCTGACGCAGCGCGCGAGTGAAGCCCCAGAACGCCATGTCGGGGCGACCCCGCGGACCGTACACGGTGAAGAAGCGCAGGATGGCAGCGGGCAGTCCGTGGAGGTGATGGTAGGTCTGGACCATCAGCTCGCTCGCGCGCTTGCTGGCGGCGTAGGGCGAGAGCGGAACCTCCGCCGCGTCCACCTCGCGAAAGGGCGGAGGTTTGCCACCGTACACGCTGGACGTCGAAGAGAAGACGATCGGCACGTTGCCCGCCTGCCAGCAGGCGTCGATCACGTGCAGGCCCCCCAGCTCGTTGGTCTCGACGTAGCTCGCCGGCTGCTCGACGCTGCGGCGGACCCCGGCGCGCGCGGCGAGGTGCACCACCACGTCGGGCTGCGTGGTCGCGAAGGCCGCATCGACGGCCGGCCGATCCCGGACGTCTCCTTCGATCAGGCGATACTCGCTGTGGCGCTGGGCAGCGGCGACGTTGCGCCACTTCTGGGCGGGGTCGTAGTACGGGTCGAAGCTGTCGAAGGCGGCCACCATGTGGCCCTCGCCCAGCAACCGGTCCACTACGCTGGACCCGATGAAGCCCGCTCCGCCAGTGACGAGAACTCGCATCGCGGCGACTCTAGCATCAGCCAAATGATCGCGAAGCGTTGCGAGCATCGGTACCCACGACGACCCGGCGCGCATGTAGGCGCATGTGTTCGAGTGTGCGCAGTCGACACCCGCCGCCACGGCCCGCCACCGGGTTAAGGTACGCCCATGCAGTGCCGCTCGAAGCCAGTTCGCTGGAGACTTGGGGTTGCCGCGGGTGTCGTGGCGATCGCCGTGAGCGGGCTCGCCCACGCCGAGCCATGGTCGGACCCCACTGCGGTGGAGCTGCCACTGCGGCGCGCCGTGGGCGATACGGGCCTGGAACTGGCCGCCGAGTATCGGACGGACGCCATCCACCTGGCCAGCTACGACCTGGAAGGGCACCGCGCCACGTGGGTGGAGCAGCGCCTGCGCACTCACTTCGCTGCGGATCACGACGAGACGGTGCGCGTCGTCCTCGACGTCGACGCCCTCCCCGGCATCCTCTGGGGATCAGGCGCCGCAGCGTCGAGCCTCGAGGAGCAATCTCCGGGTCTCGGGCGGGCAGGGATCGTCTACCGCACCGGGGACCGCGGGGATCCGGCGAGCTACGACCTCGGCGTCGTGGCCGGCAACGCTGCGGAGCTGCGTCATGCCTACGGCGAGGCTTGGCTACCAGTGGGGCGGCTCCGCGTGGGACGTCAGGCCACGGTGGATGGGAGCACGGTCCTCGCCGCTGACGGCGAAGGGCGCGCCAACCGCTTCGGCCGCGCCCACCTGGGCGACACGGTCGACCGGATCCAGCTGACGCTGCGCCCGCTGCACGCGTTCGACGCGGACTCGCAGCAGGACGAACGCGGTCTCAGCCTTTCGCCCCACTACGATCTGCCGACCCAGGGCGACGACCGACTCGGCACCGGCGCGCTCCACCGGGTCGGCCTCCACTCGCGCTACCTGGCACCGCTGCCCACCCTGGAGCAGCTCTATGACGCCCACGTGCGGGGTAGTGTGGCGTGGGGGACGGACACGGACACGCTCGTCGGTACCGTGAGCACGGTTCTCGAGGCTTCCGTCTACGAGCTCAGTGTCGGGCTCGAGGCAGCGTACCTGACGGGGCGGACACGCGAGATCTCCCTGGCCTTTGCCCCCCTCACGGGTGAACCTTCGCGACGCCAGCGCATTCGTCAGTTCGGTGCCCGCTTCGTGGCCCGATGGGATGAGCCCGTGTGGACGGCATACCTGGAGGTCGACTACGCCTCGGGTGACGGCGATCCCAGCCCAGACTCGGATCTGGCGCGCTTCTCCTTCGCGCCCGACGCCAACGTCGGACTGCTGCTGTTCGAGCACGTACTGGCGTATCAGTCCGCGCGCAGCGCTCACGCCGCCGCAGCCGCCGACACGAGCCCCCTTCCCCTGACCCCGGTCAGCACCCCCTCGAGCTCGAGCGTGGTTGCTCAACGGCTCGACTCGCAGGGCGCCTTCACCAATGCTGTCGCCTTCTTTCCTCAGGTCGATGTGCGACCCGCGGACGACTGGACGCTGCGCGGCGGGGTCCTGCTTGCGTGGACCGCCGACGGGCTCGTCGATCCGCTCGAGTCCCTTCGCGCTCGCTCCGCCGGTGGGGAAGATCGCAACTATCGGGGTGGGGATCCGGGATTCCTCTACGGGGTAGAGTTCGACGGGCGCGTGACGTGGCAGTACTACCGCCACTTCTTCGCCGACCTAGAGGGTGCGCTGCTGCTCCCCGGCGACGCCCTCCACGACGCAACCGGCAAGGCCAGCACCGCGGGCCTCGTGCAGGGCCGCGCGACCTTCGTCTTCTGAGAACGGTCTCCGCCGGACCACCTCCGCGCTGGTCGCACCGGACTGCCACGCGAAGCCGCAGGCGCACCCCTGCGCATCTCCCATTTGGCGGCGGGTAGCCCTTTTTGGCACGCTTCTGCCTTTTTGGCAGAAGCCATGCCTTCTTGACAAAGGCTCCCGCTACCTCTTCGTGTTCGTGCCGAGGCTGAAGCCCGCCTTGCCCCCGACCCGGGTGCCGCCGCTCCTGCTCGTGCTCGCCCTTGCGTTCACGCTTGGTGCGCGCACCTGCCCGCCGACGTCGGGCTTGGGTGCGGCGAGCGACGCCTTCGCCTCGGCGCTCGCTCCCACTCGGGGCGCCGCGCCGGCCTGCGCGCTGGCACGTCCCTGTCCGCCGAGATCCGCGGCGGCAGCGGCGCGTGCTCGGGCCCGAACCCGAGCGTCCGCGGACAGTCCCACCACGGCGCCAACTGCGGAGCGGCCACAGCACGCGTCCAGTGCCAACCTGAGCGGCTTGGCGGAAAGGTCAACGCCTGCGTCGAGCTTCGCTCGATACGAGAGGCTCGGTGCGTCCCACTCGAGCTTCACGCCAGGTCTCCCGTCGACCGCCAGCATGAGTGTGAGATCCCCCTGGGTCTCCGCCTCGCCGCGGAGGTTGGTCACGAACGCCTGGATCGCGCCGTTGGCCCCCGAGACGAGCTCCACCGAGAAGTCGCCGGCCATCAGCACGCGCCCGCCATGGGTGGCCCGGGCCTGGGGCACGAACCGGGCCAGCCCTCCAGTCGCCGACTTGCCGTCAAGCTTGAGCTCGACCTGGACACGGCCTGGCACCAACTTTGCTCCAGCGTCGACGCGACCGACCCAGGTGGCACGCGCCGCATCCCAGGCGAGCTTCACGTGGGAAGTCGCGCCCTGAACCGGGAGATCGACCGCGAGGCTCGCGCCGGCGTCGGCACCCAACTCGACCCCAGCCGCGTCCCGCAGCACGGCTTCCACGGCCCCATCCACTCCCGCGGTGAGCTCCACCGTGTGCGCTCCGGCGGCCAGCACCGAACCCCCGATCACGGGGTCGTAGGCCAGCGCCGCGTTGTCGAATTCCGCCTTCGACACGCGCCCCTTCACCTCGAGATCGATTTCGATGGCGCCCGGCTCGAGCGCGGTATCCGCGCGCCCCAGGTAGTGCGCGCGAGGCTTGGACCACGCCAGCTGCACCCGCTGCCGCGTCCCCCCCTGTCCGCGCACGGTCACGGCAACCCGATCCTTGAGGGGGTGCATCACGAGCATGCCATCGCGGGTCGTCACGTGCGCCTCGAGACGACCGTCGTGGAAGAGCAGCACCTCGACCGCATAGTCCCCGACGGTCACGATGGTGCCGCCAAGCCCGGGTCCCAGACGCGCCCCGATGGCGGCTTTCGTGCTGGCCGCAGACTGGGCTGACATGCTGGCACTCGGCGTGGCGGGCGGGGACGGCGCTTGCTCGCGGTCACCTCCTTCGCAAACCCGGAGTGACAGCAAGATGAGTGCGGACATCGCGAGCAGTCGCATGAGAACCTCCTCGACCCGGACGATGCCCCCACCGGGGTGGCCCTGTCACGGCCAATGGCTGGCGTGGCGCCCCGCCCCCGAGCCGGAGTCGTGTCCTGACTGTCCCACGTCACGGTCGCAGGGCGGGGGCGGGGCTTCGCCCCTCGTCTCTGTCACGACCCTCGAGCGGGGACACGGCAATCTGCAACAGCGGTCGCAGGACTGTCGCAGTCGCGGGTCGCACTGGCCGGGCGAACGAACCCCCGGGGGACCCAATTCCTCGGGATATGTCGCGTTTCTCTGCTGCTTTGAACGCGCCTGCCGGGTCGGCACGCCACATGCACGGGGCGCCCCCGGACTCGCGCCGCACGATGGCATCGCAGCCGCCGGCGGGCAGTGGTACGACCCCTCCGCTGGGGTTGTGGGTACGACTCTACCGACACGAGGAGCATGACATGAAGACAGCTATCACCCTGATCGTCGCCATTGGACTGGCCTGCAGCGCTTGCGGCAAGAAGGAAGAGGCCGCATCGGACGTGGACAAGACGGTGGAAGCCTCGAAGGCCGAAGGCGACACCGCCAAGGGCGAAGCGGCAGGCGGCGGCGACAAGATCGGCGTTCAGGAGTGCGACGACTACCTGACGAAGTTCGAAGCCTGTCTCAAGGACGTACCCGAGGCGGGGCGGCCGGCGATGGAGCAAGCGATGAAGCAGAATCGCGATGCGTGGAAGGACATGGCCAAGGAGCCTGCCACCCGCGCTGGGCTGAAGACCGCCTGCCAGACGGCGCTCGACGCTCTGAAGCAGAACCCCGCCTGCAAGTAACCGCGTCACCGCCAAGCGCTCCACGCGCGAGGAATGGCTCGCGAGGAGACGGCGTTCACGAGACGAGGGCACCCCATTCGGGGTGCCCCCCTCTTTCCGCATCGCCTCCCGGACGAGAACGCGACCAGGTTCCCCCGGGCAGCGCACCAGCAAAAACAGGGTAAGACACCGGGGTGCACCCCTTCGAAGTCATCAGCGTCGGGGCCCTCGTCCTGGCTGCCGGCTGTCGCCCCGGGCACCGTCACCCTGTCACCGGCGCCTCGCCGCAGCAGCGCTCCCCACACCCCGAGCTCGCGACCCAGCCGCCAGCATCGAGGGCCCTCGACCGCACCCCGATCGACCAGCCAACGCCGACGCTGACCATCGTCAGTAGCTACCCGGTGCGTCAGTTCGTCTTCGTGAACGCCGAACCAGTGGGCGAGGTCGCCGCCGGGGAGACGGCCACGTTCGACGTGCCGGCAGGCAGGCACGTGGTGATCTGCGCCGACTCGAGCGATCTGCAGGACAACCCTTCCCGGGTCGAGGTCATCTTCGAGGAGGGATACGGCTACACGTATCGACTCGATGCCGAGTGACCGCGGCGCGCGCAGACTCGCGCCGCACTGGTCCCGGTGGGCGATCCCTCACCGGCACCCTTCCCGCCGCAGGGCGATCTGCCCAACCTCGTAGGGCATGGTGCCCTCGAGCGTGTTCCACTGCGCGAGGCACTCGTTGACCCGGACAATCCTGGCTTTGGCCTGGGTACCCGTCGGCGCCGCGCTGCAAGAGGACACAGCGACATGGAGGACGACGACGCGCTCTTTCTGGGTCAGGTGTCCCACCGCCTGACAGCGTCGAGACACCTGTCGGAGACGACCTCCTGGAGTGTTGCCAGCTTGCATGGTGACCTCGAACTGGCCATCCTCCGTCACGCTCAGCTGCACCTCGCGGCGATCGTAGGTCTGATGGTCATCCACGACGTCTGCGTAGACGCTGGCCGATCCGTGCCAGGTTCCTTCGAGCCAGGTCTCGACGACGCGACGGGGAGAACTCGACGCTGGCGCCGTCGTCGGCGTCGTCAGGGCCGACGGCGCCGAGACGCTGGGGGCGTGGGAGGTCGGCGGCGTTGCCGCGGCGGCGCTGGCTCCGGGGGGTGCCTCGTGCCGAGCGCTCGACTCCGTCCGGCAGGCGAAGAGAGTGCAGGCCAGCACGACGAGAAGAGCCGGCGGCAGGATCGGTACTTCCGTCCGACTCGCGGAGTGGGGAGGTGCGGTCCGCCACGTCACGTCGAGCACCCCTACTTCTCGATCGCCACGTCGATCGCAAACGGTTCGCCACCCCGCTGCAGGCTCGCCACCAATGCGGCGCGAGTGCGAGCGTCGCCCAGAGCCGCAATCGCGGCGTCCAGGGTGAGCACCGGGTGATCGTTGAGCGCCACGACGATGTCGCCCTTCTCGATGCCCAGCCGGTCGAGCAGCGAGTGCGCCGGGATCACGTCGAGCGCGACACCGACAACACCCTCCGAGTCCTTCACGGGGTTGAACTCTACCCCCGCCAGCAGGTCCGGACCGCGCTCGAAAATGGTGGCGATCGCGCGCTCGTCGATCACGAACTCGGTCGCC
The DNA here is from genome assembly GCA_050304295.1 of Polyangiaceae bacterium. Taxonomy (GTDB): domain Bacteria; phylum Myxococcota_A; class Polyangia; order Polyangiales; family Polyangiaceae; genus JAFGBI01. The sequence goes on from JBNLDK010000077.1 coordinate 68,457, forward strand.
GAGCGCTGCCGGATCGCCCCCGCCACGTCAGCCGGAACGTGCCACGGGGGAGCCGTGTCGTCCGCCGCCATCAGCGGCCCCTGCTCCTCGCTGGGATCGACCCCCACCACGAGCTGCCCCTCGCGCGCCCCCGTGTGGATCCCGGCCGGGCACCGCGCCGCGCCGCTGCGTAACCAGACGCGATCCCATTCGATCGACTCCACGCGCCAGGCAGCCACCGGATCGCCCACGCGCCGCACGCGGGGCGGCTTTCCCGGCCCGTCCGCGATCGTGGCGAACGCCCAGCTGGGGTCGTCGCTGGCGGTGATCAGACGCACCAGGACCCCCCCGCAGGGTCCCGGCGGTTCGGGAGCGCGAGACGCCGCCGTGGCCACCGGCACTGCGCCGACCGGCTCCACCGTGTCCACGTCGACGATCGGCAGGTCGACCGCCAGGCTTGGCGGTGAGGGGGACAGGCGCCGGCGCGGGGGAGGTGGAGCGACAGCGGCCGCTCGGGGCGCGGGGACGGGGGCCTCGTCAGCGCCTGGCACCGAAGGCGCGGGGACAGCGGCGGAGTCGACGCCGGCGAGCGGGGGTTCCGCGAGAGCAGCGCCCACCGAAGCAGTCTCCGACGGGGCAGTCGCCGACGCCGCGGGAGACACTGCCTCCTCGCCCACGTCGGGGCTCGGGGTCGCAACGAAGTAGGCCGCCAACCCAGCGGTGGCGACGAGCGTCAGCGCTCCCCAGCGAACGACGGTGTCCGAGTTCATCTCCCAGGATCCAAAGCGAGGACCATGCCAATCGACCCCGGGGGTTCACCGCCGAGAACACAGCCGCGGATGTCCCGCCTGCGCCAAATTGGCAACGTCGCGGAGGGGGGGAGCTGCGGGCCTGCCAGATTGTCACCTCGGCGAGCAGCGCTTCAATTGCGCAAGCCTCGTTCCCACTCTGGGTCGGCGCAGCAACGAAAGCCCGTCGAGTAGTCGTGGTACCCGATCGGGTGGAAGACGGTGCGGTACTCGCAGCCCTCACCGTTCTGATACGTGTCCATGAAGAACCCGCCGAAGAAGGTGCCCTCCGGATCCGCCACCCACTCGTGCAGGTTGCCCACCATGTCAAACACGCCGAGCTCGTTCGTACACTCGCGCCGCTCGCCGGTCGGCGTCACCGTGTGATCGTACTCGTGCAGCCGCGGGTCGTTCATCCAGCGGGGGTGCCACATGCCCTGCGGATCAGCGTCACGCCCCTCCTCCTTCCGGTAGAGGCGCACGACTGGGTGCCGGTCGATGATCTTGTAGCGGTCGTTGCACTGGTTTGGCTGTCGCTCGTCCCCGTAGGGATAGGTCGTCAGGCGCGGTCCCCGACAGGCGCGCACCCATTCGTCGATCTCGCACAGGCGCTTGCCCGCCCGCTCACAGGCCCAGCCGGCCTGCTCGCCGCTGATGTAGCCCTGGGGCTTCTGCCCGGGTTCGCTCACCGCGCGGACGCGATGCTCGACCGCGTCGGGAAAGCGATTGCCCGGCCACCGCCGCTCCCCGTCCCCCTCCACCAGCATCAGCGTGGCTTCCCAGCGGTCGATGCAGTAGGGCCCCTGCGGGCGCCGCACGAGCGCCATCTCCTCGGGACACCGTGGCGTCGGCTCCGGAGCAGACTCGTCGCCCGCGGAAGCGTCCGGAGGCCGCTCGGTCGCGGCATGCTCCACCTTCGGGAGCGTCTCGCTCGTGGTCGCGGCAGTCTGTCCGGACGGCTCCGGGGTGGGGGGCTCCTGCGGAGCCCTCGTCGCGGAACCGCCCGCCGCAGCGGACGGTTCCGACGGTGAAGCCACAGATGCCGGCGACACCGGAGTCGCGGCGGAGGCACAGCCCACCAGCAGGATCCCCACACCGCTCCGGATCGTGGAGAGCAGCCAGGCGCGCCCCGGCGCGCTCCGCTCACGACCCCCGCGTTCCGCGGCCCCATCGACCCAACGCGCGCCGGCGCCTCGCTCGTCCACCGCACGCAACGTCGCGCTCCGCTCGCCCCTCTCACGCTCCATCTCGCCCGCAGTTCGACGGCCGGTCGCCGCGCCGCACTCGCCAGCGGCGCTCCCCGATCCGCCACGGCATCCCTCGCGCACCGATCCCCACCCGTGCCGGCCACACCGGTGACGGGATCCGGTCACGACACCTCCACCCGCTCGCTGATATCGAGCCCCCGCGCTCGCACCGCCGCGAGGTACTCCTCGAGGGGCAGCGCCTGCTCGCCCGGGACCACTCCGCGCTCGCGAATCGCCCCCGCCGCCAGCATGTACGCGACCACCGCCGCGCTGTATCCCGTACTCCGCGCCATCGCCGAGTGCCCCGTCTGCGGGTCGTGGCGATCGATCATCTCGAAGATCTGCCGCACCGCCTCGCCATTGCGGTGCCCGCTGATCTCGACGCGCATCAGCACGACATCCGTGTCCGTGGCGTCGTGCAGCGCCTCCTCGAGGAGCCGCTCGGTGTACTCCCGCGGCACCACCCCGGGCGTGGCCAGCGTCGAACGCTCTGCCAGAAACCCGAGATCTCGCAGCGCCGCGAAGAAGGCACAGTGCCCCGGATAGCGAATCGTCTTGTAGTCGAGGTGGCGAACGCGCGAGCGCAGAGTCCGGGTCAATGTCGAGGCCCCACCGGAGGTATTGAAGGCCTCCATCGTCCCGAACGGTGGAGGAAACTCCACCGTCTCCAGGTCGTCCAGCGAACGGACCCGCACCAGCTCGCCGTCTCGTACGACCTCCGTGGTCTCGAGGTACTCGTTCGTCAAGCCGCGAACGGAGAAGACCAGCTTGTACCCGAGGGGCGGTCGCGGATGCGCAGGCAAGCCGCCCACCCGCAGCTTCACCGAATCGGTCGAGTCGAGGCGCTCGACCCCGAGCGCCGCGAGCTGGCAGGCCAGCCCCGGCGCCAGTCCGCAATCGGGCACGACAGTGATCCCCCGCCGCTGCGCCTCGTCGTGCAGCGCCAGCTGTTCGTGCACGACGGGGAGATTGCCGCCGAGATCGCAGAGGTGTGTCTTGGCGGCGATGGCAGCACGCGTGAGCGCCGCGTTGTAGCGATAGTCGGCCGCTGACAGCGCCACATCGAAGCCGGTGAGCAGCGGCGCCAGCGCCTCGCCGCGATCGAGATCGAACGGTTCCGTCTCGATGCGGGCCGGAGGGCAGCCCTGCGCCCCGGCGACCAGCGCCCGGGCCAGCTGGCGCTCCGCCGCGACTAGAGCATCGGTGCTGCGATCGACGAGACGCACCAGCTCGATCCCCGGTTGGCGAGCAAGGTCCCACGCTGCCGCCCGACCCATCCCGCCCGCACCGATGACGAGTGCCTTCATGCCCACGGTGTTAGCCGGTGCGACCCGCCCTGGCCAGACAGCTTTCGCTGCGGGGTTGCGGCTCACCGGGATCCGAGGTCACGCTGTGGTATGGACACGCGACCCCAGGACGGTCTGCCCCCGACGCTGGTCGTCTCCAACTGGATCGCCGGCGCCCCCACTACCACGACGGAGACCTTCGTCCGCCGCAACCCCGCCTGGCGTGACGACGTGGTGGCCATCGCCCCGCTGAGCGACCGGGAAACCGTCGAGCACGCCTGCGAAGTCGCGCGGGAGGCACAACCCCGCTGGGCGGCCGTGCCCGCTCCGGTGCGGGCCCAGGTGCTGCAACGACTCGCGAACCTGCTGCGCGAGACGAAGGAGAACTTGTCGCGATTCGTGACGCGCGAGATGGGCAAACCGTTGCGCGAGGCGCGCGGCAGCGTGCAGGAGGCCATCGACACTGCCGAGTTCTTCCTCAGCGAGGGGCGCCGCCTCTACGGGCAGACGGTGCCGAGCGAGCTACCCGGCAAGGAGCTCTTCACGTACCGCCGCCCAGTGGGGGTGGTCGGGATGATCACTGCGGGCAACTTCCCCGTCGCGGTGCCGAGCTGGAAGCTCGTCCCCGCGCTGTTGTGCGGCAACACCATCGTCTGGAAGCCCTCGGAGGACGCGCCGGGAACTGCGGCCCTCCTCGCCGAGCTGGTGGCGCGCGCGGGCCTTCCTCCCGGAGTCTTCAACGTCGTCCATGGCGGGGGCGTTGGGGGCGCCGGTGAGCACCTCGTCGCCCAGGTCGGAGCGGGCCTGGTGGACAAGATCGCGTTCACCGGCTCGACCCAGGTCGGACGCGAGATCGGCGCCGTCTGCGGGCGCGCGCTGCAGATCCCTTCCCTCGAACTGGGCGGGAAGAACCCGCTGGTGGTGCTGGCCGACGCCGACATCGAGCTCGCCGTGGAGGGGGCGCTGTGGGCGGCGTTCGGGACCGCGGGCCAGCGCTGCACGAGCGCCGGCAACATCATCGTCGATCAGCGCGTGCTGCCCCAGGTGCGCGACCAACTCGTCCCCCGCGCCCGCGCGCTGGTCATCGGCGATCCGCTGCGGGAGGACGTGGCCTACGGTCCCTTCATCAACGAGCGTTTCCTGCAGAAGTGGATCGAGCAGCGGGCGATCGGCCTCGATGATGGGGCGGATCTATTGCTCGATGGGCGGCGCATCACGAGCGGCGAGGAGCCTGCCAACTTCGCGGGCGATTCCGCACGGGGGCTGTACGCCACGCCCCGAGTCTTCGACAAGGTGAAGATGTCGATGCGCATCGCGCTCGAAGAGTGCTTCGGGCCAACAGTGAACCTGGTCGAAGTCAACGGGCTCGACGAGGCGATCGCGGCCGCCAATGCGTCACCCTATGGACTGTCGGCAGCTATCTACACACGCGATGCGCGCGCGATGCTCCGGTTCAAGGAGCAGGTGCGCGCAGGCATGGTCAGCATCAACAACTCGACGACCGGCGCGGAAGCGCACCTACCCTTCGGTGGCAACGGGTGGTCGGGCAACGGCACCCGCGAGAGCGGGATCTGGGTGATCGACGCCTACACCCGCTGGCAATCCGTGAACGTCGACCTGTCGGGGTCGCTGCAGAAGGCGCAGATCGATCTGGTCGAGCCCGAGCAGAGCGCGGCGCCGAGCTGGGATGCGCTGACCCACGTCACGGACTGACGGCGAACCGACCGAAACGCCGTCGTGACGCCCGTCCAACCTGTCTGGGACGCCGCGTAGCCAGGTACCCGTCAGAGCAGCGCGGCCAGCTGCTCCGTGGCGCTCGGGGTGCTCGCCGCCTCCGGCAGCAGCGGGAGACGTACCTGAGGCACGGCCAGTGCCGCGAACCGCTCCAGGTTCTGAACCTGGACGCGCTCGCGAATCGCGCGCCGCACGGCCGCGCTCACGGCACTGTCGCCGGGGTGGTCGCGGTCCAGCTCGCGCGGCAACAGCAGCTCCTGTCGCTCGGCGGGCGAGAACAGCTCCTCGATGACGGCATTGATGACGAGTCGCGCCACGGGCAACCGGAGCTCGTCATCAAGGGTCGCGATCAACTCGAGCGCCTCGGTGGTCGGCAGGTCCTCGGGCAGGGTCACCACCACGACACCCGTGTACTCCGGGTCAGTGAACATCTTCCAGGCTCGCTCCGCGTCACGCCGCAGCAGTCCGGGGGGAGCCACGTCCAGGATCACCTTCGGCACACGCAGCATGTCGAGCCCATGGCCCGTGGCGGGAGCGTCGTAGATGACAGTGTCGAACCGTGGCGACCCGTCGCGGCGCGTCTCGGTCGAGTGGAACCACGCCTTGCCCAGCACCGCCCACTCGTGGAGACCGGGAACGCCAGCGAGAAACGACCGGACGAGCTTGTTCTTGAAGACCGCCTCGAAGACCCGCCGGCGTTTCAGCGTCATCGTGCCGTACTCGGCGAGGGCCCGCTCCGGATCGAGATGAACTCCGTAGATTCGGTTGCCGATACGGCGGATGTCGGCGTCGAGCCGGGGCACGCCGAATAGCAACGAGAGCCGCTCGGGCCCACAGCAGGAGGTGAGCAGCACGCGGCGGCCACGCCCGGCCAGCGCCCGCGCGAGCGCCGCGGCGACCGTGCTCTTGCCCACGCCACCCTTGCCGGTGACGAAGAGAAAACGCCGGTCGTCGAGACAAGTACTGATCATGGGCAGGGGGCCGTCCTCCCCGGTGGAGGGTGCGGCAAAGAGGCTGGGGCGAGCGCGCTCTTGTGATATGGGGCCGAGACGGGAATATCAACCCCAGGCGGGTAGCTGGGCTCGAAGGCACCCGGAAGCCACCATGGTAGCAATCATGTCCGTTCGTTCGTTGTGGGTCGCGTTGCTGGGAGCCAGTCTCACCCTGGTCGGCTGTACCAAGAAGCGATCCCCGCCGCCCGAAGCGAGCGCCTCGGCGGCGGCGGCGGCCTCTGCGTCAGCCGCAGCCGCATCCGCCCGCCCCATCAGGCCGATCGACAAGCCACCCTTGGTCCCGATCGGACCCCAGCTCGGGCTGGTCCCGGGAAAGGGCGCCCCCCCCATCATGTTCGGCGCCACAGCCGCGACGATCGAGCGTCTGATGGGTCGCCCCTGCGCCACGAAGACCGAAACCCTGTGCCGTTACCCTGCACACGCGCTCGAATTCCACCTCGACCGAGGCGTACTGGTGAAGATCCACGCCCATCGCCGGGAGCGACCCGCCGGGAAGACCGAGCGCGGCGTTCCCCTACAGTTCGGCATCCTCAACGGGGGGATCCCTGCCGATCCTGGCGCTGGGCGTCCGGACGGTGTGGCGCTGGGAATGACCATCCCCGGTGTCGCGGAAGGCATGCCCCAGCCGGACCGGGTCGAGAAGGTCACCGCGGCGAACCCCTTCGGTACCGTGGAACGGCACCACTACCCTGGCGTCGTGCTCGAGTACGATCGGTTCGCGGGGACCACCCAGGACGTGCCGGTGCTGGGGGGCATCGTCATCCTGCCGGACGAAGCGGGAAAGCAGATGATTGCCCGAGAGCAGGCCAAGCTCGCGCAGCAGCCCTGACGAACCGAGCGCGAGGGTCCAGTGCCGCGACCGTATCGGGTCGAGACGCTCACCCGTGCCGCACGCGACGCCGTTCCTGGATCATGTGCTGGGTGATGGCCCGCTGGGCGGCCGCGGGCTCGACCAGAGTCCAGACATCGTGCTCCTGCTTCCCGCCAGCGTTCTCGAGGAGGATGTCGGCGGCGCGCTCCGGCGCGATCGCGTCGACATGACGCCCCGGTAGCTCCACCACCGCGGTGCGTGCGCGCAGTCCTTCGAGGGTGCCGAGCATCTTCTGGACGACGGTGCGGAACACCCGCTCGGAGAACTGCTCGCGAGGACCGACCCCAAACAACAGGACCTTGTCGAACGGCAGTTTCGGCTTGCCGGGCACCAGCGCGACCTCGCCGACCTCGCCCGTTGCAAACCCACTTTCGACCAGGCGGGAGATGCGCCCCGCCAGACGCCAGTCAACCAGGCCGGGAACACCGTGCGGTGGCCGCTCGCCCTGGACCAGACAGGCAACCAGCACCTCGGTGCCCGCCAGATCCAGACGCCGCAGCTGGGGGGTGATGAAGCGGAGATCCATGATCCTATTCTTCCGGATCCCGGTCGGCGTCGATTCGTCCGCAGTCATCCGCGATGCGGTCGAGGACGCCGTTGACGAACGCGCCGCTCTCGGCCGTGCCGAAGCGCTTGGCCATCTCCACCGCCTCGTCGATGATCACTGCGCGCGGGACCTCGGGCCGGTGGGCGAGCTCGAAGGCTCCGACCCGAAGCACGTTGCGGTCCACCCTGGCCATGCGCTCGACCCGCCAGTGCTGACTGGCTGCGGCAATCCGTTCGTCGACCTCGCTCAGAACTTCCACGACTCCGCTGACCAGTGCGTCGGCGTAGGGACGTCCCTCGGCGTCACCGGGCATCTCGCGCCAGAAGTCCCGGATCACCGTGGCAACGGAATCTCCGCTGGCCTCCGTCGCGAAGAGCATCTGGAGCGCGGCTTCTCGCGCGGTGGTTCGGGCGCCCATGGGAGGCGCCCAACGTTGCCGAGGTTGTCGCGATCCGCAACGGCTTTTCGCCCTGGCGCGGCGCCGGCGGTGCTTTCCGCGAGTCGTGGGAAGGGCCTCAGGGGACCGGACGTGGCGGTCGGTGCACAGGGCTGCGACAAGCGTGTCGCGCCCCGGCCCGAGAGGGAGAATCGGTGGCGGAATTCGTACCAGAAGGGTGGACGGGTCGGCTCGGAACCACGGACCCGTCCGCTGTTCTTTTGGGCCGATTGCCGCGCCAAGTCACTCTTGGTCCTCAATCAAAATGATGTGCGCCTTTGCCCAAAGGCTCTTTTGGGCCGATTGCCGCGCCGAGCCACTCTCGGGGCCCAGTTCTTGCTATCCTGATGCTCGACTCAGGGAGGATGCCCATGACCACCAAGCTTTTCGCGCCAACCCTCACGCTGGCCCTGGCCTGCGCCGCCTTCACCACCACGCCGGCCCACGCCGGGCTCGATTCCTGCGGAAACATCGACGTCGAAGCCAACGCCGAGTGCAAGGTCGAGTACGAGGTCTCGTGCGAGACCGCCTGCGAGCCGCTCGAGTTCAAGGCTTCCTGCGCTGCCAAGCTCCAGGTCGAGTGCAGCGACGTTCAGTGCGAGCCCCCGGAGCTCAACGTCGAGTGCTCTGGCTCGTGCAGCGCCGATTGCGCGGCGACCTGCGAGGCCGAGGCCAGTTTCGACTGCAGTGCGGAGTGCGAGGGGAGCTGCGACGCCAACTGCGGGACGGATTGCTCAGCCCACTGCGAAGCACAGGCCGACGGCGGCAGCGCCTCCGCTGAGTGTGAGGCCGAGTGCGAGGCATCGTGCCAGGCCAACTGCGATGCCCACTGCGAAGCCAGCTGCAAGGGGCAGGGCTCGGCCAGCTGCGAGGGCCGATGCGAGGCCAGCTGCGAGGGACAGTGCCAAGCCCAGGCGGACTTCGACTGCCAGGTGGAGTGCCAATCGGAGAGCTACGCCCATTGTGAGAGCGAGCTCCGCGGCGGCTGCGAGACACAGTGCGAGAGCGACGGTGGTGTCGCATCATGCGACGGCGAGTACGTCGACCACGACGGCAACCTCGACGACTGCTTGAGCTCCATCGAAGCCGCCATCGACGCACGAGTCGAGGGCTACTCGGAGTGGGAGAGCAGCTCGAGCTGCTCGAATGGGAGCTGCGAGGCCGAGGCGAAGGGGGAAGCAGGCGTCAGCTGCGCGGCCGCCCCGACTTCACGAATCCACCCGTTCGGGCTGGGACTGGCAGCGCTGGCCCTCGTGGGGCTTGGCCGGCGACGCCGACGGAGCTGAACCGAGACGAGCTCGGGCGCGAGGCGCCCGAGCCCTCGACACCCGGACCGCGTCACCAGCTGCATCGCCGTCGCAACGCCTCCACGCGGCGGGTTGCCAGGCATGCGTTGTCGCGGGAGCGGCGCGCGACGGGGCGCCACCAGCGAGCCTCAGTCGCGACCGCGCGTCGGACTGCGAGCCGGCAAAGCGAAGGGGCCGTATGCCGAGTTGAGGGCGCGCCCGAGGGACGCCATCTCGAGCGCGGCCAGGGCCGCGTCGAAACCCTTGTTGCCACTCTTGGTGCCGGCCCGCTCGACGGCCTGCTCGATGGAATCGGTGGTCAACACCCCGAAGGTCGTGGGGACGCCGGTCTGCAAACCGACCTGAGCCACCCCCTTCGCGACCTCGGCGGCCACATAGTCGAAATGGGGCGTGCCGCCGCGTATGACGGCGGCCAGACCGATGATGGCGTCAAACTGATTCGTGCTGGCGAGTCGCGCGCAGACAATCGGCAGCTCCCACGAACCGGGGACTCGAACCAGCGTGCAGCTCTCGGCGCGGACCCCGTGGCGAGTCAACGCATCCATGGCGCCCTCGATGAGCCGATCCACGATGAAGTGGTTGAAGCGGCTGGCCACCAGCGCGAAGCGGGCCCCATCCGGCGCCACCAGCGTTCCTTCGATGAGCTTCGGAGCAGCGTTTTCGTTCGCCATAGAGCCGGACCTTAACCCTGGGCGCGCGCCCACGCCAGCATCGCCTGCGCCGCTCGGCGAGGCCCACGGAAGCCAGCCGTGCGCGGACGCAACGGCTATACCTCGACTCGCTCCACGACCTCCAGGCCGTAGCCTTGCAAACCGGCAATTCGCATCGGGTTGTTCGTCAGCAAGCGGATGCGTCGCACCCCGAGCTCACGCAGGATCTGGGCACCCAACCCATACTCGCGAAGCGTCCCCCCTCCGGGGTAGGTGGCACCCTCGGGGAGACCCGCCGCGGCGGGTGAGCTCCGCTCCTCCTGACCGCGCTGGATGCTGTCGAGCTCGGCGCGCAGATCGCAGTTCGGGGGCAGGTAGACCACGACGCCAGCCCCGGCCTTCTCGATCATGTCGACCGCGTGGGCCAGGCTGGTTCGCCCCCGAACGGGCAGGCCAAAGGTGTCGGCAAGGGTGGAGCCGTGGTGCATCCGGCACAGCACGCGATCGTGACTCGATGGGTCGCCCTTGACCAGCGCCAGCAACTGCTGACGTTCCACGTGGTCCTGGTAGACCACGGCACGCCAGGACGTGCCGGTGCGCTCGAGCACGATCTCGCTCTCGCCCACGCGACGCACGAGCTGCTCGGTCTGCAACCGATAGGCGATCAGATCGGCGATGGTCAGGATCCGAATGCCGTGCTCGGTACCGAAGGCTTCCAGATCCTGCATGCGCGCCATCGTCCCGTCGTCGTTCATGATCTCGCAGATCACGCCGGAGGGCACGAGACCGGCCAGCTTGGCCAGATCGACGGAACCCTCCGTCTGGCCCGCGCGCACCAGAACCCCCCCGGGCCGGGACTTGAGCGGGAAGACGTGACCCGGCGTGACGATGTCCTCGGGACGCACGTCCGGACTGATCGCCGTCTTGACGGTGTGAGCGCGATCCGCAGCGCTGATACCCGTGGTGACTCCGTGGGCCGCCTCGATGCTGACCGTGAAAGCCGTGCCAAGCCGTGGCCCACGGCGGCCCGGTGGGCGCATCATGGGCAGGTCCAGACGCTCGATTTGCGTGGGCGTCATTGTCAGACAGATGAGCCCGCGCCCATGCTTGGCCATGAAGTTGATCGCCTCGGGCGTGACCCGCTCAGCGGCGATCATCAGGTCCCCTTCGTTCTCGCGATCCTCGTCGTCGACGAGAATCACCATCTTGCCGTCACGGACATCGTCGATGGCTTCTTGCACCCGCGCCAGCAACTCGTGACGACTGCGATGATCGCGTGGCGGCAGGGCGCGGCGCACGGGACTTTCCTCTACGTCGTCACGGACGCTGCCGTTTCCAGGGGTGGCGGGCGGGGTCGCGGAGCTGGTGGCCATCGGCGGAGGCTTCCTTACATCATTCCTGACCGCTTGAGAGCTTCCACCAGGCTCTGCTCGCGGTCCGTGGCTTCGTCACTGGTGGCCGCGGGAGCACAGCTCAGATAGGTGACGACGTAGCGGGCCAGCAGATCGACCTCGAGGTTCAGCTCGCGGCCGGCAACGATCTCGAGCAGCGTGGTCGCTGACAGCGTGTGGGGAATCAGCATGACGTCAAACCACGCCGATCGCACGTTGTTTACGGTCAGCGACACGCCATCCAGGGCGACCGATCCCTTGGGTGCCAGATAGGGACGGAGCGCGTCCGGCAGCTCGATCTCGACGCGGCGTGCGACCCCCACCGACTCGACCGAGCGCACGGTCACGACGGAGTCCACGTGCCCGCTGACCAGATGCCCACCGACCCGGTCGCCGATCGCGAGCGCCCGCTCCAGGTTGACGACACTGCCGCCTCGCAGCCGTCCCAGGTTGGTCTTCTCGGCGGTCTCTCGGGACAGATCAGCGGTGAAGCCGCCCGGACGCTGCGCGCACACGGTGAGGCACGCGCCGTTCACGCTCACCGACTCGCCTAGCTGCAGCGCTCCCAGCTCACACCGCAACGCGAGGCGATACCCCGCCGTCTCGCGCTCGAGGCGCTCGACGGTGCCGGTGGCCGCGACCAGACCCGTAAACACGGCCGAGGCATAGCATCGAACCTGGGGTTCGCGCAGGGGCCGAGTCCAATTCGGTGGCCCGCGGGCCGAAGCTCTCCCACCGCGCTTTGTGCTAACAGGGCCCGCGGCCATGGCAACGACCATCTCCGAAGGAACGATCCACGTCTTCACCTACAAGGAAGGGATGCTGGCGCGACTGGCGCACGATCTTCGGCTCTCGGTGGTGAAGTGGCACCTCGAAGTCGAGGGACGCAACGTCCGGGGATCGTTCGACCCGCGGTCGCTCGAGGTGGATGGTGTCGTCAAGGGGCAGCGCGTGGATACGAAGGTGCTGAGCCAGAAGGACCTCGCGGACATCCGCGAGAACATCGAACGGCACGTGCTCAAGCCCTCCCAGCACCGGGAAATCCGCTACGAGGGGCGTCTGGTCGCGGCGAAGGCCGGCAAGCTCACGATTCGCGGCAAGCTGACGCTGGTGGGGCGAACCGGACCGCTCGAGCTGACGCTGCAGAAATCGGGCGATCGATGGATTGGAGAGGCGACCATCCTTCAGACCCGCTGGGGGATCACGCCGTTCAAGGCGGCCCTGGGGTCCATCAAGATCAAGAACGACGTGACCGTCAAAGTGGATCTGCCGCTTCCCGAGGTCGATCTCGACGAGCTGTGATTGCGGTTGCGGTGGGCGGCTTCGCGCGTCACCCTTTTCGCCGTGCGACGCTCGAGGTGGACGGGATGGCTCGGACTCGTTGCGGTGACGGCCTGCGGACCAAGCATGCAGTCGCTGTACGAGGGAGACGTGCGCTTCGAGCACTGCTACCGCCTCGATCTCGACCGGGAGACCGCGCCGTCCCACCGACACGCATGCTGGCAGCAGTGGGTACAGACCTACTCGTACAGCCAGACCCGCGACAAGATCGAGTATGCCAAGCGGCGACTGCGCTACCTGGAGGCAGGAGAAACCAGTCCCCCCGCGCTGAACCTGAGCGGAGCTCCGCAGGCGGCGCAGGGCGCCCCGGCTTCCACTTTCGCCCACACCGACGTGCACACGCCCCCCCCGTCGGTGGCACCCACGCAACCGGCCCAGAGGCCCGATGCGCGCTCGGCCCTCACTCCCGAGAACCAGGGGCTCCCCGGTCAGTCCTGCGCGAGCGACTGCGCCGGCGTCTTTCGCGACTGTCTGGCCCCTTGCACCGGAGCCAACGCGGAACCCCCGGCCCGCTGTATCGGCTGCGAGCGGGACTACGGCCGGTGCATGCAGCGTTGCTACGAATGACCCGGAGCGGCCAGGCGCTGCAAAGTTGACGCCCCCTGCCCGTCAGCGGTAACGACGAAAGGTACCCTATGTCCCTCGACCATCCGGCGTTGAGCCCAGGATCCTCCGCCGTTGCCACCCCGTTACCCCGCGTGCTGCGACCCCAGCGAGCGGTCCCAGCGGACACGGTGCGCCCCACCCGAGCGGACGTGAACCTCGCCAATCTGCGCTTCAACCTGCGCCAGCTGCAGCGCGCGGCGCAGGGTGCCGAAGTGTGGAGCGTACTGAAGGCAGATGGCTACGGGCACGGCGCCAAGGCGGTCGCGCGCACCCTCGAGCGCGCGGGCGCGGGCGGAATCTGTGTGGCGCTGCTCGAGGAAGCGATCGAGCTTCGCGACGCAGGAATTCGCGCCCCCATTCTCGTCATGAGCGGGACCTTCGGTCGCGCCGCGGGCGAGCTGCTGCGCCACCAGTTGACCCCGGTCGTGTACGAACCGGAGCAGGTGGAGGCGATCGCGGAAGAGGTCCGATTCCAGCACGCGGAGCCGCTCGAAGTGCACATCAAGGTCGACACCGGGATGGCTCGACTGGGTGCACTGCCTCAGGAAGTCGAGCGCCTGGCTCGGGCCATCCAGGCCGCCCCAGAGATCCGGCTCAGCGGTGTGATGACACATTTTGCCTGCGCTGACGCCGGCAGCGAGGCGTCGATCCACGAGCAGCTGGACCAGTTCGACACGGCGCTCGCCAGGCTCCGCCAGCTCGGTCTCGACTCGGGCATGCGCCACGCTGCCAACAGCGCGGCAATGCTGCGCTGTCCGCGAGCCCTGCTCGACATGGTACGCCCGGGGATCGCGGTCTTCGGAGTCGAACCGGCCGCCGGTCTCGCACCCCAGCTGCGGCCGGTGATGCGCATCAGGACCGAAATCGTCGCGTTGCGGCAGCTCGAGCCCGGGCAAACGGTGGGATACGGGGCCACCTGGACCGCCCCGCGCGCTTCGCGGATCGCGACGGTCCCGATGGGCTACGCGGACGGACTCAGCCGTGGCCTCTCCAACCGGGGGCACTTGCTCGTTCGCGGCCAGCGGGCGCCGATCGTCGGCGTGGTCAGCATGGACATGACGATGATCGACGTGACCGACATCGAAGGGGTCCACCTCGGCGACGAGTGTGTGGTGCTCGGCGAGCAGAAGGGGCCGCGGGGGTCCGAGGTGATCACGGCGACGGAGATCGCCGACCACCTCGGGACGATCCCCTGGGAGGTCCTGACGAACGTGTCCCGCCGCGTGCCCCGCTTCTATCGCGAGCCCTAAATGAGCGAGCGCGATCCTCGATCGCTTCGTGTCCACCCCCCAGCAGAGTGAGGGCTGGGCGCTACGCTGTGAGGGCTCGTCTGCCCGACACATTCCGGCTGTTTCGTTGCGTCTGGGATCAGTCGGGCGGCGTCGTCCCTGGTAGCTCGCCACCATCCACGGGATCGGACTGGGCGACGGAGCTTGCCGGAGCCTCCTCGGCGAGCAGGAGGCGGGGTCGGTTGAGGCCCCGACCCACATCCAGCAGGCGCGCGTCGTGGTCGATCATGTCGATCAGCGCCTGCATCGCTGCCAGGTAGGCGTCGCGCGAGAGCACTCCCCGCAGGAGCTGAACGCGCAGAAACACGCCGGCCGTCTGGGCCACGTCGCAGAGACAGTAGGCCTGGACGTCGGCGAGCTTGCCCGCGTGCATCAGCGGTCCGACGTCCTTGCCGTCGACCCCCACCTTGCCCGGCATCCCGCACAGCTTCGCGACGACGTCTAGCTTGGACGGCTTCGCTGCACCGAAATCAGCCACGAAATCCATTACGTCGAGGTGCCCCCCCGGGCTGAAGCGGTAGCGAACGTCGCGGTCCCCATAGTAGCGGGGCAGCGCCAAGCCATGCCGCAGGCAGCGCATCGCGATCACCGGAAGGTCGAAGCCCCGCCCATTCCAGGTCACCAGCGTCGGCCCCCGGTCGTTGAGGATACGCGCAAACTCCTCGAGAATGCTGCGTTCGTGGGTGTCTCCCAGCACGCTGATCTTGCGGGGCAAGTGGGCCGCGTCGAACCAGAGCGCGCCAATCACCACGACTTTGTGGTGCGGAGGAGCGGGAAGTCGTTCCGCCTCGCTCGACTCGGCGATCGGCAGTTCGGGGTCGAGGACGGTCTCGATGTCGAGAACCAGGAAGGGGGTGGCCACGAACTGGAGCATCGTCGCCCCCCAGCGTTCGGTCAACGCCTCGGAGGCTACTGAGTTTCTTAGCTATTTTCGTGCACTTGACACGCCGTGACGCGCGTGGTCCTTTTGCCCGAACTGGGCGCCTGGGTCACCAAAACGGCCTTCGAGGCTCCCCCCGGAGGGCGCGACCGTCGCCTGAGAAGCGACGAGCCGATCGCGCCGCTTGCGAATGGCCAGAAATACTCTCGTTATCAATTGTGCACTTCGCGAAACCCGAGTCGCCCTAGTGGAAGACGGGGTGATCGCGGAGCTCGAAATCGAGCGCGCGGCCGCTAAGGGGACGGTGGGCAACATCGTTCTTGGCAAGGTCACGCGCGTCCTGCCGGGCATGCAGGCCGCGTTCATCGACGTCGGCATGGAACGCGCGGCATTCCTTCACGTCGAGGATCTGATTCGCCCCGACGACTTCGAAGCGTATCTCTCGGGAGACGTCCGTGACGACCACCAGACATCGGCCCGCGGTACGGGCAAGCGAACGGTGCTCGGTCAGTCGGATGCCGACGACGACGACGACGACGACGACGACGACGACGGCGACGACAGCGACGTGGATGCCGACGACGACGACGACGACGACGACGCGGACGCCGATGCCGATGCCGACGACTCGGATGCCGATGCCGACGACCCGGACGTCGATGCCGACGACCCGGACGTCGATGCCGAGGTTGGGACCGACGGGAGCACCGGCAGCGAGGCCGAAGCGGCCGCGGATGAAGGTGACAAGACCGCTGACAGCGAGCCGCCAGCGTCCCCGGACGGAGGGACAGAGGCCAGCCACGAGGACGACGGCGGGGTCCGCGCCAAGCGCGCAGCGCGGCCTCGGCGACGCCGCCTGATCCCGTCCGCCCCTCCTCCCCCTCCGGAAGGGGAGAGCGCACTGGCCGACACCGCCGGCAACGCCGAGTCCGCCAGTGAGTCACATCCGCCGACGGGGAACGAGGAGGACGGCGACGATGCGCCGAAGCCCACCGATGAGGAACCGGAAGACGAGCGGGAGACCGGACCAGCAGAGGCCGCAGCGACGCCGCAGCCCACTGGGGACCTAGAGGCCGCCATCGCAGACGACGGCGACCCCGAGCCGGCGCAGACCGGCGACGAGGGCGCGGCGAGTGACGGCGACGACGATCGAGGAAGGCGCGCGCGGCGGCGACGCCGCAAGAAGCGCCCGATCGAAGAGCCCCAGGCCCCAACGCGCAGCGCTGAACCGCGGGGACGGGAAAGCCGAGGGAAGAAGCGTCGGCGCGGTCGTCCGGTAAAGAAGCCGTCGAGCCGTGTCTCCCGCTCGGTTCCCATTACCGAGGTCGTCAAGGAAGGTGACGAGGTCATCGTCCAGATCTCCAAGGAGCCGATCGGCACCAAGGGGGCGCGCGTGACCAGCCACGTCTCCCTGCCCGGTCGCTACGTCGTGTACTTGCCAACAGTGGAGCACGTTGGAATTTCCAAGCGCATTGGCTCGTCGCGAGAGCGGGGTCGCCTCCGCGAGGTCATGGAGTCGCTGAAGCCACAGCGCGGTGGCCTGATCGTGCGCACGGTCGCCGAGGGCTTGACGAAGAAGAACCTCAAGGCGGACGTCGGCTACCTGATCAAGCTCTGGAGCGAGATCTCGCGCAAGCGGGATGGGGCGAAGTCGCCTTCTGTGCTCTACACCGAGCTCGACCTCGTGCTGAAGACGGCGCGTGACGCGTTCACCTACGAGATCGAGAAGATTGTCATCGACGACAAGGAGCAGCACGCCCGCCTGGTACGCTTCGTGGAAATGTTCCTGCCCGAACGGGTCAAGGACATCGAGCTCTACCAGGGCCGCGAGCCGCTCTTCGATGCCTACGGCATCGAAGACGAGATCGGTCGCGCGCTGAGTCGCAAGGTCCCTCTCCCCAGCGGCGGGTACCTGATCATCGATCAGGCGGAAGCCCTGAGCGCGATCGACGTGAACACTGGCCGCTACGTCGGCAAGGGCAGCAAGGATCTGGAAGAGACCGCGCTGAAGACGAACCTGGAAGCGGTCGAGGAGATCGCCTACCAGCTGCGTTTCCGCAACATTGGCGGACTCATCATCCTCGACCTGATCGACATGGACAGCCCGTCCAATCGCGACAAGGTGTATCGCGAGCTCGAACGGCAGCTGTCCCGCGACAAGGCAAAGACCACCATCAATCGCATCAGTGAGCTCGGGCTGATCGAGATGACGCGCAAGCGAACGCGCGAGAGTCTGAGTCGGACCCTGCACGAGCCTTGCTTTTACTGTGACGGCACGGGACAGATCATGTCCCGGACGACCATCGCCTACGAAATCCTGCGACAGATCCGCCGTGAGCTGGAGATGCTTCCGGGATACTGTGTGGTGGTCAATGCGCATCCCGCGATCGTGGACCTGCTCCAGGGCGACGAGCACGAGGCCGTCGAGGAAGCCGAGCGTCGGTACATGCGCCGGATCGAGCTCAACGCTTGCCGCGAATACCACATCGAACAGTTCGACCTGCAAGGAAGATAGCGATGGCGCACGGGCGACGTGACGAACGACTCACGATCAACAAGGAGTTCGATTCGTTCGACCAGTTCATCCAGGAGTACGTGACCAACATCTCGGCGACTGGCGTCTTCATCAAGAGCAAGACTCCACTCGAGGTCGGCACGCTCGTGAACCTGCGGTTCACGGTGATCATGGACGACATCGAGACCATCATGGGTACCGGTCGGGTTGTCCGTGTCTCCGACGACCCGCCGGGCATGGGAGTAGTGTTCGAGGAGTTGAGCAACTACTCGCAGAACCTGATCTCCAAGCTTCTGACCTCGCCAGGGGATCCGGAGCAGACGTTCGCCAACATCGAGCCCCCGCCAGATGCCAAGAAGGAGCCTGCCGCCGCCACCAATGGCGACGGGTCGAACGGCGACGGGGAAGGTGCCGACAAAGGATAGCGCCTGGAACAACCCGGTGTTCTCGCGCGGCCGAACCAAGGGTCGGGCTTGATCGACCGCCGGGGTTCGCGTATATCCCGCCGACCATGTACCTGTTCAAGACTGGCAAGCCTCGCAAGACCGACCGCAAGCGCTGTGCGCGCCACACGGCGAAGCTCAAGGCCAAGAATCGGCGGCGACGTCAGAGCCTGAAGAAGTAGCTCACCCGTCCGGGTCGCATTCGTCGAGGTCGAGGCCGTCCGCTGCGGTGGCTTCGAGCGCGCGGCGGGCGACGTCAAAGCTGAAACCCGCGCGGGCCACCGCGGCTAGGTCCTTGCGGACGTAGCGTTCTCGTTCGTCAGCAGCGCGATGGGGTCCCAGGCGGCGGCGGCGCACGAACTCCCGCGCGGCGTCGAGCTCGGAAGTCTCTTGCGCACCAACCGCGAGCGCGGCGTCGATGTCCTGGTCCGCGAGCCCCTTGGCACGAAGCTTGTAGCGAATCCGTCGTGTCGAGCCGCCCCGCGCGCGCATCCCCCGCGCGGCCGTTGCCGCAAAGCGCGCGTCGTCGATCACCCCGCTGCGCTGCAGTCGCTCGATCACCGCACCAATCACGGCCTGCCCTGCCTCCTGCTCGGCGGGGTCCGACACGGCACGGCGCACTGCGTCTCGCAGCACACGCTGCAGATTCACTGCGGACGAATCGAACCGATCCAGGTAGCGGAGCGCTCGCTCGTGGAGCCAGGTCTCGGTGATCGGCGGCGAGGAGCGCGTCGACTGCCCCTGGCGCCCTGCTCGCGACCGCTTCTTCACGCTCCTCTCGATAGCGAAGTCCCCGCCCCCCGCCAAGGCCCGCATCGGGGGCGGAGACGGGCAGCCGTCACGCCCCCTTCCGTCACGCCCCCCGTCACCCATGGCCACGGCACTGACGCCGGTCCCGCCTCCGTCACGACGCCGGGCAGGTCGGTACCGAACCGCCGACGGTCGTCGGCCGCGCACGCGGGATGGCTCGGGTCCCAGGAGGGCCGGTTCCACCGGCCTCGTCTCTGCTACGGCAAACCAACCCGGATACTGGCAGTCTGCGCCTCGTCCGCGCGTCGGGCAAACTGCGCAAAGGCCGGATACTCGTCCGGGCGGACGCGGCCGGCAGGGGTGCGCACCGTGCGATCGAGCACGATCTTCCCCGGTTCGCTGCGGTCCTGCACCACCACGCTCCGCTCGCCGCTCTTGATCTCTCTGGCTTCGAGCGGGGACTTCAGCGTGGCGCCCTCCGGGAGCTCGATGGTCAGCTCGACCCGCTGGTATGAGTCGAAGGGGATCAGCAGGGGGGTTTCCCGCTGCGGAAGGGCGGTCCACGCGGACAGGGGCTGGGGGAATGGCGGATGGATCACCACGGTGCCCCCCCGAACCTGGGCGAACTGGCTCATCTGCAGCGTCATCTCGATAGCGAGCGGGCTGTCGAGATCGTCGAGGCCCCGCACCTCGTGGCGCTCCAGCATGGCTCCGCGCAGCGACTGAGCGATCAATGCCTGCAGCACGTCGGGAAGCCGGCGCTCGGGAAGCTGGGAGAGGTCATTCCGCGCCGCCATCGCGTGCTTGCCGAGAAACCGCTGGGTGAGCACGATCTTTGCCGATCCGTCGGCCGCGAGCTGCACCGTGCCGAGGTACTCCAATCCGTCCACCGCATCTGCGGCGGCAGTGACGTGCGTCTTGCGCGGCTTCGCGCCCGTGAGGATGTACGCGGGCATGCCCCGCACCTCGGCGGGCACGTAGCCGAACGGCGCGAACTTGTTGCCCACGGCCAGCCAGGCAGCGTCCGGGTCCTTCCCCACGCGCAGGAGCATCTCGTTGAAGAGCATGGCGCGTGAGATGGGACCCCGTGGCGGTGCCTGCAGCTTGTTCTGGACGACCGCGTACTCCACCTCGATCCCCAGGGCTCGCGACAGCGTCTCGAAGCCTCGAGCACGAATCCCTTCCTTGCCGATGACGACGCGACGGCCGTCGCTTTCCTCCCCCTCTTCGATGTTCTCGAGCACCCAGCGATACAGCTTCTGGGCTCGCGCGAGGGGCTTCGAGGCTGGCGCCGGATCGACGATCCGCTCGGCGATCCGGACGATTCGCGGATCGACGGGGGTCAGGTCGATGGCGTTGGCGTGCAAGTTGCGCAGTCGCTTCTCGTGACTGACACCCCAGGCGATGCGCACGCTGGGGAGAAATTCCGAGATCGGAGGAGCGTGTGGCTCGTTGGGGGCAGCTTGGCTGTGGTCGACACGCCAGCGCCGCACCTCGAACGCCCCCACGTCCTCTCGCTGCGGCTCCGGAGCGCCCCCTCCGTACTCGACGATCAGCTCCCTACCGCGAGGCGAGATGACCACGAACTCGCTGCGCGCGTAGGCCACGTTCTCCTCGCGGAAGAACCAGTGCGGGCCGACGTACTGCGCGCCCCGCTCGCCATCCCCGACGGTGCTGAAGATGTGCTCGGTCTCGATGTAGTCCCCCACCTCGAGGTGGGGAAAAGTCACCGTCGGCTTGCCCGGCACGATCTCCGGCTCCAGCACCCGGCCATCCTGCTTGATCACCCGCATGTGCAGCGGCAGACCAGACAGACGCGGGTGCTCGGCCATCTTGCTGATCGCCTCGGCACTCTGAATCCGCACCACCTCATGCTCGAGCAATCGCGCCGAGCCGTCGGACTTGACCCAGACGGCCATGTAGTCGAGCACCCGAGCGGCGTGGCCCGGAAGGGTTACCCCGCTCTTCTCGTAGGCGGCAATGATGGGCTTGGCTTCCAGCCGGTACGGCTCGAGCTCCGTCACCCCTTCGACGAGATCGATCGCGGCCTCCAGCGGCTCGATCTCCGCTCCCGCCGTCACCCCCTCGACGAGCGCCTCGCGCAGCGCCGCGTTGTTTCCTGCGGCATAGCGCGCGTCAGCGAGCGCGAGTCGGGCACGCCCGCTCTGGGGATTCTGCGCCACGGCGGCCGCCAGCTTCTTCCACGACTGGCTGTCGTCGCCAGCCCTCACCAGGACGCCGTGGATCCGCTCGGCGACGTCCTTGCGATCCGGGCGACGCTCGCCCAATCGCTTGAGCTCGCGGAGCGCGGCATCGTAGTCCTCCCGCTCGAGCGCACGGGTGAGCATCACTTCCGAGTCGGGGTCCAGGTGTCGAATCCGCTCCACGAGCTCGTCCACCATGGCGTGGTCGCCTTCGCTCTCGTAGACGCGCAACGCCAGGGTGAGCGCCTCGTCGCTCTGCGGGTAACGCCGGGCCAGTTCCTTGATGGCTTCCGTGGCCTCCGCGGTCCAGCCGAGCTCCGAATAGAGTCGAGCCAGCGCGATCGAGACGGCCGGAACCTCGGTGAACTCCCGGCTCAGCTCGCGAACCAGCTCGACCGCCTTGGTCGGTCCCGCCTGCTCGGACTTCCACAGGGCGAGAGACAGTCGCGCCTGCCACAGGCGAGGGTCCTTCTGGACGCTTTGCACCTGCAGCTCCCGGAGCAGATCCTGGACCTGGGTGGGCGGAAAGACGGGGTCACGCTCCGCGAACAATGCCGAGAGCACCAGCGCCGGCCCCGTCGCCTCGCCGATGTCCTTCACGTAAGGCTCGAAGAACACCGAGGCCACATCACCCTGCCCTTCCGCGAACGCCAGGTACGCGAGCAGGAGGCGCGTGAGGTCGTCGCCAGGAGCGATGACGTCACCCTTCCTGATGTACCGGCTCACGAGGTTGGGATTGCCGGTGATCCTGGGACCAACCACGGAGTAGCCTGGGGCGGCATCCAGGCTCGTCGTCACCTGCGCGGGGCGGCCATCGGGCTGCGCCAGCCGGATCGAAGTCTGTGGTGAGTCGAGGCGCACGAGCAGGCGGTGACGGCCAGCGCCCAACCACACCTGGGCCCCAAATCGGGGCCACACCCCCCACTCACGCGGGTCGCGAAGCAGCACCCGATGGTCATCGATCCACATCCCCACCGCGCCCTGGGCCGCCACGATGAGCTCTCGGTCCGCCGGTACCTCGATGAAGGTCTCGGCATAGAAGATGCCCTCGCCGACGGGCTCGTCGGCGTAGACGAAGCAGCCGTTCTCCTCGGTGGCGAGAATCCGGGGCGCCCGTCCCTGGTCGAGGGCTCGCTCCCACCTGACCGGCCAGGGTCCGGGTTGCTCGGCAGCGTGTGCGCGTACCAGATCGCGCTTGGCGCCCGTACCGAAGGGTCCAGCCAACCGCACGTGATCCGCGCAGCCAAAGCGCCGCGCCGTCTGCCGGTCGACGTCCTGCACCGCCTTGAGATCTTGCTCACTCGACCACCAGTCGAGGAGCTCGCTACGAGCTCGCCACCCAATATTGAGGGGGCTGGCGATCATCTCGTCGACCTGGGATTCCCACCGGTCCCAGAGTCCAGGTGAATTGCCACTGAGCAAGGCCGCTTGACGAGCTGCCGTCCACGCCACGAGCGGCGCGCGCGAATCGCTGGAAGTCCGGGCAGCGGCGACGGCGCGCAGGTAGTGGTCCGGCGCCGTGCGAAGTCGCCCATGCATCCAGTCGTCGAGACCACGCGCGAGATGCGCGAACATCGTTGGTGGGTCGCTCAGCGAATCGAGGTGCTGGCGCGCCCGTTGCGCCTGCTCGGCGTCGCCGCCCGGGGAGAAGAGCTCGGCGAGCAGCCACTGACCCGCGATCTCCGCTCGCTTCGACTCCGGTCCCATGCGCCGCAGCTGAGCGAGACCAGGTTCGGAACTCTCGGCGTGACGCCCCCCGCAGCTGCCGATCAGCAGTGCGGCCAGAACCAGCGGTAGGATGCGCAGCAGCGCTGGATACCTCGTCATGGCTCAACCAGAAGTCGGTGGCTGAACGCGGAGTCGACCGTATTGCAGAAGACTTGCCACTGCGCGTACTGGTCTGGGGTGACCCGCGTCGTCGTTATCTCGAGATTGCTCCTCACCGTCACCTGAAGGCCCCGCTGCTCGACGGCCACGGAGAAGCTCCCGAAAGGGGTCGTCGCCGCCTGCTCCGGCGGCAAGGCAGCGACCTTCATCCCGGGCGCGAGATGGACGGTGAAAGTGTCATGGATGGCCGGCAGGGCGAGCAGCCGCACATCGTGGCGCCGACGCGGCAAGGATGCATAGGCCGGCGTCAGGCGGCGCGACGTTGTCACGGCGATGCTCAGCTGGTCGCCTTCGCGCCGCGCGAAGGTCGGCGCCTTGCCACGAACTTTGATGTCCACTGGCTGGTCGAGATCCTCGAGGTCGTTGGTCCTCACGCCAGCGGCTCCCGGCGCCAGCTCGAAGCCCGGGAACTGCCCACCGAGCAGCGTCGTCTGGACGCGCTCGCGAAGGGTGGACTCGGCGTGGAACAGCTGGCGCAGCGCCGGCGCACCGTTGCCTTCCACGTGATAGTGTAGATCGAGCTGCGCCCCGCCCTCCCGGTCGAGTCGCGCCTGCACGGAGCGACGGACGAAGTGCTGCTGGGGGTCGTTCTTCGGCAGTCGCACGAGCTTCGAGTTGCCCTGATTCACCTGCAACGCCATCGCCTCGAGATCCGCTTCCGGCAGCTCGGTGGCGCCCGCGTACTCGGCGGTTCCATCGAGGTAGAGATCGAGGGATGGGACGTAGGCAATCGCGTGGTCGAACGGTGCCAGGCTGGCAACCTGGGAGGTGAAGTCTCCGCGATTCTGGGTCCGCACGATGACCAGCGTCGCATCCACGCCCAGCTCCTTGAGGAGCGCGACAATCACGGTCGCCTTGTCCTTGCAGTCCCCCCAGCCCCGCGCCACGGTCTGCACGCACCGTCGCGGCTTGAACCCGTAGATTCCGAACTCGAGCGCCACGTAGCGAGTGTTCTTCACCACCCAGTTGAAGACATTCCGGACCTTCTCCAGGTCGGTCTTCGCCCCCGCACCCAGCCTGTGCGCCAGCTCCCGAGTCTCGTCATCCAGCTCCAGCTGATCCTTGCTCAGCCCCCAGTACCAACGGCCCATCTCCTGGTAGTTGGCGTAGGTGGAGACGTGCACGTGCCCCAGCACGCCGCCGAGAGGAGGCATCGCGGGTTCCTGTTCAACCGCCGGCACCGACTTGGCGAAGAAACGATAGATCTGGTTCTTGCCCAACTCCTTCGTGGACCGCTTGAGGTCCTTCATGTTCGTGTCGATGTAGAGCTTGCGACTCTTCGGAGCGATCAGCACATACTCCGCATTGGCCACCGGCTCGTTCGACTGCAGGTAGACGACGTCGCCGAAGTAGTCGGCAAACTCGTTGCGCGGAGTCGTGTCGTCGACCCGATACGCGAGCTCCACCACATCCCCCGGCTCCAGTCGCGGCAGCTGAATGTAGAAGGTGCGGGCCGAGGTGTACATCGAGATCCAGGGCAGGTCAGCGGCGCCTTCCCCGTATTCGATCGCCTCGTCCACCTTGCCATTTCGACGATGGACGCGGGCGCCTCGTAGCTGCACCACCTCGCGGTCGGCGTGGTACTGAAACGAGTACTGGCGCAGCACTGCCGCCGCCGCGTCGGTCAGGGGCTGATAGACCACTTGCCGGAACTTGCTGCTCTTGCCGTTGGCGTAGACGGTGGTCACCGTCAGATCCCGCAAGGTGCGCTGGCTTTGTCCCTCGGCGGGTGCCCCACGCAGCTTGAGAAACTTCTCGGCCTTCCACGCGTATGCCTCGTCGGGCCTCGCCTTCGGCGGTTCGATGTGATCGAGGTACTCGCGCACCTCGCGCTCCTGGGGTCGGATCTTGAGAATGCGACGGAGTAGCGTGAGCTGCTCCTGGCGGAGGCCGAGCTCTCCGTGCAGGTCAGCCAGCGTGCGCAACGTGCCAACGTCCTCGGGGGCCAGTTCGAGAGCACGACGGTAGGTAGCGATCGCCCGCTCCGGTTGCCCGAGCTCCCGGTAGGCACGGGCCGCCAAACCCAGGGCCCACTGGCTATCGGGGGCCACCGCGAGCAGGCGCTCGGTCCAACGCTCGGCCGCCGGCGTGTTGCGCCGGGCCAGCGCGAGCTCGATCATCCGAGCCAGATAGCCTCGGTCGTCGAAGCGTAGCGCCGAGTAGCGCAGCTCGGCCTCTGCCGCAGCGGTGGAACGGCCCAAGGCGCGCAGCTGCGACGCATACATGTTGAGCAGGTTGACGCTCTGTGGATTCCGCTCCACCGCGCGCTCGAGAGTGGCCAGCGCGGTGCGCTTCAGCCCCGCTTCGTTGTAGAGCTCGACCCGACCGCGAATGGCCGCCACATGGTCGGGGTCGAGGGCGAGCACCCGATCCAGGTACGGGAATGCGTCGCGCCAGTTGGTGCCCCCCCGCGCATGAGCGGCCTGCGCCAGGAGCACCTCGATGTCCTCCACCCCCGTGGCCTGCGCGAGAGCGGCGGCCTTGGCGAGCCACTCTGCAGCCTGATTGCGGTCTTCGGCGAGCAAACCCGCGAACAGAAGCCGCTCGATGGTGGGTTCCTTCTCGGCGGCCCGGCGGGAGTAATCACGGGCGAGATGCTCAGCGGGGTCATCCGCGTCCGAGTACACGAGGTACTCGGCGTAGGCGAACAGATCACGCGCGGTGGGCGCGGCAACACCGACGAGCTTCTCGAACTGCTCGATCGGGCCTTCCGGGCCACGTCGGGGCACCCGCTCGGCGCGCCCGGCGGGCTGCTTCGCCAGCTCCGCCGCCGATTCGCTCAGGGTCAAGTCGGCGCTGGTGGTCAAGTCGGCGTCTGGATCGCCCCGCTCGTCCGCAAGTCGAACGGAGATGACGGGCGCCTGCTCCTCGCCACAAGCCTTGATGGTGAAGTTGTTGGGACCGGGCTGGAGCGCCAGCAGCACGGCGTGCCGATCGGAGTCGTAGCCCCGGTAGGCTTCATCCGTGAGCACTTGCTGACCATTGAAGTAGACCTGAACGGCCCCCGAAGTGCCGACCCAGGCGGTGAACGATCGCCGCCGGTCCCGCGCGTCGCGCACGAAGGTGGTGGCGTAGACGCAGACGTGCTGGGCCGGCCTGAGAAGTGCACCCGTATCGATCCAGCCGTGGGGAAATGCCTCCGGCGGCACGACGCGCCAGCGCACCGGTCGTTCCTTGCCGGTGTATGCGCGTCCGGGAATGATGGCCCGCGTGAAGTCGAGCTCGGGTCCGTGCTCGACGGCAAACCCCGCCTTTCCCTCGTTGTTGAATGGACCCACGACGAGCCACTGATCGACGTAGCCCAGCTCCGCGATCTTGCGGCGAGCCGCGGTCGCGTCGCCTCGACGGAGACGTGCGTAGGCCGCAAGCGTTCCCGCATAGACGCGCACGGCGGCGGACTGTCGGCGGTCCTGCTCCGCCAGCAGCAGCTGTTGTTCGACATGGGTCGGATTCGCGCGATCCCAGGTGTCCCAGATGCGACGGAGCGCGGCGATGGCTTCCGGACCACGGGCTCGGTCGAGTCGCGCGACGGCGTCCAGCAGCTCGGGATCGAAGCGAGCGGCCTGCGCTCGCACGGTCCCGGCGCAGAGCCACACGGTCAGAACGATCGCGATCCAAAGTAGAGATACGAGCGGCTGGACGGTTGCGCTGCAACCGCCGCTGCGGAGCCGATGGCATTGGCGAGAGCCCACGAGCACCGGGTTTATCATTCTGGCCGCAGGTCGGGCCGCCAAACCGCGATCACGTGAACGCTCGCGATTCGGGTGTTCAGTGGCCCAGCACGCGCTCACCCGCACATCGATCCCCAACCGAAAGGCCGGACTCGGAAACAAAGTGAGGGGCAACCGTTGGCCGCGCTTGCTGGCAGGAGTGCGCTCGGATAGAAGATCGAATCGCTCGATCGACTCACAACCGCTGAATACAAAAAGGATGTGGCCTGTTTCACGCTTGGGCGTGGCTGAAGGGGTGGCCGTGCTGACCGTCTTGGGGGTCGCCCCGTCCTCGCGCTCGGGTACTGGTGACACCGGGACCCTGGTGACGCTAGTGTCGGGCAAGCTTTGCGGAGGAGCGCATGGTTAACCCCCAGATGGTGATGTACGAAGAGGAGTTCAACCAGATCCAAGCGGTCGTGGACCGCCTGGTTCGGGAAGCGAACGCCAAGGTCGTCTTCATCGTCGACAAGAACGGCCAGCTCATTGCGGCCAGCGGCGAAGTAGAAAACATCGACACGACCTCGCTCGCCTCGCTGACCGCTGGCAACATTGCTGCCACAGGCGGCATTGCGAAGCTGCTGCGAGAGAACGAGTTCGCCACCCAGTTCCACGAGGGCGAGAACGCGAACATTCACATCCAGCTGGTAGGCAATCGAGTGATCCTAGTGGTCATCTTCGATTCGAAGTCGAGCCTGGGGCTGGTTCGACTGCGCGTTCGCAAGGCCAGTGACGAGCTGAACCGGATCTTCGAGTCCCTCCTCACCAAAGTGCAAGAACCGGGAGGCGACTCGCCTTTCGCCGAGATCACGGATGAGGACATCGACAATCTCTTCAACGACTGAGGGCGCCGGGCGATGAGCTTCATCAACTACATGGCCCGGGAGATCAACTGCAAGATTGTCTATTACGGGCCGGGTTTGTGCGGGAAGACGACGAACCTGCAGTACATCTACGAGCGCACCAACCCGGACGCGAAGGGGAAGATGATCTCCCTGGCGACGGAGACGGAGCGCACCCTCTTCTTCGATTTCTTGCCGCTTTCATTGGGTGAAATCCGCGGGTTCAAGACTCGCTTCCACCTGTACACGGTCCCCGGGCAGGTCTTCTACGATGCCAGCCGGAAGCTGATCTTGAAGGGCGTCGATGGTGTCATCTTCGTCGCCGATTCGCAGATCGAGCGCCTGGAGGCCAACCAGGAGTCCGTAGACAACCTCCGGACGAATCTGGCGGAGCAGGGCTACTCGCTCGAGAAAATCCCGTATGTCATTCAGTACAACAAGCGGGATCTTCCCAACGTCGTCGACGTCGAGGAGCTGCGGTCGCTCATCAATCCGATGGGTGTGCCGGACTACGAGGCCTGCGCCCGGACGGGGCAAGGCGTCTTCGAGACGCTGAAGGCGGTCTCCAAGCTCGTGCTCACCGAGCTCAAGCGCGGCGGTTGATCCGTCAGCGCGTGTCGCTGCGCGTCGATCCGCCCTTCGACCTGCGCGTCGCGGTCTTCGGACACGGCTGGATCGATCTGGCACCACACACATGGGATGGCAGCCGGGGGATACTGCGCACCGCGGCGCGCTTGGAGGGAACGCCCGCCGACGTTGACGTGCGCTGGCGCAACGCCCGTCTGGAGATCACGACCCGCTCCGACCGGGCGCTGACGCCAGCATCGATCCGCTCGCTGGTGAGCCAGATGCTGCGCCTGAACGAGGATTTCCGTCCTCTGTGGGAACTCTGCAGAACCGATCCGCAGTTCACCTGGGTCACCCGACTGGGCGCTGGGCGCCTGCTGCGCGCCCCCACCGTGTTCGAGGATCTGAGCAAGCTGCTGCTGACGACCAACTGCAGCTGGTCGGCGACCCGGCGCATGGTTTCCGACCTCGTGGAGCGACTGGGTGAGCCAACGCCGAGCGGACGACACGCGTTTCCCACCCCGCAGCGCTGCGCCACCGAGCCCGAGGGATTCTATCGCGAGCAGATCCGGGCTGGGTATCGTGCGCCATTTCTTCGTGAGCTGGCGCTGCGCGCGACCACCGGAGCGCTCGACGTTTGCGGCGATCCCCGAGCCCCGGCGGGAGAGCTGCGGCGGGCGCTGCTCGATCTCCCCGGCTTTGGCCCCTACGCGACCGGTCAAGCGCTGCGCTTGCTCGGACACTACGAAGATCTCGCGCTCGATTCGTGGTGTCGGGCCAAGCTGGCCGAGCGCTCGCCGCGGGGTCGAGTCCCATCAACCGCAGCCATCACGCGCCGCTATCGTCGCTTCGGGCGCTATCGAGGACTCGCCCTGTGGCTCGATCTGACGCGGAGCTGGCACCTCGAGCATGCAACATTGCCGCTCGCCATCACCCCGCAGTAGAGCAAGCCGCGCGTTCGACCCACTCGCACCCTGAACTGCCGCCCGTGACTCGTTGCGGGCCGCAGTGCTGCGCCAAGAGACCCCGAGGTTCACCGACGAGGGCGCGGAGCGCCCCTTCCTGGAAATCACCCCGGGGTCTTGCGACCGCGTTCACCGGTGCGCACGGTCACTGACAGGAGAGTCACTGTGCCATCTCACCATGAATCGTTCTTCCAGCATCGCGCCTATGCGGTGATCGGCAACTCGGCCCAACGCCCGTTTCCCGCATTGACCTACCGTGGACTGAAGAAGCAGGGAAAGACGGTGTTTGCCGTCGACCCGGCCGCCAAGGAGGTGGACGGAGATCTGGCTTTTCCGGACCTGGGGGCGCTTCCGGAGCCCGCCGACGCGGCGGTGCTGGAGCTGCCACGGGAGCAGACGGCGGAGTGGATCGAGAAGGTCGCCGCCGCTGGCATCCGTGAGGTCTGGTTGCACATGAAGACCGAGACTCCGGAAGCGCTCGAGGCAGCCCGACGTGCAAACCTCAACGTTCGGCACGGCACCTGTGCGGTGCAATACGTCGATGGGGCGTTCCCACACAGCGTACACAAGCTTATCCGACGACTGCTCAAGCGCTACTGAAGCGGACGGCTCGAGGAACTGGTTCGGTCGATCATTCCCGATGGCGGGGCGGTCGCAGTCGCGCCAGGCGCTCGCCGATTGCCTTCTCGAGCCCCTGGTCCGTTGGGTGGTAGAAGCGCCTTCCCACCAGCTCGTCGGGCAGGTAGGTGGCATCCGGAACAAAGCCGCCAGGGTGATCGTGTGGGTACTCGTATCCCTCGCCGTATCCCTCGTCACGCATCAACCGCGTCGCCGCGTTGCGAAGTCGCTTGGGGACCGGTAGTGCGCCACGCTGCGCGATGACCTCGCGCGCCGCCGTGAAGGCTCGCCCCACCGCCCCCGACTTGGGACAGCTCGCGAGGTAGAGGCAAGCCTGCGCCAGAGGATAGATCCCCTCGGGCATGCCAATGCGACGAAACGCCAGATCGGCATTCACGGCCACATCGAGGGCCCGCGGATCCGCGTTCCCGACGTCCTCGCTCGCGAAGATGACCAACCGACGCAGCAGAAATAGCGGATCGTCCCCCGCCTCGACCATGCGCATCAACCAGTAGATGGCGGCGTCTGGATCGCTCCCGCGCATCGACTTGATGAGTGCACTGATGACGTTGTAGTGCTCCTCGCCGGACTTGTCGTAGAGCAGCGTGCGTTCCTCGCTGGCATGCTCGACGAGGGGCAGGTCGACTTCTCCTCCCTCCTCAGCCCGACCAGCGAGGAACGCCGCGCACGTCTCGAGGACACTGAGCGCGCGCCGCGCGTCACCACGGGCGCCTCGCGCGATCGCGTCCAGGGCCTCGGAGCGGGCCGTGAGTCCCAGGGCTCCGAGCCCTCGCTCGGTATCCGCCAGCGCGCGCTGCAGGAGCTCGACCAGCGCCGGTTCCGGTAGCGTCTCGAGCCGGAAGACCTTGCAGCGCGAGAGCACGGCCGCGTTGACCGCGAACGACGGGTTCTCGGTGGTGGCCCCGATCAGCGTCACGGTGCCGTCCTCGAGGTGCGGCAGAAAGGCGTCCTGCTGACTGCGATTGAAGCGATGGATCTCGTCGACGAAGAGCAGCGTCCGACGGCCGCGGTACGCGCGGCGCTCCCGCGCTTCGGCGACGATTTCTCGAATCTCGGCCACCCCACCGAGCACGGCGTTGAAGGGAACGAACTCCGACTTCGTCACGCAGGACACAACGTGAGCGAGAGTGGTCTTTCCGGACCCAGGGGGCCCCCAGAGGATCACGCTCGGCACGCGGTCGGCGGCAATGGCCTCCGCGAGCCAGCTACCCGGGGCGAGCAGATGATCCTGCCCGACCACCTCTTGCAGGGTGCGCGGCCGCATGCGGTCGGCCAGTGGCGCCGCGTGCCGTCCCGAAGCGTGAGCGGCGCCGTCGAGGAGGGTCGGCTGGCGCGATGGAACGTTCCGGCGTCGTGACACGGTTCAGAGCTCGGCGGTTTTCGGGGGGCGGGCGCCGAAGATAGCGGTACCCACCCGCACCATGGTGGCACCGGCGAGGACGGCGTGCTCGAGGTCGTGCGTCATCCCCATGCTCAGCTCGGGCAGCCGCGCCGGTCCCCCATGCGCGTCGCGGAGCGCCACCAGCTCGTCGAAGAAGGGGCGCGCGCCGGCGGGATCGTCGGTGTGCGGGGGCACCGTCATCAGACCGCGCAGCGCCAACCCGGGCTGGGCCTCGACGGCGGCGAGCACCGCGGCGAGAGCGTCGGGCTGACAGCCACTCTTCTGCGGCTCGGCACCGACGTTGACCTCGACCAGGATCACGAGCCGCCCATCGTCACCCAGTCGGCGCCCCGCGCCGACTGGGTGCTCGGTGGCCCGCTTGCCAAGTTCCTGAGCGAGCGCCGGGGAGTCCACCGTGTGCACCGCGCTGGCGTGATGGACAACGTGCCGCGCCTTGTTGCGCTGCAGGTGGCCAATCATGTGCAGCCGCAGGTCCGGCAGATCCGCCAGCGCGTCGGCCTTGGCCAGCAGCTCTTGCACGTAGTTCTCGCCAAAGTCGCGCAGCCCCTCGACGTACGCCGCCCGGATGTCCTCCACTGGCTTGCGCTTGGAGACGGCAATGAGACGGATGTCGTCCGGGCGGCGCCCGGCCGCGTGCGCGGCCCGGCTCAGACGTTCGCGAACCTGAGCGATGCGGTCAGCAATCGTGTCCATCTGGAGATCTCACTGGGCGCGCTTCTGGAGCTCGACCTCGGCCCGGCGCACCAGAGCGCTATCACCGCTGGACGCCTGGAGCACGCCCCGGAGCTGGTCTCCGTGACGCTCGGCCACCAGATAGCCCGCAAACACGGGGTCATCGCCCCCCGCCGGGGAGAGCAGCCGGAGGCGGACGGAGTCCCCCTCGACGGCCCCCGTCACGCTGAGGTTACCCAGAACGCCCTTCGCGGTCCCCGTCACGACGCCAGTCGCATCGACCACCACCTCCAGCTCGCCCACTCCAACGGCCTGCTTGCCGTCGTCCTCATCCCACGCCCGCAGCCGCCCCGCGTCGGGAGCCACGTCGAGCGCGTGGCGTCGAGCATCGTACTTTCCGCGCCAGGTGCCGACGTACCACGGGCGCGCGGCCCCGGCGGAGGCGCTGGCGGCGGGAATCGTCCCCTTCGGCACTGAGCCAATCGCGCTGGCCGCCGGAGTCGGCCGCTTCTCGGTGGGCGACGATGGACAGGCAGTGAGCAGCGGAAGCAGCAGCACCAGGCCACCCCACGCGCGCATCAACCGGACTCCCCCGCCAGAGAGGTGATCCGCACCCCGAGCTCGCCCTCCACGTTGACGAGTTCCCCTCGCGCCACCTCTCGTCCACCGATCCGGAGGCGGACCGGCTCTCCCACGCGTTGATCCGAAAGCAGAACGTCGCCGGGGCGAAGCGCCGACCAGTCGCGAGCGAGCAGGCTGACGCTGCCGAGTTCGACCCGCACGACCACCGGTGTGTCCCCCACCGCTTCGGTCACGGCCTCGATCACTTCCGTCGCGTCGTCCATGTTTCCCTCCACCGCCTCGAGGGGCAGGTGTCGCACCTCGTCACGTAGCACGGCGGAGCCATCCTGCGCCAAATCGACCACCGCGCCGGACTCGCCCCCCGGACTGACGAGCACTCCCTGACCCACTCCCTGGGCGTCGATCCACCAGCCGTCACCGCAACTCCAAGCGTCGCCCACCTGCAACGCTGCAATCTCGCCGGGGCGAGCACAGCACCGTCCCACGACCAGCGGAACTGCAACGGGATACACGCCCCGGGCCGCCAGGGGAGCCTCCGGGGGAGCCTTCCGCAAGTGCACCAGGGCGCCCACCGCGTAGGGGCGCCCCTCGACGGCGATCGTCGCCCGCACGCGGACCCCTTCTCCGTCCTCCTGGGGCACGGGCGGCACGATCATCGCCACGGCGCGATCTGGAGCACACTGCCGAGCCACCTCCAGCACCACTGCCTCGAGGGCACCTTGCAGGGAGGGGCTCCAGGCTGCACGCGGGTCGTCGAGGCCCGCTGGGCGCTCCAGCAGGCGCCGGAGCAGATCGGTGGCGAGCGCGGGGTCCATCCCGAGCAGCACCTCCGCGCTGCCGTCGACCAAATGCAGACCCACCCGAGCCGGGGGCAACGTCGCCAGTGCCTCGGGCTCCGCGGTCACGCTGTGAACGGTCACCACGGTCGGTGCCACGACCAGCGCCTCGATCGTCGCGCCGAGAACGTCGAGCTTCACAGCGCGCTCGATGGCGCGCCGGGCCCGCTCAGCGGCGACC
Source organism: Polyangiaceae bacterium (assembly GCA_050304295.1). Taxonomy (GTDB): domain Bacteria; phylum Myxococcota_A; class Polyangia; order Polyangiales; family Polyangiaceae; genus JAFGBI01. Next base: position 102,017 of record JBNLDK010000077.1, read on the forward strand.
ACATCTCGCTTGGGCAGAACGGGGAGGGATCCCCAGGGGAAGGGCTGAATCGCGGGCACGCCGCACAGAAATACCAGGTGTACTGGGGCGCGCGGAGGTCCTTGCGGCCCCAAAATGGGATGTGCAAATGGCGGGAATACTTCAACATTTCCAGTGGGCTGGAAACTCCACCGGATCTCTCCACAGGCGGTCCCCATTTCTGTGGACAAGTTGCCGACTCGCGGTGGGCAAACGGCGTCTCATCTTGTCTCTATGTGATACCGCCCCCCGTCGCGCCACAGCCGGCACCATGGTAAGTTTCCGGCACGATGAGCTCGCACTCGAAGGTCCTCGCCGCGCTCGCTGCCGGCACGCTCACCTCGACCTTGGCCGCCACCGCGCTGGCCCAGCCCGCGGCGGCACCAGCCGCCGCGCCCGCGGCAGCACCAGCGGCCAGCCCACCCGCCGCCGCCAGTGGCGAAGTGCGCCGCGATCCGAACGGGATCACGGGCATCAGTCCTTTCTGGGAGGCTGTGCTGGAAGGGGATCGAGCGTACGTCGCCCGGTCCTTCCCGGCCGCCATCCAGGCGTACAAGAAGGCAATCACAACCCAGCCGAACCACCCCATGGGGCACTATCGAGTCGGCCAGGTGCACGTTGCCACCGGGGAGCTGGCGGAGGCCGAAGCCGCCTACCAGGCAGCCTTGCGAGTCGCCGAGAACAACCCTCGCCTCAAGGCGAAGATCCTATTCGTGCTCGCGGACCTGAAGGAGCGCGAGAAGGACAATGCTACCGCCATCGAACGCTGGGAGGCCTACGGAACGCAAGCCGCCGCGGCCGAGTCCCAGGCGTATCCGGCCACCGCCGGGGCGCGGAAGCAGGCCAACGAAAAGTGGCGGGAGATGCAGGCGCAGTACGCCGACGTGAAAGCTCGGATCGCCAAGCGCGAACAGGAAGCCGAGGAGAAGCTCAAGAAGAGCTCGCAGTAGCGACCCTCAGTCGTCGGCGCTCACCACGCCGATGAACGGGAGGTTGCGATACTTCTGTGCCCAGTCGAGTCCGTAGCCCACGACGAACTCGTCCTCCACGGTAAAACCCAGGTAGTCGATCGGGACGTCCACACGCTTGCGTGCGGGCTTGTGCAGCAGAGCGCAGACCTTCACCGTGCGGGGGCTCCGGGCTTTCATCAGCTCCAGGAGGTAGCTGAGCGTGAGCCCCGAATCCACGATGTCCTCGACAACCAGCACGTCCTCGCCGGTGATCGGGTTGGTGAGGTCCTGTGTGATCTGGACGACCCCGCTGCTCCTGGTGTCGTCGCCGTAGCTCTGCAGCCCCAGAAACTCGATGCGGACCGGGAGATCGATGGCGCGAGCCAGATCGGCAGTGAAGACGTAGCTTCCCTTGAGCACACAGAGCAGTACCGGAGCGCGGCCCGCGTAGTCGCGGGTGAGCTGTTCCCCTAGCTGCGTGATTCGCTCCTGGAGCTGCTCGGCGGTGATCAGCACCCGGAACGCGTGATCCAGGATCGGCACCCAGCTTGAGTACCGGGGGCACCGGGCTGCGGTCAAGTCACCGTGGCGGCCGGACGCGACCGTCGAAGACGCGAATCCCCATCCAGGACCCATCCGTTTCCCAGGTGACCGAACCGACGACGTCGAGCCGGAGTCTCACCGCCGAGACCGCCGCGAGCCGCTGGAGGGCCTCGAAGTGCGGGTGGCCGTGGCGATTGCGCGCGCCGGAGGAGATGGTCGCCCAGCGAGGTCGGATTGCGCCCAGCCAGGCAGGCGACGACGACGTCCGGCTCCCGTGGTGGCCCACCTTCAGAAGGTCCGCCCGAAGCTCCGCCCCGTGGCGGGCGACCAGCCGCAGCTCCTGCTCGCTTTCCGCATCTCCAGCCAGCAAGACCGCTCGCTGCCCGAGTGCGATCCTCAAGACCAGAGAGTTGTCGTTGGCGTTCGCGCCCGGTCGAAAGGTGGGGCACGGATCGAGAACGCGGATGGTGGCTGGCCCAACTGGGTGAACCTGACCGCAGAGCTCGGCGGGGCGTCGGATGGGCACCCCGCGACGTCGGAGGTCGGCGAGCATTGCCGCGTACACGGGACCAGCCCCTTCGGCCTCGCCCTGGCCCGTGTCCCACAGCTCACCAACCTCGACCTGTCGCAGGAGTGTGGCGAGGCCTAGGAAGTGGTCGGGGTGAGGATGGGTGAGGACGGCAATGTCGACTCGCTCCCGGCGACGTGCGCGCAACAGCGCCAGACCAACGCGCTGCCCGGGGTCCACCGGGCTACCCACGAACCCACCCCCGTCGACCACCATCAGTCGCCCGTCCGGGAGATCCACCCAGGTGCAGTCGCCCTGGCCGACGTCGACCATTGTCACGCGGAGTCGATCCCGAGGCATGGCAGCGTGACGCACGAAGAGCTCAACGCCGATCAACGCCACGGCGCCGACACCCACCCAAGAGAGACTCCGCCGCCCGGACCACGCACCCCCGACGGCGACCCCCAGCACCACCCAGTGCCAGGCTCCGGGCAGTGGAACGGGAACCGCCAGCCAGCGCGCGGCCGCACTCGTCAGTGCCACCTGCCGCACGACCAGCAGCGCTCCCGAAGCAACCGCTGCCGCTCCCCGCTCCACCGCTGGCAGCGGCCCGAGGAGCACGTGGGCAAGGCACAGGGGCAAGGCGATGGCCTCGCCGAAGGGCGCGGCCACCACGTTGGCGAGCAGCCCCGCGAGCGTGATCGACGGAGCCAGCAGGGCCAGAAACGGTGTGCAAGGCACCATCGAGGCGGTGGTCGCGATGAGGCTCTGGGCCACATAGCGCAGCGGACGGCTGCGCCACCCGGCGACCTGCCGTGCCCAGGGCCGGCCCAGCGCGATCAGTCCGGACGTGGCGGCCGCGGAGAGCAGGAACGAGACGTCGAACGCGACCAGCGGATCCCAACACCACCCCGCCGCAAGCGACAGTGCCAGCGCGCGAGTGCCGTCGGGGCGGTGGCCAAGCGCGCGAGCTCCCAGTCCCGCAGCGAGCATCCAGGCCGCCCGCCACGCGGACCCCGATCCCCCCGCAAAGTCCGCGTAGAGCAGCGCGAGCACCACGCCAGCGGCAGCCGTGGCTCGGCCAACGTCCACGGTCGAGGCCAGCGCGGGGATGCGGACGAGCACGTAGCGGAGGGCCGCAACGAGGCCGAGCACGGCGAAAACCAGATGCGTGCCACTGACGGCGAGCATGTGCGCGAGCCCACTCTCGCGAAAGGCGCGGGCCTCGTCTTCCGCTAGGTCGTCCTCCCCCAGCACGAGCGCCCGCGCCATCGGGATCGCCGCCGGCACGAAGCTGGCCCGGATCCGTTCTCGTGCGTGGGCGCGCGCGACGTCGATCCAGGCGCGCGCTCCCCACCCCCGCGCTTCGAGGTTCACGGCCAGGGCCGACCCACTCAGAACCACCCCCCGCCGCGCTGCGCGATAGGTCGGGTCGGGCAGCTCCGCGTTGCGAAAGAGGCGAGTCGGCCCTAGTTGCGCAACCACGGCAACGCGGTCCCCTCGCCGCAGCCCGGGCGGACCGCCATACAGTCGAACCCGGGCGCGCGGCAGCCACCTCCCCTCACAGTCGAGTTGCGCGAAGTCCGCCGTGTACACCACGGTGTCGTTCCGCACGGTGGGCGATACCCGCACCGTCGCCGACCCGGCACACCGCGCGGGCGAGCCAATCGCGTGCCATGCAGCGACGCGGCGAGACTCGTACCCGCGCGCTGCCTGGTGAGCACGCACGGCACCCAAGATCACCAGCGCACAGCTGGCGAGCAGCACGAGGCATCGCGTTCGCGTCCGCAGCAAGTAGACGAGCGCCACCACCAGGACGGCCACCGGCAACGGCGCCGCTGGGGCAGCACTGCCCATCACAGCGGCGGCCGCGAGCAGCAGCGCGGGGTCCACGAGCACGGCCCGCCCCGCTGCAAGGCGTGTGCCGCCCGAGGCAGGAGGCCCACGAGCGGCCTCTCAGCTCCGATCATCGAGTGCGGCACCTGGTCGCCAGTGGCGACCAGGTGGCGCTCGCCTCACGGGAACATCGTAGAGCAGGCGAGATCCGCGGTCGAGCTGTCCGGCCAGCAACCGAGGCACTCGCTGTAGCTGCCGCAGTAGTAGCAGGCGTCGGAGTTGTAGTCGCAGTCGCCGCCCGACTGCTGGAACAACGACGAGCAGGCAAGATCCGCGGTCGAGCTATCCTGCCAGCAACCGAGGCACTCGCTGTATCCGCTGCACATGGCGCAGCCATCAGAGTAGTAGTCGCAGTTGCCCTGGGGTGGTGGACCCTGGGTCGGCACGGGCGTGGTGTCGCCGGGCAATCCCTCGGAGTCGAGGCCGAACGGACTGGGAAGGGGCTTGGTTTCGGCGACCCCCAGCGCTGGATCCCGAGCGCCGACGGGCTTCTCGCCCGGCTTGTCCGGCTGCTCGGAGTAGATGTACGGCCGGTGATCGTCGAAGGAGTCACCAGGTGGGGCGCCGACCTCGCCCTCCCCACACGCGACCACGCCAATGGCGGCCAGGAGCGGCAGTAGCTGCAGGGTCCTCATACGGTACACCTTATCCTGCCGGGCGAGCTCCGTCGAACCAACGGAGACCGCCCGGGCCCAGTTGACACTAGAAGTAGTAGAGCGCCGCGACGTTCGAGGTGAAGATGTTCCAGGGGTTGTCGTAGACCGTGGTCGTGAAGTTGCCCGATGTCTCGGTGTGTTCCGCGGTGACGCCACCCTGGCTGACCTCGACCTTGGCGCGCTCGAGACGGTAGAGCAGGCCCACGCTCCCCTGCAGCGAGAGCTGCGGGATCCCGATGAAGCCGAAGTGGATCTCCGCACCCGCGCGCGCACCGACATCGAACGCCAGCCCCGTCCCCTTGATCTCGGGACCGTTGGTGGCAGTCAGGTCGATCGTCTGGGTGGCGTAGCCAACGTTGAGCTCGGGCACAATTTGGAAGCTGAAGTGACCCGTGTTGGACAGCGCGAGCGGCACGCCCATGTGGAGCATGACTGCAGTCACGGGGGCCAGATCCTGTTCGGTGGTCACGCCGGGTTGCTCGTCCTTGATGGTGCCGTCGCCGAGCATCGAGAAGCCGAGACCAGCGTCGATGCCGAGCACAGGCACAATCCAGTACCGAGCGCCAATGATCGGCGCCTGGGTCGTTCCCACCCCGACTCCACCCGCGGGATCTCCCGTCCCGTACGGAACACTGCGGCGGCCCAGGTACCCGAGCGCGAACGACCCGACCATCATGTCGTGGTCGGAGTCCCCGGCCACCGCTGCCGCCTGCGGCCCGGGGAGCGCCATGCCCGTCGTGGTGGTGGTCGCTTGCGCGGTCGCACCCGCAGGGGGCGGCGCCGTTTGGGCGAAGGCGGTGGTGGAAACGAGGACCGTGGTGGCCACGGCCGCACTGGCAAAAGCAAACGTCTTCATATCGATCCTCCGCGGGCGTCTGCGACGCCTACGAGTACGTTGCGGGCCGGAGCCCCATTCCCTCGGTGGGAAACTCTTGCTTGGTTCGGGACTCGGGGTCAAGAACCATGACCGTCACGGCAGAAACTTGGATCATCCATGAAGACTCGCGCCGACGTGGCCCTGGTCGAGCAGGGGCTTGCCCCCACCCGCTCGCGTGCCCAAGCACTGATCCTGGCGGGGAGGGTGTTCTGGGGTGACCAGCGGGTGGAGAAGGCGGGTACGCAGTTGCCTGCCGAAGCCAAGCTCGACCTGCGGGGCGTGGAGCGCTACGTGTCCCGCGGGGGCCTGAAGCTTCAGGGAGCGCTCGACCGCCTCGGGCTCGAGGTGGAAGGTCGGGTGGCCGTCGATGTCGGAGCCTCGACGGGTGGGTTCACCGACTGCTTGCTCCAGCACGGCGCGTGTCGGGTATATGCGGTGGATGTGGGACACGGTCAGCTCGCGGACCCTCTGCGCCGTGACCCGCGGGTGGTGGTCATGGAGCGGACCAACGCCCGGCACCTGACCCCGGAGAGCTTCGATCAGCCGATCGATCTGGTGGTGGTGGACGCTTCCTTCATCAGCATCGACAAGCTGATTGAGCCCATTGCTGGATTCACCCAGACGGGCGGCTCGCTCCTGGCGCTGGTCAAGCCGCAGTTCGAGGCCGGCCGTGAAGCGGCAAGCCGCGGGCGGGGAGTGATCCGCGATCCCGACGTTCGCGCCGCGGCCATCGAGCGGGCGCGAAGCGCGATCGAGCGCGCCGGATACGTCGTGGAGGGGGAGTGCGACTCGACCGTGCCCGGGCCGAAGGGCAACGTCGAGCATTTCGTCCTGGCACGCCGTCAGTAGCCCGATCCAGCGCCGGCTGGGGATCGGAGGTCCGCTGGATTGGGGGGCTTCGCCCTCGGCTCGGGGACGTGGTGGGGCGCGGCTTGACCGTTCTACAGCACCAGCACCCAGATATCGTAGAGCGTGTGCGTCCAGACCGCCGGCGCGAAGCCACGCAACGCGTAGATCAAGGTGAACACCAGCCCACAAACCCAGCGAAACACGAACACCCTGAGTTCGAAGGGGTCCCCCATCGCGCCGACGTGATGCCAGCCGCTGAAGATGGCGGCAGCGACCACCGCCCACACCACCTGCAACCCGAACTGGTGGGCGCGCCTCGCCTCCTTGAAGAGCAAGAGATCGAGGAGTCGGGCACCCAGTCCGAACAGCACGACGCGAAACGCCACTTCCTCGTAGAAGCCGGCGCCGAGCGAGAGCACCAGCCCCGACGTGCGCTCGTCGATCCCCCCGGCCAGCGCCAGCTTTCCCACCACGTAGCCAGCGACCAGCCGCATCGCGACCGCGTACGCGACTCCTTCGAGACCCACCCACAGGAAGCGCTCCCAGCGAAGTACTCGGCCCCGGCCCAGCAGCACCAACGTGCCGACGAACCCGGCGCCAATACCGAGCGTCAGCGCCGCATACGAGAGCAGGTCGTCGTGAGCCAGACGGGTGAGCTCGCGAGTCACGAAGTCCGCCGCGTTGCGATAGGGCAGAAAGATGACCGCCAGGTGATACCCGATAAATATCGGCAATGTGAGGCCGAGATCGGTCCAGGGGCCGCTGCGCCCGGGTAGGCGCGGGCCGCTGGACGCTATCGGCTGGTCTCGCGTCGCGACCGCCTGGGTCATGTCCCCGGCTGCAGATTGTAGACGACCCACATGACGAGCATGACCCAGAGCAGCACGATCAGGACGAATGGGCCATCTTTCAGCATCTCCTGGGTCGGGCTCTCGGCGCGGGGTCGGGTCTGCACGATGGTGACGAAGCGCACCACGCCAAAGATCACGAAGAGCGTGCTTGGCCAGAGCCAGTCCGTGCGGAAGAAGGCCCGGGTGTGGGTGTCCAGGGTGTACGCCAGGTAGGTGCCAATGGTCGTCAGAGCCGTGGCCCAGAGCGCGACATCCAGACCCCGGCGACTGTAGGATTCGAGCGCTGCGCGCTGGCGCTTGGCGTTCGCGCGAGCCGCCGTGAGTTCGTGCCGCCGCTTGCCGAAGCCAAGGAAAAGGGCGAGCAGGGCCGTGCAGACGAGCAGGTAGGTGGAAACGTGCACGTTCGTCGCGCACCCACCCGCGATCACCCGCAGCACGAAGAGCGCCGAGATGCACCCGACATCGACATACGCGATGTGCTTGAGGCGGAACGAGTAGGCAACGTTGATCCCGAAGTAGGCCGCCGCACTGATCAGAAACACGCCCGCTGTCGGTGACTCGGCGACAGCCCGCAGCGCCAGCTCAATCCCCAGCGCCCCGAGCAGCGCGGACAGTCCCAGCGCGACCACGAGCGCCTTGGCCCAGGAGGTGGGCACGCGGCCCGAGGGGATCGGTCGGTGGCGCTTGACTGGATGCTGGCGATCGGACTCGATGTCCGCCAGGTCGTTCATGGCGTAGACGGCGCCCGCAAGCAGACAGAAGACCGCAAACGCTCCAGCGGCGCGAACCAACAACGGGACGTCGAAGACCTCTTTCGCGAACACCACCGGCGCGAGGACAAAGACGTTCTTCACCCACTGGTGAGGTCGAATGGTGCGAACTAGTCCAGCCAGTCGCCAGATCAGGGGTCCCTCGGAGCGCGGGGGGGGCGCAGAAGACGCGAACGGGGAGGACCCGGTGAGGTCCTCGGAGGGCGGCGGAGTGAGGTCTGGCTGCGGCTCGGTCACGGCAGGTCGAGGATTGTCCAGTGGGCCGGCTACGGCGCCGTCTCACTGGCCTGGCGAGGCGGTGGGCACCTTAGCGCATGTTGGCGACATGCGAACGAGGTCTGACAAAAAGTGGCTGGCTCAAATCCAGGCTAGGGAGAGACTGTGGAGCACGATGACTTCCCGGCGGCACCGCTTGGCTCTGGCTCGCGCTGGCCGCGCCGGCGATGGCACCGCCGGCACCCCGGGTGGGGGACTGGCAAGCGACTCGCTGCGCCGGGGGATCAGAATCAAGCGAAGCGTCGCTCGAGCTCGGAGACAGACTGAGGGAGGCTCTGTTCTCCGGCACCGAGGGGGCAACAATGGCGGTGCGAACTCGGGGGTTGGCCGACGGCGGGCGACCTCCCGACGTGCGGTGTGGGTCCCGATTGCCGATGCGTAGTGGCATCACCTTGAGCAGCGCACTGGGGCTCGGCGCCATCCTCGTCTGGAGCACGTGGGTCGCCCTGGGGGAGCGCCGCGCGCCCGCTCGGTGTCCCGCGGGAGCGGTCGCTCTGGGCCCGCGCTGCTGCGCACCGGGCCAGCATCTCATCGGGGCTCGGTGTGCGGGTGAGCCCGCCAGCTGTCCCGTCGGGATGGCGGCCGACACCGCCCAACCCGGGTGCGTGCCACTCGACATCCAGATCTCGATTCCAGGCGGTCGTCTGCTCCTCGGACCCAGCGACTGGGAAGCCACCGACAAGGTTCAGCCACGCACCGTAGAGGTACTGCCTTTCGCGATCGATGCCCTGGAGGTCACCCATGCGCGCTGGACCCCCTGCGCCAGCGATGGCACCTGCGAACGTCTCGACGATGGTGAGCCGGGCACGCCCGTGACAGGAGTCACCCCGGAGTCCGCCGCCCGCTTCTGCGAGTTCGCGGGAGGGCGGCTGCCCACTGGGGACGAGTGGCTCTTCGCGGCTGCCGGAGCGACGGGGCGTCGGTATCCCTGGGGCGCGACCGGTCTCGTTTGCCGACGCGCCGCCTTCGGCCTGGTGGCGGGACCCTGCGCCCAGGGGGCGGCGGGTCCCGACAGTGCCGGAATGCGCCCCGACGGGGCCACTCCCGAAGGGGTTCTCGACCTCGCGGGCAACGTTGCCGAGTGGACAGCCGAACCGGATGGCGAGTTCGTTGCGCGGGGGGGCTCGTACCGCTCTCGCGTGGCCGGGGACCTCAAGAGCTGGTCCGTCGAAGCCAGCGCTCTCCCAAGCGACCACATCGGTTTCCGCTGCGCCTACACGACAGCTTCACCCCCATAGCCATGGCGGCATGACCGGCCGAATCCGGCTTCGGTTCGTCCGGCGCAACACCGGGAAATCCCGAATCCAGACGAACCGGTCCATCGGGTTGGGTCGACTTCTCAACGGTTGACGCCGTCGATCGGGCGCACGACGCTGGCTTCATGTCTGCTGCGGTCCTGTGCATCGGCACGGAACTCACTCGGGGAGAGTTGGGCAACGGCAACGCCACCTGGCTCGCGGAACGCTTGACCGATCTAGGCTTCGAGGTAAGCGAGATCGCGACCATTCCCGACCACGAGGCGACCATCGCGGAGACACTGGCGCGCTTGGGCGGCGTGGCCCACGTCATCGTCTGCACGGGTGGTCTCGGGCCGACAACCGACGATATCACCAGATCCGCCGTGGCCCGTGCCCTGGGCGTACCGCTGGAGCGCGACGAGGTCTCACTCGAACGAATTCGCGACCGGATGGCCACTTTGGGACGTCGCATGGCGCCCTCCAACGAGAAGCAGGCGGACTTTCCACAGGGCACTCGCGTACTGGCCAACGATCACGGTACCGCCCCTGCTTTCGAGGCAAGAGTCGGCATCGCTCGGGCATTCTTTCTTCCCGGGGTGCCCGCGGAAATGCAGGCCCTCTTCGACGAGCACATCGCGTCTTCGATTCGGGATCTGATCACCGGGGGCCAGTTCCAGGTCCGACTCCGCTGTTTCGGCCTCCCCGAGAGCACGGTGAACGACCAGCTGGCGGGAGTCGAGCGCGACACCGGAGTCGTCATCGGCTATCGAACGCGCTTCCCGGAGATCGAGGTCAAGGTGCTCGCGCGCGCTGACACCACCGAGGAGGCAGAGAGAACAGCACGCGCCGCGGCAGCGGCGGTGCGCGCCCAGCTCGGCGAGGAAGTGGTATTCGCCGAAGGCGACACGTCCTTCGCCGCCGCCCTCGGTGAGGAGCTGATCCGGAGGGGGCGACGACTGGCCGTGGCGGAGTCGTGCACGGGCGGTCTGGTGGGGAAACTGCTCACCGATGTGCCCGGAGCGAGCCGCTTCTTCGCCGGCAGTGGAGTCGTCTACTCGAACGCGGCCAAGCGGCGTCTGCTGGGCGTTCCCGACGAGCTGCTCGAGCAGCACGGAGCGGTCAGCGCCGAGGTTGCGAGAGCGATGGCAGACGGAGCGCTGAATCTCTACGGTGCAGACATTGGGCTCGCTTTGACCGGTATCGCTGGTCCCGACGGCGGTACGGTCGACAAGCCGGTTGGACTCGTGCACCTCGCGATCGCGGTGGGGGGCGGCACGCTCTCGCGGGAGGTCCTGTTCCCGGGGTCGCGGAGCCGGGTTCGGATGCTGGCGGCCTATGCGGGCCTCGCCTTGGTCCGCAAGGTCCTGAGGCGAGACGCAGGCGGCGGCACCTCGTGACCGCGAGCATCCGAGCTTTCATCGCGCTCCCCCTCCCCTCCTCGGTCGTCGCCTGGTGCCAAGCTCGGCAAGAGGAGCTCCGACCGCTGGTGCCTCACGTCGCGGTGCCACGCTGGGTGCGCGCGGATCAGCTTCACGTCACCGTGAGGTTTCTGGGCACCCTCAACCTGAGCGCCATCGAACCCACTGCCAAGGTGGTAGAGAAAGCGGCAGCAGCCGCCTCACCGCTCGAGGTGCACGTCACGGGTGTGGATGCGTTCCCGACGCCCACCAGAGCCCGCGTGGTGGTGGCGCTGCTCGCCCCCTCCCCGCCGCTCGAAGAGCTAGCGAGCTCCCTCGACGCGAACCTCGCGAGCCTGCAACGCGAGCGTGACCGACATCCGTTCCGACCACACGTCACCCTCGCTCGATTGAAGCGACCCCATCACCTGCGGGATCTCGCGAACCTGCCGGTCGGTACCTGTCCACCAGTCCGGCTCGAGCACCTGGTGCTCTTCCGCTCCCAGCTTTCGTCGTCGGGTGCCCGCTACACCCCGTTGCTGGAAGTGCCCTTGGGCGCTCGGCATTGAGCCGCGGGTTCCTGGTCGCGAAGTCCACACCGGGCCTGCCGCGATGTCCGACGCCAGGCCGACGCCGGCTTCCACCAGGATCAGTTCGGGCGCTCGGCAGGAGGGACGTGTTCGGCGTTTGCCGTGACGGAGGCAGGTCGTCGCTCGAAGACCAGCTCGTCGAGCTGCCGGTCGACCCACACCACATCGCCAGGGAGGAAGCGTCCGGCCAGCACCTCCCGCGCGAGCCCGTTCTCCAGATGACGCTGGATGGCTCGCTTGAGGGGACGAGCGCCAAACTGCGGGTCGAATCCCACCTGAGCCAGATAGTCCTTGGCGGCCGGGCTCAGCTCCAGGTCCAGCTCCCGTTCCCGCAACCGCGCGGCCAAGAGGGCCAGCTGGATGTCGACGATCGACCGGATCTGATCCCGCCCCAGCCGTCGATAGACCACCACCTCGTCGAGTCGGTTGATGAACTCCGGGCGGAACTGCATCCGCAGGGCGTTCTGGGCGGTTTCTTGCAGGAGCATCGCTCGCTGCTCGTCGTCGAGATCGGAACGCTCCTCGAGTGCGGCAATCTCGGCCGAACCGATGTTGCTGGTGAGGACGATCACGGTGTTCGTGAAATCCACGGTCCGCCCCTGGCCATCCGTGAGGCGCCCGTCGTCGAGCAGCTGGAGTAGCGTGTTGAACACGTCCGGATGCGCCTTCTCGATCTCGTCGAACAGGATCACGCTGTAGGGGCGACGGCGAACCGGTTCGGTCAGCTGTCCTCCCTCCTCGTAGCCAACGTAGCCGGGTGGCGCGCCAATCAGACGGGAGACCGAGTGGCGTTCCATGTACTCGCTCATGTCGAGCCGGATCATCGCCCGCTCGTCATCGAAGAGGAACTCGGCGAGCGCCCGCGCCGTTTCCGTCTTGCCCACGCCGGTGGGTCCAAGGAAGAGGAACGAGCCAATGGGACGGCGCTGGTCGCCCAGCCCCGCGCGGGAGCGTCTCACAGCGTTGGCGACCGCCTGAAGCGCGTCATCTTGACCAACCACCCGCTCTCCCAGCCGCCGCTCGATCTCGAGTAGCTTCTGCATCTCGCCCTCGAGCATTCGGGAAACCGGGATCCCCGTCCACTTCGAGACGATGGTCGCGACATCCTCGTCCGTGACTTCTTCCTTCAGGTAGCCGCCGCCGCCCTGCATCCGAACCAGCTCGGCACGCTGTTGCTCGACATCCTTCTCCAGCGTGGGAATAGTGCCGTACTGGATCTCGGCGGCGCGCCCGAGATCTCCACCGCGACGGGCGCGCTCCTCTTCGAGCTTGAGCTCTTCGAGCTTGGCCTGCTGAGCGCGGATCTGCGAGATGATCTCCTTCTCGCGAAGCCACTGCGCGCGCATCACGTTGCGCTTCTCCATCAGATCCGCAATCTCGTGCGCAACCTCATCGAGGCGCGTTCGCGAGGCCTTGTCGCGTTCGCGCTGCAGCGCTTGCTCTTCGATCTGCAGCTGGATGAGGTGACGCTCCAGCTGGTCGATTTCGAAGGGCATACTGTCGATTTCCATCTTCACCTTGCTCGCCGCCTCATCCACCAGGTCGATGGCTTTGTCCGGCAGAAACCGATCAGTGATGTAGCGGTTGCTGAGCAGGGTCGCGGCCACCATCGCGGAATCCTGAATGCGGATGCCGTGGTGCACCTCGTAGCGTTCCTTGATGCCGCGCAGGATCGCGATCGTGCTCTGAACCGTCGGTTCGGCGACGACTACCGGCTGGAAGCGGCGCTCCAGGGCGGCATCTTTCTCGATATGCTTTCGGTATTCGTCGAGCGTCGTCGCCCCAACGGCACGAAGCTCGCCGCGTGCCAGAGCGGGCTTGAGCATGTTGGCAGCATCCATCGCTCCCTCGGCGGCGCCGGCTCCGACGAGCGTGTGCAGCTCGTCGATGAAGAGAATGATGTTGCCTCCCGAAGCCTCGATTTCCTTGAGCACTGCCTTGAGGCGGTCCTCGAACTCACCCCGGTACTTGGACCCCGCCACCATGCTGGCCAGATCAAGGGCCAGGATCCGCTTGTCGCGCAGCGACTCTGGCACATCGCCATCCGCGATCCGGTGGGCGATTCCCTCGGCGATGGCGGTCTTGCCCACTCCGGGTTCGCCGATCAGTACCGGGTTGTTCTTCGTCCGTCGGCTCAGCACCTGCATGACACGCCGGATCTCCTCGTCGCGTCCAATCACCGGATCGATCTTCCCGCGGCGGGCCAGCTCCGTGAGATCTCGCGTGTACTTCTCGAGCGCCTGGAACTTGCCTTCGGGATTCTGGTCAGTGACCCGCTGGCTCCCACGGATCTCCGCCAGCGCCCGCAGGAGCTTGTCGTAGCTCAGTCCGTGTCGATCGAACACGGCCTGCACATCCTTGTCGCGCTTCGCGGCTGCGAGGAGGAAATGCTCCACCGAAATGAAGTCGTCCTTCAGTCGCTTGGCCTCGTCCTCCGCCTGCTGGAGGAGGGGCAAGGCGCGCCGGCTCAACCCCGGCTGCGCACCTCCCGATACTTGGGGCAGCGCCTTGATACGAGCTTTCAGATCTTCGACCAGCGCCTCGACGCTGGCTCCCACGCGCTCCACCAGCGGGCGCCCCACTCCGCCCTCCTGCTCGACAACCGCAACGAGCAGGTGCTCGGGAATGACCTCGGGGTTGCCCCGCCGCATAGCGTCATCCGCGGCGAGACGCATCGCTTCCTGGCTCTTGCTGGTGAATCGGTCCATCTGCATGGCGCTCTCCGTCTCCGCGCTGTGCGGGTCTCGAACGGGCGGACTCAAGTTAAGTCGGGTCGCTCGCCGTGCAAGCCCGGGGCATGCGGGGGCCGAGCGCGACGAGCCCCCTCGCACGGTCCCTCTGACGGAAACCGCGTCGCCTCGCTCCCCCCGCGCCTCGCAGAGCTCCCCTTTCACCGCTGACCCCCGGCTGGGGGTGGAGCAGTGAACTTCAGATATCGAGATTGCGGACGTTCAGCGCATTGTCCTCGATGAACTTCCGGCGCGGCTCGACCTGATCTCCCATCAGCACACTGAAGAGCTCGTCTGCTCGCACCGGATCGGCAACCTGGACCCGCAGCAAGGTGCGAGCGTCCGGATTCATCGTCGTCTCCCAGAGCTGGTCCGCGTTCATCTCGCCCAGGCCCTTGTACCGGGTGATCGACAATCCTTTGCGCCCACGCTCGCCGATGAACTCCCCGAGCGCTTCCGCATGTGCCAGCTCCACCTGCTCCCCTCCCTCGGTGGTTGCCACGTACGGGGCAGGGCCGATCGAGCGAATATCGGCGTCGATGTTCAGGAGCTCTTGATACTCGGCGGTATCTCCGAGCTCCCAGTCCACCACGGCGGGCCGAGTCGACGCGCCCGGGCGGAAGGTGACGACCAACCTGCCAGCTCCATGTTGCTTCTCCCAGTCCACCTCGACGGACAGCGGACACAGTTCCGGGTAGCGCGACTCGAGAAGCTCCTGCAAGCGCTCCGCGGTTCGGTGGACCGTTTCCGAGTCGCGGAAATCCTTGAGGCGCATGCCACCCAGTTGAAGCAGGGAAGCGACAACCCGCGCGTCACAGCGGCGATCGATCTTGGACAGAACGGAGGAGAACTCACGCAGCCGCTGTGCAACGTTGAACAGCGGCATTCCCGACACGACAGGTCCCCGGGACGCCTGCACGGACAGGCCCTCGATGCCGTTCTGGATCAGCAGCTGATCGAGGGCTGGCTGGTCCTTCAGGTAGAGTATCTTCTTGCCCTTGCGCACGCCGAACAGGGGAGGCTGAGCGATGTAGAGGTAGCCGCTCTCGATGAGCTCTTTCATCTGGCGGTAGAAGAACGTCAGGAGCAACGTGCGAATGTGAGATCCGTCCACATCCGCGTCGGTCATGATGATGATGCGGTGGTAGCGAACCTTGGCGACGTCGAAGTCGTCGCCAATTCCGCACCCCAGAGCCGAGATCAGCGTCGCGACTTCCGCGCTCGACAGCATGCGGTCGAGGCGTGCTCTCTCGACGTTCAGGATCTTCCCCTTGAGGGGGAGGATGGCCTGAAAATGCCGATCTCGACCCTGCTTGGCACTGCCTCCGGCGCTCTCGCCCTCCACGATGTAGATTTCGCTCTTGCTGGGGTCCTTGCTCTGGCAATCGGCGAGCTTTCCGGAGAGCGCGGTGATGTCGGTCGCCCCCTTGCGGACCACCTCGCGTGCCTTGCGGGCGGCTTCGCGCGCCTTCGCCGCAAGTACGGCCTTCTCGATGATCTTGCGGGCTGTCTGGGGGTGCTCCTCGAAGTAGCGGCCCAGGTGCTCCACCACCGAGTTTTCGACCGCGGCCTTCACCTCGCTGGAGACGAGCTTCGCCTTGGTCTGGGAGTCGAAGGACGGGTCGGGGTGCTTGACATGGACGACGCAGATCAAGCCCTCGCGGCAGTCGTCCCCGCTCAGTCCGTTCTTGGCGTCCTTGAAGAGGTTCTCGGCCTGCCCGTAGGTGTTGAGAGTCTTCGTGAGCGCCGTCTTCATTCCCGTCAGGTGGGTCCCACCATCTCGGTTGTGAACGTTGTTCGTGTAGCAGAGGACCTGTTCGGCGTAGGCCGAGGTCCATCGCATCGCGATGTCGACCGCGATCGACGCCTTGTCGTCTGCCAGCGGCACCTCGGCCTGGAAGGCGATCACTTCCTCGTGCGTCGGCTCACGATTCTCGGTCAGGAGCCCAATGAACTCCTTGATGCCTCCCTTGAACTCGTAGGTGTCGCCGCGCCCTTCCTCGCGCTCGTCTCTCAGCTGGATCTTCAACCCCGAATTCAGAAACGACAGCTCACGAAGCCGGTTGCTGAGAATCCCGTAATTGTATTCGGTGTTGGTGAAGATCGTGTGGTCGGGCTTGAACGTCACCTTGGTTCCGGTGGCCTCCGTTTCGCCAATGGGAACCAGCGGCGCTTGGGGAACACCTCGGCGGTACTCCTGGAACCAGACCCGGCCTTCCCGGCGGATCTCGAGTCGGAGTGACTCACAGACAGCATTGACGGCGCTCACCCCGACTCCATGGAGTCCAGCGCTGACCTTGTAGCTGGAGTTGTCGAACTTGCCACCAGCGTGCAGGACGGTCATCACGACCTCGGCAGCACTCACGCCCTTGTCGTGCATGCCCACGGGAATGCCGCGACCGTTGTCGTCGACTGTGACGGAGCCGTCGAAGTGGACGACGATCGAGATGGTGCTGCAGTAGCCGGCCAAATGCTCGTCGACACCATTGTCGACCACCTCCCACACCAGGTGGTGCAGGGCAGAACCGTCGTGAACATCGCCCAAGTACATCCCGGGGCGCTTCCGGACCGCTTCGAGCCCCTCGAGCACCGTGATGTTGGAGGAGCCGTACTCAGTGTCGGGAAACCCAGGTTGCTCGGGAGGGTCAGTGGTCAAATTTGTTCTCCTCGATATCCGGTCTAGCCGCGCTACTGCTGACAGGGCAGGCGTCGCAAGGTCGGTGTAATCAGGCAATTGCCGGGTCGGCTTCGCGAAGCTTGCGAGGGCTACGAGGAACCGTCATTTACCGCATCCTGTATAGCTCTGCGGGTGGCTCCGGACAAGCGGATCGGGGGGGCGGAATCGCTGTCTTTCAACGTCGAGCACCAGCTTTGAACAGGCTGTGTGCGATGTCCGCGACAAGTGGCGGAGGGGGGCTGAAAACGGGCGCTGGATCAGGTCGCGAGGCGGCCGGAATCGAGCAGCCAGTCGGCGCGTTCGTCGTCGGATATTCCGGGTGTGCTGAAGATGTCCGGGCGGGTGGTCGTCACGAAGATCTGGCTCTCCGTCCGGCGCAGAAATTCATAGACGGCGCCAGTCCGAGAGGGGTCGAGCTCACTCGAAACGTCGTCCAGGAGCAGGACCGGGTGAACACCACGAACGCTTCGAACACAGTCGAGCTCGGCGATCTTGATGGCGAGCGTGAGCAGACGCTGCTGACCCTGCGACGCGTGCTTGCGGGCGGAGCGGCCATGAAGCTCAATCTGGAGCTCGTCGCGCTGCGGACCGAAGGTTGCAGTTCGGCGACGGGCGTCTGCAACGCGATTCTCGCGGAGACGCTGGCGGAACTCGTGGAGGTCTTCGGTGCCTCCGGCTTGATAGGTCACGGTGAGCTGAACGTCCGGTGCGGCCATGCTGGAGAAGGCAGGTAGCAGCGCCGCAACTAGGCGCTCGGCAGCGTCACGCCGGGCAGCCGCAAAAGGTACCCCGTGAGTTGCCATCAGCTCTTCGAAGATGGCAAGGTCCGCGGCCTGGTCGCCACGCTCGTCGAGTACGCGCTGGCGTTCTCGCAGAGCACGTCCGTAGCGAGCTCGATGATCGCCGCTCACGGCGCTGGTGTGCAGCGCGATCCGATCGAGTAGGGTCCGGCGCAACGCCGCTGACCCACTGACGAGGGCGAGGTCACCAGGGTGAAAGACGACCACCGGTGTCTGAATGGCATAGTTTGAGAGCCGCTCGGGCTTGTTCCCGTCGAGAAGATAGTTGCGACTCGTGTGCCCGATCACACTGCGCTGTTCGTACTCGCAACCAGCGTTGTCGATGCGGGCGATGGTCGTGGCAAGATCGCTACCATCCTGAACGACATCGCGGAGCCGCTCGGTGCGGAAGCTCCGCGTCGTGACGGTCACGTAGAGCGCTTCCAGCAGGCTGGTCTTGCCCTGGCCGTTGTCGCCTGCCACGACATTGAGCCGGGGCGCGGGCGCGAAATCGACGCGCGCAAGGTTGCGAAATCGGCGGACGCCGAGCTGCGTGAAGCGGAGGGGTCTCGTCAAATCCGCATGGGCATGATGACGGCCAGGTAGGATCCCTGGAGGGACTCCGTCGCCGGGCGAACCACCGCGGGATCGAGCTCGCCGCTGATCGCCAGCACAATCTCGTCGTCCTCCACCGCGGTCAGCGCATCGAGGAAGTACTTTGCATTGAAGCCGATCGTGACGTCCTCGGCGTCATACTCGACAGGCACTTCGTCGAAGCCTTCCCCGCTTTCGGGGCTCTCGCTCTCGAAACGGATCGTACCAGCGGTCAGCGACAGCTTGACTCCACCAGTCCGATCGCTGGCCGCAACTGACACCGCGCGGAGCGCGTCCGCCATGGGCAGTCGGGGAGCTCGCACGACCCGCTCCGAAGCATCGGGTATCACCTGCTGATAGGGCGGAAACTGAGCGTCGACGAGCTTGACGCTGAACTGGAATCCCGCGAGCTGGAAGAATGCGTTGGGTCCGCTCTGAAGCATTGTCAGCTCCAGAACGTCGTCGTCACTCTTTCCAGTCTCGGCACGTGCTTCCTCGCACAGCCGCTTCAACTCGAGCACGCCCTTCAGCGGAACCAGCATCGTCGTTTGAACGTCTGTCCCCGCCAAGGTGGCTTCAGCCTTGCTGAGGCGATGACCGTCGGTGGTCACCATCCGCATGCGGCCGGCGTCGCACTCGAAGAGCGCGCTGTTCAGATGGAGTCGGGTCTCGTCGGTCGAAATCGAAAAGTGCGTCGACGCGATCAAACGCGAAAGAGTTTCCACGGGGAGCGTCAATGTGGCGACTCCCTCGTCCGGTTGGGGCAACGCGGGAAACTCTTGACCTGGAATTCCATGAAGAGTGTATCGGCGAGCCGAGCCAACCGCGCGAATTGTCGTGTTTGCTGAGTCGTCAGCAGCGATCGAGACCTGGCCTTCCGGCATCATGCGCACTCGATCGAAGAGATCCCGGGCGCCCAGCGCGATACTTCCTTCTCGCGTGACTTCTGCCGGAATCGATCCAGATACGGCGAGGTACAGGTCGGTAGCAGCAAGTCGCAGGTGATCAGGCCCAGCTTCGAGAAGCACGTTACCGAGAACAGGCATGGTGCTTTTCTTGTCTGCGACCCCCTGGCAGCGAGCCAATACCCGCAAGAAATCTTTCTTCGTGACGACAACCTGCATCGTGCTTCCGTCCTAGTCGGGGAACGGGCTCGCGGCTACCGCTAGTGGACAGGCTGCTCGGGACGAGTCGGGAGTCGGTCGAGGAGGCGCGCGCGCTAGATCTACTTCTAGTAATTTTAAGAATAGGTCGTAGTAGTAGAGCCTGTGGAGTCTGGGGAAAAGTCCGCAACTATATGAAATCGAACAACATAGTTGTGTGGGCGTCTGTGGGATGACCGAGGAGCTGGGGGCTGAGAGACTGGGGAGCGGAGTTCTCCAGGCAGGTGACCCCCCGGAGATCCGCTGTCCATCAGCAGTGTTTTCAACGAGTTATCCCCATCCTGTGGACGGCACGCGGCGGCCTTTGTTGGACAGTGATGTTCGAAGGTTCACCCGGAACTGGATGAACCGGACGACCGTACTGACGCACTGGGTCGTGGTAGGGCGACCCCTCAGCGACGACGCTGAAGAGCGCGCGGTCGGCTTCGGCGTTCACCCTACCTAGCCCAGCAGTGCGCAGTCCCGGGCCGCAGGAGGCCGAAGGCTCCGCGGTGTCCCGCGAGCTAGCTGGCGGGGCGAGGCGCGCGAGAGGAGCGCGGTCGGCGAGCGCGTTTGGCCCCGCGCTGGCTCTTCTTGGGCGGAGATTCGAGGCGGGCGAGTGCGGCAATGACGGCGCGGCGCGCGGCGCTGTGCGTCTTGGGTCCGATCTGACCCTTCGCGAGTGCCTGCTCGAGCGCCCAGAGCTCGTCCAGGAGACGCGTCTTGGCCTGCTCAACGTCCTCTGGTGCCGGACCCTGTTGCTGGTTCCCACGGAAGCCCAAGAAGCCCCAGACGAGGAGCATGGCGGTGGCGAGGACCGAGAAGAAGGGCATGGTGCCGCGGGTCATTACCCCGGAGAGGGTGACGCGGAGCCCGGGGAGGCGATCTTGCTCGCCAGAAGCGGCCCACGCCGTAGCGAGAACCGGTCGTCCCGATGAACCTTGAGTTACCCGCGGATCGGGGAAGCCTGGGACCAGGAGGCGCATGCCCGGGGCTTGATCCGACAGAACCGTCATCCGGGCAACGCGTGGCGGTAGCCCAAACTCGAAGCGAGCCACTTCGGACTGCTCCCAAGGGAGAAAGCGGTAGCCCGGGCTGGGCAACTGGAAACGGAATCCAGCCCGATGATCGCCGGGGCGGACCGTGCCGACCAGGGCGGCAACGGGACCGCGCTGTTCGAACCGGAGAGTGCCTTCGTCGGCAGCGTCCCGCCCCGTCGTGCGCTCCCAGGGGTCGAACGCTTTCGCGCCAGATGGCAGGTGGATCACGTAGTCTTCCGGAAGCCACGTGACGCGACCGACGTTGATGACGTCGAGGGCGAACTCGAGCTGGAAAACACTGTCGCTGGGCTCGATGGCCACGAGAGCGGCGGTCGCGACTTGGGCCTCGTCGAGGCGGCGCGTGGTGGGAAACGTATGAACGGTGATGCGCAGCCCCGCGTCGGGCTGCAGGGAGGCGTAGTCGGGACCGTACAGCGCTCCCTGGAAGGGGATTTCAGCTGCGTAGGAGTACTCCGAGTGGGTCTCGAGGTTGGCGAAGATGGCTTCGCCGCTCGTGTCCGAAGTGACGTTGCGGGTCGTGATCTTTTCGCCGATTGCGGGCGATTGGCGACGAATGCGAAGTGTGACGGATTGGCCAGGTCGTGGTTGACCGTTTTGGTCTCGCACGTTCACGACGATGGTGCCCGGGGGGAGGTCCCGGGCGAGGTGCTTGGTATCTCGCGGAGCGGAAGTGCCGCCGGGCGACTCGGCGGGTTGGGCCAAGGCCTGTCCGGTGATGGCGAGGACGGCAGCCAGGGCGATCGGGCGGAACAGATGGAGTA
Source organism: Polyangiaceae bacterium (assembly GCA_050304295.1). Lineage (GTDB taxonomy): Bacteria > Myxococcota_A > Polyangia > Polyangiales > Polyangiaceae > JAFGBI01. The sequence goes on from JBNLDK010000077.1 coordinate 123,179, forward strand.
GCTTCATGACTTCTCCGCGGGGGCGTCGTCGTCGTCGCGGTCGTCGCGGTCGTCGCGGTCGTCGTCGTCGTCGTCGTCGTCGCGGTCGTCGTCGTCGCGGTCGTCGTCGTCGCGGTCGTCGTCGTCGTCGTCGTCGTCGTCGTCGTCTCTGGCCTGCGCCATCTCCAATGCGCGCTGGCGGGCGGCTTGGAGATGGCGCTCGGCGAGCACCTCGGCAGCGGCGAGCTGATCTGCCCGAGCCTCGTCGACCGCGTGGAGCAACCGTTTCGCCTCTTCGCGGTAGCGGCTCGTCAACTCGGCATAGTCGGCTTCGCCGATCTTGCCGACGCTGCGCTCGTATTCGAGGTCTTTCAGTGCTCGGAGCACGGCTCGCTTGCGCTCCTCCTCGCGGGACGGAGCGACGAGCGCCAGGGCCTCGTCGAGGGTCATCTCGGCCTCCCCGGTCAAGTTCATGATGCTCGAGTAGAGTAGGAAGATGGCACCGGCGAGTGCCAACCCAGCCATGACGAGGAAGGCCGGGGCGAGCCCTCCGACCGCCAAGGCCAGAATCACAACGAGGAGCACTCCCAACCCGACTGCGGGGCCCCACAGTCGGGTCAGAGGTTTGGGGGATGGTTCAGACATCAGTCGCCCGGAGCATGGATCTGCGGTGCCTGGACGGTAGCAGTTCGTACCGTCGCCGCGGGGGTCATAGCGAGCAGGAGACCTAGAAGCACGGCGCTTGTCGCTGTTGCGGTCGCGCGAACGTAGGTCCAGGCGCCCAACGGGCGGTCGCCAGTCTCGGGCCAGAGCGAGAGGACGGAGCCCAGGATCATGATGAGCGCGCCGATCCATACCCACCCCACGAACGGGTTGACATGCATGTCGAAAGTCGCCCGCTGCTGCCCCGGATTGACCGCATTCAGGGCGATATAGAGGTCCTCCGCGAGGCCCCTGACCAGAGCCACCTCGGTGGTCGTTTCGCGCTTGTAGATGTACTTGGCGGGAAGCATCGGGGCAATGGGCCGACCGCGGTAGGTGACCTCCAGCGGCGCAAATATCATGCGCTTTTCCTGATCTCCCTGTTGCGCTGGAGTGCATTGGGGTGACCCGGGGCAGCTGTATGATCCCTGATAGGTGAGCTGGTAGCTGCCGATTTCGAAGTGCTCACCTGGTTCCAGGGAAACCTCGTGGTCGAGCGTCCACGCCTGTCCGGCGAACCCGAAATACGCTGCGACGATACCGACGTGGACGATGTAGCCACCGTAGCGTCGTCGGTTCTTGTCCACGAGCCGGGCCAGAGCCAGCAACAAGCCCTCGGTCTCCTGGCGCTTGCGGGCGGCCTGCAGGCGAGCGCGCACACCGCGGACGAATTCCTGAACGATGACGGCTATGTTGAAGAAGGAGAGCGTGACGGTGATGACTGGATACGCCGAGCTCAGCTTCTGCATGAAGATCCCCACCGGTCCGGGGAACGGAGCGTCGGATTCGACGATCGGCGGATAGCCAAGGAGGCCGCCGAGGGTGACGTGGAGAACTCCGCCGACCACCAGCGCTACCAAGGGCCACTTGAAGGCTTCGCGGAGTGCGACGTTGCTGGTCTTGCGCCAACCGAAGAGCGGCGCGAGGCCCATCAGGCCGTAGATCAGCAGTCCGATTGGCGGGGCCCAGAGGTTGTAGTGAGGTGCTCCTAGCAGCAATTCCTCGTCGTAGAGCTTGGTGGTGATGACGGGAAACATCACCGAGATCGTGACAAAGAGCATTAGGGCGAGGAGCGCCCAGTTGTTGACCACGAACATGGCCTCACGGCTGGCGAGCGACTCGATGTGCGAGCGAGCGCGCAGCAGGGGCCAGCGCCAGACGATGAGAGCGGTGGTCGTTGCGACGATGACTCCCATGAAGATGACGAAGTAGATGCCGATGTCACTCTTCGCGAAGCTGTGCACGCTGGCGATCATGCCGCTGCGGGTCAGGAAAGTGCCGAAGATGGTCAGGAAGAACGTGAGCGCGATGAGGATCAGGTTCCAGACCTTCAGCATGCTGCGGCGCTCCTGGATCATCGTCGAGTGAACGTAGGCGCTGGCGGTGAGCCACGGGAGGAAGGCAGCATTCTCGACGGGATCCCAGCCCCAGAACCCGCCCCACCCGAGCTCCTCGTAAGCCCACACCATGCCCAAGACGTTGCCGATGGTCAGGAAGAGCCAGGCGAAGAGCATCCACTTGCGCACCGCGACGATCCACTCGTTGTCGAGCCGTCCGGTGACCAGCGCCGCGACGGCAAAGCCAAAGGGCACCGCGCAGGAGACGAAGCCCATGTAGAGTGCCGGCGGGTGGATGATCATCCAGTAGTTCTTGAGCAGGGCATTGAGCCCTTGCCCATCGCGGACCGCTCCACCGATGTAGGTCTGGAACGGGTTTGCGGCGAAGATCATCAGGACCGCGAAGAATGCAGTGACGACCATCAGCGTAGTGATGACGTAAGGCTGGAGTTGGCGGTATCGCCCCCGCAGCCACCAGACGGCGACGCCGGTGTTGGCGCTGGTCAAAAACAGCCACCACAGCAGGGACCCGTCCTGTCCTCCCCAGAGCGCGGTGAGGAGATACCACCACTGCGTTGCTCGGTCGCTGTAGCGCGCGACGTACCGGATGCTGAAGTCGTGAGAGACGAACGCGTAGCTGAGCAGCAGCACTCCCAAGAGAACGAGGGCACTGGTGCCGTAGGCGCCCTGCCGCGCTGCCTCGAGCAACCGGGGTCTGCCCTGGCCGGCACGCAGCGCGACGGCGGCGGTGTAGGCGGCAGCGACAAGAACGAGGTAGAGAACAGCGGTGCCGAAGTCGGCCAACGTCACGACCGAGCCTCCACCGATCAGCTGTACTGGATTCGACATAGAAGTACCGACCCGGCGACCTGCCAGACGGCGCTACTATAGCCCAGCCGAGATGGCTGACGAGTCGAACGGGATGAGGGGTCCGGCGCCCAGGTCGGAACGCGTCCGGTGGGTCACTCGGAGACGGTTGTGCCGACCTCTCCTCCGAGGCAGACGCGCTTGATATTGCCGCGGGTCATCTTGAAGACGCGGATCGGAAGGCCGTTTTCTCGGCACAGGGCCACCGCGGTCGAATCCATGACCCCGAGGTGATCTGACAGGAACCGGTCGTAGGTGACCTTGCTGAGCAGCTGTGCCTCGGGGTTTTTGGCCGGGTCGCTGTCGTAGATGCCGTCCACCTTGGTGGCCTTGAAGAGCGCCGTTGCGCGGATCTCCATGGCGCGGAGGGCCGCGGCGGTGTCGGTCGAGAAGTACGGATTTCCGGTACCTGCGCCGAAGACCACCGCGTGGCCCCGGTCGAGATGGCGAATGGCTCGGCGCCGAATGTATGGTTCGGCGACGTTGTTGATGTCGATCGCCGTCATGACGCGCGTCGGAACGCCGCAGCGCTCGAGTGCGTCCTGAAGCGCAAGGGAGTTGATCACCGTCGCGAGCATTCCCATGTAGTCGCTCTGGGCGCGGTCCATTCCTTCGCTGGCGCCCCGCAGTCCCCGGAAGATGTTGCCTCCGCCGACGACAATGCCAATCTGCACTCCGGTGGCATGAACCTCAGCCAGCTCCGAAGCCGTCGCCTTGAGAGTCTGGGTGTCGATGCCGGAGCCACCCCCCTCTCCCGCGAGGGCCTCGCCGCTCATCTTGAGGACGACGCGCTTGTATCGAAGGGTGTTCTCGTTTTGGCTGCTCACGGCGCAGAGTCGTACTCTGCGCGCGCGCGGTTCGCAACGTTGCAGGTCACGTTCCTCGGTGGGCGCCGAATGGCAAGCTGCTGTATCATGCCCGCGATGAACCACGGGTTCTTGCAGCACTGGTTCGGCCTGCCGGTGGCCGCACTTCTCGCAGTCGGAACCCTGTTGGGTTCGGCTGGCTGCAAGTGCGAGCCCCAGGCCGCAGGCCCGGCAGCCTCGGCGAGCAGCGGCGGTCTGGCGCCGGAGGTAGCGGGGAAGGTCCTGGCCGAGGTCGGGGAGAAGAAGATTACCCTTGGCGACTACGTTGCTGCGCTCGACCGCATGGATCGCTTCGAGCGAGTGCGGTACCAGACGCCGGAGAGTCGGAAGGCGCTCCTCCAGGAAATGATCAATGCCGAGCTTCTGGCCGCTGAGGCTCGACGAAGGGGGCTCGACCGCGAACCCGAGGTCCGCGCGCGTCTGCACCAAGCGTTGCGCGATGCCCTTCTGGAGGAGGTCCGTGCGCGGCTACCGGGTCCGGAGGAGATCCCCGAGAAAGAGGTTCGCGTCTACTACGACCGGCACCGGGCCGACTTCTTCACGCCGGAACGACGCCGTCTCTCGGTCATCATCACCCGAGAGCGGGAGCGGGCGGCGGAGGCCCTCCAGCAGGCGCAGGGGTCGGATGCGCAGGTCTGGGGCCGGCTCGTCGAGCAGTACTCGGTGCGGCCGGATGGAAAGCAGGATGGCGACGCGGGTCTGCGTGGCGATCTCGGGTTCATGGGGCGCGAAGCCGCGAGCGCTGACAAGGAGGTTCCGGCTGCTGTGCGTTCGGCGGGATTTGCCATCGAGGAACAGGGGAAGGTGTTCGATCGTGTGGTGGAGGTGGAGGGCAGCTACTACGTGGTGCGGCTGGTCGCCAAGAACGAGGCCGGTCAGCGAACCTTCGCCGAATCCGAACGGTCGATCCGGGTGACGTTGGCCCAGCGGGCTCTGCGGCAGGCGGAGCAGAAGCTCGAGGCCGAGTTGCGGAAGAAGTATCCCGTCGAGATCGACGAGGAGGCGTTGCAGGAGGTTCGCGCGCCGACGGGGGAGAAGTGAGCGCGAAATCGTTGCGGGTTGCTGCGTTTCCGGAGGCACCGGGCGATCCGACTGATGACTGGCGCTGGCAGCTGCGTCACGCGGTGCGTACGGCCGACGGACTGCAGCGCGCGCTGGAACTCACGGACGAGGAGTGCGTGGGCGCCGAGCGCGCCGAGCGCGCCGGGTTCCCGATTCTCGTCACACCGTACTTGCTGGCGTTGTGTAGCAAGACGGATCCAGCGTGTCCTATCCGACGCCAGATCGTCCCTCATGCCCAGGAGGCGCGCGAAGTGCCGGGCGATTTGCGGGATCCGCTCGGCGAAGAAGCCCATGAAGTCGCGCCCAACCTGATTCAGCGCTATCCCGACCGTGCGCTCCTGCTCGCCAGCGACCGCTGCGCGGTATACTGCCGGTTTTGCACACGCAGCCGCATGGTGGGTCGTGGGAGTGGTCCCCGGCCGCTCGGGGAGCTGGAGGAGGCGCTGCGCTACCTGCGCGGGCACCCGGCGATCCGAGAGGTGATCGTCAGCGGTGGCGATCCGCTGGTGATGTCAGCGGGGCGGCTCGACGAACTCCTCCGCGCGCTGCGGTCGATCTCCAGTATCGAGATCGTTCGCCTGGCGACTCGCGTCCCGTCCGTCTTGCCGCAGCGCATCAATCGGGAGTTGACCGAGGTGCTGGTGCAGTACCAGCCGGTGTGGATCATGAGTCATTTCAACCATCCCCGCGAGCTGACGGAGCGTGCGTGCAGCGCGCTCGGGGAACTCGCGGACGCAGGCCTCCCTGTCATGAACCAGAGCGTGCTGCTTCGCGGAGTGAACGACCGGGCGGCAATTCTGGAGGAGCTGTTTCGGGGCTTGGTTCGTCAGCGGGTGCGGCCGTACTACTTACTGCAGGCAGATCCCGTGCGTGGGTCGGGGCATCTACGAACGCCGCTGGAGGTCGGGGTAGAGATCATGAGGGAGCTGCAAGGGCGGGTCAGCGGGATCGCGCTCCCGAAGCTCATCGTCGACACTCCCGGTGGCATGGGGAAAGTCCCTGCTGGGCCGGATTTCGTGGTGGGACGCGAACGGGGGCGGACACGCTTCCGAACCCACCGGGGGGTGGAGGTGGACTACGTGGATCCGCCAGGGACGGAGCGGTGAGGTCCTCGCCGCGTCACCCAAATAGGGAAAGGGCCCACCACACCCGCTTTTCTCTACCGTTGCTCCCTTCCGGGCCTGGCGGGGTTCAAGACGCGCTGTTGGCGGGCCCACATTGCGCAGGCGCACGCTAGGGCTACCTCAGGTGGCGGGGCTTGTCCAGCCGGCTCGGGGGGCGTTCAGACGCCAAACATCTCGATGACGCTTCCGTTGTGGGCGAGGGGCGCGTCGAGAGCATAGTGAACGAGTGTCTGGGCAACCTGGCTGGCCGTCATGCGAGGGGAGAAGCCGCTGCCGCGCAGCATGTCGGTGTCCACCGAGCCCGGGAGCACGGCCACTGTCATCAGGCCGGTATCGCGTAGCTCCTCGGCCAGCGATTTGACGAAGCCCACGAGTCCCCACTTGGACGCGTTGTAGGCGCTCTGCCGCGGTGAGCCGAGCGTTGCCGAGATGCTCGCGACATTGACGATCCGTCCTGACCTGCGCTCGAGCATGCTGGGCAGCAGGGCTCGGCAAAGCAAGAATGGTGCGCGGAGATTGACGGCAAGGTGTTCGTCGAAGGCCTCTGGGGTCGTCTCGACAACCGCGGCGCGCTGTGCGACGCCCGCGTTGTTGATGAGCACGTCCGGACTGCCCAGATCACGCTGGAGGGCCGCGACAGATGTCTCGATCTGCTGGATGGAGGACAGGTCACAGTCGTAGACGGTGACGGTGGCTCCCGTGGTGGCGAGCGTGGCATGGGCACGAGCGAGGTGCTCGGAGGCCCGACCCAAGAGCGCGAGCTCGCAGCCGCGGTCGGCGAGGGCCTGGGCTGTAGCGCGGCCGATGCCGCGGCTGGCTCCGGTGACCACCGCGAGCGTCATGGCCGCCCGGTACTCGCGGTGGCAAGGAGCTGGTGGAGGTGTCGCACCGCGTCGGGCTCGGCGAGGTCTCCCCCGTGCTGCTCGGTCGTGACCACTGTGTCGGTCTGGCGCGGGCCGCGGCAACTCAAACAGGTGTGGTGCAGGTCCAGGCGGCAGTACGCACCCCGCGCCCCGCCATGGGTGAGCAAGGCGTCCACCACGCGCCGGCCGATGTCCTCCTGGAGGGCCAGGCGCCGCGCGAAGGCATCAACGAGCCGTGCCAGCACGCCGAGCCCGAGCACGCGAGTTCCAGGACGGTAGGCGACCGTCGCGACGCCAAGCCCCGGGAGCAAATGATGGGGGCAGATCGTGTGGATTCGAACGTCGCGCAACACGACCAGTCCCGCGTCGGCGCGGGGGATGCCACAAGAGGGCGAGTCGAGGAGCGCGACCACGTCCACGGCGTAACCGCCGAGGAGTTCGTTCATGTACGCGTCGGCAACGCGGGTGGGGGTTTGCGCAAGCTGTGGATCGGAGTCCACCGAATGGCCCAGCGCTTCCAGGAACGCGGCGATGGCCTGCTCAGCGGCGGCGCGACTTCCCCCCAACCTTGAACTCCCCGAATCAGTGATCGTCCACGTCCCACAGAACGCTGACAGCGCTCGGGATCCTGCCTTCGGCGTCCCTCAGCCGCTCGCATCCGGCGCAGCCCTCGGGGAACTTGGAAGGATCGGGGCACTGGGCACAGTGACTGATGATCTGGCGGGCGCCTTCGAGTTCGTCGAGCAAGCGGGTGAGCAGCGACAGACGTGACCGCATCGAGCCGATCTGAGCCTCCAATCGAGTGACGATGCTGCGCGCGGTGTCGGGGGCGTTCTGCCCGCGCCGCTTCGACTCGATCATCTCTCGGATCTCTTCCAAGGAGAACCCCGCCGCTCGCAGGTCGCTGACGAGCTGGAGCTTGCGCAGCTCACTCTGCGGGAAAAGCCGATGTCCACCGTCCGTGCGTTGCACGGGGCTCAGCAAACCAGCCTCCTCGTAAAAGCGCACCGTACGTAACGTGTTGCTCGACAAGCGAGCCATGTCACCGGTGGTGAGGAAGCCATCCTTGCGGCGCGGTGCCGCGGGCCCGTTGGTGGCGGTGGTTCTGGACACAGTTGCAAACCCGCAAACAAGCTTAGGAAGAGCGGTTTGGGGGGTCAAGCCTTCGGACCGACCACCGGACCGAAGGAGAGGCTTCAGATCGGATCCGCCCCCGCAGGAAGCCAGCCGGCCGATCCTCCGGCCTTTAGCAATCCCGCGTCTCCACCGGCACCTCCGCCCCACAACGCGGGAGCGCTACAGGCCAGATGCCACCGACCCAAAAGGCAGTGACCAGCAGGTTTCTCCCCTTGGGGACAGAGCGATTCCAGCAACCCAATGTCGTCGAGAGGGCATGCGAGCCCGGTGACGGCGCAGTCCGCTGGTTCTCCGTCAGCATGAAACACATCCTCGATCACCTCCAGGTGAGTCGCCCACCTGAGCTGCGCGCAAGAGTGGAGGTTCGTCGCGGGCGGCTCGACGTAGAGCGGCGGTCGATCGTCAGCCTCGCTCTTGCAGGCGAGGGGGAGCCAGAGAAGCAGGACCGCGCGAGCTACTCGGCGGGCCATACCAGGATCGACGCCTTGGTGAGAAAGTAGTCCGCGATCAGGATCGTGATCGAGGTCACCACGACGGTACGAGTGGTTGCAGCACCGACGCCGGCAGTTCCGCCGCGGGTGTTCATGCCGTTGTGGCAGCCAACCAGGGCGATGATGGCACCGAAGAACGGTGTCTTCAGCATGCCCTGGAGGTAGTCCTGGAGCCAGACTGAGTCCAGTCCGCTGCGGAGGAAGAAGCCGGAAGGGATCTTGAATTGGAGGTCGGTGACGACCATCGCGCCCGCGAAGCCGAGGACCATCGCGAATCCCGCCAAGAGGGGCATGACGATCACCGCCGCGAGCAGGCGCGGCCAGACGAGCTTCTTCAACGGATCTGCGCCGAGCGCGCGAACGGCGTCGATCTGTTCGGTGACGGCCATCGATCCCACCTCGGCAGCCATTCCTGCTCCAATGCGCCCACCAACGATGACGGCGGTCAGAGTGGGAGCCAGCTCGCGAGCGAAGCTGAGTGCGATGACGCGTCCCGTGTACTCCATGCCCCCGAACTTGGAGAGTCCGTAGGCGAATTGGATCGCCATCACCATGCCGATGAACACGCTGGTGACGGAAACGATCCCGATCGACGCAACGCCCAGCGATTCGACCTGACGCACCACCTCTCGCCACTCGAAGGGGCGCTTGAAGCCCGCGCGAATGGTCAGCAGCGTCATCGCACTGATCTGACCCAGCTGGTGCAGGAAATTGAGGAATGCTGCCCACGTCGAGGTGGAGACATCAGGGTGCTGACGCGGAGAGAGGCGGCTGGGCGGAGCGACGCTGGGGCGCTGCGGCTGAGCGGGAGCGTTGGTCATGACCGGTGGAGAGCGGCGAAGCCCGCGACGAAGTGATCGAAGTCGGCCCGACTTCGTTCGATGGATTCCGGCGGCGTGATCAGCATGAAGTCGTAGACACAGCCGTCCTTCTTCAAGACGACGATGACGAAGCTGCGGGGAACGCCGTCGAGTTCGGCGCTCAGCTCGGTGCGTAGCGCCTCGCGGCCATCCAGCGCGAGCGCCTGCTGGTCCTCGATGTGGCGGTCAGTGAAGTGCAAGAACAGATGATGCGTGAGGGCTTCGAGGGGAACGTCGTCACCATCACGGTGGCAGCGTCCGCCGACCGCGATCAGGGCCTGTGCCGCGTCGTCCCGAAATGCTAGGCGGGTCTCGGAGACGTCGATCTGGTGCCAGCTGGACGGGACCGGACCGACGCGGAACGCAACCTCCGTGTCCCGGTAGGTGGACCCGTCGAACCCGGGTCGAGCGCAGCCGAGGGGGAGCAGCCCGACGCTCCCGAGGAGGCCAAGAACAGCCGCAATCCGGTGCTTCCTCCAGATCATGTAGAACGGACCCTAGCGCCTTTCCCGGTCCCGGAACAGCTGGTGGTGCAGAGCGCTCGGGCCAGACTTAGTGTATGCGGCGTGTTCATCCCGCTCTTCGATGTCAACCCGACGAAGACCCGTCCTGTGGTCACCCCGTTGCTCCTGGTGATCAATGTCGTGGCCTGGTTGCTGCAGCTGCAGGTGGGTCTGGTGGTCGGACGCGGAGCTGTGCTGCAGCATTTTGGCATGGTCCCGGCGGAGCTGTTCGCTGAGCCGAGTCGCGGGTGGACGCTCGTGTCCAGTATGTTCATGCATGGCAGCTGGGCGCACCTAGGCGGCAACCTTCTGTTCCTGCACGTGTTTGGCGACAACGTCGAGGAAGCGCTCGGGCGCTGGCGGTTTCTGGCCTTCTACTTGGTGGGTGGGGTGCTGGCCGCGGTGACGGAGGCGGTGGTGGAGCCGACGAGCATGGTGCCGATGGTGGGCGCTTCGGGGGCCATCGCCGCTGTGTTGGGCGGGTACCTCGTCCTGTACCCGCGGGCTCCCATCGTGGTTCTCAATCCGCTCATCCTGCCGCTGCCCCTGCTGGCGTTCCCCGCGTGGCTGGCGATCGGGATGTGGTTCGTCCTGAACCTGGCAGGAGGGTTCGCCGCGCTGGGCATGGGTCACGGCGCGAGTGTCGCGTACTTCGCGCACCTCGGCGGGTTCGTGGCGGGTCTTCTCGCGATTCGGGGTTGCATGGCAGGGCGACTCTGCCCGGCCGTTGACGAGTGGCATGGGTGGCGCCCCGCTCCACGAAAACGCTACGAACCGGGGCCCCGATCGAGCGGCGTTCACCGCGATCCGTGGTTTCCGCCCGACCGGTAGGGATGGCGTGGAGCCCCCTGGGCTCGCCAGGTGGATCCGTCGGCGATTGTGGTAGGTTTCGCCCGTGCCTACTTCGAGCCAGCTTCGCGTCTACAATACCTACTCGCGCCAAACTGAGACGTTCACCGGCCGGGAGCCGGGTCGCGCGAGCATCTACTGCTGCGGCCCGACCGTCTATGACGTTCCCCACGCAGGTCACGCGCGGGCTGCGGTCGCGTTCGACGTTCTTGTCAGGCACCTCCGCGCAAGCGGGGTCGAGGTCACCTACGTGAGGAACGTGACCGATATCGACGACAAGATCCTCACCCGTGCCCGCGAAATGGGGGAGGCGCCCCTCGACCTCTCGCGGCGAATGGAGACCGTCTACAAGGAGCAGATGGCGCTGGTTGGTTGCGTCGCGCCGGATCACGAACCGCGAGTGAGCGACCACCTTGAACAGGTGATCGGGCTGATCGAACGACTGGTGACCGTCGGTCGAGGCTATGTGCAGGAGATGCCCGGGGGAACCCGCGACGTGTACTTCAGCGTCCGGAGCTTTACCGGATACGGGAAGCTCTCGCGTCGCAACATCGAGGACATGAAGGTGGGCGCGCGAGTGGCGAAGGACGAGACCAAGCGAGACCCCTTGGATTTCGCGCTATGGAAGGGCGTTGCCGACGACGAGTGGGGCTGGGATAGCCCGTGGGGGAGGGGACGCCCCGGGTGGCACATCGAGTGCTCGGCGATGAGCACGGCCTATCTCGGTCACGGCTTTGATATCCACGGTGGCGGGATGGATCTCGTCTTTCCCCACCACGAGAACGAGATCGCTCAAAGCGAGGGCGCCGACCCTGATGCGGGCCCCTACGCGCGGTATTGGATGCACAACGGCTTCGTCAACGTCGACAAGGAGAAGATGAGCAAGTCGCTCGGAAACTTCGTGACGGTGCGGGACGTGCTCGAGCGGAACGACCCGGAAGGGTTCCGCTGGTTCCTGCTGACGGTCCACTACCGCGGACCCATCCAGTTCGACACCGAGCAGCTGCCGAACGGTCGCGTGGTATTTCCGGGCATCGACGACGCGGAGGGGCGAGTCGACTACATGTACGCTACCGTCGCTCGTCTTCGCGAGCTGGTGGCCCACGCGGTGACGGTTCCCGCTCGTCTGCCGCCCGAGCTGGTCCAGTTTCGCGATGCGGGTGACGCGGCGGCCCGCCAGGCGCAGGAGGGACTGAACGACGACCTGAACACGCCGGTGGTACTGGCGGCGCTCGGTGAGCTCGCGAAGCTCGGGAACGAGATCTGCGACCTGTCGCACAAGCGCCGAAAGGACAAGAGCTTCGTTGGATCGGCAACGGTGGTGGGACGGGCGATCCTCGTTCATATCGAGCGCCTGGCGGGCACCCTTGGCCTGCTCGGCACGACGCCGGCGGCCTACCAGGAACGAACGACAGCGCGGCGGTTGGCGCTGCGCCAGCTAACCGCGGCCGCCGTGCAGGCCAAGGTGGACGAGCGGACCGAGGCGCGAAAGGCGAAAGACTTCTCCCGCTCCGACGCCCTTCGAGACGAGCTGCTGGCTCAGGGCATCTCTCTACAGGACGGCCCCGGGGGGACGACCTGGACGGTGTCGCCGTAGCCTGCGAGCACTGCGGCTCTGCGGGGCTTTCGCTAAGGCGCAGCTCGGCAAAGACCTCCGAAACCACTGGGATGGCTCGAGCAGAGGCGCGCTCGGGTACTCAGGGTTGTGAGAGGGCGCCAGCGCCCCCGGGTTCCGTCGCTCCGGAATTGCCGTCTCCGCCGCCGCCGTCGAGATGACCCCCGTATCCGGCCTGCCCAGGGCTTCCGGCGGTTCCGCCTGCGCCCGCGAGCGTTGGTGAGGCGCCTGCCATGCCGGCGCTTCCGGGTGTGCGGGGGAGACCGGAAGCGCCCGCGGCACCGTCGATGATGGCCGGCCCTCCCCCCGTGGACGCATTGGGCGGGCCACTGCTGTCTTTGCCGCTATCTGGTGATCCGCCGGTGCTGATCGAAGGATTGCCCTCACCTCGACGATTGGCCCCGCCGTCCTCCGAGCCAGCTGGCAAGTCTGGCTGTGGATTGAGGTTGCAGGATGCGAGGAGCAACCCGACAAAGGTCAGTCCCGGAAGGATGCGCAAGAAACCCGACATGGTCCAAACCCGAGCGCAAGCATTTTCCCACACGTTGCTTCTCGGTGCCACGACGGGTTGCCGGGGGGCGACATCACTCCGCCGTTGGTGACGCACACCGCTGCCAGAGCTCGGACCGAGTTTGGCGGAACGGCCGAAAGAGGGCTCAAGTTGCGGCTGTTCGGATCAGACCCCGATGAACAAGCGATGCGCGAAGTTGCGCTCGAGCCGGGCTCGGAGGACCTTGTCCGCGGCCGTTTCGATATCGTACTCGACTCGCTTGAATTCGAAGCGCTTCCGGTCGGAGTCGTAGACCGTGTAGCTGGCCCGGTTGTCGTAGTCCCGCGGCTGGCCGATGGAACCCACGCTGCAAATGTACTTCCTGCCGGGATCGAGGTCGAAGTCGACGGGTGGCAGCTCCTCCACGGTCGTGGGGGTCAGGGCGAACACCTTGCAGAGGTGCGAGTGCCCAATCAGGGTGAGGTGTCCCAGACGGTCGAACATGGGCAGGCACTCCCGGGCCTGCTCGGGGGCGAAGATGTACTCGAACTCCTCGAGGCGTACGGGTGATCCGTGGCAGAGCTGCACACCGATCTCATCCAGCATGATCTGGTAGGGAAGGCTCTTGAGCCACTCCATGTTCTCGTGGCTCAGCCACTTGGCGTGGAGATCCAACGCCTGACGGGCGGCCTCGTAGTAGTACGAATAGTCCATGCGCCCGGCGACGGCGGCATCGTGGTTGCCGAGGACCGTGGGGCGGGAGGG
>JBNLDK010000078.1:0-3443 GCA_050304295.1 Polyangiaceae bacterium
CAAATCGTCGAATAGGCCAGCCGGCCCCTGCCCGCCGGTCGACGATCACCTTGGCCGATCTCGTCAGGATCACTTTGGCCGATCCCGCCGCGATCACCTTGGCCGATCCCGCTTCGATCACCCCCGCCGGCCCGTAACACGTGGACGTGGGGGTTGGGAATTCTGCTGGGATAATGGAGCGTGATCTCCTGTGCCATCGACATTTTCAGGCTGAGGGATGTTCAGTCCCAACCAGCCGGACGACGCGCCGGGTACTCCACGCCATCACCCCTCACGAGAAGCTAGACAAACGACACCCATCGCCACGCGGATGACGTAACGCCACTCAAGACGAAAGCGATGTCACGCCGCGCGCGACAGTTCGACGACAGGCAGATGCCTGCGCCCTTCGAGGAAGGTGACCGCGAGTTGGACGGCAGCGCCCTGGTCGGCGCGCAGCGAGACTCCCTCGCGAAGAGGCCACTTTGCCCGACACTCGAAGCGGGGGCCGTCGCGAGCGGCGGGGCGGTGGAAGAAGACTTCGTCCGGAGTGGCGCCCCCGAGAGAGGAATGGGGCCGGTGGACGTTGTACCACTGGACGAAGAGCTCGACCTCGCGACACATCGCATCGTAGCGGAGCGGCAAGACGATGCGGCGCAGCCCTTCACCCTTCAAGGTAGCCCAGAAGCGCTCGATGAGCGCGATGCTGCCGTAGCGCCCGACCGCACCGTACCGTGGTGTGATGCCGTGGGCGTCACACCACCCCCGATAGGCATCGCGAAACTGCGACCCCTGATCGGTCACCATGTACTTCGGAGCGCGGCCCGACACGACCCGCGCCCAGTCGAGCAACCCCACGACCTGTTCGGCAGTGGGCTGCTTGAGGAACACCCGCCAAGCGATGGCGCGGCGCGAATGGTGATCCATGACGGCTGCCACCCACCAGCAGAAGGGCCAGCTGGGCAGCAGCGCCCGTGGGAACCACGGAATCCAGAAGCCCCCGAAGAGCGGGACCATCGTGAGATCGCACGTCCAAACGTGATTCGGACAACGCGACGTCACTGTGCGCTGCGAGGGGCGTCTCTTCGGCGCAGGTGCACCTGTATCGGAGACGGTCTTCGCCGATGGTCGAGGCGTATCCACCGGCGGTTGCGGGCGCTCCGCAACGAATCGGCGCACGCTGGTCCTGCTCAGATGCGCGCCCGCCTTCGCGAGAAACTGACAGAGCTTCTCGTACCCCATGGTCGGCACGAGCGCCCGCAGCCGACGAGAGAGCTCCCGGACGCAATCGGGGAAGCGATTGATGACTTCGGGCAAGCGCACGAGCGATTGCTCGCCATCGCGCTCGAGGCGGCGCTGCCAGTCGGCGATGGTGGGAGGCGTCAACAGAAAGCGCCGCGCGGTCTGCGCGGCACTCCACCCCCGCGCCGCCTTCAGCAGCAAGATGGCGAGCCTCGCCGGAGGAGGATAGAGGGGCCGGTTGCGAGGAGGGATACGGCCAAGGCGATCATCCTTGATGCGAAGCTCTTCTTTCAGCAGAGCGACCTCGTTGCCGAGTCGCACGACCTCGCCGCGCAGACGGACGCGTTCGACCGGAGAGTTGACGCACCAGCTTTCGATCCAGACGACGGCGTAGTGAGCGGCAGCAACGGCATGACGAAAGCCATCCGCGACGAAGTCAGGCCATTCCGGAGGCAAGGGAATGTCGTCGGAGTGCACGGACCGTTGATGGCACGAAGTGCCCGTCAAACAACCGACGAAGTCGCAGAAATCCGGCTTGTTTGCCGCCAGGAGCTGCCGAAGCGTGGCCTCAGGAGAGAGCCTCCCCGGCGTGACGCCGCTCGGCCTTTGACAACTTCAGACGCAGGATAGGCCCGGCGGGCTTCGCTAGCCCGCCGGGACGCCCACGCTACTGCTGGCGGAGTGCCTGCCGGACGAGTTGGACGGCGACCGGCCGCTGCTCCAAGACCAGCTGAGCGGGGAGACGCAGGACGCGATAGCCGAGCCGAGCGAGCTTGGCGTCCCGGCGCGCGTCAGCGGAAGCACGCCGCCCGTGACACAGGCCATCGACCTCCACGATGAGGCGGACCTGGGGCGCGACGAAGTCCGCGACCCACTTGCCGCCGATGACGACCTGACGGCGGAACTGGACGCCGAGCTGGCGGCGATGGATGGCGCCCCAGAGCTTGGCCTCACTGGGAGTGAGATGAGAGCGCATTTGGGCGGCGTGGAGCTGGATGCGTGACTGAGCTTGCTGACTGGGCATGGCTTCCTCCTCGCCCGGCTTCGGCCGAGCTTTGCGACCCCACCGCGCAGGTGCCGTGCCGGCCTGATCCGCGAAGCCGCGCTCGCGCGCCGCACGGCATGAGGCCGGCGCGGGACGTGCGCGCCCGAGCACAGCTTGGCCGAAGCCGGGCGAGGAGCCAGCGCCGCCCAGGCCGCTGTCAGTTCGCGAAGACTTCGTCGAGCGTCTTCGCGGTGAGCACGCGTTCGATGTATCGGTCGAGGGCTGTCTCGTCGGCCTGCTCCGGCCGCTCGAGGACCGCATCGTTCGAGCGCTCCGAACCGCAGTTCGAGCTGCTTGCAGACAGTCTGGACTCGACCGCGTTGTTCCCCTTGCTGGCGCAGCAGCTCGGCGATCTGGTCAACCTCGAGGTCAAGCCGAACATGACGCGGTATTGCTCGGCCGGAGTCGAGCTAGAGTCGAGGCCCGTGCCGTCGCTGGGCGCCCCACACGGAGAGCACCATGATGCGGTCACGCTCGGGTTGCCGGCGGAAGTAGACGTGGTGCTTGGTTTTCGGCAACAGCATGCGCAGCACGACCTTGCCGGTCCGTGTGTGGTACGGCGCCCCGATGTCGGGTAGCGTCAACAATGCTTGAAGTGCGTCATCGAGTTCGCTGAGGAGCAGTTCCTTGGCGTCTCGATGCTCGCGCCACCAGCGGTCGCGGGCTTCAATCTCGCGGATAGCCCTGCGGGAGTAGCGAACGTTCACGAGCGTGCGCGCAAGCGATCCATGACCTCGAAAGCGTCTTCGTGGCGGCCGGCTTCGGCGTCCTGGATCCCTTCCTCGATCGAAGCGTCGAGCGCAGCGCGCTCCTCGTCGTCGAGGTCATCATCGTTCATGGCGACCAGCCAGTGCTCGCCATCGGGAAGGCTGGTCGGCTCGTCGAGGACGATTCGGCCAGCCGCAACGCGGGCCTTCAAGGGATGCATGGTGTTCAAACGCTAGCATGAGGATGTGGTGGTTGCCATCGACTCGCACGGTGGCGTAGTGCCGGATTCGCGCACTACGTGTTCGTCTGCGGATCAACGCCACGAGGACGCTCGCGACACCGCTGATGCGATAGTCAGACGCGACTGACCCGCCACCCCACTGACAGCCCGCCCCCGCACAGCGGGAAGGCCCCCCATGCCGCGCGAGCCGCAGGCGAGACCGGCATAAGGCCAGGGGCCCGCGCGTGC
>JBNLDK010000079.1:0-85329 GCA_050304295.1 Polyangiaceae bacterium
CTGGGTGGCGAGGTCACCGCGGAGCCGGGCGTGAGCAATGTCGCCCTGGGTCGCAACTGGCGCCCCTATGGCGCCACGGCGTACCTTCACACGCAGCTCGGGGGCCACATCTCGGCGGTGGGGTGGGTGCGCATGTCGGACAATACGCTGGAGACTGCGCGCTTCTCCGAGTATCAGACGACCGGACCTGGGGCGAACCCGGGTGCACGGGCGCCCCAATCGATCCAGCTCAGCGACGCGCAAGCCGCCGCCTACACGGTGGCGAACATTTTTGGCGCTTGGACGCCCAGCTTCAGTCAGTGAGCACGCTGGCCGTCGCCGGCTACCCCTCGCGCTGCCGGATCGCCTCGTGGAGCTCGAGTAGTTGCTGCCGACAGATGGGGCAGAATCCGGCACCCCGGAGGTCCACGTCCTCCACGGTCGTCGCGGAGAACATCACGCACCGCGAGTCACGACAGTGGACGAGTCCGTGGCAGTGGCCCAGCTCGTGGGAGGCTTCTTTTGCCAGTCGCTCCCGTACTAGGTCATCGTTGCGGGTGAGCCCGTAGAGCTCTTCTCGCAGGCGGAACGAGGAAATGACGGCGGCACGCCCCTTCAGCTGGGCTTCGCCCAGCACGAAGGTGAAGATGGGTAGAAACAGATCGATCTCCGTCACGCCCAGGACCCAGTCACCGTCTGGGAATTCCGCCAGGCGCTGCAGCAGCAGCCGGCTGTTGAACTGCTGACGACTGGGGTCGAGACAGTCGAGCATCGAGAGGGGGTGCTCGTGAACGGCAACCGAGACCGCGAACAGTGCAGTCGCTCGGCGCGCCACGTCGTCCAGGAGCGACGTGGCAGCGGACCACTCGAAGGGAACGACCACCAACCGCTTCATCGAAGAACCCGTCGGTTGCTGCCGCGGATGGTCGGGAGGTTGGCGATGCAGGCGGGGCAAGACTACTTGCTCAGGTCGTACTTCTTGATCTTGTTGTAGAGGGTGGCCCGGTCCAGGCCCAGGGTGCGGGCGGCCTGCGAGACGTTCCACTCGGTCCGCTTGAGGATCCTCGCGACGTGGGCCTTCTCCATCTCGGCGAGCGTCTCGTCGGCAGGTCGCATTTGCGTGTTGCCAGCGTGCATGGGGAGATCCTCGACGGTCAGGACCGGCGGGGTCCCGACCACGATAGCGCGCTCGATCGCGTTCGCCAGCTCCCGCACGTTGCCCGGCCACTGGTAGCTCTTCAACGCGGCTAGCGCCTCTGGGCTCGCCTCGGTGAAATGCTTGTTCATGTGGGTGGAGAGGCGGCGCAGGAAGTGCTTCACCAGTAGCGGAATGTCGGTGGGGCGCTCGCGGAGTGGAGGCAGGTCGACCCGGAAGACATTGACGCGGAAGTAGAGATCCTCGCGGAACTCCCCCCGCTCGACCATTTCTTCGAGATCCTGGTTGGTGGCGCAGATCAGTCGAAAGTTCGAGTGCAGCGTCTGGTTGCCTCCGACTCGTGTGTACTCTCCGCTATCCAGGACGCGGAGCAAGTCCACCTGGGTCTTCGCGCTGACGCTGCCGATCTCGTCCAGGAACAGGGTCCCGCCGTCCGCCTGCTCGACCTTGCCCTTGCGGCGCTGGCGAGCCCCGGTGAAGGCGCCCCGCTCGTGCCCGAAGAGCTCGCCCTCGAGGAGTGACTCCGGTAGCGCGCCGCAGTTGACCGGGACCAGCGGGAAGTAGCGTCGCTGTCCGCCACCGTGGATGGCCCGCGCGATCAGCTCCTTGCCCGTGCCGCTCTCCCCGCGGATCAGCACCGTGACGTCCGTCTTCGCCAGCGACTCGACGACCCTCAGGACCTGCTTGATGGGGGCGCTCTCGCCGACAATCTCGTGGGTGGAGACCAGGGTGTCGATGTTGTCCCGGAGCCGGCGGTTCTCGTTCTGCAGTCGGCGGTGCTCGAGGGCCTTGGAGACGACGCGACTCAGCTCATCCGGATCGATGGGCTTGGTGAGGTAGTCGAATGCGCCGTTCTTCAGTGCCTCCACGGCGGTCTCGATGGTGCCGTGTGCCGTGATCATCACGACCAGGGAGTTGGGGGCCAGCTCCCGCAGTCGCCGCTGAAGCTCCATGCCGTCCATGCCAGGCATCTTGATGTCCAGCAACACGGCGTCCCAGTCGTGCTCGCCAAACCGTTCGAGGGCAGCCGTCGCACAATCGGCTGCGGCCACGTGGAAGCCGTCCTTCTCGAACCAATGAAGGAGCGAGTCGCGAACGGAAAGCTCGTCGTCTACGATCAAAATGCTCTGCTTGTCGTCGGCCACTGTGGTTGCCTTCGCTGGGGTGGGTACTGGCGGGATGCCTGGGAAGCTCGTTTCGGGAGGTCGCTCTCGAAGAGCGGGTGTGCGCCGTGGTGCTAGGTGTCCTGGTCGGGTCCCGTTGCTTCGGTGGCGACGGCGTGGGACTGGTCACGATGGGGAAAGGTCAAGCGGAAGGTGGTCCCGGCACCCACCTCCGACTGCACATCGATGTCTCCCTCGTGCCGTCGAACGATGCCGTAGACCACGGCCAGACCGAGGCCCACGCCCTTCTCGTCACCTTTCGTGGAGACGAAGGGTTCGAAGATGTTGGGCAGAACGTCGGGTGCGATACCCGTGCCAGTGTCGCTGATCTCCAGCACCACGCCGGCGTCGGACCGACTGGTGCTGATCCTCAGCTCGCCGCCGCCCGGCATGGCCTCGACGGCGTTCACGATCAGCGCAATCAGCGCCTGCTGCATCTGGTTGGCGTCGCCCCAGATTGGGTCCTCGCCCGCCTGGGGTTCCACCTTGACCTCGACCTCACCCTGCTTGATGAGGTGCCCGATCGTCATCAGGCTGCGATCGATGACCTCGTTGATGCTGAACGGTTCCATCCGCGTCCGCGACTGTCGCGAGAAGGCGAGCAGGTTGCGCACGATGTCGCCGCAGCGCGATGCCTCCCGGCTGATGGCCTCGAGATAGCGCTTGCTGTCGTTCGTCTTGGGGTCGCCGCTCTTCGCCTCCTCGAGCTCCCGGAGTACGAGCTTTGCGTAGACGAGGATCCCGGCGAGGGGGTTGTTGAGCTCATGGGCAACGGTGGCGGCCAGCTTGCCCAGCGACGCCATCCGCTCCATGTGTGTCATCTGCCGTTGCGCGCGGCTGAGCTCCTCGGTCTTTCTCAGGACGGCAGCCTCGAGCTCGTCCTCCCACTTTCGCTTCTCGTCCTGCGCTTGACTCAGCTGGGCCGTCATGCGCTTGAAGGCACGACCGAGCTCCGCGATCTCACCGCTGCCGACAAACTCGACCTCGGGATTCATGTCTCCGGCGGCGACCCGCTGCGTCGCAGCGACGAGCCGCAGGACCGGAGCGCGAACGAAGTGCCAGATGAAGAGCGCCGCGACGAGACCACCGACGATCGCCATCAAGCCCGTCGCCTGGATGAAGCTGGACGTGGTCTGTCGCCGTCCCTTGTCGACGACGTCCAGCGACATGCGCAGATCCAGAACCCCGAGCACCCTCTGTTCCGCCGGGTGCTCGTGGCACTCTGCGGTGGCGCACTGGGGGGCGTTCTCGATCGGGTGCAGCCGACTCATCATCAGGCTTCCGTCGACATCCCGGTAGGTCTGGGTGCGGGTGATGTTGGACGCGGCGTGCAGCTCCTGGTTCGCGTCGTGGCAGACCAGACAGGCATCACTGTTGCGATCGACCTGCGTGTCGATCTCGTCTTGTTCGGTGGAGAAGACGATCTGACCTCGCTTGTCGTAGATGCGAATGGTCTCGATGCCGGGCTCCTTCGCGATGTTGCGCAGGTTGTTGTAGACGTCGTCCTTGCGATTGAGAAGCATGCCGTAGCGGAGCACCCGCTCCACGACGGCACACGTCTGTCCCGCCTGCTGCTCCACGGAGTCGATCCAGGTCTTCGATGTCCGATCCAGGCTGAGGAACGTGAAGGACGCGAAGACCACGACCATCAGGCAGAAGATCCAGAAGAACAGCTTGACCCCGAGGGAGCCGACGAGCTGCTTCATGGCGGGCCGTGCCTTCCCCATCGGGGGGATGGCGCGCCAGGCCATGCGTGGGGCCCCCGCGCCGCGGTGATATGCACGAGCGCTGATGACGAGCGCTCGCACCCGTCGGGTCGAGCGGAGGCGGGTGTGCCTACTGCGCGATTTCCCAGAGCCACGCGACCGCCCCCCAAGTCATCGAAACCACGAGCACCGTACCGAAGGCCACGGCGAAGAGTCCGAGAGCGGAGGCGATGGGCTTCCACTGCCCCCAGTCGTCGCGGGTCCGGAGCTCGGCGAGTCGCCCCTCGGCGTCATAGCGAGCGTATTGCCGCGCCCGTTCCTCGCGCATCTGCTCTTCCGAGATACGTCCCGAGAACATGACCAGATCGAGGGGGAAGCGCTCGAGGCGGAAGTGGATGTTGAAGAAGTGGACGAGGAAGATGAAGCCCGCCACCAGCAATGCCTCGTCGCTGTGGATCATCTGCGCCACGTTGACGAACCAACCGGGGAGCACCTGCGCGGTCCAGACGGGAGCCAGCATCACCAGCCCCGAAGCCCCGATGATCATCAGACCCCAGAAGACAGCGAAGTAGTCCAGCTTCTCCCAGTACGCAAAGCGGTCGAAGGTGGGCCGTGGCCCGCGTCCCACGAACCATCGGAGGTGCGCCCAGAGATCGCGGAGGTCCTGGAAGCGGGGAGTCAGGGAGTCCGGTGACCTCCACACCTCGAGCACCCTCCCGAGACTGGTCTTCGCCCGCGCGCGGGTCCTGGCTGCGTGGTGGACGGCATAGACGACGCTGACCAGGTGCAGGATGACGGCAACGAAGATCAGCGCGGCGCCTAGTCGGTGGAGCCCCGCCGCCACCCGTACACCGCCGAGCAGGTTGGACAGACTCTGGGCCCAGGAGGCATCGCTGAACTTCAGCGGCATGCCGGTGGCGACCAGCAAGAGGAAACTCCCAGCCAGCAGTCCGTGGGAGAATCGATCCACCGCGGAGAAGCGCTGGAAGGGAAGCTCCAAGTCATTCGCCCAGCGCTGTCGCTTGGCGATGAAGGCCTGGCGGTCGCCGAGGAAGAGGAGCCCACTGCGGACCGTCCACAGGACCGTGTGCGTCAGGAATGTGAGCAGCGCTCCGATCAGCAGCGCGTGCAGGCTCCAGGAGAGCCAGTAGAGCAGCGGGTAGTGCTGAGAGTTGCGCGGATCGGGGTGGGCCGCGAAGTTGGCGAAGCTCGCCGTGGCGTTGGCGTGGCACTGTGCACAGGTCGCCTCCCGGTTGGCCCCGGAGAGCGTGGAGTCGGCGTCGGTGCTGGGCAGGATGGCGTGGGTGCCGTGACAGTCGGAGCACACCGCCACCGTGGCATCGCCTAGCGCGCGGGCCTGACCATGGTGCGACGTGAGGTATCGCTCGAGTCGATCTGCGTGGCAGCCACCACACAAAGAGTTTGGCTCCGGGTGATCGACGGCGTGGGGCAGGTGGCAGTCGGGACAGCTCGGTCGGCGGTCGGCGGGGGCGTCGCCCTGTGCGTGGATCGAGCGTCGATATTCTTCGATGGCGCCGGCGTGGCAGCGACCGCACGTCTCCGCGATGCGCTGCGGATGTGTCGGCGAATCGGCGTGTTCCACGGCGATGATGCGATGACCGGTGCCGTGGCAGTCCAGACAGTCGGGAGCGCCAGCGAGTCCGTCCTCGATGACCGCGCGTGCGTGAATGGTCTCGAAGTACTGCGCGACCGTGTGCTTCGGGTCCACGCCGAACTGGGCGCCTGCCTCCGGGTTGCGGTGGCAGTGAACGCAGCCGAACTGCTGGGCCTGCGGAGTGAGGCCAGGGTGGTCGGACACCGCGGCGATGTCGTGCGCACCGTGGCACGCGGCGCAGATCGATGCGGGTGATTTTCCACCTGCGGGATTCGACGCATGGGCGCTGCTTGCCACCTCGCGGGTCGCCGATTCATGGCAGGGCGAGCACCGGGTTTCCCCGGCTTGCACGGTCTTCGCGTCGGCTTCGGCTCCCGGGTGGCAGTCGCTGCACGCGAGCTCGGCGTGGACGGATTCCCGCAGCGCAGCTGGGTCCGTGTTGGCGGACGCGGAGTGTGGCGCGGCAGCGGGAGCGGGGGACGGCGAAGCGGGAGTGGCCTCGCCGCCACAGCCCGTGACCAGCAGGGCTAGGAGACCGCAGACGAGCACGACCTGGGTCAACAGCTCACGCGATGGGGTCGACGCGGACGGGGCGGCGGGGCGGGGCGAGAGTTGGAACTGAGGCTTCATTCCATCACCCTCCCAGCATCCGCTGGACCACTGCCCAGCAGATCATCGCGGCGAGCGCGAGCCCGACGTACACCGCGAGCAGTCCCAAGGTTCCGTAGATCCAGCGCGCAGTGGGCCAGTCGCGTCCGGCCTTCATTTGCTCCAGCTGTCCGGCCTCGCGGAGCCGCTCGTACTGGCGGCCCCGTTCGTGCATCAGCTCCTCCTCGGTGATCCGCCCCGAGAACATGACGGTGTCGAGCGGGAACTTCTCTGTTCGCAGGTGGCCGTTGAAGAAGTGGAAGGTGAGGATGAAGCCAGCGGCGAGCAGAGCCTCCTGACTGTGAATGACGTGAGCCACGTTGACGACCCACCCCGGAGCGATGTTCGCCACTGACTCGGGGAACCACATGACGAGTCCCGAGAGGCCGATGAACGCGCTCCCCCAGAACTCGGCGATGTAGTCGAACTTCTCCCAGTACGTGAAGCGATCGAACTGCGGGCGCTTGCCTCGCCCCAGGAACCAGCGGGTCTGGTCGGCAACGTCCTTGACGTCCGAGGGGTTGGGCAGGGGGGAGTCGGGACCGAACAGGACGCCCAGAATTCGGCGCAGGCGGAGTCGTCCCTGGGCGTCCCGGAAAGAGTCGCGAACGGCGATGATCGACACGATCAGGCGCGTGACGTGGATGACCAGGTAGATGAGGCTGATGAACGCTGCGATGCGATGCAGGGTGGCTGCGACCTCGGCACCGCCGAGCAGATCGAACGCGACCTGCGACCACCAGCTCTGGTGGAACTTGAGGGGCATGCCTGTTGCCACCAGGGTCAGGAAGCTGATGATGACGAGGGTGTGGCAGAGGCGGTCGATCGACGTGAACCGCGTGTAGAGCTTGCCCTCCTGCTCGGTCCGAACTCGCTCCTTCTCCTCGCGGAACCCCTCCGGGTCGCGCCACAAGTCGAGCACCATGCGTACCGCCCACAACAACGTGTGGACCCCCCAGACGGCGAACGTCCCCAGGATCAGCGTTGTCATCCCGAGGAACGTCCAGAAGAGGATGGGGTAGTTCTCGCTGTCGGTGTGGTCGCCGTGGGCCTGGAACGCGGCGAAGCTGTCGGTGGCGCCGGGATGACAGCTGCCGCAGGTTGCGGTGCGATGCTCGGCGGACAGGGGCGACTCCGGATTGGAGGCGGGAAGGATCCCATGACGGCCGTGGCAGTCGTGACAGCCGGCAACGGTGCCGTGGCCGAGGTGCAGGGCGCGGCCGTGGTAGGTTTGCAGGTAGCGCTGGAGCTGCCGTTCGTGACAGCGACCGCAGACGCGCTCGCTGTCCACCTGGACCGGTCCGACACTCCCCGTGGCGGCGTGCGGTGCGTGGCAGTCCGTGCAAACGGGGGCATCTCCCCGGCCCGCTGCCAGGAGCTCGCCGTGCACTCCCTGTCGGTACTTATCCGCGATGCCCTGGTGGCACTTCCCGCAGGTGTTGGTGACGTTGCCGCGATGCACTGGCGACTGGGGGTCGTCAACGTCGATGATGGTGTGGGTGCCGTGGCAGTCCGTGCAGGACGGCGCAGCGAGCAGACCCTGGGTGACCAGCGCCTTCTGATGAATCGTTTCTACCAGCGGGCGCTTGCCCTGTAGTGTCGGGTCGTCCCCATCTGCTGGTGCTGGTTGGTGGCACTGACTGCAGGTCAGCGAGATCTGTCGACGGTAGACGCGGGAACGAGGATCCTCGCTCGGGCGCGTGTCGTGGGCCCCGTGGCAATGGACGCAGCGAACGCTACCTTCTGGTGGTTGGCCAGCGCGTCCGGCGTGCACGCTCTTCGCGAATTCCCGCTCGATCTTCTCATGGCAGGGGGCGCACCCGGTGGCGTCTCCTACTGTGTCGCCCCCTTCCGGCTGCGGCGCGTGGCACTGCTGGCAGTCGACCTCTTCGTGGACCGACCCAGCGAGCGATTCGGCTCGCACCTGGGCTTCGATGGCCACTCGGGGGACCACCGTTGGTTGAGCTCGGAGAGATGTCTGTGGCTCCGTGGGGGCCTCGCCGCACGCGGTCAGTGCGAGGGTGGTCGCCAGCGCGGTCAGCAGGGCTGCGATCCGCGCGAACGGTTCGGGATGCCGGTTGCTGGTTGTCCGCGGTGGAGTCTTTCGAGGGGTGCGCATGGACGCCCTCACATCGTGGAAGGGGAGCTGGGCGCAGGGGCGACGAACGCCGCTGTGGCGGGCGACTGAACGCAGCGCAGTCGCGCTACCCCTCGCTTCCGCGGTTTGACCCATGTTGGTGGTTGCGTTGTAGAGCAGCGTCCGCGCGGAACGCTGACTCATTCCTCTACAGCAACCGCGAGGAAACAGTCAATCTGAGCGCGGGTCGACGCGCGACGCTCCGTTCATGCAAACGTGACGTAACGGTGGGTGCCAAACGACGCGGGCAAGACGCGGCGATCTCGTCGCGCCTTGCTCCGCATCGAGTCTGGAGGAGTAGGTGTCAGTCGCTGGCGAAGAGCTCGGCGCGCACCTTCTGCCAGGTTCCCGGGTCCAGCTGGTCACCAATGTTCTCGGAGACCTCGCCACCGTCGGCCAGGCTGGCGCCGGCGGCCGTCTCACCACCGGTCAACGCGACCAGGCGTTCGATCTCGCTGTTCAGCCAGGGCACGATGTCGGAGACACCGATCAACTTCGAAGGGCTGCGCGCCGCGCTCTGGAGGCGCACCTCGACGATCCAGCCGTCGCTGTACGGTCCAGCGTTGAGAGTGGCGGGATTGTTGAGCAGGTTCTCGTTGACTCGGACCACGACGCCGGGGGTCGGTGCCACGAGTGGGATGGTCCGCTCGCCGCGGGTCAGGGTAGCCAGCACGTCCCCCTCCTCGAACCGCTGTCCCACCTTGGGAAGGTCAATCGACTCGACAGGCCCGATCACTCGCTGCGCGAGGTCATCGACTCCCACGCGCGCAGTGCGCCAGCCCGCTAGCCGCAACCAGCTGTGCTTCGGGTGCACGGTCACTCCCCACGAGACGGCGACTCCCCGCACTCGATGGAGCTCTTCGCGGGAGAGCTCTCGTCGCACCGCAGGCAGCGCGATCACGGCCAATCCCAGCAACGGGATCGCTATCAGGAATCCGAACTGCAAGCTGAGTCCAACCACTGCCAGCAAGGGCAGCAACACGAACAAGCCCACGACGAGCGAGCCAACAACCAACAGATCCTTCAGGCCTGAAAACCGACTGGGGTTCATCTCAACTTACTCCTTGGCGCATCGGGGAGGGGGTGGGCGCCTGATGACCCCTATAGCGATAATCGTGCCATCATCAGACTGAGGCGGTTTGGTTCTGCGTGGACTACAATAAACTCTTTAATTTCCTACTGTTGAGATCCACAGATGGCCGGACAGAAGGTCGGTGTGTCCCCGGATGAGCCTGGGCGACTGTTTAAGTATTAAACACCGCCTGTATGGTATCCATACACGTCGGTGATGGGTAGAGCTTCCCCTCGGGCGGCCGATGAGGCCCGCATTTGGTCGCTGGGCTGGTCAGTTTGGGCGCGAGTCAACCCGACGCTCGAAGGGCGCCGGTATCGCTCGGGATTCCGACGTCCTCCCGCGGGGGTTCCTGGCAGAGCCGCCGAAGCCACTCGCTCCTCGTCCCTCCCGTCTCGCGTTTCGCCTCGAGACACGCCCTGGGTCGTCTCATCCAGCGTCTACGTAATTAGTGCACAGCCTGCGTGCCCGGATACGGAAATCATCCTCCTTGTACCGCCGCCAGCTCCGGACGTACCGTATTCCTCACGTGCGATCCGCGGCTCGGAGCCAGCAGTCTCACTTCCGCCTCGACCATTGGCACGATGGTGTTGGTGGCATCAGCCCGGTGAGGACCTGCGCCCGCGGACCCGCCCACGACAGTCCGGATTTTTCCGCAACTTGCCATGACTAGATCACGACCCTGGGCCGCCTTCGGTCTGGCTCTCTGTCTCCTTGGTTCCTGGATGCTCGCGGCCTGCTCCCAGCGGCCTGCTCGACCGCGGCACCAGAGCGGCACGCAGGCGGCGACGCCAGTGGCCGCGCGTCCCCCCGACGTCTCTCTCGAGGCGCTCAAGGATTCGGTGCACGCTCAGGTCGACTGTGCGAAATGTCACGCTGACGCCGCCGATGGGCCGCCGACCCAGGGGACAGGAGCGGGCGCAACCCGCTGTGTTCCCTGTCATCAGCAGGCCGCCGACGCCTACGCGAAGAGCGTGCACGCCGAGGCGTTGAGCGCAGGCAATGAGGGGGCCGCACGGTGTCTGCACTGTCACGGCGCCCACGACACTCGGAAAGTCGACGATCCTCGCTCACGGGTCCATCACCGCCAGCTGCCGTTCACCTGCGCCGCCTGCCATCGCAACCCCGACGTTGCTGCGCGCCTGGGCATCGAGAACAAGTTCGCCGCGTCGCGGTACTTCGAAAGCATTCACGGCCAGGCGCTCGTCGAGCGCGGGTTCTTGGCGGCCCCGAGCTGCGTGGATTGCCACGGCACGAGTCACGACATTCGCAAGGCGAGCGACACGAAATCGTGGATCTATCGCGACAACGTCCCCGAGACCTGCGGCAAGTGTCACGAAGGCGCGGTGGAGACCTACTCGAAGAGCGTTCACGCGCAGGCGGTCGCCAAAGGGGTGGAAGGTGCTCCAGTCTGTATCGACTGCCACACCGCGCACGAGGTGGTCGAACCGGAGGGGGCGTTCGTGCTCCGGAGCGACCAGATCTGCGGGGGGTGTCACGAGGACCGGTTGCGCCGGTACCAGCTGACCTACCACGGGCGCGCGCACTCTCTCGGCGACGAGAATGTGGCTGCCTGCTTCGATTGCCACGAAGCCCACGCGGTGTTGCCCTCGAGTGATCCGCAGTCCTCCCTCTCCGAGGAGAACCGGCAGCAGACCTGTCAGCGCTGCCACGCAGGGGCCTCCAAGCAATTCACGAAGTTTCTCGCGCACGGGGACCACCACGACCGGGAGCACTACCCGCGGCTGTTCTACGCATTCGCGGGGATGACGTCGCTGCTGGTGGGCACCTTTGCCTTCTTCTGGCTGCATACCTTGCTCTGGTTCATCCGTGGGATCCGCGACTACTTCCGCGCTCCCGATGCGTTTCGCGAGGCCAAGCTGCAGGCCCGCATCGAGTCGGCGCGCAAGGTCTACGTGCGCTTCGAGCCGGTGGACCGGTTGTGTCACTTCCTGCTGATACTCAGCTTCCTGTTGCTGGTGGTGACCGGCATGCCCATCAAGTTCCACACCACCGAGTGGGCGCGGGTGGTCTTCGCCATTCTCGGAGGCCCCGCCGCCGCCGCTGCGCTCCACCGCATCGGGGCGGTGCTCACCGCCACCTACATGATCATCCACGTGACCCGCATGATGCGTCTCCTGTGGAAGAGCCGGACTCGATGGCGGGACGAGCAGGGGCGCCTCCGGCTCCAGTCGCTGCTGGGCGTCGTGCTGGGGCCGGACTCGCCGATCCCGAACCTCCAGGATGCGCGGGACGCCTACGCTCATCTGCGCTACTTCCTGGGACTCGGACCGCGCCCCGCCTTCGATCGTTTCACCTACTGGGAGAAGTTCGACTACATGGCGGTGTTCTGGGGCGTGACGATCATCGGCATGTCTGGCCTGGTCATGTGGTTCCCGGTGGTGGTCACCTACGTCCTCCCCGGCTGGGTCATCAATATCGCCCACATCGTGCACAGCGACGAGGCGCTGCTGGCGGCCGGCTTCATCTTCACGGTCCACTTCTTCAACAGCCACCTGCGTCCAGAGAAGTTCCCGATGGACACCGTCATCTTCTCTGGCGCACTGACCGAGCACGAGATGAAGCACGAGCGGCCGCGCCTCTACGCTCGCCTCGAGGCGAGTGGTCAGCTGGACCAGTTCGCCATTCGCACCGGTGACTGGCGAGGGTGGAAACCGATCATGACCACTCTGGGGGCCATCTTCGTGATCCTGGGCACCCTGCTCGCCATCGGTATCTTCTGGGCGATCCTTTGGTCGTTCTCCGCCCACCACTGAGGACTGTCCGCCGAACAGTAGGTCGAAACAGAGTCGACGCAGCCCACCAATGAATCGGTATTATCCATAGACGCTCCGTACGGAGTACGAGAAATAACGTCACTCTCATGCGCGTGGCTTACATCCGCGATCTTGCGCCCGTCCTCCCCTACGGTGTAGCCCCTCGGTGGCGTCTCACTGCCGCCCCTTCTCGTCGTGCAACAGAAGCCTGAAGCTCGAGGAGCCAAGCGGAAGACTCTGCTCCGCTGGCTCGTGGTTCTCATCGTCCTCGCGGTGGTGGCGGGCGCGCTTGGCTCGGGCGGGCTGGCCTTTCGCAGCCACGTGACCGCCGGTGAGCAGTTCTGCGTTTCCTGTCACGCGGACGACATCGAGCACATCCGCGCGCCGGCTCACCAGGACCTGGCCTGTGCGGCCTGTCACGATGCCAGCTTCTGGCCTGGGGCGCGCCAGTACTTCTCGGGGCAAGGAAAGAAGGTCGAGCACGGCGCCACCAACCGGGCTGCCTGTGTCGACTGCCATGCGGGTCGGGACGACCAGCGCGCCGTCATGGAGAAGCTCGGGGGGCATGCCACGCATGTTCTGGTGCGCAATGTCGCGTGCGCGAACTGTCACGGCGACGAGACCCACATCGAGAGCTACCGCCCGGACAGCTGCGGTTCCTGTCACAAGGACGTGAAGATGCACCAGACCGCGGTTGGGGACATGGCATGCACCAGCTGCCACGCCTACGGACTGCGGCGCCGGCGGGGAGGGAAGGGGCCCCTCGAGGCCACCGAGTGCGCGGGCTGTCACCACGGTCCGGAGGTGGAACAGCGCTACGAGGTGGCCACGTCCACCGTGTCGCGGGAGATGGTGCATGGCGCGCTCGGGACGTGCGGCCTGTGCCACAATCCTCACGAGGAGTCGCCGAACGGTCAGCTTGCGGTTGCCGACTGCGGCACCTGCCACGTCAGTGTTGCCAAGAAGCGAGCTGTTTCGCCCGAGGCCAAGGTTCACGGAGCCTGCACGACCTGCCACGCTCCTCACGGCCAGCGCTCCGAGCTTCGCGCCCTGTGCGCCAACTGCCACCTCGAGGCCGCGCCGGAGACGATGCCCGCGGCCCTGGCCTCGCGTCACGAGGCTTGTGCGGACTGCCACGACGATCATCGGTTCCTCGTCGATCGCGACGATTGCGCACGCTGTCACGAGGACCAGAACAAGCAGCTGCTCAGCTGGGACTCGGGCAAGCACATCGACTGTCTGGGATGCCATGCCCCGCACTCGGATCAGGAGATGGACGCCAACTGCGTCGAGTGCCATCGCCACAACGCGGCGCATCGGCATGAGGCGTGCACCACTTGCCACGCGCCGCACTTCGATGCGAGTCGCGTCAAGCACTGCACGGGGTGCCACGCCCCGCAGGTCAAGCAGATCGCTGCTTCGGCGGCCTCTGCAGATCACCGGGCCTGCGGCAACTGTCACGTCACCCACTCCCCGGCAACCACGCCAGGGCGGTGCGCCAACTGCCACGGGGAGAAGGTCCAGCTGGCGTCGACTGCTCCCGTCGAGACGCACCGGCGCTGCGCGTCTTGCCACCAGCCGCACGGGTTCGCCGCGTCAGCGGCGGCGTGCACGGGCTGTCACCAGCAGGGGCAGCTGGGCAACCACCGCGCCGACTGTCAGAACTGCCACCAGACGCACGGCCCTCCCGGCCGCGGACCGGCCAACTGCGCGCAGTGTCACGAGAAGGTTCCCCACGGCACCGGCAAGCACGCGGATTGCTCCTCGTGCCACTCGGTTCACTCGGCCGAGCAGGGGCCGCAATGCGTGGACTGCCACCAGGGACGGCAGGCCGCAACCGCCAGTTGGCCCGCCGACCAGCATCGCGGTTGTGAAGGGTGTCACCAGCAGCACGAGGCGGCGTCCCCCAAGTCCTGCTCGTCGTGCCATGGGGCGCAGGCGAAGCAGTTTGGCGGGTCGAAGCACCAGTGCTCCACGTGCCACAATCCCCATCAGGCTCCCCTGAAGTGGTGGTCCACCTGTAGCGGTTGCCACCAGAGTCAAGTGAGCATGACCGCGTCCCGAGCGCCGGAGCATGCCAATTGCGCGAACTGCCACCAGCCGCACGCGCCGAAGCAGGTCAAGGGATGCCGGAGCTGCCACAGCGGGCTGGGCGGTGCGCACCAGTTCAAGGACCATCGCCAGTGCTCCCAGTGCCATGGGGATCCACACAGCGGGCAACGGCCGCAGCGCGCCGCCTGCCTCAACTGCCACGACGACATGAAGGACCACCACCCCGAGGCTCGCAATTGCGCTGCTTGTCACCCCTTCCAGTGACGGGCTTCGGAAATGTTCCGTAGGTGCTCGTATTTTTTCCGGATCGAGTTAGGCTCGGTTTCTCACTATTTCTGTTGGTCGAGAGGGGGGTGCTGCCTACCATGTGGCTCGCCGCGGCGGGTGCTTCCGACGTGGGCCGGCCCAATGGCGATAGGCGATCCCAGTTGGGAGGATAGCCCCGTGAATCAGCTGTATCGAAATCTAGTTCTGGCCGGTGTGCTCGTGGGCACCGGCGTTTTCAGCGCCTACGCATGTCAAACCGATCGGGCCCCTCACGCGCCGACGGCTCAGGCCGAGCCCGTGCCTCGCCAGGAAGGAGCCGGTCCCAGCGGTTCAGCCGCAGCCGCGGCAAACGCAGGGGTTCAGGGCACGGTGGCGGAGGTCATCGCTGTCAACAACTACACCTACCTGCGTCTCACCCAGCCGGATGGCAAAGACGTCTGGGCGGCGGTTCCGTCCGCCAAGGTGGAGAAGGGTCAGGCGGTCGCGATCGCCAACCCCCAGTTGATGCGCGAGTTCAAGAGCAGCACGCTCGATCGCACCTTTGACAGCATCTACTTTGGCCAGCTCGCCCAACCCGGAAGTGCTCAGGTCGGTACGACCCACGGCGGTCCCAGTGGGGCCATGCCTCCCGGGCACCCCGACGTGGGTGCGCCCGGCAGTCAGGGTGCCGGACCTCATCCGCCCGGAGTCGGGCCAGGTGCGGCGGACAATGGCTCGAGCGTCGAGATCGGCGAGGTGGCCAAGGCGACCGGACCCAACGCGCACACCGTCGTCGAGGTCCACGGGGCCAAGGATGGTCTGGCTGGGAAGTCGGTGCGAGTGCGTGGGGTGGTCGTCAAGGCCGTGCCCAACGTGATGAATCGCAGCTTCGTGCACCTGCGCGATGGTTCGGGAGACGAGAAGGCAGGCACTCACGATCTGACCGTCACGATGGCCGCAGCGCCGCCAACGGTGGGCGACACGGTGATGGTGGAGGGGAAGCTGGCGGTCAACCGTGACTTTGGCGCCGGGTACACGTACCCGGTGATCGTCGAAGACGCGCAACTGGTGAGCGAGTGACGCGGCGCGCGGCGGATCCTGACTTCGGTTCCCGGCTCCGCCGCGCCCTGCCAAGCGGCTGCCGCGGACAGCTCGGCGTTCTCGTGGCGTTGCTGGTGGCGACGCCCGCGGTGGCTCTCGCACAGCCCGCGCCACCGTCGGGAGACGCCGAGCGGCCCCCTGCAGCGGCCGAAGAGGACGTGGCGGCCGAGGAGATCCCGGCAGCCGAGCCCGGTGATGGGGCGTCCGCCGAGCCAGTGGCGACCGAGGTGGCGTCGGACACCGCGGGGCCCGGCGCCGAGGCCAGCGCGCCGGTGACGACCGCCGTTTCCCCTCGGTCCGACACCGCGCACGCATTCGACCTGGTCGCCAGCTCCCGGACCTATCTTCAGGTGTACCAGCGCGCGTTGCTGCCGGGTCCCGGGGGCGCCGCCGTGGAGACGGAGCTGCTGGCTCCGATCCACGAGTACCTCTACCTCCGCGCCGATCGACTCGACACCTCGTGGGCCGAGGACAGCGTCGGCTTCGAGCTGGCCGGCTGGGCTTCCGTGCAGCCCGCGGGTGACGATCTCGGCCAGAGTCCTGACGGCGATCTGACGATCGCCAATGTCTACCACCGCCTGGGGCCGGTCACCTTCGTTCTGGGGCGACAGGTCCAGACGGCCGGCGCCGCCCGCTTCGCGAGGTTCGATGGCCTGACCGCGGATGTGCGGACGAACTCCGGCTTTGGCGCCACCGCCTACGGGGGATTCACCGTGCTGCCCCGCTGGAATGCGCGGCCGTCGTATCATCATCTGGGTTCGGCCTTCGACACCCTGGTGGAGTCGCCCGACGCGCTGCCGGAACCGAAGCGCAGTGGAGAATGGCTGGCTGGAGGACGTCTCGGCTACGCGCACGACTCTCTGCTGGCCGTGGGCGTCGGGGTTCACGAGCAGCGCACCGACTCCGAGCTCGAGCGCCGCAACGCGGCACTGGACCTGCGCCTGAGCCCCCTGGAGATGCTGGACGTGTACGGGCGCGTGATCGCCGACCTGGACACCCCAGGCCTGGCCGACGCCAAGGCCGCGGCGGATCTGTACCCGATCGAGCCGCTGCATCTGGCGCTGGAGTATCGGCGCGTCACCCCCAACTTGCTGCTCTCCAAGCAATCGGTGTTTTCGGTCTTCAGCACCGAGACGTTCGACGAGCTTGGGGGGGAGATCGGGTACGAGGTCTCCGAGCGGATCGAGGTGGGCGCGGGCCAGTGGGTGGAGTGGCTGGGGCTCGGTGATCTCGCGACACGGACTCAGTTGCACGCTCGCGTCTCTCCGGAGTCCGAGCGGGTCTCCGTCCAGCTCGTCTACACTCGTGTGTCCGAGCCGGAGAACGGCTACCACTCGACGCGCCTCTCGGCGCGGTGGCAGGTGGCCCACCCGGTGGCGCTGGTAGCTGAGCACTACGCCTACTTCTACGACGAGGAGATCAACGGTTTCGGCATGTCCTCGGTCGAAGCGCTCAACGCCGAGTATGCGGGGACGCTCCCTCTGCGCTTCCTGCTGGGCGGCACCCTGGCTCAGACGCCCTACGCTGCCAATGACGCGCAGGTGCTTCTTCGTGTCGCCTACGACTTGACGCGGATGGAGGGCGGCTCGTGATGCGTTCGTGGCTCATTCCCGGGGCGGCGGTCGCTCTCGCCGTGGCGGCTGCGTGCTCGTCACCTTCCCCGCCACGCTTCCCGCACGTCGAGCACCTGGTTCAGCTGGAGTGCGGCGACGACGGTCAGCCGGATTGTCTGCAGTGCGGAAGCTGTCACGCCACTTCGGAGGCGGACGGAGAGCTGCTTCCGCCGGAGCACCAGCAGTGCTCGCCCTGTCACGAGCAGTCACGGAAGATCCTCGCGCGGTCCCACTTGCCGGGACCGGCTCCCGGAGAGGCGATCCGCTTCTCGCATCAGAATCACCTCGAACGGGAGGGGATCCACGGTCAGTGCGTGAAGTGCCACGGCGGCGTTGTCAGTGACGACCCTCACGCTCCCGCGGTGCCCCCGATGGACATGTGCCTCGAGTGCCATCAGGCGGAGTTCGACCAGGCGCAGTGCAGCGACTGTCACCCCAGTGCCGATCTGGCGGTGCTCAAGCCGATCAGCTTCATGCGGCACGACGCGAGCTGGATCAGCGAACACGGGCTCGCGGCCGCCCAGTCGCAGCAGATCTGCAGCACCTGCCACGCGCAGAACAGCTGTACGGACTGTCACGACCTGAGCCAGACGCTCAAGCTCCAGGGCAAGTATCCGGAGGCTATCTTCCGCGAGATGCCGCACCGGGCCGACTTCATTACCCGGCACGCCATCGAGGCCAGCAATCCGGCGCAGTGCCTGAGCTGCCACACGACCTCCAGCTGCGACAGCTGCCACACCGCGCGGGGCGTCAGTGCCAACGCGGTGGGGTCGCGCAACCCGCACCCCGCTGGCTGGGTGGGGCGCGACACGAGCTCGCGCGAGTTCCACGGCCGAGCGGCGCGCCGAGAGTTGCTCAAGTGCGCCGGGTGTCACGACCAGGGGCCGCAGACCAACTGCATTCAGTGTCACCGCCCGGGTGCGCCGGGCGGCAACCCTCACCCTAGCGGATGGGAGCCCTCGCGCGGCCAGAGCTCCTCCATGTGTCGTTACTGCCATGAGTAGTCGCTCCTCTTCCCGCCATGCGTTCTGGCTCGCGAGCGGCCTGTCGCTGCTGGTCGGTGGGTGCCTGGATGCGCGGGAGGGATCCGAGGAGGAAGCGGAGCCCTGTACGGCGTGTCACGGGGACCCGAGTCGCGAGGGTGGTGCCCTCATCCAGGCGGCACCGCCGGGCAACCTCGATGGCCAGTCCGAGATCGCCGCCCCCGGTGTGGGTGCCCACCAGCTCCACCTCGATCCGGCGGGTCGGGCCGCCCCGCTGGAGTGCGATGCCTGTCACGTGGTGCCGGAAGAAACCTTCGCTCCGGGGCACGTCGACACGGCATTGCCCGCGGAGGTCGTCTTCGGCTCGGGGGCGATGAGTGGCCGCAACGCGGCCTACGACGCTGAGACTGGCACCTGCAGCAACGTCTACTGTCACGGCAGTGCGGAGCCGGTCTGGCTCGAGCCTCGCTCCTCGGCCGACGCATGCGGTACCTGCCACGCATTGCCGCCCCCGGCTCCACATCCCGCCTCCGACGATTGTGCTCAGTGCCACGGATCGGTCATCGGCGCGGATGGCGAGTTCATCGCTCCCGAGTTGCACGTCAACGGCGAGGTCAACGTGGGGGACCTGTCGTGCAACGCTTGCCACGGCACGGGGAGTCGCGGTGTGCCGCCTCCGGATCTGGAGGGCAACGATCAGGTTTCGGCGCGGGGCGTCGGGGCACACACCACGCACCTGGAGGCGTCCTCCTCCCACCGCGCGTTCGACTGCGAGGATTGCCACGAAATGCCGGAGACCGTCGGTGCCGACGGCCACATCGACGACTCGCGGCCCGCGGATGTGCTCTTCGGCTCGATGGCACGGACGGCCGGAGCTACGCCCACCTACGACAGCGACGCGGGCACCTGTGCCGACACCTACTGCCACGGAGCCGCCGAACCGGTCTGGACCGATCCGCGCAGTTCCGCCGACGCCTGCGGTACTTGCCACGGGGTGCCTCCGGCCGACCCCCATCCGCAGGACGAGCAGTGCGGCAAGTGCCACGACGAAGTGATGGACCTGGACGGCAACTTCATCGACCTCGCCCTGCACATCAACGGCACGGTCGAGGTGGGGGACTTGGGGTGCAGCTCGTGTCACGGAACCGGGACGCGGGGTGCTCCGCCGCCTGATCTGTCGGGCTCGATCGATCCGACCTCGCCCGGGGTCGGCGCTCACGAGCGGCACCTGAACGCAACGGACCTCCACGTCGCGATTCCTTGCGAGGAGTGCCATGTGGTGCCCGATACGGTGGACGCGACCGGGCATCGCGACGATCCGCCCGTCGAGCTGGTGTTCGGCGCACTGGCCACCGCCAACGGGGCCGACCCCACGTACTCGTTCAGCGCCAACACCTGCACGGACTCCTACTGCCATGGCGCCGCGACCCCCAACTGGGTCGATCCGCTGCCCGCCGCCCAGGTGTGCGGAAGCTGCCATGGAGTGCCGCCGGCTGCTCCGCACCCGAACCGGACCGACTGCTACGCGTGTCACGGTGAAGTCATCGACGCCGATGGCTCGTTCACGGCTCTCGACCGACACATCGATGGCACCGTGGATGTGCAGCTGGCGTGCGACTCGTGTCACGGATCGGATGCCACCGGTGCGCCCCCCCCCGACCTTCGGGGCAACACGACCGTCACTGCGCGCGGCGTGGGGGCCCACGCGGTTCACCTCGGCGGGGGCGATTTCCGCGCCATCGATTGCACCGAGTGTCACCAGGTCCCGGCTACCATCGACGCGGCGGGGCACCTGGACGACTGGGGCCGCGCCGAGGTGACGATGTCCGGTGTCGCTGCGACGGAGAACAGCGACCCGGTCTGGGAACCCGGAACTCTGACCTGCGCTGACAGCTGGTGCCACGGGCCGCGCGGCGCGAACGCGGCCTCACCGGTGTGGAACGATCCGGCCGGTCTCGACTGCGCCAGCTGCCATGGCTTCCCTCCCGCGTTTCCCCACCCGGCGGCCTCGGACTGCGCGCGCTGCCACTCGACCGTGGACGATTCGCTGGCCATCGTGATCCCCGAGCAGCACGTCAACGGCACGGTGGATGTCGAGGTCGACTGCAGCTCCTGCCACGGAGTTCCACCCCCGCTGCCGCATCCCCCGTACTCGGACTGCGCGCGCTGCCACTCGACCGTGGACGATTCGCTGGCCATCGTGATCCCCGAACAGCACAGAAATGGCACGGTGGATGTCGAGGTCACTTGCAGCTCCTGCCACGGTGGCAACTTGTCATCCGCGCCGCCTCCTGACCTCGACGGCAACAGGGCTTCGACCTCGCCACGGGTCGGGGCCCACCGGGTCCACGTTTCGGAGACGAGCTTGTTTGCTGCGGTCCAGTGTGGTGACTGCCATGTCGTTCCCGCCAGCTTCGACGACCCGGGTCACATCGATGACTGGGGCGCGGCCGAGGTGTCTCTGTCCGGAGCGGCGACCAGTGAGCGGAGCCCCGCCACCTGGGATCCGGTCACGCGAACGTGTGCCAACGTCTGGTGTCACGGACCACGCGTGTCCGGAACGACGACCCCGGAGTGGTCGTCCGCGGTCGCCTACAGTTGCTCCAGCTGCCACGGCTATCCGCCCGCGGATCACGACCCGTCGTCCACGACCTGCTCCGATTGCCACTCCAGCGGAGGTGCCAACAACCCCGCCGCTCACGCCGACGGGAACATCGACTTCAACTGACCCGACTCGGAGTTCGCGCTCGCGTGGAGCGAGGGCGAACTCCCGGTCCGGACTCGACCACGGGTCGTCTTCCGTCGCGAACTGGACGAGCTACCGGGGCTCCGGCCCCGACCAGAGGTCGTTTTCCATCGCGAACTGGACGAGCTCGGCGCGGCTGCGGAGCCCGATCTTCGACATGATGGCGGCGCGATGGGTCTCCACCGTGCGCTTCGAGATGCCGAGGGCTTCGGCCACCTCCGCGTTGGTGTGTCCGGCGGCCAGGTAGCTGCACACCTCGCGCTCGCGTCCCGTCAGTACGTTGATGCCATCGCGCCCCGTCTGGGGGCGCCCGATGTAGTTGGCGATCAGGTACTTGGCCATCGATGGATCCACGTACTGCTCGCCGTTGGCCACCTTGCGAATGGCCTCGACGAGCTGGTTCCCGGTGGAGGTCTTGACCATGAATCCCCGCGCGCCGATCCGGAGGAAGGCTCGCAGGTAGTGCTCCTCGTCGTGGATGGTGAGTACCAGGATCGCCAGTCGGGGGTACTTCTCCAGCAGTTGCTTGGCGACCGCCGCCGCAGGCATCCCCGGCAGATTGATGTCGAGGATCACGACCGACGGGCTGCTGCGGTCCACGGCCTCCAGCGTCTCTTCTCCGGTGGACGCTTCACTGACGACGACCAGGTCCGGCTCCTGTTCGATGAACGCTTTCAACCCGCAACGGAAGACTGCGTGGTCGTCGGTGACGTGGACCTTGATCGTCATGGCTAGTCGGTGGATCGCCCTACGGGTTCGCTGGGAGGTTATCATGGTCCGCCGAGAGGGACACCTGCGTGTCGCTCTCGGCGGACCCTGCCCCACTGGGGGGGAGGCTCTCGGGTGGACTCGGGGGCGCCGCGGCGCCTGGCGGGGCGATGGGGAAGCTCAGCGAGAAGGTCGTCCCCTCGCCTGCGGTGCTCTGAACCGAGACGGTGCCACCGTGAGCTTCGGTGATCCGTTTCACGATCGAGAGTCCGAGTCCGCTTCCCTTGGGCCTTTCTCCGTCGGGAAGCTGGGTGTCGAGCCGAGCGAACTCGAGGAAGAGCTTGCTCTGCTGCTCGGGCAAGATCCCGGGGCCTGTGTCGCGCACCCAGATGTGAACCTGGCCTCCTTCGGCCTTGGCGCCGACCGTGATCTGGCCCTCCCGCGGGGTGAACTTGATCGCGTTGGTGACCAGATTCACCGTCGCCTCGTGGAGTAGTCGCTCGGACCCCTGCACTCTGAGCTCGGCTGACTCATCGGTCTGAAGCTGCAGGGTCTGTCGACGCTGGTCGGACAGATCCCGGTGTTCGTCGATGATGCGGCGAAGCATTGGGGCGATCGGGACGGTTTCGACCAGGGAGCCCAGATCGGCTGCCTCGAGCTGAGCCAGCTTGTTCAGGTCCGTCATGAAGTCCTGCGAGTCCCGGAGGCGCTCCAGCACTCGAGTCAGCAGCTCGCGCTGCTTCTCGGTGACGGGACCGGCGAGCCCGTGGCGGACATTCTCGACGAGCATGCTGACGGCTGCGATCGGCGACTTGAGGTTGTGCAGCGCGACGTGCAGGAAGTCGCGGCGTGCCGCCGACAGGTGCTCGAGTTGAGACTTGGCCGAGATCAGTTCGCGGTCCGCCCGGCGGAGAGAGTCTGCGAGCTGGGTCATCAGGAAGGTGGTGACGAGGAAGAGGAAGACATAGGCGACCAGCAATGTGGCGGCGAAGCGGGGGGTCAGCGGGCTTCGATCGAGCACGGCCCCGACTGGCATGTCGGGTTGGATCCACCCCACCAGCTCACCGAGGACGAGCCCATTGATGAGCGCGATGGCGAAGGCCGTGTAGATCCAGGCTGCGCTGCGGCTCACCATGACGGCGCCCAGCACGACGTGGAGCAGGAACACCACCGTGAAGGGGGAGCGCGCTCCGCCGACGAGCAAGACCAGGACGGTCAGCGACAGGTAGTCGGCCACCATGGTCACGTGCCGGAGCTTCAGCAAGGCGACGCGCGCGGCACCTGGCGACTCCGCGCTGGTACGGCCCAGGCGCCGGACCGCCGCGACCACACCCAGGTTCACGGTCGCGATGACGATCGCGATGGCGAACAGCGCCTCGTGCCGGAGCTCCTCGATCCCGACGATCCAGTGCGCCACCAGCGTGCCAGCGAAGATCAGGGCGGCGACCGCGAAGCGCAGCGTGCCGTGCGTGCGCATCTGCCGCGCCAGCAGGCGTTCATGGGGAAGCTCGGCTTGGTCCCCCCTTCGGTCCGGATCGCGGAGCCCGAGCATTACTTACCTTCTAGTCAGGGTACGACCCTCAGGAACAGTCCGCATGCGGGTAAACTACGGATCCAGACCGCCGGGCCGGACCATGGTAGACTCGAGAGCATGGCTGATTCTCGCCGCCACCTCGAGATTTCCTCTTCCACGCCGCGTTTTGGGCAGTGCGTCGAATGGTGGCGCCAGGTCATGGATTCGGTCCCGTTCTACGTGATGCTGGTCGACGAGGACCATCGGATCGTCAGCTACAACCACGCGGTGGATGCGCGCCATGCCCCTTCTGACCTGTGCGGCATGCACTGTCCCCAGGCGATCCACCACCTGGAAGGGCCCTATCCGGGCTGCCCGCTCGAGCTCTCCGTGAAGTCCGGTACCAGCGAGGAGGTCGAGCTGCACGACGCCGAGACGGACACCTGGACCGCGTCGGCGATCTATCCCACCGACGTGCGCAACCAGGACGGCAAGCGCCTCTTTTTGCACATGGCGCGCGACATCACCGAGCACAAGCGCGCCTCCGAGCGACTCGACCAGAGCCTGGAGCTACACATGGCGCTTGGCCTGCTGCTACGGGAGCTGCAGCGCGCCGGATCCGAGGACGACGCGTTGACGACGCTGCTCGAGCTGACGCTCGAGCTGTCGTGGATGAACGGTGCCACTGGCGCGGTGGCCTTTCTGCGAGATGGCGACGAGCTCCGGCTGGTGGCCTCCCGCGGGGCGTCCGCCGATATACACGCGACGTGTCAGCGTGTGGCGGTGGGCGAGTGCATCTGCGGCCGGACTGCGGCGGTCGAAGGGGCGGATCTCTTCACGGTGCACCAGGACGAGTTCCCACTGCGCGGGGGCGAGCACCACGATCACAGTCATGCCTCGCTGGCTCTCGTGCACGAGGGCAAGGCACTGGGTGTGGTGACGTTCCACTTGCGGAAGGACTACCACCTCGACGCTCACCAGCGCGCGTTTCTCCTGTCTGCAGCGCAGGCCACGGCGGCGTCCGTCGCCGAGCGCGCCTCGAACCGCGAAGCCCGCGAGGCGCGCGAACGGGCCGCCATGCTCGAGCGGCGTCTGCTGGAGCGTGTGATCGCTTCCCAGGAGGAGGAGCGCGGGCGGATCGCGCGTGAGCTCCACGACGATCTCGGTCAGGGACTGTCGGCGCTACTGCTCGAGCTGCAGAGCCCCGCTGCCACCGAGCTGCCTCAGCCACTGAAGGACGACCTCGATCGATCGATTCGCGGCATCATCGCGCGGCTGTACCGCCTGGCCTGGGATCTCCGACCGGCGGTGCTCGATGACCTCGGCCTCTATGCGGCCCTCTCGCGCTACATCACCCGGACCACCGAGCTGACCGGACTGGCCATCGACTACGACTACATTGGCGCGCGGGATCTGCGCCTGCCGCCGGAGGTCGAGCTGTGCCTGTATCGCCTGGCCCAGGAAGCTGTCACCAACGTCATCAAGCACGCCGAGGCGGACCATGCCAGCGTGCTCGTCTTCCAGCATCCGAACAGCATCTCGTTGCTGGTCGAGGATGATGGCCGAGGGTTCGAGGAGGTCACGCCGGCTGCCGAGCGCATCGACGGCGGGCTCGGGATGCGCGGCATGCACGAGCGGGCGGCGCTTCTGCAGGGCCAGCTGGTGGTCGAGTCGACGCCCGGCGAAGGCACCAGCATTCGCGTCACGCTGCCGCTGCCCCCGCGCTGGCCCGAGGCCGCGACCCCCACGTTCTGAGCGCGTCTGAGGTAGCCTGTCGGTCCGCCGCCGCTGCGCGTGACCGAGACGAGCCGCCAGCGGCGGCCCTCCTGCTACTTGAGGAACGGCTCGAGGATCTCCTCGGGATCCGCCCCGGTCTGCTTCTTGCCGTCGATGACGAAGGTTGGCGTGCCCTGGATCCCGAGCTGGATGCCTGCCTCGAGATCGGTGCGCATCTGGTTCCAGGCGCGTTTCTCGAGACATTCGTGCAGCCGCTTGGCGTCGAGGCCGAGCTGCTTGGCCATCGCGTCCTTGTCGATCGGTTCGGGATCGTGGCCGTGCTCGAAGACGAAGTCGTTGGCGGGCCAGAACTTCTCCTGCTCCCCGGCGCAGGTCACCAGGGCGGAGTAGTAGCAGCCGTTCTCGTGGAAGGGCTGGGTGATGATCGGGTTGCAGCGCTGGTCGAGGGGAAAGTGACGGTGGACGAGGCGGATCTTTCCGGGGTGCTTCTGCATCAGCTCGCGGACCCGGGCGTGGGCGACCCGACAGAACGGACACTGGTAGTCGCTGAACTCCTCGACCACGACCTCGGGTTTCCCCGCGCCGATCCAGTGGTGGCCGTCCTTCGTGACCCCGGTGGTGAAAGCCGCGTCGGTGGCGGCCTGACCGCTGCTGCTGGGTCCAGGTGGAGGCGGGGGAGGGGGGATGTTTGGCAGTTCAGCGGCCGCGTGGGCGGGTCGTTCGAGCCAGTACTTCGGGTACTTCCAGATCATCAGGCCGAGCACCACGGCGCCGGCCAGGGCCGCGGTGAGCGTCTGCCGGGCGTTCGCCTGCACCAGCCTGGCAGCAGCGCCGAAGCTGGCGGCTGGGCCCGCCGAGATCAGCAGCGCGATGCTGGGGATCAGCAGCAGCGCATTGACGACGTAGGTGCCGAGACAGAAGAGGCACACGGCACCGATGAGCACCTTGGAGATGACGCCCAGGGCGACGCTCGTGAGCGCGGAGAAGCCACTGAGGAGCAACAGCCCTGCGGCCGCCGGTCGCGCACCACGGCTGAACCAGCCCCAGAAGCCGAGCGCGGCCATCGCCAGGTAGCCGAGCACGCCCCAAACCGCGACGGGCATGCCGGCGAAGACCGAGTAGTTACTCAGCGAGACCTTCGAGCAGCTGATGACCTCGTTGACGTCGCAGATCGCCTGGCCGGGGTTGCTGGAGGCCTCGTAGTGCTCGAGGACCAGGTACGACGAGAGTCCGAGCCCGATCGCCGTCAGCACGACCACGAGGATCCAGGGCCAGCTTCGGGTGCGCAGCGCAGGCGCGGCAGGCGATACGGAGGCGTCGGTCATCGGGCTGACAGGCGAGCTTTCTAGCATTCCCGGGGAGCGGAGACAGAGGTTCTTGGCGAGGGATGCCGAGAAATCGACGGCAAATCGTCGGGTTGGTGCCTGGTTCCGGGACCCTGCGGGCGGCTCAGCGACCGAGCCGGTCGGCCACGTGGTGCGACAGGTGCTTGGCGAAGGCGTAGATCGAGATCTGGGGTGGAACTCCGATGCTCGTGGGGAACAGCGAGCCATCGAGCACGAACAGACCGGACAGCTGGTGGTGCTCGCCCGTGCTGCGGACCACTGCGTGGCGTGGGTCGTCCCCCAGGCGCAATGTGCCGAGGGGATGAACCGAGGTGATCGCGGTCTGATGAGGGCGCGCCATGCTGTCGGGCAGCTCCGCGATCTGCTCGGGACGGGTGAGCACGTGGGGGGGCGTGCTGGGCACGAGCACCTCCTGCGCGCCGGCGGCGAACAGGAGCTGGGCACAGGCGCGCATGCCGTGGGCCAGCTGCTGGGAGTCGCTCGGATCGAGGGTGTACCGGATCCGCGCCCGCCCATCCTCGCGGACACCCACGTGACCGCTCGAGTGGTCGTGCACCATTGCCGTGAGGACGGCCAGGTGTGCGTAGCGCTGCATCCACTGGCGGTGCCACTCGCCGAAGCCCGGCAGCATCACCGCCGCGCCCACCGGGTGGGCGAACACGGTGGTGATCCAGATGCGGCGCTCGCTGGTCGGGGCGAAGTCGAGCCACTCCGTGCACTCGTAGGTCTGCGGGATCCCGCGAAACGCCTCGACGCGGCCGGGGAAGTAGCCGGCCACGGCCACCCCGGGGTGGAGGCGCAGTCCGTGACCCAGCTGCTGATGGGGGTCGGGCAGGCGACTGTTGCCGGCCACCACGGCGCTGCCGATCGCGCTGCCGGCGAGCACGACCGCGTCCGCCGCGACGCGCACCCGGGCGTGAGGGCGTCCCTGGGCGTCGCGAGCGATCGCTTCCAGTCCGCGGACCCGCCGTCCGTCGTGGTCGACCCACTTCACCTGCGTGTCGCTCAGCACCCGCGCCCCGTCCCGCTCGGCCTGCGGCAACAGTACCTTGCTGGCGTTCTGCTTCGCGTCGAAGGGGCAACCGAGCTCGCAGAAGCCGCTGCCCTGACACCCCGAGCGATTGTGTAGGACCGGACCTCCGCGCCAACCCAGCGCTGCGACCCCCGCCGCGAGGAGCTGGTTGTTGCGGTTCCACTCCCGCTCGGGCACCTTGCTGACCGAGAGCTGGCGTTCGACGGCGGCGAAGACTGGCGCTAGCTCCGCCGGCGAGCATCCCGAGACGTGGTGCTCGCGCGCCCACTGCTCCAGTATCTCGGGCGGCGTGCGCTTGCACAGGTTCAGGTTGTGGACCGTGCTGCCGCCGATGTTGCGTCCCCCGAGCACGCGGATCGCAAGATCCATCGTCGCTCGCCCGCCGCGCTCCTGGTAGAGCCGCGCGCGCATCTCGCCCTCAC
The DNA here is from genome assembly GCA_050304295.1 of Polyangiaceae bacterium. Taxonomy (GTDB): domain Bacteria; phylum Myxococcota_A; class Polyangia; order Polyangiales; family Polyangiaceae; genus JAFGBI01. The sequence goes on from JBNLDK010000079.1 coordinate 27,754, forward strand.
GCTGGGTCATCTGCTCGAGCGGGACCAGCGGTCCCTCCTCCAGGACGAGGACGCGGAGCCCCCGCTGGGCCAGCTCGCTGGCGGCCATCGCGCCCGCCGCGCCGCTCCCCACGATGGCAACATCCGCGGTGAGCTCGCGATCTCCCCGGAGATGGCGACCCTGGTCCACCATCAGGGGGCTCCTCGGGGGACCAGCGGCCCCGGGTAGTCGATCGCGGTCCAGCTCGTGTCGTCTTCGTACAGGGCCATGTAGGCGACCGCCTTGACCACGTTGAAGCCCCCGCGCAGCTTCCCGATGCGGTGATGCTCGACGGCGCGCAGGACCTCGTCCTGCGCGGCGGGATCCAGCGCAGTGAAGCGCGTGAGGCGCCCCGTGAGCAATGGCGCGCCATGCTCGAGGAAGCCGATCAGCGCGCGCACGTCGCGCTGGTCGGCCGCGGGCAGGGCGGCGAGGTACCCGTCGGCGAAGCGAGCGACCTCCGCCGTGGCGGGGTGCACGATGCGCGCGCCGGCCGCGGCCATCACGAGGTACTGCCACTCGGTGAAGAACTGCAGGCGGCTCGCGCCCGCCGGGAGCGGCGGGTAGCCGCCGGTGCGCCAGGTGGTCAACCCCGCCCCGATGGCGCCCACTCCCAGCGCCGCCCACAGCACGAACCGCCGACGGGTGACGCCAGCCATCAGCCGCCTGCCCCCTCGCGCTCGGACCCCGGCTGGACGCGCGCGTCGCCGTGGAAGGAGCCTCCGCTGCGTGTCATCCGGACCACCAGGTTGGCCGGCGTGAAGCGCCGCCCATGGGCACGCCGCAGTCGTTCCAGGCGGTGGACGGTCTCGGCGATGCCGATCGCGTCGACGTGGCGCAGCGGTCCGCCCCGGAAGGCGGGGAACCCTGCGCCGTAGACTCCGGCCACGTTGGCGTCGCGGGCACTCTCGATCACGCCCTCACCGAAGCACAGGATCGCCTCGTTCACCATCCGCATCGCGCACCGTTCGACGACCTCGCTACGCGAGATGGCGGTGGCTCGGGCGGTGGGGGCCGAAAAATCGCCCCGCTCGAGGAGCCGTTCGGCGGTCTGGGGCAGTCCGTGTCGGTCGCCGAAAGCCGCGGCGAGCTCGCGGAGCGTGCGCAGGGCGCGATCGGGTCCGAGGGCGCGCAGGGTGGCGATCGGGCCGCGCGCGAATCCCCAGTCGGTGAGGGCGCCGTCGACCCTTGCTGCGGGCACGCCCTCGGCCACCAGACGCAGGCCTTCGTTGAGCCAGGCACCGAGCAAGCGGGGGGTGAAGAAGAAGGGCGCATCGTGCACGACGATCGGTGTGTGTCCGGTTTTTCGCGCGACGGCCAGCGCGGTCGCGAGGACGGCGGGACGGATGGGGCGAGCGACCGCGAGCTCCAGCAGGTGGATACCGGCGACCGGTTCTGCGGGCACCCAGCCGACGACGTGCTGGGGCACGCGAGCGCCCGCGGTGATGGTGGCCACGGGCGTGGCGCTCGTCAGGCATGCGAGGACGCCCTCGCGCGGTCCCGAGTGCTCGAGATCTTCCAGGGCGGGGCTCCAGGTGCCCGCACGGTCGGGGGCCAGGGCGAGCACGAAGGGGAGTCCACGGAAGCCGTCGCGCCCCACGGTCACTGTCACGCGCCCCAGCAGCCGTTCCCCCTCGCGCCAATCGAGCGTGCCGGCGGAGACCTCGGACTCGAGCCGGGCCCGCAGCTCGCGCAAGGTGTCGGCGACCGCGAGTGAGCTGTGCCCGCGCAGGCGCACGGCGAGCCCGCTGCGCGCCGCGCGCGCGACCAGGGGGACCGCGTCGGGGTTCGCGCCCACCACCCCGATGCCCTCGACGGGGGCGCGAGCTGGCTTTTCGCCATGCCGGCGCCCGCGCGCGACAGCGTGGGTCTCCAGGTGCAGCTGCATCAGGTGCCCCGCCTCGGGGGAGACGAGCAGCTCGCCGAACGCGCGTCGCTCGGCCTCGAGTCCACCCTCGGTTCCCCGCTCGAGCCCCGCGCGCACCACATCGAGGAGCCGCTCGGGGGCAGCGTGCAGGCCGAACTGGCGGCGCTGCACGGCGAGCCGGGCCTCGCGCAGCGCCACCACGCGGTGCACACGACCGGCGAGCACGCGGCGGCGTAGCGCGCTCGCCCGCTCCCGCAAGAGACCGGTCCATCCAGTTTCCTGGTGGCGTTCCCGCGCTAGCTTGCGGGCTAGCTCGAGCGCGACCTCGACGACGATGCCAGGGGCGACCACGTCGTCCACGAGACGCGCTGCGCGGGCTCTCTCGCCGCTCAGCAGGCGCCCCCCGAGGAGCAGCTCCAGCGCGAGTTTCAGCCCCACCTGCCCGATCAGGCGCTCCGCTGCCGCCACCGGAACCAGTCCCAGGCGCACCTCGGGGAAGCCGATCCGGGTGCGGTCGCTGGTCGTGGCGACCCGCGCGTCCGCGACCAGCGCGAGGGAGGCCCCGACCCCGAGGCACGGGCCGTCGATCGCTGCGACGACGGGCACCTCGAGCTGCACGATGCGGTCCAGCGTGCGCTGCACGTCGCGCGCCAGGTCGATGCCATCCTGGACCGCCTGGACGCGCGTCAGCTCGTGGAGATCGGCCCCGGCGCAGAAGGCCCGCCCCGCACCGCTGGTGAGGACCAGTGCGCGCGCGGCGGGGAGCGCGTCGAGGAGCTCGGAGAGTTCCCCGCAGTGCGCGGGGCGCAGCAGGTTGAGCGGACTCTGGGGCACCCCCAGCTCGATCACCGCCACGCCCCCGGGGTGTCGCGAGAGCGAGAACGCGGCCTCGCTCACGCCGCCTCCAGGACGATAGCGGCGCCCTGGCCCCCGGCAGCGCAGGTGGTGATCAGCGCCAGCTCTCCCCCGATCCGGACCAGCTGGTTCGCGGTCTGGAGCAGCTGTCGCACCCCCGTGGCCGCGAAGGGGTGTCCCATCGCCAGCGAGCCGCCCAGCACGTTGAAGCGATCCCAGTCGAGGGTCCCGATCCGCCGCGAGCGGCCGAGCTGCTGGCGAGCGAAGGCGTCACTCTCGATGGCCTGGATGCAGCTCAGCACCTGTGCGGCGAAGGCCTCGTGCATGTCGATCAGGGACAGGTCCGCAAAGTCGACTCCCGCGCGGGTGAGCGCTCGTGGGATCGCGTAGGCGGGACCCAGCAGCAGCTGCTCATGGGGATCGAGCGCGGCGAACGCGTGCGCGCGCAGGGTGGCGAGCACCTGGAGCCCCTCGGCCCGTGCGCGCTCCTCGCTCATCAGGAGCACGGCCGCGGCGCCGTCCGACAGCGGCGAGCTGTTCCCCGCGGTGACCGTGCCGTGGCGCCGATCGAAGACCGGCGCGAGTCGCGCATACGCGGGCAGGCTCGAGTCGGAGCGCACGCTACCGTCGCGCTCGATGACCGGAAACTGCGGCGGCAGGTAGAGTGGCATCACCTCCTCGGCGAGGCGCCCGTCCGTCCACGCGGCGGCGGCGCGCGTGTGGCTGCGATGGGCGAAGCGATCCTGCTCCTGGCGGGAGATCCCGTTCTGCTGCGCCATCTGCTCGGCGCTCTGTCCCATCGTCAGTCCCGTGGAGCGCTCCGCGAGCGCCGGTGCTCCCGGCACCAGATCGCGTGGGCGCAGCTTCGCGAGAGCCCCCAGCCGCTCGCCGAGGGTGCGGCCCTGCAGGGCGCGCGTGAGGGTGGGCGTGACCTGGGGCTCCAGCGCGAGGGGCACCTGGCTGGCGCTGTCCGTGCCTGTGGCGACTCCGCAGTCAATCGTCCCGGCGAGGATCGCTTCGGCGACACTGACGACCGCCTGATAGCCGCTGGCACAGGCCCGGGACACCGTGTATGCCTCGACCGTCGGCCCCAGGCCAGAGCCCAGCGCGATCTCACGTGCCACGTTGTGCACGCCCGGAGCCTGGACCACCTGCCCGCAGACGAGCTGCTCGACCTGGGATGGCGCGACACCGGCTCGCTGCAGCAGCTCGGCGGTGACCCGGATGCCCAGCTCCAGCGCGGAGAGCCCCGCCAGGGAGGTCCCCCGCTTGGTGAAGGGGGTGCGGACCCCGGCGACAATCGCGACCCGTCTGCGCTTTCCCATGCTAGATACGTTGCCCCGGCCAGCCGTCGCGGCTGCTTCGAGTCCCGTTGGCTTCGGTCCGGCCTTGCGGTTTAGAACCAAGCAGCCGCGGCTTCAACCAGTGAACGAATCTGCCTCGACCCAAACCGACCTCCTGACCCTCACGGAATCGGCGGGGGGTGGGGGATCACTGCCGAGGTCGCTCAGCGGCTGGCTCACCTTTGCCTGGGGGATCGGGGGCGTGCTCCTGCTGTTCCTGCGCGCCATCTGGCGGATGTCAGGTGTCGCCGCGCAGCTCGACCCCGCCACGCTCGGCATCTGGCATCTCGCCTTCGGCGCGATCTGGACCGCGTTCATGGCCTACTCCGAGGGCTACCGCGCCTTCCAGCTGCGCTTCTCCCCACGCGTCGTCAAGCGCGCCCTGTGGCTCGCGAGAGCGGGCCGCCCCGGGCTGGCGCTTCTCGCCCCGATTTTCTGCATGGGCCTCGTGCACGCGAGCCGCAAGCGCCTCATCGTCTCGTGGTGCGTCCTGGGGTTGATCGTGCTGCTCATCATCGGTGTCCGAATGCTCGCCCAGCCCTGGCGCGGTCTCGTCGACGCGGGCGTGGTCGTCGGACTGGCCTGGGGCGTGATCGCCATCATCGCTTTCGGTGTCCGCGCCCTTCGCGGTCGCGACATCCCCGGCGAGCTGGATCTGCCCTGAGGTGACGCGTGCCGCGCCCCCGGGCGCGCGCATCGCGGCCCTGTTCGCATCCTGCCCGACACTGGCGCTCGGGGGGAGCCATGCCGGTTCGGTGGCGAACCCCCGAGTGGCTTCCGTGGTAGGGTTTCGAGCTTGGTCTGGAGGGACTCCATGAGTGAGGGAATGGATCGGCGTCGGAGCGGGGTGGTTCCCTTGGCGGCGCGTCGCTGCGCCCTCGTGGCACTGCTCCTCGCGCTCGGCTGCGGTGGGCAGACGCGGGACGACGACCGCGAACCTACTCGTTCCACCGGGGGACAGGCGGCCACGGGGGGACAGGGTGGCGCCGCGATCGGGGGACAGGGTGGCGCCGCGGCGGCGGGGGCGCCCGCCGGTGGGGCTCCGCAGCCTGGTGGCAGTGGGAACACGCCTGCTTGCGAGACCCACGAGGACTGCATTCTCGCGCACTTCGACGAGCCCTACGTCTGCAGGCATGGTCGCTGTCTGGGATTGCTGTCTGCGGAGTGCCCCGTGCTGCTGGGGGCGGGCGCGGATCTCGAGAACCTGAAGGAATCCGAGCCGCTCGTCTTCGGCGCCTACTCGGCGCTCGACGGTCCCCTGCACGCCGCGGTTTCGCGGTATAACTACGAGCTCGCCATCGAGGAGTTCAACGACGCGACGGGTGGTCTCCGGGGTGGTCCCGATGGGACTCGACACCCCCTGATCGCGCTCGTCTGCTCGAGCCTCGACGACGACCTCACGCCGAGCCTCGACCACCTCGTCACCGATCTCGATGTGCCCGGGATTGTCGCGGCTCTGACGCGGCGCAAGCTACGGTCGGCGTTTCGGTACGTGCACGGTGAGCTGGGCGCTCCGGTCCTGTTCCTCAGTCCGTTCGAAGGCAACACCGCGCTGCGAGAGTTGAACGACGACGATTTGCTCTGGCACCTGATCGCGGGGTACGAACAGCTGGCCGCGGAGTACACTCCTCTGGTGGCACGCGCGGAGGCGTATCAGAACGCGCTCCGCCCGGATCCCAGCCTGCCACTGAAGGTGCTCCTCATCGAGTCGAACGATCTGTTCAACCAGGAGTTGGCCGAGCTCGTGGCGCGGGGCATTGTCTTCAACGGGAGCGGTGCGCTCGACGCGGCGAATGCGAACCAATTCACCCGTCTGCGGGTCGGCTCGGGGGACGCGACCGCGGAGCTCGTGGCCGCGATCGATCCCGACGATCCGCCGCACGTCGTGTTGCTGCTCACCGAGGGTGAGTTCTTGGACGGAGGGCTCGAGGCGATCGAGCTCAGGCTGAGTGAGGGCACCGGAGAGCCGCGTCCGCTCTATCTCGCGTCGCCCAGCTTGGCGAGCGATCCGCGGATCCTCACCCTCGCGCAGGATCCCGGGTTGCCTGCGCTGGCGAACCGCGTGCTGGGAGTGAACTTCGCTAGCGGAAACCCACCGCTGTACGAAGCCTACCAGAGCCGCCTGATGGCGGCGTTCCCCACGGCGACGGTGCCGCTCCAGAGCACCGAGAACTACTACGACGCGGCGTACTTCATGATGTACGCGTTCGCCGCCGCGGGCGAGCTGCGCCACTACGATGGTGACGATCTGCTGGGCGGCATGATGCGACTGATCCGCGCTGACATCGCGACCGAGCCCTGCAGGGCAGCTGCCGGTTGCTTCGAGATCGATCCCCTGAGCATCCCCAGCGCGCTCAGCTACTTGCAGGCCGACCCAGGCGGATCGGGCATCGCTCTGGTGGGGACGATGGGACCGCCGCTGTTCGACCTCTCGTCGGGGGAACGCCTGATGCCATCCAGCATCTGGTGCGTCGCCGAGAACCGCGCCGGGGAGCTCCAGTTCGTCGACGACGCCCTCGGCTACGACCCGTTCACGAAAGAGCTGACGGGGGACTTCCCGTGCTTCGAGGGGTTCTGAGGGGATGAGCGGGCGACGAGCGGGCTGCGGGGCAGCTTCTCGACACGCAGATCGCAAGCGCTAGCCCCGCTGCGGGGCCGCCTTCGCACCGGCCTGATCAGAATTGGCCCGACAGCGAGCACGAGGTGGGTGTCAGCCCGACCTTCCACGCGACGTCCTCCCGAGCGGACGCGCGCCGCGGGTGCAGCACCAGCGCGAGGCCCACTCCCGCGATGACGGTTCCCGAGACGAAGCCGACGGTGGACACTGCGGCTGCCGTCTTTCCGCGGTCGACCGCGTCCATCCCGGCGGGGCTGCACTGCTTGTCCCTTCCACACTCGCGGTCGACGATGCGCTGCTGGCTCAGGGCGAAGATGCCGGCAGCGGACCCGACGGCGAGGCCGACTCCGCCCGTGGCGAGCGCAGCGTAGGCGACGCCACGTCGGGGATCCCTGGAGCGCTGGCCACCGTCCTGCTCGGGCACGCTCGTGGCGGTGACATCGCTGGGTGCCGGCACCGGTGGCGCGCTCGACTCCGGGGGAGCCTGGACCTCGACCTCACCCAGCGCGAGCGGGACGGTGAGGCGCTCTCCAGCTCGAACCGTGACCTCGAGCGTGCGAGGTGGATGGCCGGGTGCGGTGATGAGGACCCGATGGGTGCCGGGATTCCATGGTAGAGCGACGCCGAAGCTCCCGCTGTCCAGCGGATTGCCTCCCACGAGCACGCGAAACCTCTCGCCGAGCGATTCGTCCGTCAAGGTGACCCAGGCCAGCGCTCGTTCGACCCGCTCCTTCGCCGCCTCGGCGATGGGTTGTCGGCTGTCTTCAGCGGGAAGCTGTTCCAGAACGGTATGCAGATGAGCCCATGCCGCCGCGAGCTGGCCGCGCTGTTCCTCGCACAGCGCGAGATTGAGCCGCGTCCCCACCGCCGCCTCCTGGGCGAGAGACGCTCCAAAACGCGCGCACGCCAGGTCGTAGTCTCCTGCTTCCGCCGCTTCGCGTCCGGCGCGGAAGAGCGCCTCCGCGTTGGCCGCTGCGTCTTCGCCGGCCCAGGAGGGGACAGCGAGCAGCAGCGGCACTGTCGCCACCGCCAAGGCGCGGATCCAGCTGCCGCCCGGAGGACGGGTTCGCCGGTACGGGAAGCGTGTCTGTGAAGGTACCACCGGCCCTGATCTAGCGGGATCGCGTCTCCTCCGCCAGGGCCTCCCGTTCCTGCGATGCGACCTCATGCATCGCCTGCCGAACGGCTCTCGCAGGTCGCAGCGCAGACCGGTGCGCGGGGCGACCACATCGCACGCTACTGGGCCCTCGCCAACGGTGCCACGGACTGGCGGCTTCGCCGACGCCGCGCGGAAGAGCTCGCCCAGTCGCTGGCGAGCGCACCGCGAGTCGTTGGCGAGCGCACCGCCGGTCGTTGGCGAGCGCACCGCGAGTCGCTGGCGAGCGCACCGCCAGGCGCTGGCGAGCGCGTCACCGGTCGTTGTCGAGCGCGTCACCGGTCGTTGTCGAGCGCACCGCCGGTCGCTGGCGAGCGCACCGCGAGTCGTTGGCGAGCGCACCGCCGGTCGTTGGCGGGCGCCCCGCCGGTCGTTGGCGAGCGCACCGCCGGTCGCTGGCGAGCGCACCGCGAGTCGTTGTCGAGCGCACCGCAGGTCGTTGGCGAGCGCACCGCGAGTCGTTGGCGAGCGCACCGCCAGGCGTCCGCGGCCCCACCACCAGTAGTCCGCGACCCCACCACCAGTAGTCCGCGACCCCACCACCAGTAGTCCGCGACCCCACCACCACCACAGATCAGCCCCGCCTCCGATCCGGATCGGTAGCGGGGCCGGTGAGGGTTTTTGCGGTGATTTCGCCCCTGCCACGGGTGGATGGGGCATGGTCGGCTAATGGGTCAGCGAGCCGGTCGAGGGGGCGAGGTCCCTGGGTCCGCGGGCGTGATGATCTCCGGCTGGGGAGCCGCGGGGTCGTCTTCTTCGTCGGGGCTGCCAGCGCGCTCGAGGCGGAGCTTCTGGTAGTCCTTGTCGGACTGGCCTGCGACGACGGCGAGCGTGCGCCGGAAGGCCTTCAGCTCCTCGTGCAGCTCACCACCGCTCTGGCGGACGCTGGCCAGCATCTGCTGGTACCGGGAGTCGGCGGCCTCCGCCTCGCCCCACTCCTTGCGTGCGGCCTCGTAGCGCGGGAGCAGCGACGCGAGGAGCGCGTTCGAGTAGGCGAGTGGTTGACCGCCGGCGTCGGTCACCGTCTCCACCGCTTCCATGGCATCACCGACGAGGTTTGCCTCTTCGGGGTCAACGAGCGGGAGCTTCGCGATCTGGACTCGCTGATCGGTACGCTCGGACACGAGGTCGCCCACGCATATCGTTTCCGTCACGGCCTCGAGGCGACCGACCGTCACGTGGAAGAGTTGCTGACGGACCTGACCAGCGTCTACCTGGGCTTCGGCGTGTTCCTCCTCAACTCGAGCCACGTCTTCCGGACCGGTGGCTACGACGAGCGCGGCGAGCGACTCCTTTACGAGACGAAGCGCCAGGGCTATCTCTCGCCATCGAGGATTGCGGTGCTGCTCGGCGCGCAGGCGGTGGTCAGGAATCTGGACCGGCGGGAGCAGCGGGCGATCAGCGAGGCGCTGGCACCCAATCAGGCGATGCTGTTCGGGAAGGCCGTCGCCCTGCTGGGCGACGACCCTGACGGGCTACGCGAGCGGCTGAACGTTCCCCCACCCGAGGCCTGGGAGCCGGGGACCCCTCTCTCCGTGCTCACCCGGCCGCTCCCCCCCGCCCAGCTGATCGCGCGCGACGAAGCCGCCGAGATCCGCGAGGAGCTCGCCGAAGTCCAGCGGGACGAGATCGCGTTCCTCATCGACGGTGACCAGCGCTGGACATGGATGTGGACCGCCGGGGGCGTGGCCGTCCTCCTCGGGCTTGCGCTCGCCAACGGGGCTCTGTACTGGCCACTGGTCGCGATCTGCACGCTCGGCGGCTACCTCGGAGGCATGCAGTCCAAGAGCCCCCGCTGTTCCGCCTGTGGCGTGGTGAACTCCCCGAAGGCCCGGCGCTGCCAATGCGGGCTGATGATCGCTGGTCGTGTCCGCCGGGCCGTTGATCGATTTGATGCGGAAGAGCGGTACTGGGCAGAACGGAGCGCGGCGCGCCAGTCTCCCCCCCGCCCTCGTCGTCGCCGCCGGTCGCGTCGCGTGCCCCCATGAACCCGCGCGGACCGTGGCTAGAAACTCGCACCTCTCCCGTCGTTGCAATCGGTGTGGCCTCGGGCTAGACGCGCAACCCCCGAGAGACTTCGACATGATGGATCCCCAGACACCCAGCGCACCCAGTCACCATTCCGCATCCCCTGCTCGTCGCCGCCGGGTGCTGACCAGCCTGCTGGCCCTGGCTCTGGCGGCCGCGGGCTGTTCCGCGGAGGCTCCCGACGATCTGGCGATTGATGCGGTCGCGCAGGCGGCCATCCAGGATGAGATCGAGGCAGCGGGCGTCGCGCTGACGATGACCCGGCTGCGAGAGATGGGATCCCTCGGTCCAGTCGCGATCCAGCAGATTCAGGAGACGTTCCACCGGGCGGGTTCGTTCGAACACACGATCTACTTCCACCAGCCCTACACCTCTTGGCTGCAGGTCGGGCTGCACGCCACCAATCAGTACGGCTCCACGCTGAGCACCCACACGTTCTCCAACGTGGAGCTGGTCCACAACCCGGGCTCGCCGGATGAGAGTACCTACCCGCTGCCGGACGGCAGCGGCTACTACGCGCACAACTCCACCTACGAAGGGGGCTGGTACGCGCTCCGGTTCACGTTGAACGCGGCCCTCGAGAGTCACAAGCTCGAGGCCCAGATCTTCGGAAATGGCCCCGACTGGTACCTCCCCATCCAGTGGTTCGACCCCCCGGGAGAGCAGGATCTCGACGTGCGGCTGCGCGTCACCTCGCAGGGCGAGAACGACCTCTTCCTCAAGGGCGGCGCCTACCGCCATGCCACGGCGGGCGAGTCCGCCGCCGTGCAGAACGTCCAGCTCGATCAGCAGCTCATGTACGAGGGCGGATTCGACCAGGGGCAGTTCAACTTCCCGCTGGGCTCGGTCCCGGCCGGCACGCACTACGTCGACCTCGAGCTGCACGCGAGCGGCCCCGCCAAGTACTGGATCGGCGTGAACGAGGAGAGCTTCGATCCCACGGGAGCTCGCACGACATGGGATCGCGTGCAGTTCCTCTATCAGGGCCCCATGCACACCGCGGACTACGACGCCTGGAGCGAGGGCGTGGCGTACGCGCAGGGCGCGCTGTTGGACCCCGGAATCGTGCGTCCCCCTCCCGTCCGCCGGGGCACCGATTTCGTCTTGAGCGTCGAGGACGCCGCGCTCGGTTCGGGCGACGCGTGGATCGAGGCCATCGCCTACGGAACCCCCTACGCGTCCGAGTGGGCGACCACCAAGCTCGCTGACTACGAAGGGGGCGTCTGGGCCGGCTCCAGCGGTCGTCAGATCCGGAACCGCGAGCTGTGGAGCGTGCACGTCCCGAGCGATGCGCCGGTGGGGCGGTACCTGGTTCGCGCGGTGGGCCCGAACGGCGACACCCTCGACACCGTGCTCTTCTACGTCGTCTTCGATCCCTACGAGCACGTCGCCAACTCGCGCCTCAGCAAGGCGGAGCTCGAGACCTACGGCTACGACGAGGACGAGGACGGTGTCGAGCTCACCGGAGAGTTCGGCGCCGATCGGGACGCATATCTGGACCACTTCACGGCCCACTACGAGAGCGATCCCTACGAGGCGAAGGGCCAGTCGACCAAACTCACGGGTGCCTTCCGTCGCACCACCGAGCTGCCTTCCTACTCCATGCTGGACTATTCGGCCGCGCTCATCGAGGGAACGCGGACCGAGTTCGAGGCCATGCGTCGCCTCTATCGATTCACCGCGCAGCGCCTCACGTACACCCGGGAGAGCTACCGGCAGGACATGTCGTACTTCCTCTTTGGGCACACGAACGGCTTCACCCCGGATGCGGCTGCCGCTACCCGCGAGCAGGGCTACGACTTCCCCGAGGAGACGGGGGGCATGTGCTACGAGTACGGTGCCGCGCTCGCCGCGCTCAGTCGCTCGTCGGGCGTGGTCGCGCGCGCGGTCACGGGCCACGGCATTGCCGGGTTCGGGCAGCACGTCTTCACCGAGGCGTTCATCACGGATCTACCGCACCACGGTGGGGGGACGGTCCCCTACTGGACCCAGAACCTGAGCGACGTGGATCCCTGGTACGTCTTCGATGCGACCGATCCGTCGCTCGCGGACCCCAACATCACCAGGGCCTGGCAGTACAGCACCGAGGCCATCGCGCCGCGCTCGGAGTACGGTCTCACCAATCGCATCATGGACGGGGCGGACGACACCGTCTCGGTGGTCACCACGGGCCTGTCTTGGGATCCGTTCACCGAAACCGCTCCGAGCGGCACCGTGGACGACGTCTCTGCTTCGTACAACTCGGGGAACGAGTACTGGCTGAATCAGAGCATGCCCGTGATCACGGGTGTCCTCGGTGTCGGTGAGAAGGACGTCTATCGTGTCGGAAGCAGCTACAACGGAGCGACTGGCGTTCGGTTGAGCACGCTTCCCGGCGGCAGCCCCAACATCGTGCCCCGGATTTGCATGATGCCGGACGATGGCAGCTCCGTGATGCCGCAACGGTGCGCCAACCCCACCACGGAGGTCACGCTACCGAGCGAGGACGTGTTCCTTGTCGTGTTCAACGACAACGTTCTGCAGCCGTGGCACTCGGGTGACTCGCTGGAGTACCAGCTCGAGCTCGTGTACTGACCGCGCGGGTCGGTCGAGCTCGTCCGCGCGCTGCTCGCTGTTCGAGTTGGGCGGAGACTAAATGGCCGAGCGCGATTCTCGAGCACCTCATTACGAGGTCATTTTAAGATTGGGGAGGGGGACCCGACGCGAAGCGGCGGGGGAGGGGTCTGGGACAGACCCCTCAGAAACAGACATTGAATGTGTCGAGCGAACTGGACGAACGGAGCTTCTCACCGAGCCCTCACCCAAATGGGGGCTCGGTGAGAAGTGATCGACAATTGCGCTCGCTCATTTTAGAACCCTTGGCTCAGTGCCAGCGCTAGCTCCGCCCGTGTCGAGATGCCAAGCTGCTCATAGATGGCGCGGAGATGCGAGCGGATGGTTTCCTGGCTCTTGCCCAGCTGCTGTGCGATCTCCTTCGTCGAAGCTCCCAGCCCCGCGAGATCCACGACTTCGCGTTGACCACGTGTCAGAAGGAAGACGGGGCGCATCTGGGTGCGCGGAGAGCGACTGATGGTGGCGACATAGCCGCGGCCGATCTTCCCGTCCACGCGTGTCAGCGTGATCGAAGCCGTCCGGAAGTGAGTCCGTCTCTGCGCAGCGCGCTCCTGGTGCAGCGACTCGAGATCGCGCAGGAGCGCCTCGCGAAATCCGGGCAGTGCCAGCCAGGCCTCGCCTTGCCCGGACGCCATGAGCACCGCGCCTGTTTCCGACATGACCAGGAGTGCATCGCCAGGATCGGTCGAGCACATCCGGGTGAGTGCCATCATCAGATCTCGATAGGGCGTCAGGCGACTGCTCACCGTGGATGCGTCTCTCGGCTCGAAGGGGGGGGATTCTCCGCGGCGGAATACACCAATCCAGGCCGCGTGATTGCCCTCGTCGTCGAGGAGGTTCGTTCCGAGACAGCTGTGGATCGCAGAGGGTTGCCAGACCTGTCGATAGAACTCCTCCGGGAGGTGCTTGGCGGTTTGCACCTCGAACTGATTCGCAGTCGTGATTGAGGACGCCTTGACTGGCGGGACCCGCTGTCCCTCCATGGCCGATGCGACCTTCTCGAACGCAGGGGGAGCGTTGAGGGAGGTGATTCCGAAGAAGCGTGGCAGGTCGTCCTCGGGACGTCGCACCACCATGTGCGTGAGCCCCGCGTCACCCCCGCTCGCCTCGAGCAAGTCCTTCAGCAGTGCCAGCTTCGCTTCCCGCGCGTTGTGGGATGGAAGGACGCGTTGCCGCAAGAATGAAGGAAGCGGTAGCCGAGTCGACATGATCGACCCTTATACTGTTATCGCCTTCGCGCTGCCTATCCCCCATCCCCCAGTTCTTGTGTTGAACCGAACTGGGACAATGGATGATGATCCTGCGAACGGATCGACCCGAAAAGAGGAGCCATTGGGGGCTCTCGCCCTGGGTGAGCCGCGCATGGTGACGAGCTCAACGCCAGTGAGCTCTGGGGATAGTACGACAGCTCGCAAGCTCGTTCCGCACTCGCCCGAACAGCCCACGCGATCTTACGTTTGGTACGGTTTGGACGCCCCTCACGCGTGAGGGGGGCACGGCATGCGCACTCGACCGCGCGCTCTCGAATCTGGAGCGCGGTTCACAGTGCGGAAACACGGTCTGGCTCCACCAAACACCAGCCTCGAGCCAGGCGCCGAGCAAACCCCGTATTATCGATCATCGGGGGCGGGTCGGTCCATCCCCCGATCGGGGGATTCGGGTGGTGAGGCGCTGCGTGGTAGCTGCTCCCCCTGTCGACCGCGGAGGTCAGGTGGATCGGATACCAATGTCGGTGGTTGAGCGCGCTGCCAGCGGGGGATGGGTCTGGCGGATGGTACTGGCTGTCAGTATTGCGGGTTCTGCAGTGGGCCTGTGTCGGCCCGCAACAGCGTGGGCCCAGCCGGGGGACCAGACTCAGTCTGCTGACGAAGTGGAGCTCCAGGATGGCAGCGTCGTTCGAGGCCGGATCAAGGAGAGCCGACCGGGTAGCCACGTGATCATCGTGGCTCAGGACGGGAGTGAGCAGACGTTCTCGTGGTCTGCCGTGCGGGCAGTGCGCCAGAACGTCCAGGTAGCAACAACGGACCCCGACGCGACGAGCGAGCCCCCTCCCGCCCCGGTGGAGGAGCCCTCTGATCCCCCTCCTCCCGCCGAGTCCGCCCCTCCGCCGGAGGTTGATTCGAGCGCGGCAGCTGGAGGACTGGTCGTCAAGCGGCGGCCGGGAGTGCGCCGCTCCAGATCGCTCTACATGACGCGGGACGAGATCCAAGCTCATCTCGAATCCGACTGCGGTGACGAAGACCACGAGTGTCGCCGCCGCGCGCACGCCGAGGCAACGCGGCAGGGGCACGCCATGGCCCAGTACGACTGGAAGCGCGACTGTGCCACCGCCGAGACCCAGTACTGCCAACGGCAGGGACGCATCATGGCCAACAGCGCGGGCCAGTTCGAAGCCGAAGCGGAAGTCGAGCGAGACTGCACCAATAGCAACGCAGACTACTGCCGGGAGAAGGCGGGGATTCGGGCGAGCAATGAGGGACTGGTGGTCGGGTATCAGAGGGAGTCGGTGTCTTCGGTCGACAAGGTGCGCAGCACCGCCATCGCCGGTGCCCTGTCGCTGGGCGGCATGGCGGGAATGGCGAGCTCCGAATCAGCAGACATGACGATGGGCGGAGGCACCATCGATGCAGGAGCGAAGATTCTCGTCGGCAGTCGCTTTCCCGGGGCCACTGGCGGGATGTGGTACGGCGCGTTCCTGGAGCCGTCGTTGGGCGCTTTCGTGATGTCCGTGAGTACCAAGACCCACACGGATACACCCGCGGGAATGGAGGGGTACGACATCGATACGGGGAGTGGGAGCACCTCCATGACCTCCGCGATGGTTCGGGTCGCCGCGAGCGGGGGAGTTCAGCTGCTTCGGTACTCTCCCCTGAAGGCAGACCACCCCAAGCTGAAGCAGAACGGGCTTGGCCTCGCGCTGGGAGGTCTCGTTGGGTATGCGGCAGACCCGGACACTGGCGACGGTAGCGAAACCTACGGACCTGTCATCGGGATCCAGATGCCCGCTCGCAATCCCGGGACGAGCAGGTATCAGGCGCTCGACATCAAGTTCATGTACCTGCCCATGCCGGCCATGAACCTCCATCTCTTCTTCTTCAACGCAGGGTTCCTGTTCGGCTGAGGGGCGTATGGAGAAGCGAGTCAGCTGGGGCTTCCTGGTAGCGGTGGGCATCCTCACGGTGCGTGCCGAGGCGCAGTTCGACGCCGCGGCGGGGGGGAGTGCCGCGTCGGGGGGTGCGGTCTACGTGGACGACGACGACTACCGGTGTCAGACGAACGAGCACTGTTACGAAGGTGAGGTGTGTCTCGGCGGGGAGTGTCGAGTCAGCCCGGACATTGACGCCTGGAACGCCGCGCGAGCGGCCGCACCAATGGGGCCGGAGTCTGCCCCCGGGGGACCAGCGGCTGCGGCGGTCCCCACGGGAGTCGAGCCGGTGCCCGTGACCCCGGACTGTTCGGCGGATACCGACTGTGACGTCTACTCGGCCTGTGTGGCGGGTTCCTGCGAGTGGCGGGAGGATGGCCGCTTTCGCTGCAACCCGAACGGCACGTGCGATGGGGGGTGGACTTGCTCCAACGGGCTATGCCAACCGGGTCCTTCCTGCGAGAGCACTGCGGAGTGTGTGGGGCGACGCCGATGCATGAACCGAGGCGAGTTTGGCCGGTGCTGTGTGAATCCCTTCTTCGTGGGCGGTCAACTGACGACGACCGCCGGTGTGGCCGGGAAGGGACGCAACGGGCCGTTGGGGGTCGAGGCGCGGGCCGTCTTTGGCAAGCTCTACAAGGGCCGCGTTGGCCTGGCTGTCGCGGGCGAGTCGGTCGGGGTAGTCGGCGACGCGGGAATCGAGCCGGAGCGGCGGGTGGCGCAGGTCGGTGATGCGGTGGTGCTGCTTCGTCCGCTCATCGTCCCCCTCGGGATCGAGTTGTATCGAGGAACCTATGGCATGTTCAGCGCCGCCTATTCCGAGGCGGACGTAGGGATCGCGATTGCTCGTGGAAATCTGCGCGCCTACCTGGCGCCAGTGGGATTTCAGATGCGCTGGGCGACGCTCTATGACGAGAACGATGGGCCCATGGGCTTGAACTACCGAATGACCGTGGGTGTGGGAGGGAATCTGTGATGAAGCGTCTGGGCTGCATCGCACTGCTGTCCCTGCTCCCTCTGACTGGCTGCGCGGACTACGCGCAGTTCACGGGGCAGTGGTTGGCGACCGACGGAATCTTCTCCTTCTGGTACGACGGAGCGAGCAAGACGGGCGGCTACTCCGGCTTCGGAGACGCGGGAGAGGTGAGCTTCGTTCGCGAGGTGACAGCGGAGTATCACCTCGTGGTCGACGACGAGCTCTATTGCTTGGACTGTGAGGTGAAGCAGGACCCAGCCTTCGGGAATGCGATCCAGTGCGATCGATCTGCCTCGGCCGGCGGGGACGAGTCCGAGGCTCCGATCGCAGACCACGTCTGCAGTTTCGTCAGGGATCCTTCCGGCGGGGTAGGCTCGGGGGCGCTGTCTGGAACCCAATGGATTGCGTTCGACGGGGCTCTGGCGGAACCGACCGTGTACCCGAACAGTGCCATGGGAATCAGCGGACTGATCTACGCGTACAGCGATGGCTGTGCCTCGATGAATTGGGATCCAGAGACTCGGTGTGTTTCCGGAACCCTTTGTCCCCCAGGCGCAGACTACTCCAACTGGGGCATCGGGCTCTACTTCGACTTCGACTACAATCCCTACTCGAACGCCAAGAGGACATGGAATCCCGAGCAGTTTGGCGCAGCGGGGATGGCCTGGGTGGTCAATGGGGAGGCTCCGGGGTTGGAGGTCTGGGTCAACTGCATGGATCCAGCCTACGGCGGGATTTGCAGTGCAGACTACTGCGCCATCGCCGGCCCCCCTGACGGAGCGTCCGCGGTGCTACCTGGGTACGGCGCGCTGTACTTCGACGCAATGGAGAAGGCTGACTGGGGCGGGACGGGTACCGCCTACGGATACGACCCGGCACTCACCTTCGAGGTCATGTTCAAGCTCAACTCGATCGAGGCAAGAAGCTACGACTACGGGTTCTGTCTCGACGATCTCGGGGTCATTTTCTGAGCTCCCTCATTCAGCCCCACTTCAACGACCGCTCCTTCACCACCTGGGCGTTGCGCTCGCTGGCGCGGACGAGCGCGGGGCGCCGGGCGAGGCGCTCGGCGTACGCCTGGAAAGTGGGGCGTGGTTCGAGCATGCTGAACTGGAGCATGTACCGCACGGTGCCACCGAAGATGACGTCTGCCATCGAGAAGGTGGCGCCGAGTAGGTAGTCGCCTCCCGCGAGGGCATGTTCCATGGCCGCGAGCATCGCTTCGTGGGTTCCCCAGCCCGCGCTACTAGGCCGAAACTCCCAGCCGCCTCCCTTGGCGACGAGTCCCGGCTCGATCACGGAGGGAGAGAAGAACGACCAGCGCAGGTACGTGCCCCGATCCGGGTGGTCGAGCGGCGGTGCCAGACGCCCCGACGCGTAACGGTCCGCGAGGTAGATGCCAATCGCCGCGGACTCGGTCACGACGGCGTCGCCGTCCGTCAAGATGGGCAGCTTGCCCATCGGGTTGAGCGCCAGGATGGCATCGGACTTGTGCTCGCCCGCCTGCAGGTCCACATGCCGCAGCTCGTAGGCGACGCCCACTTCTTCGAGCATCCAGACGACGTTTGCAGCCCGAGTGAAAGGGTGATGGTAGAGCTGGACGGTCACGGGTCACCTCGTCGATGGGCGCGGAACATGGGGACCCATGGGTCCGACGTCCAGCGGCGCTCGGACTGCTGACAACACCCGCGCGTGCTCTGGCGGGCTCGGACGCCCAGAGCACCACTATCGGTCAGCGACCGGAGCGGCGTTGCGCGCACATCTCGGCCCCACGGCGGGGTGCATCAGCGGCAGAAGGAGCATGGACAGCCCATCCGCTCGAGGTCGCTGCACGTCACATCGCGCCCCAGACAGGACTGCGAATCTCCGCATTGGCAACCGTCGTCGTAGACGCACGCCGTGTCGCAGTAGAACGTGCAGGTATCGTACACGTCCACGTTGGGGGTCATGCACTTCGCTTCCAGTTGCGCCTGCGTGACGGAACACCCGGCGCCCGCTCCGCTGGTGGTGCCGGAGGAAGGGATCGCGGCGGCTGGATCTCGTTCACATCGCCCGTCGGATGTGTAGCAGACGACCGCATCGCAGTGGGCGTCGCCCACATAGATCCCCGCGGAGCAGGAGGTCGACTCGCCGAAGTCGTCGAAGCAGCTCTGGGGATTCTCGCAGTCGTCGCAATGGTACCTCTGAAACGGCGGTTCCGAGGGGCTCGACGGTGAGCTCCATTCGACGCACGACCCCCCTCCGGTGATGGTCCCGCAGGCGGCCAGGCGCCACCCCCAGACATTGCCTTCCATGCAAACGTGCCGGCCGTCGAAGCAGGAGCCGCAGAGATCACTCTCGCATTCGTCGTTCCCCGCGCAGGGCTCCCCAGCCTTCTTGGCAGGTTCGCAGGCCACGATGTTCAGCAGCAGCAACACCAGCCACGGTGTCCAGTATCCAGCAGGTCGCGACATCCACACCTACTCCTTCTCCTCGACGTTCCCGGGTCTCGTCCGCGGTGGGCGCTTCCCTACCCGACGGCTCACCTGTGTTGAGGTCGTCGCCCGGCGGGGACTCGCGCAGGGTGAGCGCCCTGGGATGGATTGCTTCAATCTACCGGAGGGGGGCGCATCCCGTAAATCACCCGTTCGGGGGATGGCGAAGCGTCACCTTCGCCGCCTTCGACCGATCCGGTACTACTCTTCCGTCCCCACATGGAACGGCGCGGCGAGGGTGACGATGAACGATGGGACCGTGGCGATCATGACGAAGACGAAGAAGCTCGTGTAGCCGGTCAGGTCCTGGACCACGCCGCTGAGCACACCGGTGAACGTGTAGCAGAGGCCGAGCAGAGCAGTGGCGAAGGCGTAGTGGGCGGTCTGGTACCGGCCAGGGGCGAGCTGCTGCATCATGTAGATCATGTGTCCGACGGAGCCGACGCCGAACCAGAACTTCTCGAAGGTGATCGCGACGCCGATCACCCAGGGACTAGCGGGGCGCACCAGGGCCAGCGCCAGGTAGACGACGTTGGGCAGGTTGATGGCAATGCACAGCCAGATCAGCGACCGCCGAAGACCGAAGCGCGCCACGGCAATGCCTCCCAGCAGGGAGCCGACGATGATGCCCACGACCCCCACGGTGCCGTTGAGGAACCCGTAGATGGTGTTGTCGAGGCCGAGCCCGCCATGGACCGCGGTGTCGACCATGAAGGACTGCCCGATCTTGTCGAGGAAGCCCTGGCTGCTTCGGTAGAGGAAAGCGAAGGCGAGCATGGCCCAGATGCCACGCTTGGCGAACAGAGAGCGGAGTGCGTCCCAGAAGGTGTAGGCGGCGTCTGCGAGTCCGGTGGGTGCCGATGCTGCGCGGGACCCCGGTGGCAGCGCCCAGGAGTGATACAAGGCCACGGTGGCGATGACGGTGGCGAGCGCATAGTACACGAAGCGCCAGGCTTCCACGTAGTCGTGGCCGGCAGACTTGAGCAGTCCCGTGATGCTCACCAGCGGACCGATGGCGAAGAGCGCTCCAAGCTGCCAGCTCATGCTCTGAAACCCCGAGTAGCGCGCCTGGTCTCGTGGCTGCAGCGTGGTGACGTAGACGCCGTCGGTGGCGATGTCCATGGTCGCTCCGAGAAAGCCCATGGTGGCGAACAGCGCCAGCAGCGACCACTGGAAGTTCTCGCGCGAGAGCACGAGCCCCGCGCCGACGAACCCGGCCGCGCACCCCAGCTGGGTCGTCAGGACGAAGAACCTCTTGGTGCGGAACATCTCGAGGACGGGCGCCCAGAGCGGCTTCAACGAGTACGGGGCCGTGACGAGGCTCGTGTAGATCGCTGCCTCCTTCGCCGTTGTTCCGAGGTTGAGCAGCATCGTGTTCGACGACGACGCCAGCGTGAGGCAGACAGCTGCCATCATGAAGTAGGAAGAGGTCACCCACAGCAGCGGATGGCGGTGCGGCGGGCGATCAGAGGCCGAATCCACGCGTGGACTCTACACCAGGCTCGGCCGGGCTGTGTTCGGCCTTGGCGTGCCGCCTCGGCGCCCTGCTCGCCCTCGCTCCTCGCACGACCGAGAAGGCTGGCCGGCGCTCCGTCCCGGGTGCGGCCCCCGCGACCGGGATGCAGCGTCCACGGCACCATGA
Source organism: Polyangiaceae bacterium (assembly GCA_050304295.1). Lineage (GTDB taxonomy): Bacteria > Myxococcota_A > Polyangia > Polyangiales > Polyangiaceae > JAFGBI01. The sequence goes on from JBNLDK010000079.1 coordinate 48,489, forward strand.
CAGGGATGTCGTAGTGTTCGGGCTCGAGGTGTCGCGATGGTGGACAAAAGCCGCTGGTGGTGGCGGGCAGCGGGCGGCGCCGGCGGGCCAACTCCCGAGTTCGGTTGTGTGGAACCGAACTGGGCCAAAGATGACGATCCCCCGAACGGATCGAGCCGGAAAGGAGCCTGGTGGGGCGTGAGCCCGCTCGGGCGACGAGCTCATCACAAGTGAGCCTTGGGATTGGGTATGGCTGTTGCTAGGATGATGGACGCTCACCGGGGCTCGGGAGCAGCCCGAGCTACGACGCTTTCACGGGAAGGGGAGCCATGCGCTGGTACTATGGAATGCTGATCGCGGCCTCTGCGGCCGCGGCTCTGGGCTGTTCGGAAGAGGACGTCGACTCGAGCGCGATTCGCACCGATGGGATCTACGCCTACTTCGAGCTCGTGGGAAATGGCGCGCGCACCGAGGTGACCGCCGACCTGCGGGTGGGTGGTGACAACGGGACGCTGATCGATCTCGATGGCGAGGACGAGCTGGTCGTCACGTCGGGGGACGAGAACCGCAAGATGAGCGGTCGCGACGGCAAGTACAGTGTCACGATGTCAGGGAGCGAGGACGAGCAGGAGTTCACCATGGCCTTCAACCGTGGTCCCGATGACGTGGGGGCGCCGGACTCGACGGCCACCCTGCCGCGGGGCTTCACGCTGTCCGGTATCGATGGCGGCGAGGAGATCTCGCGCGCCGACGCGGTCACGGTGACGTGGGATCCGAGCGGCACTGGCGACGACATGTACTGGTCGCTCGATGGGGACTGCCTGTGGGAAGAGCATGGTCGGATGGGCGATAGCGGATCCATCGATCTGACCGCGAGCAACTACGACGTTCAGATGGACGAGGAGGAGACGACCTGCTCGGCCACGCTGACGATCGAGCGTCGCCGCAGCGGCAACCTCGACTCGAGGTATGGCGAAGGTGGCGGCGTGATGGCGATCCAGCGGCGTCGCATCAGCTTCATGTCCGCGCCTTGAGGCGCGGGGGGAGGGCGCGCCAGCCGCCGAGGGGCCGCTCCGGAGCGGGGGGGGTGACACCGACGAGCGTCGGGCCGCTGTGGAGCAGCGGCCCGAGCCCTATTCCTTTGCCAGGCGGACGACGGTGGTGAGGGGGCGCGCGGGCGGCGGATCATCGAAGAAGGAGCCCCAGAGGATGGGCCAGTTGAGAGCTCCGCACTTCTGCGCCCTCGGGGCTTGACGCGACTGTGGCGGGTGGGGGTCGCTTTTTTTTCTGGCTGGCGGTGGTCCGCTTCGGTCGCTCGCGGTACTGGGGTGATGATGCTGCGTCTGTTGCGCTCTGCCGCCGAGCCGGAGGCTCCTCGAGAGCCCTCGGACCCACTGCGCGACGTGGTGACGCGCGCGGCGGCAGGTGACGGAAGGGCCCAGCGCACCGTGCTGGTGACGGTGGGACCGGCCGTCTTGAAGGTGGTGCGCCTGGTGCTGGGCGCGCGGCACCCAGACGTGGAGGACGCATTCCAGGAGGCGATGGTTGCAGTGCACGGGGCGCTTCGGGACTTTCGCGGGGAATGTTCCACCACTCACTTTGCCTGTCGCGTGGCGCTCCACACCGCGATGAATGTGCGCCGGCGGACCGGGTACCGGCTGCGCATCACGCCGAGCGCGACCCCCGAGGTGATCGAGCAGCACGGTGGGGGAATCGCCCCGGACGAGCGCTTCGCGGCGAGGCGTCGCAGCGAAGCGCTGCGCGAGCTGTTGCTCGAGCTGCCACCACCGCAGGCCGAGGTGCTCGCGCTCCACACCATGCTAGGTCACACGGTGCAGGAAGTGGCCCGCACCCTGGACGTGCCTGTCGATACCGTCCGCAGTCGTCTGCGCGCTGCCCTCGCGAAGCTGCGCGCCCGGGTGCAGTCCGACCGTCACCTGCGCGATGCTCTCCGAGGTGCACCATGACCAGCCGACGCAGCGTCGATCCCGAAGATCTCGTGGTGCTGGCGCGCCGCGGGTGCCTGGCCGAGGGCGAGGTCATGCGGCTCGAACGCGCGCTGGCCAGCAGTGCGACGCTGCAGGTGGCCAGGCAAGTGGGCGATGATTGCGACGCAGAGGGGGCCGTGCAGCCCGGTGACGAAGCGCTCGTGGCGCGAGTGGCGGGAGGGATCGTGGGCGCGCCGCCTGTCGGGAGAGGCTGGCGGCGCGGGCGCCTCGCCGGCGTGCTCGCGGCTGCGGTACTCACGGGAGTGGGCGCGGCTGGCGCAGTGGTGTGGACGGCGGTGGGCGGGGGACCCGCGCGGGAGGCTGCTGCGCCGGTGCCGGCGGTGAGTGTCCCGCCAGCGCCGGTGGCGCTCGAACCGCGCGCGGGGACCTCGAGCGTGGCGTCGAGTGCCGTCGCGTCCGGATCTGCGGCGGTCGCCGCGGCATCGGTGCGGTCAGCGGTGCCGCCCATGGTCGATGCGAGCTCGCTGTTTCGTCAGGCAAACGCGGCGCGGAGTCGCGGTGACGTGGCGCGGGCGGGCGCGCTGTACCAGGAGCTCCAGGGACGATTCCCCGGTAGCGCGGAGGCGCGGCTGTCCCACGTTTCGCTCGGTAAGCTACTGCTTGCCGGCGGCAACGCTTCGGCGGCGGACGCGCAGTTCGCGCGGTACCTGGCTGGAGGTGGTGCACTGCAGGTGGAGGCGCTGGTGGGACGTGCGGAGTGTGCGGCGCGGATGGGGCGGGTCGCTGAGGAGCGGCAGTGGTGGCAGCGTGTGCGCGATCGATTTCCCGGGAGCGTCTACGCGCGGCGCGCCGCGCAGCGACTCGCGGAGCTCGCGCCTGACGAATGACGCGCTGGGTTCCTCGCTGGCTCGCGCTCACCCCGCTGGTGCTTTCGGGGTGGGCGCTCGCGCAACCTGCGGGTGGACAGGCGGTCGTCGTGCTGGTGGGCGAGGTGGGGGACGAGCCGACGCTGAGCGCGGTCGTTGCGGAGTTGCTCGAGTACCAGGGCGTGTCGACGCGCTTCGTGCGGCAGCCAGCGTTCGACCCCGCCGCGGCGCTCGACCGGGCCCCGCCGGACGATGCCGTGTGGGTGTTCGTGGACCGACGTGGTGGGGCGGTGGTCGACCTGACGCTGCGGGACCCCACCGGGGAACGCTTCCTGCTGCGGGAGCTGCCTCTCTCGGCGGGCCTCGACCCCGTGGGGCGAGAGCTGGTCGCGCAGGCGATCGAGTCGTCGGTCGTGGCGCTGCTCCAGACCGACACTGGCTTGAGCCGCGAGCAGGCGCGGCGTGAGCTGGCGTTGCGGGGAGAGCCCCCGACCGCGGCGCTGCCCGACGTCGAGTCGGTGTCTTCCCCTTCCCGCGCGGCCGAGGCTCCGTGGGCGCTCGTTCCGCCCCCGCCCGCCGCTTCACCGGCTCCCGCGCCCCAGTTGGGCTGTGGGTCCAGCACGACCTCCGGTCGGTTCGGGGTGCGCTACGACGTGGCGACCCTGGGAGCAGATCTGGGACTCACCCACGGTCCGGGTATCGAGCTGGGGGTTCGGGTCGGACAGCGGTGGTTCGGGGGCTGGCGGTTTGCGTTCGATCACCGCTGGCCCCAGGAGCTCCAGGGGCGGGGTCTGCGCGCCGAGCTGCGCACGAGTGGCGTGTGGCTCGCGCCTGAGGTGGGTTGGCGCGACGTGCGGCGAAGCTTCCTGGTCAGCTCGGGGCTGGGTGCCGCCTGGACCCAGGTGCACCCGACCGAGGCTCCAGCCGACGTCACGCTCGCGGCTGCGAGCACCAACTGGGTGCCAGCGGTCAGGATGGAAGCCAGATACGCTCTGCGGATCGAATCGCTGGCCGTCGGCGTGGCCCTCACGGCGGAGGTCCCGCTGCTCGATACCCACTACGATCTCGCGCTGGTGGATGGATCAGTGCGGCTTGCCGAGCCGATGGGCGTGATTCCAGGTTCTGCGTTGACCCTGGGGTGGGAGCCGCGATTGTCCTCCGCGAGGTGACGGAAGCGGTCCGTTTGGCGAGCTGGGGACACTAGTACGGCAGTTCGCAAGTTGGTTTGGACAGACGAGGTACTACGATGAAAATGATCCGCGGATGCTGCCTTCTGGTTCCGGTGCTCGCGCTGGCCTGCGTCGACGATCCCAACGTACTCGGCCAGCAACAGGGGTCGGGTGGAGACGCGAGCGGAGGGACCGGGACCGAGGGAGGCACCTCGGCGGCGCCGGCCACGGGAGGTGACGCGGCCACCGGGGGCACTCACGAGGGAACCGGCGGCGCCACCGGCGGCAGCGGAACGACCGGTGGCAGCGGCGGCTCCACTTCGACGCCGGGGGGAGCGGCGGGCACACCCGGTATCACTGGAGGCGCAGCGGGCGCGCCGAGCGCCACGGGTGGTGCAGCGGGCGCACCGATCTCCACGGGTGGTGCGGCGGACACGGGTGGCGCGGGCGGCGCCGCGACTGGCGGGACCGCGGGCGCTCCCGGCGCGACCGGCGGCGGGGGTGGCTCGGACGGCACTGTCACCCTCGACCTGGAGTCGCTGACCTTCTTCGAGCTTCCGATCAACTCCGTGCGCTACGCGGTCTCGGGATACGACCCGGCGGCGCGGACTTGCGTCACCATTCAGTTCGACTACTCGAACACGGGACGCATGTCCCTGGTGGGCACCGAGATCTGCGACGAATTCGGCCCTCGGTTTCCGTATGTGACCGTTGCCGAGGAGCAGGACGCTCCCTGTGGCACCAGCATCTGGGAGTACTCCGGCGCCGAACCCGCTGCGGTGAGCGGGTGCTTCGACAACGCGCAACCGCTCGCGGACCTCGAGCTGACGGTCGACTGGCAAGGGACGACCTACCAGATCACGACCGCCACCACCGCCTGCGATCAGTACCAGGCAGCGACCCTCGAGGGACGCTACGCGCTGGTCTTCAACGGAGGCTCCCTGCCCGCCAGCATCGACGCCTACGTGGGCACCTTGAGTGACCCGTCGCTGTACACGCTGAGCGAAGGGTGCGGGATGCGCGCGGTGGGGCCGATCAATACTGGCCTGTACGGTCGCGTCTTCACCTTCGACGACAGCGGCGCAGTGATCGGGTGGGGGGCGTGGGACGACGTATTCTGGGGACCGTGCTCGCAGCGACAGTACTCCGCAGGTACGGTGGGGACATTCTCGCCAATGACGCTGGTCACCGTGCCCTGCGGCACTCCGGTTCGGTGTGGTCTCGACGAAGCCGTCGCCGGCGTGCACTGCCCGTAGCTCCGCAGCAGCGTTGCTACGTCAAGAAGATGAAGCGCACCGAGTAGTAGATGCCGACCGCGATGAACACGACGCCGGTGACGCGGCGGCTCCAGCGCTCGAACGCCTGGATGCGGTCGAGCCAGCTACCCGCTGCCTGAATGCCCAGCGCAAGCGGGACGGCGATCGCGAGCACGGGGATGCCGGTGCCGATCCCGTAGAGCAGCGGCAAGACCACCGCCGACCCCTCGGCCGCCGACAGGGGGATGAGGCTGCCGAAGAACAGCGCGGCCGAGATCGGGCAGAGGGAGAGCGCGAAGAGGGCGCCGAGGGCGAGGGCGCCCAGCACTCCGCCCTTTGCGGCGCGCTCCCGGGTGGCCTCGGTTCCTGCAGTTGTCGAGAACGAGATCTCGAGCAGCCCCACGATGAACATCCCAGCCACCACCAGCACGGGGCCGAGGATCTGGTTCATGTGTCGCTGGAGCGCTGCGGAGACCCCCGGGGTGTTCAAGAGTCCCCAGACGACGAGGCTCCCGATGGCCGTGTAGGCGAGAGCGCGGCCCATCACGTAGCCGCTGGCGGCGAGGAGCAACCGGCGTTTCTCGTCCACGTGACGCGCCACGTAGGAAACGGCGGCGACATTCGTGGCCAGCGGACAGGGGCTCAGCGAGGTCAGGATCCCGAGCCAGAGGGCGGTGGCGGCGCCGGCCAGGGTGCCGACCATCACGACGCTCCGCGGAAGCTTTGCACCTCGTCGCGGATGTAGGCGAGGAACGCTGGCTTGTTGCGCACCAGCTTCCAGATCTGGTCGAGGTTCTTCCAGCGCTGCTCCGTACCGCCCACCTCCAGTGACAGTACGACGGACTGGCTGTGCAGTTCGTACTTCTGCCGGAGTTGGTCGTTCTCCGGGGCGTCGAAGTTGACGGTCCGGAAGTCGATGGCCCCGCTGCGGATCTCGTCGGCAAAGGACTGCTGCAGGGATTCGAAGGTGTAGGCCTCCAGCTTCTCACAGGTGGCGCAGCGGTAGTTGCCGTGTAGGTAGTAGACGACGAGCGTCCTCTGGGTGGCGGGTTGCGATTGGGGGGGCGGAGGTTCGGCCTGGATCGAGCTGGCTGGACGCAGCCCCTTGGCGATCAGGACGACGAGGCTCACCGCGACGAAGGCACCCAGCGCGAGTGCAGCGATCTTCTTCGCGCTCATCGCGGTACCTCGGCGAACCACCGGGCGACCTCGTCGTGTGAGGGAACCCGCCCCGCCGCCTTCACGGCGCCGTCGATGGACACCGCTGGAGCACCCAGCACCCCGGCGGCAGCGATGGCGATCAGGTCGGTGACCTTGGTGAGTTCCACATCGACGCCCTGCTGCTCGATCACCGTGCGGACGACCTGCTCGACCTGCCGGCACTTCACGCACCCTGCGTCGTAGATGATCACCTTCACGTTCCCTCCGGCGCCGCGGTCGGGAAGAGGTGCCGGGTGCGATTGGCGATCGCCACCAGCGAGAGCATCACCGGCACCTCGACGAGCACGCCGACGACCGTCGCCAGGGCTGCGCCAGACTCCAGCCCGAAGAGGCTGATGGCGACGGCCACGGCCAGCTCGAAGAAGTTCGAGGTCCCGATCAGGGCGGCCGGGGCGGCGACGTCGTGCGGAACGCGCCATCGGTAGGCCCAGGTGTAGGCGATGGCAAAGATTCCGTAGCTCTGGAGGAGCAGTGGCACGGCGATCAGCAAGATGACCAGCGGCTGCGCGAGGATGGTTCCCGCCTGCAGCCCGAAGAGGATGACGACGGTGGCGAGGAGGCCGATGATACTGGCTGGTTTCAGCGTGGCGATGAGCCGCTCCAGGCGCGCGGTGTCCCCGTCCCGCACCAGCGCTCGTCTGGTGAGGTAACCGGCGGCGAGGGGGACCACGACGTAGAGCACTACCGAGAGCAGCAGCGTCTCCCAGGGGACGAAGACGTTCGTGACGCCGAGCAGGAGCCCGGCGATCGGCGCGAACGCCACGATCATGATCAGGTCGTTGATCGAAACCTGGACCAGGGTGTAGTTGGCGTCGCCCCGGGTGAGCTGGCTCCACACGAAGACCATGGCCGTGCAGGGAGCGACGCCCAGGAGGATCATGCCCGCGATGTACTCGCGGCCCGCTTCCGGGGTCACCATACCGGCGAAGACATAGGAGAAGAACAGCGTGCCCAGCGCGGCCATGGTGAAGGGCTTGACAAGCCAATTGACGACCAGCGTGACGCAGATCCCCTTGGGGCGCTTGCCGACGTCCTTGATCGACGCGAAGTCCACCTGGACCATCATCGGGTAGATCATCACCCAGATGAGGACGGCGACGACGAGGTTGACGTGGGCCACCTCGCAGCGACTGATGGTCGCGAACACTTCGGGCACCAATCGGCCCAGGCCCACCCCCGCCGCGATACACAGTCCCACCCAGACACTCAGATAGGCGCCAAAGATGCCGAGGGGATTGCCTGTCGGGGGGGCGGCGGGTTCGTTCGAGGGAGCGTTCTTCATGTCGATTCTCGGCGATGAGCGCGGACGGCCGTGGACGCTTGTGAACACTCGCCAGCGAAGACGGGATGCCGCGCCAGCTCCTGGAGGAGCCGTCGATTGGCGCGACAGTGGACCCAGGAGCCGCGCTTCTCCGTTGTGACCAGCCCCACTTCGCGCAGCACCTTGACGTGGTGCGAGATGGTGGGCTGGGTCAGCGAGAAATGCCGCTCCAGCTCGCACACGCAGAGCGCGTCCTCGGATTCGAGGATGAGCTGCATCATGGCCAGGCGTGTGGGATCGCCCAGCACCTTGAGCACGGCGGCATGCTCCCGATGGCGGGCTCCGAGGCGCAGCTTGCGACGGTCTGGTCGACAGGCGGGGGATGGAGCGGGGACAGGCACTGCTGGAGCCTGCTCCACAGATAGACAGGCGTCAATGTGATTCGGGATCGCCTCCGCTCCCCAGGAGCTGGCGGGCCCCGCGCCCGACCACGGAGTTCGCGGGATCAGTCGCCGTTCCACTGGAGCCGCCGGAGCCGCAGACGTTCCTTCGCCTCCTCGTCGCCGACGGTCTCGACCTCGCGGCGATTCTCGGGAGCAGCGTCAGCTACCCAGCGGTGCCACTCGATCTCGACGCCCACGTGCCAGGTGCCGTGCTTGTCCTCGCTGACGTAGTAGATCGACTGCCAATCGTGCAGCGTGTAGCAGTCCCCCCGGTAAACCAGGGTCCCACCATCCTCGTAGGCCTCCGCTTCGACCGCATGGCGGGGGCGCTGCAGCTGCCGCAGGCGCTCGAAGTCCTCCCAGCCGCGGTCGATGCACTGCTGGATGTCTGTGCTGCGGGTGGGTTCGGCGGGCGGTGCGGGGGGCCGAGCGCACGCGGCGCCCGCGAGCAGCACCCAGGAGACCGTGTGTGACGAGCGGGCGAGATGCGGAACCATGCTTCAACTGTGAATCACGCCCGTCGGGTGACGTCGAGCCGTCGTTCCCGGAGGAAGACAGCGACGTCCGCCGAACCACAGGTGGTATCGACGCTGTTCCGATGTCGACGGAGAGCCGCGGACTCCGGGAAGCCTGACTCCCTGCGGAGCGTGCGGGAAGCTTTCGTGACAACCCGAGAGCCCCACCAACAATCCTTCAGCAGAAGGATACACGTGGGGAAATTGACGGTGGAACATTTCATGTTGGCTACACGCTGGGGCCTGTTGACGACTGTCGTCCTCGCGGCGATCCCCGCCTGCGGAGGGGGCTCCGAGGGGGAGGGCGAAACGGCCTCCGGCGGTGAAGCCACGGGTGGCACGCTGACCGGTGGCGCGCCCGCGACGGGTGGAGTGGCGGTCACGGGTGGGACCGACGTTGGCACCGGGGGCATGGGGGCGACGAGCATGGGCGGCACGCCGACCGGAGGCGTCAGCACCGGGGGACTGGCCACCGGTGGTGCTGCTACCGGTGGCACAGCTGGGACCGAAACCGGAGGCACAAACACTGGGGGGGCTGCAGGAACCGAAACGGGGGGCACTGCTGGAACTGGAACAGGGGGCGCCGGGACCGGGGGATCTGGCGGTGGCGATCGCGAGGGACCCTGTGATCTCTACGAGGCTGCCGACACGCCCTGCGTGGCCGCCCACAGCACCGTGCGCGCCCTCTACGGTGCATACACCGGCAGTCTCTACCAGCTTCGGCGTGCCTCGGACGGGGCCACGGAGGACGTACCCGTGGGAGCCGAGGGGTTTGCCGACATCGACGTGCAGGATACGTTCTGTGCGGGCACGACCTGCACCATCTCCATCATCTACGACCAGTCTCCGAATCACAACGATCTGCCCAAGTCTCCGCCCGCGCTGTGGTTGCCGGACGGCGGCAACGAGGCCAACGCAGCGGAGGGCGAGACCACGGTGAGTGGGCATCGAGTCGCGGGCATCTACGTGACCGGATACTCTGCCGACATCGGCTACCGAGCGACCGAGACCACGGGGATCGCGACGGGTGACGAGCCCGAGTCGATGTACATGGTGGTGGACGGAAGGCGGTACAGCGACCAGTGCTGCTTCGACTACGGGAACGCGACGCCCACCGGCGGCGCCGATGGTAACGGCACGATGGAAGCCATCTACTTCGGGGACGACATCACCTGGGGTGGCCGGGGCGAAGGCGAAGGACCGTGGGTGGCGGCGGACCTGGAGTTCGGCGTGTACAAGAGCGATCAGGGAGGATGGCAGTCGGAAGACGTGTACACCCCGTCCGCCAAGTCCATCATCGCCGATTTTGCGACCGCGATGCTCAAGGGGCCATCGGGGAATCACTTCACTCTCAAGGCGGGCGACGCTCAAAGTGGCACGCTGACCACGATGTGGGATGGGCCGCGGCCCTCGGGTGCCGGATACAGTCCCAAGCGGCTGGAAGGAGCCATCATCCTGGGAACCGGCGGAGACGGTAGCAACGGCGGCACAGGAACCTTCTACGAGGGAGCGATGACCTTCGGGGTTCCCCCCGACGAGGTCGATGACGCCGTACAGGCCAACATCGTTGCGGCTGGCTACGGTCGCTGAGGTGCGCGCCCCACACTGAGATCCCTCGAGCAAGAGCCGCTCGCGCGGCATGTGCGGACTGAGAGCAGCCCTGAACTGTCCTCAGACTGAAAAGCTTCACGTGGGGGGGACACAAAGGATCCTCTGCCTGCGGGGAGTGAATGATCGGATCCTTGACGGACGTGCGCGTCGGCCGCGTTGGCACCCTCGCGGACAGCACGCGAGTCGGACACGAGAGGACTTCGAGCGATGCAGAGCAACCACGTTACCCGTGTATTCTGGAGTCTAGCGGGACTCGCGGTGGCCGGAGTGGCGCTCAACTGCGGATCCAACGATCCGGGAAGCGGGGGTGGGGATCCTGCGAGCTGCGCCGCAGACCAACAGCTTTGCGGCAGCCTCTGTGTCTCCTTGCAGACCGACCCGACGAACTGTGGCTCCTGTGGCAGATTGTGCCCCAGTGGCGCTTCCTGCGTCGCGGCCATGTGCTCCAGCAGCGGGACGGGCGGGGCGGGGACCGGTGGGGGGGCAGCAGTGGGGGGGGCGGCGACCGGTGGGCAGCCTCCGGGAGGTTCCCCGACCGGAGGTGTCGCGACGGGGGGGGCGCCCACCGGGGGAGTGGCCACGGGAGGCGCGCCGACTGGCGGCGTTGCCACCGGCGGGGCGCCGACCGGAGGCGTCGCCACCGGCGGTGTTGGAGCGGGTGGATCGGAGACAGGGGGGGCCAGCTCCGGTGGCAGTGTGAGCTGCGGTGACCCAGGTCCTCAGGGTGAGCGCTACCCCTTCCCCCAGAACGTCGACTACCCGTACGGTGTGCAGTCGTCGGCGATCAGCAACGAATACGTTCGCGACTGGTACGATGGCTGGCGCAGCCAGTTCCTCCAGGAGTGCAACGGCAATCTGCGCCCTGGGGTCGACCCGCTCACCACCTCCCTCGTCGAGGCGCAAGGGTTCGCCATGATCGCAGCCGCCTACATGGGCGACAAGGACGCCGTCGATCGGCTCCACGAGTTCTACCTCTCGAAGACTTCCAGCTCGAGTTGCGGGCTGCAGGGCTGGAAGGTGGACTGCAACGGCGTGATCGATCAGGGTGCGGCCACGGACGGCGACATCGACGTTGCGTCGGGGCTGGTCGTTGCCCACTGGCAGTGGCCCAACGATGGCTACGACGAAAAGGCACGCGCGGTACTGTCGAACCTGACTCGCGTGATCACCGACTGCAATGGCCTTCTGACCGTCCAGCCTGGTTGTTCGGGCGGAGGACCGTGGGGTGGCTGCAACGAGACAGATATCTCCTACTATTCGCCGGGGTTCTTCCGCTACTTCGCCGACATCTCCGGCGACAGTATGTGGGCACAGTTGGCCGACGACACACACGTCATCCGAGACGCCGCGGCGCACCCCACCACCGGTTTGGTCCCTGACTGGCAGTCTGTCAGCGGCACCGCAGGCGCTGGGAGCCGCAAGGGCTACTTCAGCTTCGATGCGATCCGCGCTCCCTTCAAGAGTGGCCTCGACTACATCTGGCATGGCAACGAGGCGGCAGGAGCGTGGTGCGAGAAGCTCAGCAGCTGGGCCTACGGCCAGGGGGTGGGGAGCATCGTCGACGGATACAATCTCGACGGCAGCCGCAACGGTAGCAACCACAACATGGCGGTCGTTGGGAGCATGACCGTCTGCGCGATGGCGAACACCCAGGACGTGCTCGAGGCGTTCATGGAGGACGCGGGTCGGATCTCGGCCGGCTACTGGTACAGCAAGTACCTTGGCAACCTGTACCTACTCGCGATCACCGGCAATATGTGGAACATCGACCTGGTGGGCGACTGCGGCTAGAACACCGATCAGTTTGCCCGACGCGGCTGCCCTGTCCGAGCCCGACCGCTATCGCCCATACCGGTGGCGCACGAAGGTCATGAGTTGCTCGAGCTCCTGGTCATCGAGCCACGTACCGCACCCGGCCGGACACACGTCGACCAGGACGTAGGAATGACTCCCGCGCTCCTCGGCGATCAACTCGTCGCCGCAGCTCGGGCAGAGCAATGTCGATCGGGTCTTCTGTCGGCCCATCTCACTAGCGAGGGTGAGCGGGGACCGCTGAACTGCATCCGGATCGAGCGGCGTGTTCTCGGCCCAGCGCAGGATCTTGCCGAGCCCGTCCTCGGGGATCCAGACTCCGCCACAGGAGCTACAGCGTCGCAAGGGCTCGCCCGCGGGATGGATGGAGGCCGTCATCGGCGATCGATCCAGTGGGCAAAGGTCGTTCGGTCCCGAGCCGCCGCGATAGGCACTACCGCGCATCGAGTTCTCCTCGACCTTTCCCGGCTGCGGCATCACCGGCCGCAAATGGCGATGTGCTCCTCGTTGTGAGCCGTATCACGCCAGCAATCCGCCACCATCCTCGCACGGTCACCTCCACCGAGGTTGTTGGGTTCCGAAGCGGCCCAGCCGAAGTTGTAGTCGTCCTGCACGAATGCTCGGCAGCCCCCCAGGACGCGCAGCAGGTGGAGCGACGAGCAGCGGCGTAGCGACGTGGACCGGTCTGTCCATGGGAGCCCCCAGTGTACCACGCGCCACAACGCGGAAGACGTGCTGCCGGCCCGACGGATGGTTCGCGGACCGAAGCGCTTGGCTTCTTCCACCAACGCTTGCGGAAGAAAGCTCCTTGCGGGGCTCGCACCGAGGTGTGAGCCCCGCAAGGCGCCCGGTCGTCAAGTCAAGCGTTGCACTGAGGTTGGTACGTCAGACTGTCGCTCGCCCGAGGGTGGGCTCACGACTCGTGGATGGTGCAGTGCTCTTGGCGAATCCCTTCACTGAACCACCAGGATCTTCTGGAAATGCTGTTCCTGCGGTAGGGGGGGGACAAAGCAGTCCTCCCGGGCGACTCGCCGCTGCGTTTACCAGCACGTGGCGCGCCGCGCCCCCAATGCCCGCAGTGTCAGGAATTGATCACGGCACCCGAGAAGTGCCGGACACGCGGGGTGGTGCCTGACTGGGGCTGGCCGTCGCGTGAGTCGAGCGCGGCGGACCGGGGTGGCGCGCATATGGGCAGCGCGGCACGATGGCGATCTCGTTCCGGATCAGCGGTTCCGACCTCGTGCCCAGCGGACGAACGGACCCGGTTCGGGGCGCCGGTTGGCGCCGAAGCGCTGCCGCCAGTCGCCGTTTCGAAGCCGCCGCCGACCGGGCGCTTGATCGGGACGCATGGTGTAGGTCTCCGCGAACTGGCCGTCCGCCAGCTCGATGCGCTCCCGGGAGAAAAGGCGCGGCACCTCCTTGCGGACGTCGATGGACAGCAGTGTCTCCCGGCTGACGCGATACAGTTCGCCCACGACCTCCAGCCGCCCTCCGGGCACGAGGGCGGGGAACTGGGTGAGCTCCACGAGGTGGTATCGCGCGGGGGTGCGCGCTGGGCCCACGTGCTCGGCATTCGCCAGCAGGTCGTGGTCTCGCTCGCCTTCGAGCAACGAGCCGTAGACGAAGAGGAGGTGGGGCTCGTGGCTCATGGCGGGTAGCATAGCCGCAATCGTCGCGCTTTTCTTCTCCGTGGATCTTTCGCTTCACGGACGAGTCGCCGCCGGGGGCGACTCGCATGCTGGCGGATGAACGCTTGCGCTCGATGCCTGAACCGCCCATATGCAGTGGCCATGCGGGCCTGGGAGTCGTGGTGCGGTGCGCTGGCGGTGGGGGTGCTCGCCGCGGGTTGTGCGAAGCGGAACGAGGCGTCTTCGCCGAGGGGGGCCGAGGACCCGCCTCCGCTCACCCCCGCGGCTGGGGAGGACGCGCGGGAGCTCGCCCCGGCGCCCAACGCCGCGACCCCGGCGCCCGGCGACTGCGCGGCGGAGCCAGTCGAGGAGGGGGCGGTCACGAGCTGTTTCCCCCCGCGGTTGTTCGTCGAGTCGCTTTGCCGGGGCAAGTACCCCGACCTCGCCCTGACGATGTTTCGCGAGACCGCGCCCTGGAAGCACGCCTGGGTGAAGGTGCCCGAGGTGATGCCGCAGAATCCCTACGACGGACCCGTCACGCACGCTCCGCTGCTCTTCTCGGAGGAGGTAGTCCTGTTGCGCTTCCGCCCCTTCCAGCCGATCCGGGGCTACTCCGTGACCGGACCCGATCGGTACGACGTGCTCCGCCTCAGCGGTAGCTGCGCGACGCTCGCTGTGGACGAGATTCGCTATCGCTGGGCGGGGCCCTCCCGGTACGCGCCGCTGGTTTGGAACTGGCTCGAGCCGGGTTTTCAGCAGGCCCTGGGTGGCGCCGAAGAGGTGGAGCAGGCGCGCAGTGCCCAGCAGCAAGCGTGCGCTGGGCGCTATCTGGGAGGGGGCGATGCGTCCTGCCAGCAGGCGACGGACGCGCTGGCCCACGCCATCATGCAGGTGGTCGACGCCGGGCTGGTGTTGCCCCGGCCGGACGAGTTGCCTGCGTGGGCGGCCGACTGAGGGCGCCAAACCTCTGCTGGGGGCTGGGCACGAAGCGATCGAGGATCGCGCTCGCTCATCTAGGTTCGTCTCGACTGGGGTACTTTCTCAGTGCCTGTTTGAGGGTGGCGTTGGTCTCGATGATGACGTGGTCGAGCTCCGCTTCGGTCAGCAGCGGGTGCACGGGGAGGCTGAGCACCTCGCGGGCTGCGCGCTCCGTGACGGGCAGCGCCGGAGTTCCCGTGGTGGCGAAAGCCGGCTGCTGGTGAATGGGTGTGGCATAGTAGGCGCGCGCGCCCACCCCCCGGGCGACGAGTCGCTGTGCGATATCGTCGCGGTCGAGCGGAGCCGGGATGCGCACCGTGTATTGCTGATAGACGTGGCGACATCCGGGGCGCCGCCGCGGAGTCAGGGCGCCCTCGAGGTTGGCGTCGAGGCGGGACGCGTTGGCGCTGCGCTGGGTCGTCAGCGACTCGAGTCGATCCAGCTGCACCAGACCGATCGCGGCGGCCAGGTTCGTCATGCGGAAGT
Organism: Polyangiaceae bacterium; assembly: GCA_050304295.1. Classification (GTDB taxonomy): domain Bacteria; phylum Myxococcota_A; class Polyangia; order Polyangiales; family Polyangiaceae; genus JAFGBI01. The sequence continues at coordinate 63,663 of JBNLDK010000079.1, forward strand.
TGGAGCCCTGGGTCTCGTGAACCGAGTCACGGTCGCGTCCCTGGTTGCGCTGACGGCGCACCCGCTCGGCGACTTCGGGATCGTTCGTGAGCACCATGCCCCCTTCGCCCGTGGTCATGTTCTTGGTTGCGTGGAAGCTGAACGCGGCTGTGCCCCAGGTGCTGGCCGCGCGATCGTTGTCGGTGGCGAGGTGGGCCTGAGCGGCGTCTTCGATCAAGTGCAGGCCGCGCTCGTCGCATAGTGCGCGCAACTCATCGACGCGAGCCAGATGCCCAAACAGGTGCGCGACCACCACGGCACGAGTTGCCGGGGTGATGGCGGCGGCCGTGGCGTGAGGGCACAGGCCAAAGGTGTCCGGCTCGATGTCCGCGAAGACGGGGCGGGCGCCCGTGCTCACCACCGAGGAAGCGGTGGCAAAGAACGAAAACGACGGCACCACTACCTCGTCGCCCGGTCCGACCCCGTGGGCGAGCAAGGCGGAGATCAGCGCCAGCGAGCCGTTCGCCGTGGCGATCCCGTGGAGCGCTCCGTGGCGTGCGGCGAAGCGCTCCTCGAAACGGGTGACCCATTCGCCCTGGACCAGTTGGCCGCTGGCCAGGACCTCGCGCACCGCGATCTGTTCCGCCTCACCGAGGCAAGGTCGAGCGATCTGCACCTTCACGCCCGACATCGTACACGTCTGGGGGATTCGTGCAGACCATGACCTTCACGCGGACCGTTGGCGCAGGTTTCATGGAGGTTCGGCGGGTGTGGAACACCACTGCTGCCTGCCGCGTAAGATGCGGTCATGGGGTCTGACGCGCTGCACTCACTCATCCGCCAATCGCCGGACCGCTTCGTGCGATGCGGCATGGTCGTCTTGGTGGTCGCGAACGCCCCGCCAGTCCTGGCGGGGTTTGCGCACGAGGCTTCGTTGGTGGCCTGGGTTGCCATGCTGCTTGCCACGGCGGGTCTGGCGGCGGGGCTTGGCCGGTGGGCGACGCGGGCTCGGCTCGCGAGCGGAGTCCTGGCGAGGATTTGCTTGGGAGGGGGAGTGGCGGGCTGGCTCAACTCGGTGCTCTGCTTCTTCCTGTGGCGCTCGCTGAGTCCGGAGATTGGCGGTGGCGTCACGGAGGCGCTCTCCCAGGTTCCGGTCGTGGCGATCGTGGGCGGCCTCATTGGGGGACCGATCGGTTTCGCCAATGGACTTGTCCTGCTGGTTCCGGCTCTGATCGCTCATCGGCTGAGGCGCCCCGCGGGACCCGCGCTGGTGGACGTGGGACTGGCGGCTGCCAGCCTGTGGATCGCGGCGGCGGTGATTCCGGTTCTGGTCCTGGCGGTCCGCATGCCACGAGCGAATCCGCTCCCCGCGACGCCGGAGTTGCTCAGCGCGGTGCTCGCGGCCCCGGCGCTCGGTGGGGCCGGGGCCGTCCTCTTGCTGGTGGTGTACCGCTTGTGGCGTCGCCAGCGGTGGCTGGGTCGCGTGCGCGCGGGGCTGGTCGAGAACTGGGTCGTCGTACCCCGTGACACCTGGCCCGCTTCCGAGCTCGACGGCGTTACGCCGCTCTTGGCGAATCCCTGGAGCGATGCCGTGCTCGCCAGCGTGACGGGCGAGAACGACTACCGTCGCGCGCGCAGACTGAATCCGCGTGCGCTCGTGGCGGATCGGGTTCGAGTCGTGGTCGCGGCGCGCGAGTTGGCGTAGACTGGACGCCGCGGCCTGGTGCGCCGTGCTACGCGAAGGACCATGAAGGGCATCGTTCTGGCCGGCGGCACCGGCACCCGGCTCTTTCCCCTGACCCGGGCGGTTGGCAAGCAGTTGTTGCCCATCTACGACAAGCCGCTCGTCTACTATCCGCTGTCGACCCTGATGCTCGCCGGGATTCGCGAGGTGCTCGTCATCAGCACGCCGTCGGCGCTGCCCCAGTTCCGCCACCTCCTCGGCGATGGCAGCGAGCTGGGCCTGCGTATCGAGTACGCCGAGCAAGCCGCGCCACGTGGGCTGGCTGAGTCGTTCCTGATTGGTTGCGATTTCATCGGCGACGACCCGGTGTGCCTGGTGCTGGGCGACAACCTGTTCCACGGAGCGGGGCTGCGAGCACTGCTGCGCGAGGGCCGGCAGGTGCTCGATGGGGCGCTCCTGTTTGGCTATCGCGTCACCGATCCACAGCGCTATGGCGTGGCCGAGTTGAATGATGCCGGTCAGCTGCTGGGCATCGAAGAGAAACCGGCGGCGCCGAAGAGTCGGATCGCGGTCACGGGGCTCTACTTCTACGACAATGACGTCATCGAGGTCGCGCGCGGACTGCGGCCATCGGCGCGCGGTGAGCTCGAGATCACCGATGTCAACAACCACTACATCGCCCACGGGCGAGCGCGGATCGAGGTGTTGGGTCGGGGCTATGCGTGGCTCGACACGGGTACCGAGGCGAGCCTGCTCGAGGCGGGCCACTACGTTCAAGTGCTGCAGGAACGCCAGGGCAGCCGTATCGCATGCCTCGAGGAGATCGCCTACCGCATGGGCTACATCTCGCTCGAGGACCTCGCGGCGCTGGCGGCGCGCTACGGGCAAAGCGGATATGCCCGGTACTTGCGCGACGTGGTTGCCGAGGAGAGCGGGAGCGCGACGTGATCGTCGAGGAACTGGCGCTGTCGGGGTTGAAGCTGATCCGCCCCCGCGTGTTCGCGGACGAGCGGGGGTTGCTCTTCGAGAGCTATCAGGCACCGCGGTATCGTGCTCACGGAATCCATGACGAGTTCGTGCAGGACAATCATGTTTGCTCCCGCCGGGATACGCTACGGGGACTGCACTACCAGTCGCACCCGGGGCAGGCGAAGCTGATCCGCGTCACGCGGGGGAGAATCTTCGACGTTGCGGTCGACATCCGTCCGGGGTCACCCACGTTCGGTCGGTGGGCGTCTGCCATGCTCGACGCTGAGCGCCACGAACAGCTGTACATTCCGGTGGGCTTTGCCCATGGGTTCTGCGTGGTCAGTGATGTGGCCGACGTTGTCTACAAGCTCGGGGCGGTCTACGATCCCAGTGCCGAGTGCGGGATTGCCCACGACGACCCGGAACTGGCGATCGATTGGCCGGTGAGCACTCCGCGCCTCTCGCCGCGGGACCGAGCGAACGAGTCCTTTGCGGTGTTTCGCGCGCGGGTGGGCCGATGAAGGTGTGGCTGACGGGGGCGGAAGGCATGCTGGGGCATGCCTTCTCGTCTTGGTTTCGCAAGACCGGGGTCGACTGGGTAGCCACCGATCGGGACCTCGATATCACCGACGAGTCGCGCGTGATGCGCTTCGCGGCCGCCCATCGTCCCGCGCTCGTCGTCAACGCAGCCGCGTACACTGACGTCGACGGTGCGGAGCACGCGCCGGACGAGGCGTGGCGCGTCAATGGTCTGGGGCCCGGATACCTGGCGGCGGCGGCGCGGGCGCAGGGGGCCAAGCTCGTGCACTTCTCGACCGACTACGTTTTTGATGGTGAGCGGGACACCCCCTACGACGAGGCGAGCGAACCGGCGCCTCGCAATGAATACGGGCGCTCCAAGCTTGAGGGAGAGCGGCGCGTGCTGGCAGCGGCCCGAGGCCCAGACTGGGGCTACGTGGTTCGGACCTCCTGGCTATTCGGGCCTGGGGCGCGGCACTTCGTGGCGACCGTTCTCGAGCTTGCCGCTCGGCAATCCGAGCTGCGGATCGTTGACGACCAGTGGGGGCGACCCACCTATGCGCCAGACCTGGCCGCCGCCGTGATGGCGCTCGTTGAGCGCTCGGCGCCGGCCGGACTCTACCATTTCGCCAACGCAGGAGCCGCCTCCTGGCATGGACTGGCCAGTCGGGTCGTCCAGCAAGCCCGGTGGCGGGGCTTGCCCGTGTTGGCATCGCGAGTGACCGCGATACGCGCGGCCGAGCTGTCGCGCCCTGCGGCGCGGCCGGCGTACTCGGTGCTGGCGACCGCCCGCTATGCGGCGACGGTGGGGTGCGCGCCGCGTCCCTGGGAGATGGCTCTCGATGACTACTTTTCTCGGTGGGCAAGGGAGGCTTCGTGAGGCGACCCACGGCGGTACTGGTCACGGGGGGGTGCGGGTTCATCGGTTCGGCGTTCGTTCGTTACCTCTTTGGCCCTGGCGGTTTTGCGGGCCGGGTGGTGAATCTCGACGCGCTCACCTACGCAGCGAACCCCCACAACCTCGACGGAGGACTGGACGAATCCCGGTACGTCTTCGTGCATGGCAGCATCGGCGACCAGCAGCTTGTGCTCGAGACGTGCCGCGAGCACAAGATCGATTGCATCGTGCACTTTGCCGCCGAGAGCCATGTGGACCGCAGCATTCTCGGCCCCGAGGTTTTCATCGAGACCAACGTGGTGGGGACGACGCGGCTGCTGCAGGTCGTCCGCGAGCTGCGCTCCATCCACTTCCACCACGTGTCCACTGACGAGGTGTACGGTTCGCTGGGACCCACCGGACGCTTCGTGGAGACGTCACCCTACGCGCCAAACTCACCCTATTCCGCGTCGAAGGCGGCGGCCGATCTTCTGGTTCGGGGCTATGCGCGCACGTTCGGCCTCAGTGTCACTGTTTCCCATTGCAGCAACAACTACGGACCGCGACAGTTTCCGGAGAAGCTCATTCCGTTGATGATCCTCAACATGCTGGAGGGGCGGCCCCTACCCATCTACGGCGATGGCAGACAAGTGCGCGACTGGCTCCACGTCGACGATCACGTAGCGGCCCTCTGGGTCGTTGCCACGCGCGGACGCAGTGGCGACACCTACAACGTCGGCGGAGCCGCCGAGCGTCGGAACATCGATCTCGTGCATGCACTGACCGAGGCGGTGGCTGCGGTGACCGGGCGTGACGACGAAGAGCTCCGGTCGCTCATCGTTCACGTTGAGGACCGCCCGGGTCACGACCAGCGCTACGCGATCGACTCACGCAAGATCCAGGGCGAGCTAGGGTGGCAACCTCGACGGGAGCTGGCCAATGGGTTGCGCGACACCGTCCGTTGGTACGTCGAGAATAGCAGTTGGCTGGACCAGGTCCGATCGCGTGCCCATCGCCCGTGGATCGAAGAGAACTACGGTGCGCGCTGACCGGGGACGGCGATTCGTCGGCACCTCTCCCATTCAGCCGCTCGGCCGAGGGGACCGGTCAATGCGGCGGCAACGGATCGGAAAGAACGAGATGCCGGGCCGAGGGAGTCCCGCTCGCGTTCGCAAATCCAGTCGGGTCTTGCACCCCTTCGCAGCCCGAGCCATAAGACGATGGTAGTTAGGTGGCCGTTCCGTGCGGCCGGCCATGTAGACGATCTCGGCGATATGCTATCTGCAAACAGGGCTCGATGGGGCTGGTCGCCATTTGCTGGAGCGCCACTTATCAGACCGTTGCGGAGGGGACCTGTCACTCGGAGAGCGCCAAGCGGAGCGGGAGCCGCTCTCCTTGTCTAGGAGGACCTCTGATCGGCCCGGGGGACCGCCGGTCTCTGACCATCGTCATGACGCGATGTCGGATGACGGTGATGCGAAGGTGATTCGCGTCCAGGTGCCGGGCACCAATCCACCGCCCCCCGTCGCTCCCAATCCCGGCTACGCCAAGGACTGGGTCCGGTCTCCCGGGCAGCCTGCACCGGAAGTCGCAGGCAAGCTGGGCGGCATGGGAGGCACCCTGGCCGGAATCCAGCCGCGAAGTTCGGGCGCGGCGAGATCCCCGAGCGTCAAGGTGCTCGGCGTCTCGATGGTGGAGAGCACCGGGACGACCGTTCAAGAAGAAGAACCGCTGAAGACCAGCACCGGGTTCGCTGCTCCGCACGACCCTCCACAAGCCACGGTGCATTCGCCGGCGACTGCTCTCGCCAGGGTTTCGGGTACGCCACAGACACCTACGGTGGTCGGAACGGAACTCGCGCTGGTTCGCCACGCCCCCCAGCCCCGCGACGACAATGGCGGGTCCATTTCGGTGGGCCTCATCGAGGCTCTCGCCCACCATCCACGTCCGCCGGGCGCGGCCGCTGTGCCCCTGCTCCACGATCCCGAGTCGGCGGCTGCTGCGGAGTATCGCGTGCTGCGGCATCGTCTTCGCGTGGCGGCGCCGGATGCTCGAGTGCTGGCCGTGGCGGCACCACGAGAGGTGGGCCTCAGTAGCGAGGTCGCGATCAATCTAGCGGTGGCTCTCAGCGAGGACGAGGATGAGCCCGTACTGGTGGTGGACGCCAATTTTGGCAGTCCAGTCCTCGCCAAAATGCTGGAGGTCACTCCACCCGTCTGCTTTGCATTCCAGATGCACGATATGGTTCACCTCGCCCCCGAGGAGAGGTCGTGGGTTGCGATGAGCATCGGCTTCGAGCATCTGCACCTCCTGGCCATCGATCCGGAGTCCGATGCGACCACTCGCCGCTTTCATCCTCCCGTCTTTCGTGCAGCGCTGACCACCCTCAAAGAGGCCCCCTACAAGACCATTATCGTCGACCTGCCTCCCCCCTTGGGCTCATCCGGGTTCAACGTGGCGGGAGATCTGGTGGACGGGGTCTTCTTGGTCGCGGTGAACCGCACGACGAAGAAGCGCGACTTGCAGCTTGCTGCCGAGCGACTGGCGCCGGTACCGATGGTGGGCACCGTGCTGCTGAACTCGTGAAGCGTGGCACGGTCCGGGCTGGGGCCAACAGGAGTCAGTCTGCCGTCTCGGTCTCCCGTTGAGCGCGTGCCAAGAGCTCTCGCTTGAGGACCTTGCCGTTGGCCGATTTGGGGAGCTCCGGGTCGAAGAGCACATCCCGCGGGACCATGTAGTTCTCCAGGTTCGCGCTGCACGCGATCTTCACCTGCTTCTCGGTGAGCTCGGCTCCCCTCTCGAGCACGAGGTGGGCCCGCACCGCTTGGCCGTGCATGGAATCGGAAACTCCAACGACAGCGGCCTCCTTCACGCCCGCGATGGTATGGAGGAACGCCTCCACCTCGACTGGGCTGACCTTCTCACCCCGAGTCTTGATGATGTCGTCACTGCGGCCAACGAAGGTATGAAATCCCTCTTCGTCCACCTTGAACCAGTCGTGAGTGCAGAGCATGCGTTCGCCGGGTCCCGGTCCCGGGCGCAATGCGCGCTCCGTGTCCCCGGGCAGTCTCCAGTATCCGGCCATCACGTGCGGCCCTCGGATGTGTAGGATCCCATGAACGCCTGGCTGGACGCGGTTCCCCTCGTCATCGAGCACGAGCAACTCCGTTCCGGGAATTGCCTTGCCCACCGAGTCGGGTTTCTGCGCCACCAAATCTGGGTCGAGGTAGCACCCACGAGCGCACTCCGTCTGCCCGTACATCTTGAAGAGCCTGGCGTTCGGGAAGATCTCGCGGAGCTTCTCGGCGTGGGCCGCTGGTAGTGCCGCTGCGGCGTGGGTGATCACGCGCACGTCCCGAAAGAAGAGGGGGGTCCGGGCATGCGAGGCAATGATGAACGCATACACGGATGGGACAGCGGGGAAGACTGTGGCGCGCTGCTGGGCGATGCGCTCCAGGATCTGCGCGGGGTAGGCAAACGAACGCTCGAGCACCAGGACCGACCCCACGCAGACGGTCTGCAGCAGTTGGTACAGCCCGTAGCTGAAGGACATGGGGAGTACGCTCAGGGTTCGTGCCGAAGCGTCGTATCCGAGGTACTCGCAGATGCTGCCGGCAGTGAACACTATGTTCTGGTGCAGCAGCATCACGCCCTTGGGACGACCTGTCGTGCCGGAGGTGTAGATGATGGCTGCCAGGTCGGTGGGTATCGACCGGGAGGGGTCCGACCAAGGCGTCGCAGTCAGTGCCTCGTCGAACTCCAGCAGGGGAGATCCGCCGGTGATGGTCGGCTGCCTGCCGGCACAGACGATGCACGTCAGCTGGGTCCGCGTCGGAAGGATCGTCGCGAAGTGGCGCGCCAGGTGCCCTTCAGTGATGAAGGCTCGTGCGCCGCTGTCGTCGATGATGTAGCCGAGCTTCTCGGGTTTGGTCTGCGGATTGACGATGATGAAGACGGCGCCAACCAGGAGCGTCGCGTAGAGGCTGGCGCACGCGACGAAGCCGTTCTCCGCATAGATGATGACGCGATCGCCGCGCTCGACTCCACGGGACGCCAGCGTCGAGGCCAGGCGGCGCGCGGCGTCGAGCAGCTCCGCATAGGTGTATGAGCGGTCGCCGACGATGATGGCGGGCGCTTCGCCGTCGCGGGCCGCACTGTTGATCAAGTGGTGCTGTACGAGGCGGGGAAAGGGGACTGCGTTCATGGCGGACTGGCTCCGGCTCCGATGACCAACTGATCGCCGACGACTTCACGGGTCGGTGCGAGCGGTGCGGTTTCGCGCGGTGACTGAATGAACTGCCGGTGGGCGAGCATCGTGGAAACGACGGCCACGAGTGCCATTTCGTCGAGTTCGCCCACTCCCCGCTCCAGCGATTGTCTTACCTTGGCGACGAGACGCTGGACACTGGGCGCGTCGAACGCCCCGGCTTGCTCGATCGCGGCTGGCTGGAGCAGTTCCGCCACGTAGTCCGGTGCGTCGGGTCCCACGAAGGCATGGCTGATTGGGGCTCGATAGGGCTGCTTCCCACGGCGCACGATGTCTCGCGGCAACAGCGGCGCCACCGCCTCCCGCAACAGATGCTTCTCGCGCAGCCCCTTGAGCAGCAGGCGGTCGGGAATGCGCGCCGCGAACTCGATGAGACGATGGTCGAGAAACGGGAAGCGCCCCTCGATCGCGTTGCCCATCAGCATGCGATCGCCCTGCGAGTGGAGCAGGTAGCCCTGCAGGAAGGTGACGGTCTCGAGGTATTGAGCGCGCTTGAGGGGCGACATGCGACCCGTCCCCTCGGCGAGGCGGGCGAGGAGGCGCTCCTGCGGTGGTGCGGCACGGTCGCACGCTGCCCTGGCGCTCGCGGAGAGGAGGGTCGTGGTCCGGCTCGTGTTCGCGAACCGAATCAGGTGGCTGTAGAGAGGATTCTCGAGATCCGTGAGATTGCGCCCGAAGAAGCGGGTCACGAACGAACCCGTCTTGCCCAGGTCGCGGGCCAAGTACGGGTAGAGTCGGCGGAGCAGAGTGGGTCGCCACTTGGAGTCAGGTTGGCGCGCCCAGAAGCGGCGCACCTTGTCTTCGCGGAAGATGTTGTATCCCGCGAAGACCTCGTCGGCGCCTTCTCCCGTGAGGACCACCTTGAAGCCCTGCTGACGAACGTGTGCGGACAGGGCGAGCAACGGTGCCGGGGCTGTGCGGAGGATGACCTTCTCGCCAAACCAAATGACGTCGGGGAAGTCGCGCGCGATCGTCCCCGCGTTGACCTGGACTCCGGTTAGATCGGTGCCCAGTTCGTCGGCCATGCGTTGCTGCTGCGCGCTCTCGTCGAAGCGTGGGTCGGCGAAGCGCACCGCGAAGGAGCGGAGCGTTTGGGTCGTGATTCGACGCACCGCGGAGGCGGTCGCCGACGAGTCGACACCCCCGCTCAGATAGACTCCGACTGGCACGTCAGCGCGGAGGCGCAGGCGAACCGAGTCCAGGAACAGTTCGCGCAGCTCGGCGGCGAGGTCCGCTTCCGATTCCGTCCGGTCCGAGCAGAGGTCGCACCAGGGCAATTGCCACCAGCTTCGTTCCTCCACGATTCGACCGGCACGAATCCGCGCGTAGTGACCAGGGGCGAGCTCACGCACTCCAGCGAACAGCGTCCGATCGGGCAGCGTAGCCCAGAGTGTCAGGATGTCCCCGAGCGCTCCGAGATCCCATTCACGTGGCATCGCCCGATGGGCGAGGATGGCCTTCGCTTCTGAACCGAAGAGGAACACATCGGGTCGCTCGGCAACGAAGAGCGGGCGAATTCCGAAGCGATCCCTCGCCAAGAACAGTTCGCGAGTGACCCGGTCGAAGATCGCGATCGCGAACGCACCATTGAACCGTTCGAGGCAGCCGGCTCCCCACTGCTCGTAGGCGTGGACGATGACCTCGGTGTCGCAGGTTGTCTTGAGTCGATGACCCAGCCCCTCAAGCTCGGTCCGCAACTCGGGGTAGTTGTAGATCTCCCCGTTCTGCAGAACCCAGTAGCGTCCATCCTCGTTTCCGATCGGCTGGTCCCCGCCCGCCAGGTCCACGATCGAGAGGCGCGTGTTCACGAGCGCGACGTCGGCATCGCGGTACACACCCGTGCCATCCGGGCCGCGGTGTCCGATCGCGCCGGCCATCGCCAACAGTTGTTCACGGGCCGCGTGCGACCCGTCAGCCCGAAAGATGCCTGCGATGCCGCACATCCGCGCTCCTGAATCGTGCGGTGGTCAGCGGGGAAGCCCGTCGACCTTCTCGAGCAGCTGGGCCGACAAGTGGAGGTAGCGGGTCGTCCGGCGCTTGTGGTCGATGTCTCGGTACACCCGCTCGATCTGTTCTGCGGTGAGCCCCGTGGCCTCGGTGAGCTCGCTCGCCGCGTACCCGTTGTTCTTTCCGTAGAGGCAGAGGTCCATCTGCCCGTAGGGCAACGAGAAGTAGAACTCGTCCTGTCCCTGAGGAAGCGAGTAGGTGTCCGTGGTGGGGGGACGACTGCGGACCGTGGCAGGGACACCGAGGTACTCTGCGAGCTGGTACACCTGCGTCTTGTAGAGGTGCGCGATGGGTTTCACGTCTGCCAATCCGTCTCCACCCTTCACGAAGAACCCTTGGTCGTACTCGAGTCGATTGGGTGTCCCAGAGACGGCGTAGTTCAGGCGGTCGGCGTGGTAGTACTCGAGCATCTTGCGGCATCGCTGCTTGAAGTTGGTCGCGGCGACGACCCCCAGGTAGCCCTTCAGCGGCAATCGGCGACGGATCTCGGATCCGTCTGGCATCACGACGACCACGCTGAAGACACGATAGCGATCGTCGTCAACGACGCTCGGCAGCACGATCTTGAACTTGCATCCCGGGCCGTACTCCGGGACCGCCATTCGAACGGCCTCGTCCTGGCGCTCGTAGCACCGGGCGGCATCGAGCAGCTCCGTGATTTCCTCCAAGTCGTAGCTGACTCCCGCCGACTCGGCCACCGAGCGCGAGAGTTCGAGGGTATCGCTGGAAGAGTGCCGCTCTGGCATGAGGAGCCCGTGGACGCGGTTGGGGCCGAGCGCGCGGGCGGCGAGGTGGGTGACGACGGCGCTGTCGATGCCGCCTGATATGCCCACGATCAGGCCCCGGCGCGACAACTCCTCACCCACGACGCGCCGGAGCTCCTGGCAGGCCTTCTCGGCCTCGGCTTCGGCGTTGATAGTCAGTGCATCCGGCGAAAGCTGCTTTCCATTTGCCATCATGCGCTCCCTTAGCTCTGTCTGCCGCTCAGCTTGCCCTGCACGAAGGCCACGATGCGTCCGATGCTGTCCAGGTTGTCGGGCACCAGCTCACTGTCGTCGACCTGGATTTCGTAGGCTTCCTCGAGAAAGCCGGTGAGCTCCAGCACGCCAGTAGAGTCAATGATTCCGGCGTCCATCAATGAGTCGTCCGCGCCCAACTCCGTGTTGGTGGCGAGGACGAAGTTTTGGCCAATGAACTCGCGGACTTTCGCTTCGATCTCGTTCATCGCTACGCTCGTACTTTCTGCGGGTTTCCTCCGGGGCGCCCATGACGGCGCAATCGCAGGACGCTATACCCCAACGACGGACTCCATGGGGGAGAAACTGGCTGGTGACCATCCCCCTAAGAACACATCCACTTCCGCTTCGCAGCTTGCTCCACGGCCGTCGCGGCGTGGCGGTTGGGACCTAGCGCAACTTTGGGCTAGTTCCCAGCTGGTGCGGGACCCGCCGCCGCTCGGGGTCAGGTCGGGTGCGAGAGCCGCACGGCTCCCTTTCCAGCATGGCCCTTCGCGGGATGGTCAGGGAAAGCACTTGTGCAGGGAAAGCTCGTTGGGTTCGCCGGCGGTGTACTCGACTCGATCCACGAAAGAGCGGATGACGAAGAGCCCCATCCCCGACTCGCGCGGCTCCAGAATATCCGGCACTTGCGCTGCGCTCGGATCGAACGGCTTGCCGAAGTCTCGCAGCTCAATCCTGATGGCACCGGCACAGGGCGCGACGACCAATTCGATGGGACCGCTCGATCCGCTGCCGTATCCGTGGATGGCGATGTTGTTGAACGCCTCGCCGACGGCGGATATGAGCTCGTTCACGTAGTCGTCGAGTGCCGCCCGCGAGTGCCTCGCACCGGCGACGTGGCAGGTTGCCGCGACCGTCCGCGTGACCAATGAACGGTAGTCCAGCTTTCCAGGTACCGCCAAGGTCACCGTGTCGCGTCCCGTCGACTCGGCGGAATCGGGGGGCTGGTACGACTGACCAGGGCAGATCGCCACGCGACACGCTAGCTTGGTTCTGGCGTTGGTCAAGAATCTGTCGCGACGGCAGGACTAGCCCCGCCGCGACGCGCGTGGGAAGCCTCAGAATGGCTCGGGACAGGTTCGGCCCGTGGGCAAGCGACTCTCAGGGCGAACACCGGGCCGATTCTTCCCTCGCCGCTGATCAGCGCGTCGCCGCGCCCCGCCAACCGTCGCCAGTTTCGCGCGAGAGGTCAGCGGTCACTACGCCCCCCATGGCCACAGGCATTCCCGAGCTGCTGCGACTCTCGACAGCGAGCTCGCGAAGGGTAGCTGGCGAACGTGAGCTGGCCCCGTGCGGACAACGACGACCCATTGCGCGACCTCCTGCTCTGGACCATTTTCGGAGGGGCGCCTCCTTCACCAGGGGCCAGCTACTCCCAGCAGCGCGCTGCGCTTCTGCTCTTGACGGAATCGGGACAGGCAGCCCGGTTTTTGTCCCGCGTAGGGAGCATGTGATAGCCGTGGATCCGAAGCGGGGGCTTGCACTCATGGCCGTCGGTTTCGCCGCCTCGATCTCAGCCGCCTCGATCTCAGCCGCCTCGACCTCAGTCGGGAAGCCGCAACAGGCGCTGCTCGTTGCGAGCGGGAGTGTCAGGCGGCTTCTTGACCCCGACTTGCCCGAGGAGCTAGCATATGGTGTGCGATCGAGCCGCGCCACGGTGCTGAAACGCCTACGCCTGGCGTCGCCCCGTGACGCGGTGCCGCACGATGCGGTGATCTTGGAGGTTCCGGGATCGCTCGACTACCGAGGGCTCGTGACGCGCACCGTCGCTGCTGCCTGCCGGGTCTCGGGTACGCAGTCGTCCGCAGAGCTCGATGAGTACGTGAACCAGCTCGTGTCCGCGGTCGGCGAGGCGTTCAACAATATCGTGATTCACGGCTACGACAGCGAGAGTGCAGGAGCGGTGTGTGTCATCGTCGAAGCCACCGAGGACGGTGTCGGCGTCGAGGTCAGGGATGCGGGCTGCTCTTTCGATCCGAACGCTGTCGAGCTGCCCGAGGCACTCGAGCCGTCAGAGTCGGGGATGGGGCTCTTCATCATTCGCTCCTTCGTCGATCACCTCGAGTACTCGCCTGGCGTCCCCAACTCTCTCACACTGTTCAAGCGCTTCCCGTGGAGCGTGAGCGACCGCGCAGACCTGCTCTGAGGGCCGCGCATCAAAGAGACGTGCCGAGTCGGCGCCGAGCGACGAGGAAGGTCGTGTCGTCGCTTGGGGGCAGGTTGCCACGGTATGCCTGCAGCGCGGATACCAGATGGGCCTGGGTCTCCCGTGCTGTGGATTCTGGGTTTCGGGCCAGCAAGTCGCTGAGCATCTCGGCGAGTTGGACCATCCCGAGCGGTTCGCGGTCTTCGTTGAGCAGCTCCGTGAGCCCGTCCGTGTAGAGCAGTAGGGTTTCACCGACGCCCAGATTGCTCCTTCGCGCCACGATGCGTGTGTCCATCATGCCGAGCGCGGGGTTGTCGCCATGCTCGAGAAAGTCGACGGTGCCACTTGGCTGCGCAATCAGGGCGGGGGGGTGACCAGCGGAAGCGTACTCGATGTCTCCTGTCGCCAGGTCGAGTGCAGCACAGACTGCGGTCACGAACGAGTGAGAAGGGAGGAAGTTGCAGAGGTGCAGGTTGATGCGCTCGAGCAACTCCGGAATGCTCGACGTGTAGCCGGCGACGGTATGGATTGCCGTGTGGACGGCGGAGGCTACCATGGCAGCCTGCATCCCCTTTCCGCAGACATCGGCGACCGCGAGCAGGACCCTGCCGTCCTGCAAGGCCACGGCGTCCACGTAGTCACCGCCCACCCAGCGACAGGGCTCGAAGCCGACTGCCACGTCGACCCCTCGGAGCATCCCATCGAACTGCAGAGCCTTCGGAATCAGCCCATCCTGGATCTCGCGAGCCATTTCCAGCTCTCGCTCTACCCGGGCGCTCTCACGCACTTGGGTGCGCATCTCCCAGACCAGCTCTGCCTGCTGGTGGGCTTCGGCTGCCAGCGCGACCAGCGAGAGCCACTCCCGCGAGGCGTGATCGGGAGGAAAGGTACAGAACAGGGCATCGAGGCGGTCGTCTTCCAACAGCACGGGGCAGGCCATGATGCTCACGTCATCGTGCACGTCCATCACTGGTCCGCGAGACTCGAGAAGTCGACTGACCATCGTCGCAGGAAATCCCAGCTCGTCTGGATCCCCGCTGGCCGTCGCTCCCCGGAGGACCTCGACCCTGCCTCCGTCGTGGATGCGCAGGATGGTTGCGCTCCGAGCTTGGCACGGGGATGCCACCATGGCATCGCACACGCTCTGCATCCGCGCGCGAGTGCTGGCAGTCCTGACCAGCGTCCGGCCGAGTCGCATCAAGCTCGCCAGGTGCTCTCCACTAATCGTCGGGTGTCCGGTGCGTGCCATCCGGGTGCTGGATGTCGTCGCTTCGGGGTCGGGCAGCGAGAACCGGTACTCGGAGGAGCTGCGCTTGCGGATCCGTAGCGTGAACGTGCCCACACGCACGTCCTCACCCGGATCCAGCAGTCGATCGACGACGGGCGTCCCCTGGTAGTAGACGTTGGACGATCCCGACAGATCGCGAATGCGAAAGCGGCCGAAGGCACTTCGAATCAACTCCGCGTGAACGGGAGCGATGCTCTCGTCTTCCAAGACGACGTGGGCCTGGCTGCCACTCCCCAGCACCGTGCGCTCGACGTAGAGTGGAAAGAAGTAGGGCTGGGTGGCCCCGTCCTTCCAGACTTCCAGCTGGTCGCGAACGCGTTTCGAGGAGTCGGGGGGATCCATGGCTATCGTGTCATCGCGAGCGCTCGAGGCGCCCAACAATGATGTTAGACCGCGGTGGCTCTGGGGCAAGGCCATTCCCCGACGGCTCTCGATGTTCCCGGGGGCCGTCCTGGCGTCTGCGGGGGGCGGGGCGACGCAGCGTCACCGGAGCGCGCGCTCCCTCTCCGCAGGGGACACGTGCGCCGCGAACAGGAACCGTTCGTGCTACGTCATGGGAGTGCGGCGCTGCTCTTGGAGCCAGGCAAACGTCCGTGACAGCCCCTCCTCAGTGGAGACGGGCTGGCGCCACCCCAGTTCCTTCAGGCGAGTGTTGTCGAACCGATTGCCGCTCCACAGGCTGGCCGCCTTGTATGGGGTCAGGATCGCCGGGAGCTGACCTTTCGAGTGCGTGTGGTAGGCATCCACCGCGCGTGCCAGCAACGACGTCGCGAAGTAGGGGAGCCTGACCGAGCGCAGCGGTTCCACCTCGCGTCGGTATCGCGCGAGGTACTGGGCGCAGGTTGGCAGATTGTCGTCCACCACGTTCACGACTTCGCCGTCCCCAGGGCAACGCTCGCCGGCGACGACCAGCGCTTCGGCACAGTTCTCCACGTAGGTCAGCGGCAGAGTGTTGTTCCCGCCCAGGTGCAGGAAGACCCCGGGGAGCCTCAGCCCGACGCGGTTCGACATTGGCGTGCCTCCGGGGCCGTAGATGACACCGGGACGGACGACGACGAGGGGTAGTCCGTGCCGTTGGCGATAGTCCCAGAAGAGCCTTTCCTGCCGGGCCTTGGTGAACGAATAGAGGTCTCGCTGCTCGGGATGGCGTTCGATCGGACTCCCCTCACTGACGAGGGCACCCCGCGGCATTTCGGCAACTCCGTACAGTGCGAAGGAGCTGGTGAGTACGATCTTGGGTGATTGCTGCAGTCGGCTTGCCGCTTCGAGCAGGTTTCTCGATGTGACGACGGTGTTGAGCACCATGTCGGCGCCCGACCCACTCAGCGCCGCCGCCAGGTGCTGAATCTGGTCCACCCCCGCGATGGCGTCGGCGGCCGCGTCGACCGACGCCAGGCTCCCGACGCGGATTTCGAAATTGCCCTGGTGGCGCGAAAGCGCTGCTTCCAGGCGACTGCGATTGCTCGCTGGGCGCACCAGGCAGATGACGCGATCCCGTCTTCGCTCCAGAAGGCGATCCACCAGTCGCGTTCCCAGGAATCCGTTTGAACCTGTTACGAGAACGGTCATACGACCTCGCGTCCCTCGTCTCCCTGCTGGGGCACTTGAGCAATGACCTCGTCCATCCACCGGGCGATGCGCAACATATCCCGTTCGGCGATCGGCGGCGGCTTCCCTTCGGTGATCGATGCATAGAAGGACTGAATCAGATAGGACAGCCCCGCGAAGAACTGGAAGTCACTGCGCGCGAAGCGCTCGATGTTGCGCAGTCCCGCCCGAGCCAACCCAGCCGCTCGCGCAAACGGCGGGACCAACCTTCCGATCGCGCTCGGCAGCTGAGCCACGCCCTCGATGGAAACCGTGCGCTCCACGAAATCGACGTGCAGGGTGTTCTCGGTGCCAAACACGCGGAGATAGTGGCCCGTTGGTCGAGCGTGCGCGGAGAACAACCCGAACGCGGTCACTCGACTACCCACGATGGCCAGCCGCAGCTCGTCCACCATGCTGTCTCGTGCATCGCCAATGCGCGATGAGCGCAAGACCCGCCCGTGTGCCCAGATGTTGGGGTGCTCGTCGTCGATGAACTCGGTCACCTTGTTCAGCAGGTGATCGATGTTGTTCTGGAACAGTTTGCCGGGGAGCCCGTGTACCCAGTGGTTCGCGTCGGCGAGGATTCCCGCGCCGTATGGTCCAGCCAGGTTGTATCCGTAGCAGCTCTCGAGGTGGACGATTTCCCCCACGACGCCAGCGGCAATGAGGTCGCGCATTTCGAGAGCCGGGGGATCGAAATAGTAGGTATAGCCAACGGTCACCATTCGCTTTGAAGCGCGGGCGTGTTCGAGGAGTCTCACCGTTTCTTCGTAGGTTGGTGTCAGCGGCTTCTCGACGTACACGTGGCAGCCAGCGTCGAGGGCGCGCGCGGCAATGGAAGCGTGCGAACCGGGCGGTGTCGTGATGTGCACCACGTCGGGGCGTTCGCGGGCCAGCATCGCATCGAGATCATCGTAGTGCGCGGGCAGCCCGTAGCGGGTGGCCAGTTGCTCCGCCATCAACGATTCCCGGTCGCAGGCGGCAACGATCTCACCCAGCCGAGGCAACTTCTGGAGTTCCTCGACGTGGGCGTCGGCGATCTTGCCACAGCCGATAATCGCAACCTTCAGAGTCAAACTCCCTCCAGCGGCATCCAAAGAATGCCTACGCATACCAGACTGCAGCTTCGGCTGCAGCTACTCTCGCGGTCCGCGGCGCAGCCTGGGCCCGAGCCGGAGCGGCCGCTCGGTATTCATGTGGCCAACTGTCATGGTGAGGGCGCGCTTCCGGCTGCAGGGGGCGCGCCAGCATTTCCACGCGCCTCCTGCCCGCGCGGCGTGCGCGAGCCTGCCGATACGGCGGATAGCGATCCGCCGATCGGGCGCTCGCTTGCCGTCACTCCGATGCTCCGAGTGCCTCGCAGTTGGAACCCTTGACGAGGGAACTGCCCTCCAACTACGAGCATTACTTGGTTGCGGGAGAAATCTGCGAGGTCTCCGCTGTCTGATGCGCTCCACTGCTGCTGATACTGGTAGACGACACTGGCACCCAGGAGGCCAGGAAGGAAGCCCCAGTCGAGTCCCACTTCGGAGGTCCAGACCTTGACGTCCTCGGTGATGGCGTCAGACGCGACGGCGCGATTCGACGAGAGTCCGGTACTCGCTCTACCGCTGAGACGACCAGTTGGTTCCAGTGCCAGCACCAAGTCGGCACGCACGCTGTCAACGAGGAACAGGACTCCGGTCAAGACGTCGGGCTCGAGTGTGCGCGATGCGGTGATCGACTGGGAGCTCAGTCCGCGCGCGTGCTGCAGTGTTGCGGAGGCCAATGGGGAGGGTATCAGCCCGCCGTCGCCCCCGAAGACCAGTCCCGAACCTGCCGTCAGTTGGGAGGACACGCTTTCGGAATACTGGTGCGACCACCGCCCGACGATGGATCCCGACCAGCGCGCTGGGTCCGCTTCAGCAGGTGTCGGTTCGCGGGAGCTTCCCAGGTAAGATACGTCGAGGTCTGCCCCGTAGGTGTCCCTCGGGCGGTCGTGGCTCAGCGTCAGACCAGCGTTGGTCGTGTAGTTTGCTGGCTCGTCTTCCGGATCGTCGATCGGGGTCGTGTGAGCGAAGGAGGCGAGCTGTCCGAGCGACCAGGTCTCGCTTAGGGCGCGAGTGAAACTCTCATTTGCCGAGAAACTCAGGATTCGCGTGCGGCCGGCTGGCGTGGGGGCGGTGGTGGCCCGTTCCGAGGGTACGCTCAGCGCGTCTGAAGTAAGCGCGTGACTCGTCGTCGCGCCCAGAGTGAGTTGGTCTCGTTCGGAAAGCGCGAAAGTGCCGGTGAGGCCCATCACCTCGGACTGCTCCACGGGAACGTCTCGATCGAGATAGATTCGGATCGGATGGCCGTAGCTGGCGGTGTACTCCGCGCGTGAGGTGCGATGGTCGAAACGAATGCCTGGCGATAGGGCCAGCGACCAGGCCGCCTCGCGGATGGGGCTACCAGGAGCGGGACTGTCCGGCGCATTGAGAACGTTGTCCGTCCATGTCAGGGCAACTGAGCCGGTGCCCTGCAAGCTGCTCTGCGCGTGAGCCGTCGCTGTCCAGGCGCTGGCGCCGAGGCCTGAGCAAACCAGCGCGATCCATCTGGTCCCAGCGACTCTGCTGCTTCCCGGTGCCACAGTGTCACCTGACCGAGGCGGTGCTGACGATGATCGGGCCTGCTCCGCCCCGCCCCCCAGTGCGGATGATGGTGGGGGCTCCGCTCGGACGGCCCAGTCTGAGCCTGGTGCTGTCATTCATGGGAGTCGGCGGAGTCATCCGCCGACTCCGGGTTGTCATTCGCTGCGCGAACTGCGGTTCAACTCGAGTGAAGAGCGCTGCATGACGAGCGACGCTTGGGTTGTTCGGCAGTGTGAGATGGTGCCTTCGGCGTACTTGCCCCTCCCCCGAGGCGGGGGAAACACCGAGAATCCAAGCAACGCCACTGGCTGGCTCGGCAGCGGCGCAGCCGTCAGTTGGGTCCTCGGCTACCGCTGCGCGGATCATGGGCGATCGCGCGGGCTGGCGCCCGCTACCCACGGGCCCTCCGCTGCGTGTGCACGATCTTCCCCAGGCTCAACCGCTCGACTTCGCCGGCGGTGTAGATGCGATCGTCGAGTAGCGCCAGCCCCACGATCGCCAGGAATCCGAAGAAGCTCAGGGCGGCGGCTCCCATCAGTGCGGTCCTCCGTGGGCCCATCGAGCTGGGGCGTCCGGGCCGGTACGGCTGATCCACCATTACCAGCGGGCTGCCTTCGCCGCTGTTGGTCGCCTTGACAAGAATTAAGGCGCGGAAGAGTCGGGATGCGACCTGCTCGTGGCGACTCCGGGCGGTCTCCAACTCGCGGGTCAACTGGTGCCAGCGTGCCTCGAGCGACGCCAGCTGCTCGACCTGGTTGGATGGTTCGTCTCCACCCCCCACTGCTCTCTGCATGGCCCGCTCGATCTGATTCAACTGAGCACGCATGCGAACGCGATCGGCACTGCTTGGTCCCGCCGGAGTGGGGGAGGTTCGGGCAGGCGGATCCACGTACTGCGCCGCCGCTTTCTCCCTGGCTACGTCGCTTATCGCACGAGCGACCGAGTTCTGGGCCGCGATGACGTCGGGATGCTGTGGCGTGAACCGTTCACGGACGCGGCTGAGGTTCTCGCGAGCCTGGACGAGCGTCGATTCGGCGCGAGCGATGGCCTGGCGAGACTCGGGCGTGAGTTCGCGTTCGGGGGGGGGCGCCGGGGCACTCTCTTGCGGTTCCGCGGAGGCGGCAGCGGTCGCCAGCTGGCGGCGCAAGCGGTCGGCCTGCCGACGCAGCGTGATGACTGTGCTGCTTGGGTTCGCGATCGCTGATGCTGTACCGGAACGATTGCTTCCGGGTTCGTTGAGGAACTCGGGATGCTGATGGAGGAACTCGGCGTGCTCTTGCTCTTTCTTGCGCAGCACTGCCGCGATCTGGCGTTCCTCGGCCTCGAGGAAGAGCAAGGTCTTCTGTGCCTGCTCGACGCCTTCACGCGACGCAATCTCGATCAGGGTGTTGGCCAGACTGGATGTGACGCGGAAGACGAGGTCGGGATCTGGTCCCTCGAACATGATACGAATCGTGTCAGCCTCACCGAGGTCGCACGAGCCATCTTCTCGCAGGGCGATGACCGCGTCGCGCATCCCGAGGCGCTCGCGCGTGCCCGCGTAGAGGTTCTCCCCAAGAATGATCTGCTCCAGTGTACTTGCCGACCAGAGCGAGCTGCACAGCCGCTGTCCTCGGGACCGCGAACTCTCGTCAACGACGGAGTCACTACCGAGCACCGTTTCGGACCGCAGTACTGACCGGTAGAGCAGTACTGCCTCGGAAGCGTACTTCGGTGGCATCAGTCGAGGACCCACCAAGAATCCGACTACCGCAAGCGGTACCACGGCGAGAATCAAGAGGCGGCGACGCCAAACGCGAAGCGCAATCCCGAGAACCAGATCGAGCTGTTTCTTCAGCTCGTCGCTGGGATCCGCGGCTTTCTCCCGGTGAGCCTTCGTGGCCATCGGAATCCTCTAGCTTGGAACCGGCGCTGGTCAACCGAGCATGAAGACGCGGTCCAACCTCAGCACCTTGAAAATGGACAACGGTTGGCCCTGTACTTCTCGGACTTCGAAGCGTCCCCCATACGCTCTGACTCGCTTGAACAGCGAGACAATGGCACCGACACCCGAGCTGTCAATCAGCCGCAACCCGCTCAACTCGACGATGACATGGGGAGGCTCCTCGGCCGCAAGTCCGTCCACCGTCGGTCGGAGGTCAGCAACGCTGAGCGCGTCCAACTCGCCGGCAACGGTGAGGGTAACGATACCCTCCGCTCTCGTGATGGCGAATTCCATGGATACTGCCTTAGTCGCCCGATGGGCCGGTCTGCGCAGGTTGCTGCACCATACTACACGAGCTTCAAGTGGGTAAACGAGAGACTGCCTTCGAGGCTAGCGCACTCTCGTCTCGTGTCTCCGGTTGATGGATCGGTCAATATCTGCCGAAAGGGAACTGCAGGGCCGGGTTCGGCTGCGGCCCGATGCGAGCGCGAGTCTCTCGAGGGGCAGACAGCGAGCGACCGCGCTAGCGGTTCATCCGGTTGGTCCGAGCCGCCGAGCCGTCGAGCCGCCGATTCCATGGCGACCGCACCTTTCCCTCGGAGGCACCCCTCACGCTCCCGAGTGGAATCAAGGTTCGATTCTGACAACGCCCGCATCGGTCGGTGTGTAGGCGTTGCCCGAGGTCAGAGTGACCACAGTATCTCCCGAGGAGTCGTCGATGGAGAGGTCCACCGAGTCGGACACGTTGACCAAGGTGTGGACGAAGCTGCCGGAGCCGGGCACGGTGTA